>JBKDAN010000061.1:0-3974 GCA_046316615.1 Phycisphaerae bacterium
TCAGGCGACAAACGCAAACCCGCTCCGAGGCTTGGTGCGGTGCAAGGCATGCAGCTGTGCGATGACGATGTCCACAGTGACGCGTAAGGGGAAGAAGTCGAGCACGGTACATCGGTATCTTGTGTGCTCGAACGCATCGAAACGAGGACGAGCCGCATGCCCGTCCCCATCGCTGCCAGCGAGGGACCTTGAGCAGTTTGTCCTCGACCAGTTGAAGCCCATGCTGACGGAAGACGCCACGCTCGCGGGTGTCGTTGAAGAGGCTCGCCAGCAGTTGGCCGACGCCGCCCAACGGCGCGTGGACGAACTCGCCGCGCTACGCGAGCAGTTGGCCAGCCAGGCGGGCGCTGTGGGCAGGGACGCCGCCAAGGAACGCGAACGCCTCAAGCGACAGATCAAGGCGCTGGAAACCCGCATCGCTGCGGACGAAGCCAAGCACATCGATGCGGACGAGATCGCGGGCGCGGTCGAGTCGTTCGACAGCTTGTGGGCGGCGATGCAGCCCGGCGAGCGCGAGCAGTTGATGAAGGCGATGGTCGAGCGGGTCGAATACGACGCGGCGTCGCAAGCCGTGACGGTCACTTGCAGAGCAGGCGTTGGCTTCAACCAATCGGAGGTGTGACGTGTCAGGACAAGGTGCGATGCTCAGCGGAACGTTCAAGGTGGCGAAGGTTGGAAAGCGGTCCGGGCCACGTCGCCCAGCCCCAACGACAACCGCCGCCACATCGGAACCGCCCCGGCCGGTTGGACGCGTACCCAGGGTGGCGAGGCTGATGGCACTTGCGATCAAGTTGGACGGGCTGATTCGGTCAGGGGAAGTGGCGAGCCAACGTGAACTTGCCGCGGTCGCCCGGGTGACGCCCGCACGCGTGACGCAGATCTTGAACCTACTCGGCCTGGCACCAGACATTCAAGAAATGCTGCTCAACCTCCCCGCCGTGACCTCGGGACGCGACCCCGTCACCGAACGTGAGATTCGCCCTGTGGCTGCCCTCATTAGGTGGTCTTGCCAGCGGGCTGCAGTAGGGCAAATGAGCGGCTTTTCAGCTGCTAAATGGCACGTTTCGGAGTGAGTGCAAATTGTCTAGTTGACCCTCAGGATTTCTGAAAACATCTGGGTTGCATGCTCTAGCGGCGCTCCCGCCCGTGACGTGGATTCGGGAGTGCCGTTGGAGATCCATCGATGTCAGCACGCGTCTCTCATCCTTCGTTCGGCTCGTCCGCTCACGTCCCTCAGCAGCCACGCACCAGGCAACCCGCCCGCCCGTACGAACTGCCCGCCAGCGTCTACCGCGAGGTCGACTTCAAGTCGCGCCGGATCGCCCGCCTGCTCAACCTGCCTCGCGGGTCGTGGGAAGAAATCGCCAGCGACTTCCACCTGCGTCTTGCCAGTGCCATGCGTCAGTTTGACGCCAGCAAGGGCAGCATGCAGGCTTACAGCGCGGCCGTGCTATCGCAGCAGTATCTCAGCATCATCAAGCGCCGACGAACCGAGGCGCGCAAGCACCGCATGCTTTCGCTTTCGCAGCTGCCACCCGGGCACGAGCCTGTCGCACCCGTCCGCGACGCCGTGCTCCCGTTCGACTGGACGCGTGATGAAGTCCGCGCTGCACTCAAGTCGCTGCCGCCAGATGACCTGATTCTCGCCCGCCTCTTGGGCAACATGAGCGTCCGAGCGGTGGCTCGTGCACTTGGGATTCATCACGGCACCGTCGTCCGCAGCAAGCAACGCCTGCGGCGACAGATTCGTGTGGCGATCTTGCAAATCCGTGAAAACGCGCGCACCACCCGTGGGGGTCGCGCAGAGATGTATTAAGCAGAGGAATGCCCTTCCTCCTTTGGAGCACACACATGCCGTCGTTTTCGTTTGATGCCCGTCGGGTCCAGCCCGGTCTTCCGCAAAGCGTCATTCCGCCTGGTACGTACAGCGCAACCGTCACCTCAGCTGAGCTTCGACCGGCTCGAAGCGGTGACGGTCGGTATCTGCAGATCGCGATGCAGATCACAGGCGGTCTGCCCGAGCCTCGCACGCACTGGCTCCGCCTCCACATTGAGTCGGCCGATGCGCACGTGCGTGACATCGCTGCTCGGGAACTGGCGAGCCTGTGCCGCGCTTGCCACATCAACTCGTTCACCGACTGCGGTCAGCTCATTGGGCTGACCTGCCGCGTCGTCATTGGTACCCGCCGCCGCGCTGACGGCGACTCGGTCAGCGTCATCCGTGAGTATCTCCCCAGCGCTCAAGCCAACTGAGCACCGTCAGATCACGTCCAACAGATCGAGCTCTCTATGCAAAACAGCAACACAACCTCGACCGTCTCCGAATCGTTCGCACCCCTTTCCGAAGCCGGGCTGTGCGTTCTCCCGGCACTTCCTGCAGAGAAACGTCCGGCCATCCCAAGCTGGAAGCCCTACCAGACACGCAAGCCCTGCCCGGAAGAGATAGCCGAATGGCAACGCACTGCCACCGGCATCTGCGTGGTCACGGGTGCGATTTCCGACCACCTGATCGTCCTCGACTTTGACGAGGGCGGCGTGTTGTTCGAGCCGTGGCGACAGAAGGTGGATCAGGAATGCCCCGGCCTGCTCGACACGGTGTACATCGAGTCAACACCCAGCGGCGGCAAGCACGTCATCTTCCGTACCCAGCTTCTGCCCCAACGCAGTCGGCCGTACGCCCGTCGGTGCATCGAACTGTCGTCTGAGGAGCCCGTGGTGATCGCGGGCAAGTCGTACACGCCCGCGCCGAAGGCGTCCGGAGGCTGGCAGGTTGTTCTGACGCAGATTGAGACCCGGGCCGAGGGCTCGCTGTGCCTGTGTGCGCCCACGCCGGGCTATGTGCGACTGTCCGGCTCATTCACCGACCTGCCGCGTCTGACCGAGCAGCAGGTCGCGGTGCTGCTTGCTGCTGCCATCGAGTTCAACTCGTACTCGCCGCCGGTCTGCGTCCCAGCCCCGACCACGAAGTCGTCCACGTATTCGGAGCAGGACCGTCCAGGTGATCGATTCAACGAGAGCGGTGATGTCGTCGCGGTTCTCCGCAAAGCTGGCTGGAAGCTCTTTCGCGACGGCGTGAATCAGCAGTGGACGCGGCCCGGGAAGGAGTTCGGCACCAGTGCGACACTGCGGGACCGAGTGTTCTATGTGTTCAGTAGCAACGCAGCTCCGTTTGAACCCGATCGCGGCTATGGGCCGTTTGGTGTGTACACGTTGCTTGAGCACGGGGGCAACTACGGCGCGGCAGCGAAGCGTTTGGGGCGAGAACAGCGGTCGACGCGCTTTCAGGTGAACGAGGTGTCCATCGATGCTGATCCCGTTCCCGCGTATGTGACTGACCATCCAGGTGTTCTGTCGCCCGAGCTTCTGGAGGTGCCCGGCATACTCGGAGATCTGATCAAGTACACACTCAGCACGGCACCGCATCCCGAACCCACACTCGCGTTCGCTGGCGCACTAGCGGCAGTGTCCGCCCTCACGGCGCGGAAAGTCACGGATGAACATCAGACTCGTCCTGGCCTGTACATCGTGAGCCTCGCAGATTCCGGGGTGGGAAAGGACGCGCCGCGGAAGGTCAATCAGCGTGTTCTTGAGGCAGCTGACATGCTCGAGTCGCTCGCAGATTCAGTGGCCAGCGGTGAAGGGTTGGAAGACCAGTTGTTGCACAATCCGGTGCTTCTGCTTCAGCCCGACGAGATTGACCACATGATCAGTGCGATCAGCAGCGCATCGCGAACAGGGGACTACCGCTACCCAGGCATCATGTCCATGCTCTTGAAGCTCTGGGGGCAAAGCAGCGGTGTCCACACATGTCGGGTTCGCGCTGGTGAACGCCGACAGTCTGACCCATCCCACGTTCCGTTGACACAATCGCGTCTTGGCTACAACAGCCTGGAGCAAGGAGTGTCACGATGGGAAAGCAGGTCTATTCGCGAGAGTTCAAGGACGCTGCGGTCGAGCAGGTGATCGGGCAGCGC
>JBKDAN010000062.1:0-24422 GCA_046316615.1 Phycisphaerae bacterium
GGAGCCGGTCAGCGGACCGGATGGTGAGGGTGTCAATGGCACCGTCGGCGCTCTGTTCGTTTATCGAAACGAACTCATCGTCGGCGCAAGACTGTTCACCATGGCTGGCGGGCTTCCCATCAGTTCCATCGCCCGCTGGAATGGCACCCTGTGGCGACCCCTCGGGCCCAGCCTCCAGTTCCCCGCCACCATCGCCGCTCTGACCGAATACAACGGCAAGCTCATCGTCGGCGGATTGTTCAACCAGACCAGCAACGGCCTGACGCTCAACAACATCGGCCAGTGGGACGGCGACACCGAGACCTGGAGCACGCTCGGCTCCGGCACCAACCAGTACGTCTTGGGCTTCGCCCGCGTCGGCAACGACCTCATCGCCGGCGGACTGTTCACCACCATGGACGGTCAGCCCTCCGGCTATGTCGCCCGCCTCGCCTGCCCACTCCCAACCTGCGACTCCATCGACTTCAACAACAACGACGTCTTCCCCGAGGACCAGGATGTCATCGACTTCTTCAACGTCCTCGCGGGTGCCGACTGCCCCACGTGCAACGACATCGACTTCAACAACAACAACGTCTTTCCGGAAGATCAGGATGTGATTGACTTCTTTAACGTGTTGGCTGGCGGTGCATGTTCGTAAAGCCTGCAATGGGACGGCGGCCCCGACGTTGAGCGTGGTGGAGGTGCCATGACTGGTCGCGCGATCGTTGGTTCAGTGCTGTGTCTTTCGCTATGGACAGCCTTTCCTGCCGTGGCGCAGTGGACAACGCAGCCCGTCGTTGCACCGCGCGTGCAGTATCGCACCTTCCAGAGCGCCGCAGCCGGTGCGACCGTGAGCTTTCATGTCTACACGCCGCCCGCCTATGACGTGCAGACGCAGCGGCGGTTTCCGGTCTTGTACTGGTTGCACGGCTCGGGTTCGCCGACGGCGGGCATCGCGCAATCAAGTTCGTGGTTTGCCGGCGCGATGTCGCGCGGCGACCTGGAACCCATGATCATCGTGTTTCCAAACGGCATGCCCAACGGCATGTACTGCGATGCTGCGGATGGCTCGCGACCGATGGAGACTGTCATCATGCAGGAACTCATTCCGCATGTTGACGCGACCTTTCGCACCATCGCTGATCGCCGCGGGCGCATTCTCGAAGGTTTCAGCATGGGCGGTTACGGCACGGGACGGCTGGCATTCAAGTACAGTGATCGCTTTGTCGCTGCATCGCTGCTGGGGGCGGGTCCTGTGCAACTGGACTTCATGAATCCACCGCCCGGCACAGACGTATCGCCGACCGTTCGTGCGGCCATCTTTGAGGATGTGTGGAACAGCGATCCAGCGATCTTCTTTGCTGTAAGTCCGTGGAATCTCGCGCAAGTCAACGCTGCGGCGATCATCGCGAATCGACTGAAGATTCGGATGGCAGTGGGGCAGAGTGATGCCATGCTCGGCCCCAACGCTGATCTGCGTGCGCACTTGGTCATGTTGGGTATCCCGCACAGTTGGCAGACGTATCCGGGCGTGGGACACGAACCACTGGCATTGCTGCAAGCGATGGGACAAGCCAACTGGGACTTCTACCGCGATGCGCTACGGCCAGCTTGTGATTCCATCGACTTCAACAACAACGGTGTCTTTCCTGAAGATGCTGATGTGATCGACTTCTTCGCAGTACTGGCGGGTCTTGATTGCGAGCAGTGCAGTGACATCGACTTCAACAACAACGATGTCTTTCCAGAGGATCAGGACATCATCGACTTCTTCAATGTGCTGGCGGGCGGCAGTTGTTCGTGATCAGTGCCATGACCGCGGACGATACCCGCAAGTCAATGCTGCCGAAGCCGCCTTTGTGATGCGAGACCTGCTACGTCGCGACGATCCGGCTCCAGTTCGTGGAGCTCGATCCATACCCCCGTTCCGTGTGACAATGTGCGTGTGATCGGCGCACGGGCGTGTGGTGTCCGACAGAACGCTTCCATAACCTCTACAGGGGTGCTATTTCCGGGCGTTCGCGTCACCCATCTTGCCGCTTCGTCTACACTTACGTGAGAGTGGAGAGCCGTCTTGACTGACGGCGGCGGGAAGCGTCATCATGCAACAGATAGCCATCGGCACCACATCGCCCGATCTCGACGCGGCGGCTCGCGCATTGGCGCAGTCATTGCGAGCAGTCGCTGAAGCCCTGCCTGGCGGCAGCACGTCGCCCACTGCACTGTCGCAGCAGCTTGGTCTCAGTCGCGTGACGTTGAGCAAGATGCTCAGTTCACTTGCGCTCGCCGAGCCAAGTGAGATGCTTGAACGCATTCCGGGGCCTGAGTCGCTGCGCGAGTTTGTGCGTGCATCAGGCCAAGTCGGTGTTGAGCAGAGTCGAATCGATGCCGCGATGCACGCCATCGACACGTTTCATCAATTGATTGATCACTTCGGCACGCGAGCTGCGCTGCATGCCGCGATTGGCGCCTCAACTGCAACGTTGCGTGGCCGAGTTGAAGTAACCGCTCGCGGCGATGTGTTCAAGGGCATGCGGCAGGTGCTGGGGATCGAAGCCAACACGTGGCTCACCTCCATGATGTTCGTGCCGCACGCGACCGAAAGTGACGTGGTGTCGGTCACGACGATTCACGGCGCGCTGGGCCTGCGCCGGCTGCGTCCTGACACGCCCGTCTTCTTCACGTTTGGCCCGCCCTATCACCAGCCGGGCGTGGAACCGGATCTTTCTCAGAGCCCGGTGTCGCTGCACGAGTTCTACACGAATGAGCCAGCGAAGCTTCAGACCAAGCTGAACGGCAAGCAGTTGTTCCACCAGTTCATCAGCGATCGCATCGATAAGCACGCGCTCTTTGACATGCTCGCCGTCAGCCACAGTGCGCGTGGCAGCCGCAAGTACGGCATGGAACAGTCGCGCAAACGCGGCGTTTCGCTTTTCGTCGACACGCCCGTTCGCATGCTCGTGTGCGATGCCCTGATTCACCGCGATCTGTTTCCGAGTGTGGACCCCGAACTGATCGTGTACAACTGCGCAAGCCGCGGCCCAGCCAATCCCAACGATCCGCTGCGCGATGTCGACCGCGTGACGTTCTCGGAAACGCCCACGCTGGTCAATGGCGCGGATCGCTTTGATGTGGATGAGGTGCCCAACTACCGCGAGATGGTCGAGCGAGTCTGCACGCAACTTGATCGCCACCCCGACGAGTTCCGCGTGCATCGCCTGCGCATGGCCTACCCCATCCCCACGTTCCAGATCGTGATGGCCTTCGCCGCACCTGACGCACCCTCGACATAACCACCCGCTCTTCGCCTCCGCGTGGTATATTGCCCGCATGAACTTCAACGCTTCACTGGCGGGATTCTTCATCGCGGCGGCGCTTGTCGGCCTCGTCAGCAGCGTGCAGCCCGGGATGAACGCGCGTCTGGGCGCAGCCGCTGGCAGCCCGCTCTATGGCGGACTCACGAACTTCTGCGTTGGCGTTCTGCTTGTGCTGGTCGTTCTCGCGGCGCTCTATCTCCGGGGCGACATCAGTGGTCCCAACGTGCAGCAAATGGCGACCGCGCCCTGGTGGTCATGGCTCGGAGGCGTGCTGGGCGCGTTCTACGTCTGTACAGCCATCTTTGTCGTGCCGAAAATCGGCGGCGTGAACTACTTCGTCTGCATCGTGGTGGGGCAGATTGTCGGGCACCTCATCATCGATCGATGGGGCCTGCTTGGTCTATCCGCACACCCCATCACACCCACGCGCCTCACGGGCGTCGTGTTTGTCGTTGTGGGCATGCTTCTGGTCACGATCGGCAGCAAAGCCGAATCTAGGAACGAATTGAAGCCTCAAGTTGAAGCTCTGCCGGTCAAGGCCTCACCCTGATCGCCGATTACTTCAGCAGCGCGGCCCGCTTCGCCAGCGCGAACCGCTCGTGGTGAATCACGTGATCCGTGTAGATGTTCAGCATGTCATCCAGCGACACTTTACCCCGCTGGTTATGCACGCCTTGCCGCGTGAAATCCGTCGGACCCAGCGTGCGCAGCCACATCGCGGTGAACGTGCGATTGGCGGCAAACAACTGGCAGACCTGAGCGATATCCGCCTGCGCATAGTGGCAGCGAGCGGCGAACGCGGTCTCGTCATACGCGATCAGCAGCGGCAGTTCTTCCGCCACGATGCGCCGCATGCGGTGCGTCGCAGCCAGATCGCTGTCGAGCATGTGCACGATGAGCGTCTGCATCGACCACGTGCCTGCGACGGGCGTGGCAAGCAGTTGATCACGCGTCAGCCCGGCGGACCACGCGGAAAGGACAGAGGCCTGACGCTCAAAGGTCGCGATGCGTTCGTGCAGATTGCTCATACGCGAGCGTACGAGTTCAATCGTGCCGGCGCGTGAGCACGCGCGCAAGCATGGGCTGCACGTGGTTGCCATGCTCATCCTTGCCCTGGTGCGGCACGTTCATCGCATCGAGGAAACCGTAACCCAGACCGATGTGAATGAGCGTCCACGCCATAAGTTCAGCGGAAAAGACGCGAGTGATCTTCTTCTCGTCCTGCGCCTGAAGAATCTCGCGTGCGAGAAACTTGTGCAGGTCACGAATGTGCGCGACGACCGCCTTATGAATCATCGGGTCGTTCACTTCGGTTATGGCCTGCAGAAACACTCGATACGGCACGCGACCGCCCGGCGTCGTAAACGGATTCTCCTCCGTCAATCGTGCGATGCGCTCGGCGGGGTCCTTCGCCGCGGCCAGTCGACTCTCCCAGTGCTCCAGCGTGTCCTTCGCCGTGCGTTCAATCAGTGCGACGAACAGATCGCGCTTGCTTTCAAAGTGGCGATAGATGATCGGTTCCGTCACGCCGGCCGCCTTGGCGAGCTGGGCGGTGGTGGCGCGGGCGTAACCGTCGCGAGCAAAAAGCTCAGCGGCGACATCAAGCAACTGCTCACGACGCTTGTCTGCGGGAAGCCGGGACATGCACGAAGCGTAGGGAAGTTAGTGCGCAAGTTAGTGGCGAAGTTAGTGGAATGTGAACCGTCGCTGGATCGGGCGCTTCAAACCGCGACCGGCTTCTTCCACCCGCTCTCCGCATCCTTGCTCAGCATCGTCGCGCTGCGTTCGATGCACCAGCGGCAAACGACATTACCCGGCTCGGGCTCCACGAGCACTTCGCCGTCTTGCAGATCCACCCGCGTCGCGCTCTGCCAGTAGTCACCCGCTTTGTTCAGCAGGCACAGCGTACAGGCGATGTGCTCTGGCACCGTCATGCCGGCATTCGCGAGCACGACTTGCTTGTACGCGTTGGTCAGACACACGCCGCAGATGAGCGACCCCTTGTGTCCTTCCATCATGGGACGCTCAGGCTTCCACGTGCTGCCACAGAAGTCGCAGAGAAAGTCCACTTCGGTCATGTTCTCAGGGTCGGCGCCGGGACGATGCATGGCACAGGGTAGTGTGGGGCCGAGTACCGAAGCACCGTTGCTACGAAGTACCGAAGGAAAGGCATGGCACGCTGCTCCTCCTCCGGTACTTCGTCTCTTCGGTACTTCGTACTTCCTTTACATCAACTGCGACTTCACCAACTGCTGATACACCCCGCAGCGCGAAAGAAGCTGCTCGTGCGTGCCGATGTCGGCGATCTTGCCCTGATCGAACACCACGATCTGATCGCAGTTGACCACCGTGCTCAGCCGGTGAGCCACAATCAGCGTCGTGCGGCCTTTGGCAAACTCCGCCAGCGCCGCCGCGATCGCTGACTCGCTTTCGGCATCGACCATGCTCGTCGCTTCATCAAGGATCAAGATGCGAGGATCGCGCAAAATCGCGCGGGCGATGGCGATGCGCTGACGCTGACCGCCCGACAGGCTTAGCCCTTGCTCGGCGACGGGCGTGTCGTAGCCCAGGGGTAACTTGCTGATGAACTCATGCGCACGCGCCTGCGTCGCCGCCGCGATGATGTCGTCTTCACTCACCACGCGCGCCATGCCCAGCGCCCCGTACGCGATATTGCCGCGAATGGTCCCCTTGAAGAGCACGGTTTCCTGCGTCACGACGCCGATCTGACGGCGCAGCGAACGCACGTGCACGTTAGCGATGTTCACGCCATCAATGCTCACCGTGCCGCTATCAGGATCGAACATGCGATTGACGAGCGAAAGCGCCGTCGTCTTGCCGCTGCCGTTGGGGCCCACAAAGGCAACACGCGAACCGTGCGGAATCGCCACGCTCACATCGCTCAGTGCTGGCACGGTGCGCCCGGGGTAGGTCACGGTCACATGGCTGAATGCAATGTCGCGCATGTGCGGCGCGAGGCGCGGCGCGGTGCGTGCGTGCCCAGGTTCATGGGGCAGGCAGATCAGCTCACGCAGGCGCTCCGCGGCGGGCGTCGACGCTTGAATGTCGTGCACCAGCGCAGTCAGCGGCTTGAACGCCGCGCCCGCGACAGCCAGCGAGACAACCGCGAGTATGAAATCAGTCGGATCAAGCCCTCGCGTCAGGATCGCCTTCGCCACCACCAGCACCATGCCGCAAAGCAGCACAAGCGTCAGCGTTTCCGTCAGCGGACTGGCAATGGCACGTGCCGTTCGCACACGATTGAGCTCGCGCATCACCCGCTTGTTGATGACATGAAACCGCCCGCTCTCATACACCTCGGCATCGCTCGCCTTGACGACACGCAACGCCTGCAGGCTCTCCGTGCTGTGTGCCAGCAGTTCGCCCTGGCTCTCGAGCGCGCTGCCGGCCGCTCGCCGGATGCGTTTGCCCAGCTTGCGGATGATCGTGTACAGCAGAGGCGTGACCAGCAGCGCGACAAGGCTGACTTTCCAATTGAAGTAGAACGCCGCCACAAAGCCCGCCAGCCCCTTGCTCGTCTGAATCAGCGTCTTGCTCAGAAGCACATTCAAACCGTTCGCGAGCTGCGAGCTGTCGTTGATGATGCGAGCAACCGCGTCGGTCGGCCCCATGCTGATGACGGTGCGCAGCGGCGAACGCAACACGCTGACATACGCCTTGCGCCGAACGGCGGTCACCGTCTGATTCACAACCGTGAGCGAAAGGTACTGATGCAGAAATGTCGCCGTCGCGCCGATCACCGTCAGCGCGATGAGCACGATCATGATGTCAACAAGACTGCGAAAGGGGTCGCTGGGCAGACTGTCAATGGTCGCCTGCGACAACGAAAGATGCGCGATGGGCCCAAAGGACTGAGCTGCTTTGGCGACAGACGCGTTGAAGTTCTGTGCAAGCGTCTGCAGATTGCCGCCCTGACCCAAAATCGCCTTCAAGACCGGCTGCGTGCCGGCGAGTCCGATGCCCAGCGTGAGAGCGGAGATGACCGTCATGACCAACGTCAGCGCGATGTGCGCCCGGTAGCGCAGCATCGCCCGCGCGAATGCCCAGAAGGGATCGCCGGTAAGCGTGGACGGGGCGAGAAAGTCACGACGCATGAGCGTGGATATTAGCGGCAGTGGGTGTGTGCTGACGGATCGTGTGCTTGTGCACACCGAGTCTTGCCGCAAAGAGAACACGGGCCCGGAAGTCGTTTCCGGGCCCGTGTGATAGATTGCTGGCCTGCTTTGCTGCGACACGATCAATGCCGCCTGACATCCGCTGCCAAACTCGGATCGCTCACGGCACCACCGAGCCAACCACCGCAGTGCTGCTCAGGAAGAGCGCAGTGCCATTCACAAACGGCCCGCTCATGACAGCCTTGGCAGTGCGGGTATCCACGCGGGTCAAGTTCGTGATGCCCGCGAAGGCGGCCGCGCCGCTGCCCAGATCGACTGAGCCCGTCACGACGATGGCGTAGTGGCGGAAGTTCGCGCCGCTGTTGATCTTCGCGACAACGTTCGTCAGTTGCTGCGTGGTCAGGTCAATGGCGTTGCGGGCGTTGAGCGTGCCGCTCGCCGCCGTGATGGACGTGCCATCGCTGAAGCGATACGCCACGCTGTACGTCATCGCAACGCTCTGCAACGGATTGAAGATCGAGAGCACTTCTGCCACGCTGCCCGCGTTGGTGCTGTTCTCGAACAGGCCCTGAGCGAACGTCGCCACCGTGGGCACGCTGCTCGCAAACTGGTTCGCGAAGCCGTCCACGCGGAAGCTGGGCAGACCAGGCGTCGGGAAGAACACTTCAGGCAGGCTGGTGTACTGCACGGTCACAGGATTCGCGCCCGCATCATACAGAATGCTCACGGGCGTATCAGTCGGACCTTGGTCCAGCGCAACCGTCACGCGCGTGTTGGGCTGCACGGTCACGCTGGTGGCGCCCAGGGGCGTCAAGCCGCTGTACAGAATGTTGACCGTCGAGGCCGAGGTGCCGCTGTTGTAGATCGACAGTTCCGACACGCCCATGCCGCTGCCCGGTCGCACCGCCCGGGAAACGCTGCCCACCGTGCTGCCGCCGCCCGCGCTGCCGTTCACCATGTAGCTGGGAATGGCCACCCGAGGCACCGTCGCGCTGGGCAGGAAGATGTCCCAGTCGGTGAGGGTTGCCACAATGTCTTGCGTGCTGGTGACGCGCGCCGCCAACTGGCCTTCACCAAAGCCCTGTTCGGCGATGCCGATACCGCTCCGCGTGAACGCAGGAATAACCCGGGTCACAGTGCGCAGCCCGTTGGGCGTCACAAACTCCGCCGTCACCGTCGCGGTGGTGTCCGACAGGTTGTAGAACAGCATGTATTCCAGGCTGTCGGGATTGCGCTCAATGCGAGCAAACGTCCATTCGCGCAGTTGCGGGCTGGTGAAGGCCGACGGATTCACGAACGCTTCGCTCGTGCTGGTGCCGAAGTCATCACGCGTGATGGCCGCCGCGACCGGCTGCAGGTTCGTCGCGGTTTCCGCAAACGCGAACTGCGCCACAATGGCGTACGCACCGTTGCGAGTCAAATCGCTGAAGCCCGCAGACGTGCTGGTGATCTGCACGCGAGCCTTGCTGTTCGCGTTGATCACGCCCGACGCGATCACCTGATCGCGCCCACCGCTCGCAAAGCCATCGTCCTTGCCGCCGATTTCGTAGCGAGCGATGATCTGATACCGCGTCGCGACGCTGTTGGGGTTGTACATGTCGACCGATTCGGTCGTGAAGTCGCTGCGGAAGCCTTCGGGGGTGACGAGTTCCTGCGTGAAGAAGCCGGCGACTTCGGAAGGCTTGATGATCTCGACATTCTGGAAGATGACCAGAGAAGTCTCGCGAATGCCTTGCTGCGTGTTGTGCTGCGCGGTCACGGGCACGTTGGCGAAGTTGCCCGAGAACGGACCCGCAAACGCCGCGTCGGTGGTGGCATTCACGCGGTTCAGCGCGCTGATCGCCTCAACCACGTTCCAGCCCTGAATGATGCGGCCAAACACCGCGAAGCGGTTGTTGGCTGGATCCAGCGCTGGATTATCAACTGTGTTGATGAAGAACTGGCTCGTGGCGCTGTTCGGGTTGTTCGTGCGAGCCATCGAGATGGTTCGCGACAGATTCAGCCGTCCCGTCTGCTCGAACGCAATGGGGTTGTCGGTCGGCACCGCGCTCAGGCCATCCACCTGGCTGTATGCAAACCCGCCAGCCTGAAGAACACCAATGCCGCCGGTCTGGCCCGAGTCCGTCGTCCGGTTGCTGCGCTGCACGAACGTCTGGTCGTAGCGCCCGCTGCGGACATAATTCAGGAAGTTCGCGACCGTGTTGGGTGCCGCGCCGTTGAACATCTCGACATCGAAGTCGCCCAGGTTCGTCTCAAACCGCACCACCGTGTTGCTCGCGCTCTCCAGCATCGAAATCGTGGGCAGCGGCGCAGAGTCCAGCAGCGTCCGGCTCTCCAGAGCCTCCACCGGGTGGGCCGTGGCGTCACCCAACATCGTCTTGATCGAACGAACAAACAAATCGGCGACGGGCGACAGGCTCATCAGCATGAAAGCAACTCCCAAGCAGGGCGAGGTGATCGGAGCGGCGCGCGGTTACGCGTGCGAGGCCGCAGCGACTCCATTATGAGGATGGTACCAGTTATCCGTACGTGCGTTGTGCCAGATTCCGCCAATATTCGGAACCCGTGCGGTGCGTGAAGATTGCGCTTGCACTCGCTATAGTCGCCTTCGGCAGTCCCTCCACCGGACCGCCGCATCGGGCGACACAGGCTTGCGTGCGCCACGCGCCACACGGCGCGGCCCGATTCCATCCGCAACCACCCCACCGCGACGCATGGACCGCGTCGCGCACGCCTTACGGAACTTCTTTCATGCTCAACGGCAATGGCCAGACGGGTACTTCGCACACGAACGGCCAACTTCAAGGCCAGCAGAATGGCCAGCACAACGGCCACGCGCACGACAGCAGCCCCAAGCGCGTCCGTCGCGGCGTGCACGGCGAAGCCTGGCGCGTCGCCGTCGTCATTCCCGGCTACCAGCGCCGCGAAGACCTCGAGAAGCTCTTCAAGGACATCAGCCGCCTCGACCTGCGCGGTATCACCCTCTGGAGCGTGCTGGTTGACAACAACAGCCCCACGCCCCTCAACACCATCAGCATCCCCGCCAACTGCCGCGTCGAGCACTATCGCCTCGACAAGAACACGGGCGGCGCGGGCGGCTTCTCCGCTGGCATCGCCCGCGTCATGAGTGGTGAAGGCCTGACCGGCGAGTTCGACACGCCCGACTTCCTCTGGCTGCTCGACAGCGACGTGCGCGTCGCTCGCCGCAGCCTGCGCGAACTCATCAAGGCCGCAATCAAGCACAAGAACTACTGCGCCTTCGGCTCCGCCCTCGTCGATCTGGTCACCAAGACCACCTACGAAATCGGCGGCAAGATGAACCCCAAGAACGGCTTCTTCGTGCCCGCCGCGCTGGGTGACGTGGACAAGCGCAAGATCATTCCCGCCGAGTACCTGGCTGCGTGCAGCACGCTGGTGCGTTACGACGCCGTCAAGAAGACCGGCCTCATGCCTGACATCTTCATCCACGGCGATGACGTCGAGTGGTGTCTGCAAATGACCCGCAAGACCGGCATGAAAGTCGGCGGCGTGCCCACCAGCAAGGCCGGTCACCCGCTGTGGAGCCGCAAGTTCCAAACCTGGGTCCGCTACTACACCACCCGCAACGCCTACGCGCCCATCGATGTCTGCGGCTTTGGCCCCAAGACCCGCTTCCGCCGCGCAGGTGTCGATGTGCTCCGCGCCATCGGCCAGATCTTTACGGGCATGGACGAACTGGCCGAACTGCACCTGGTGGGCCTCGAACACGCCGCCCAGTGCAAGACCGAAGGCCACGAAATTCCCGGCGGGATGATGAAGATCATCCAAAGCACCAAGATGCAGCCCTACGCCAACCTCGCCGCCGCCGTGAAGGATGAAGCCGCGAAGTTTGAACAGCGCGAAGGCCGCAAGCCCAGCATCTACGTGCACCCGCTCATGGCCCTGCGCTGCAACGACCTGCCGGGCCTGCGCGAGCAACTCGAAATCCTCGGCAAACTGCCGCCCAAAGGCTGGAACAAGAACAGCGAATGGCTCTACTGGCACCACCGCAGTCTGGGCAGCCACATGAAGAGCGACATGGTCAAGGGCGTCCTCCGCGGCGTCTTTGCGAGCAAAGCCGACATCGCGATCGTCCCCACAGGCCGTCCCACAAGCTGGTTCCGCGGCACGCACAACTTCCTGCTGACCAACGACGGCTGGCAGCTGCGCACGGTTGAAAGCGGCGAAGCACTCAAGAAGGGCGTGGCCAGCTTCATCCGCGGCCTGAAGGCCATGATCGGCATCTACCGCCGCCCGCGCACGTTCCACAACTTGCGCCCCGTGCCGCAGCGCGTGGCGACGGCGGGCGCGAAGAACGCCCGCAGCGTGGAAGTGAAGCCGGCGGCTGCCGCAGTCGTGTGAAGCATCAGGAACATCACGGCATTTGGCATGCGTGATTCGGCATGCGTGCCGCTGCGATCGCTGCGCACGTGCGGCGTCGACCAGTCAGCGCCGCACGCCGGATCGCACGTCGCGCATGTCGTTGTGCCGCGAAGCGGCAACGGTGCATAGCCGGGGCGTTGAGCGCAGCGAAACCCCCGGACGACCATTCCTCGCACGCCTGCACCGCGCCGCGGTGCCGGCTCACCCTCGCGTTGCGCCAAACCGCGCACCAAGAGAGATGCTTCGCGCACCAAGCGCGCTTCTCCGCGCACCGTTCGCGTCCGACGGCGCACGCAAACCCGCCAACGGCGCACCGTCCGCCACCGACGGCGCACCATCCGCCATGCACGGCGCACCGTTTGTCATAAACGGTGCGCCGATGTCGGCAAACCGTGCGCGGAAAACGATGCTTGGTGGTGCAATCGCTGAGAAAATGGCCGCAACCGCTCAAGTGACGGGCAACCTGCACCGCTGCACGGTGCAATGCTCGGCGTTCGCGCGTTCCGGGGGAGGGGAGTTTCGCATTGCTCAACCACCGACTCTGGACCGCTGCCGCTTCGCGGAACACCATCTGCCCCGCTCCCCGCTCCCCGCTCCCCGCTCCCCGCTCCCCGTTCTCCGTTCTCCGTTCTCCGTCACTTCACTTCTTCACATCCCCCGTCTGCTGATATCGCTCCAGGTACTTCTTCGCCAGTTCCGTCTGCTTGCTGCGCAGGTCGATCTCGCGACCATCGATGAACGCGTGCGTCAGGTCGGTCGTCACTTCGAGGGCGTTGCCGGTGGCGACAAAGAGCGTGGCGGACTTGCCGGTTTCCAGCGAGCCGTACGTGTCGTCAATCCCCAGCACGCGGGCGGCGTTCAGCGTCACCGCTTCAATCGCAGCGTCCATGGGCAGGCCGTGCGCGACAGCCGTGCCCAGCACGTACGGCAGGTTGCGTTCGTGGGCCGTGTCGTCGTTGTGCGTCACGGCGAAGGGAATCCCCGCCGCGTGCAGCCGCATGGGCAGCGTGTACGCATCGTCATACGGGCTGTCATCGCGCTGCGGCATGTTCTGCACGCCCCGCACAACCACCATCGCGCCGGTGCGTTTGAAGAGCTCCGCCACGCGGTCGGCTTCGCGCCCGCCCACGATCACGCACCGCTGGCTGCGCTTCTCGCAGAAGGTGATCGCGCTCGCGATCTGATCGGCGTCGTTGGCTTCAATGAACAGTAGCGGCGATGGCTTGATGAGGGCCTTGTCGGCGTTGCCGCTTTCCACCAGCAGCGGCATCGTGAAAAGCGGCCGCATCGCTTCCCAGCGCAGATCAATCGGCGCATCGGGGTTCGCCAAGCGCTCGCGCGCGTAGGCCAGAGCCGTGTCAAAGGTCTTGTCCAGCGTCGCGAGGTTCTCGCGAATGCGCTTCATCTGTTCTTCTTCCGGCGTATCCATCCACCACGCGCGCACGGGCCGCACGCGGGGCCAGTTGACCATCAGGCCCGCCATGTCGCCGCGACGCGTCGTGACCTTCATGTCTTCGATCGTCCAGCCATCCAGCCGAATGACGCCCACCTGCCCGGGAATAAGCCCGCCGCTGGGATGCACGCCGGCAAGCAGAATGCCGTTGCGCCGTGTGACGGGCAGAAGCGTGGAGTCAGGATTCACCGCGATGGTCGGCTGCACTTCGGGCGCGACGTTGCCGACTTCGGAGTGGTCGTTGGACGCGGCGACAGCTTGCACCTCGCTGATGCCCAGCTGCGTGTACGCGCTGATGAAGCCGGGATAGACCTGTTTGCCTTCGCCATCGATCATGACCCACTTGGTCGTGTCGAGCCGCTTGGTGCTCAGCCATTCCTGCCACTCGCTCGCGCTGTAGACGCCGGTGATCACGCCGTCTTCAAAGACCAGCGTGCCGTTCTCGATCGCAGGCTGCGACACCGGATGGATCGTCGCGCCGGTGATGGCGATGATCTTCTCCTGCTTGGGAGCCTTGGCGACCAGGTCCTGCGCGTTGGCCACCGTGGTCATCGCGAGCATCGCGGTGATGGCGAAGACCGGTCGCGGAGTCGCGGAGAAGTGGCGGAGGAACGCGGAGGTTGTGAGTTGTGTGGTGGAGGTGGACATGATGTGAGTGTGGTTGGTTGCGCCTTGTGTCAGCGCGTGCGGTCTTCTGTCATTCTCTCGCACGGGCTCAAAGCCCGCGCTACCGATCTCTTCTGCCTTTCCCCTCGTTCGCTCGTTCGCTTGCTCGTTCGCTTGCTCGCTCGTTCGCTCTCCTCAGTGCATCACCCCGCACCCGCACACGCCGGGGGCGTAGAACGGATCACGGCCGCTGCGCATGATCTCAAGCTGGCGAGCACGAATCGCGGCAAGCTGCTGATCGCTGAACTCGCCGGGCTTGGCGGGCTCGTCCTTCTTGTCATCCGCCTTCTCAGGGTTCTTCTTCTTGTAGTCCAGCAGCTTCGCAATCAGCCGCTGCCGCTCCGCAGTGATCGTCGCGCGATGCTTGGCGTCCTGCTCCAAGCTGAACAGCTCGCGCCCATCCACAAACGTGCGCTCCGCCTTGCTGAACGTGCTCATCGGATCGCCCGTCCACACCACGATGTCCGCATCAAGGCCCTCCTTGATCGCGCCCACGCGGTCATCAACACGCAGTTGCTTCGCCGGGTTGAGCGTCACGAACTTCCACGCATCTTCAGCAGACACTCCGCCCACTTCGCGTCCGTACTTGACAGCCTTGCCCGCTTCAACATTCAGGTGCCGCGCCAGACTGTTGCTGTCGCTGTTGAAGCTCGCAACCGCGCCAACCTTGTGCATCAGCGGGAAGCCCGCAGGAATCGCATCCTGCACCTCAACCTTGAACGCCCACCAATCGCTGAAGCCGCTACCGCCGCCGCTGTAGTCGCGCACGTAATCCGCAACCTTGTACCCTTCCAGCACGTGCTGGAAGGTGCCGATCTTGAAGTCAAAATCCCGCGCCACCTGCGTGAGCATGACGATCTCATCCTGGCGATAGCTGTGGCAGTGAATCAGACGCTCACCAGCAAGAATCTCAACGAGAGCTTCGAGTTCAAGATCGCGGCGGATCTCACGCGGATGCGTGAACAGTGCTCTGGGAATCGGGATTCCGCCGCCACCCTTACTCGTCTCGTCGGCATCTTTCCTGAACGCGGCGCTCTTTCCATCCTGCACCGCCTTCTCATAGTCCTTCGCCGCCGTAAACCGATCCCGAATCAACTTTTCCACGCCCATACGGCTGCGCGGGTACTGGCCCGTGCCCGCATCCCAGTTCACGCTGCGTGGATTCTCGCCCAGCGCGAACTTGATGCCCGCAATCGCGCCTTCAAAGTGCATGTCATCGGGCCGCGCACATCCCCAGCGCAGTTTGTTGGTCTGGCTCTGCCCGCCAATCGCATTCGCGCTGCCGTGCAAGCTCAGCACGCTCGTCACGCCACCCGCAAGCTGGCGATACCAGTTCACGTCATCAGGGTTGGTCACATCCGCGATGCGAACCTCCGCCGTCACGGCCTGACCACCTTCGTTCACACCCTTGCTGATGCCCGTGTGGCTGTGAGCATCAATGATGCCCGCAGTGATGTGCTTGCCGCCGCAATCAATGACGCGCGTGCCTTCGGGCAGATCACCCAGATCAAGTACCGCAGGCCTTTCGCGGTAAATACCTTCAATCTTGCCTCCGCTCAGCAGCACCGTCGCGCCTTCCAGCACGCCCTGATCGGTATTCGTCCACACCGTCGCGTTCGTCAGATACACACGATCCTGCGCGGGCATCGCCTCCATCGCATAAGGCCCAAACGGCAGCCCGAGCTTCTCGGGAATGTCCGTCGGCGCATCGTCCTCATCCTTCTTGTCGTCCTTCACCTCACGCTGCGCCACATACGTGTGCGTCGAGCCATCGCTGAACGTGCTCGTCCCTTCGATCGTGTCGTCCTTCAGCGTCTCACCAAAGCGAATCACGAGCTTGTCGCTGCTGCTGCCTTCTTTCCCCAAGAAGTCAAAGCCCAGTTCATTCAGCGAATGCGTGAACGCGTACGTGCCATCTTCAAACTTTTCGTCCTTGCCCTTGGCTTCCTTCGTCGTCCCATCATCCAGCGTGCGCGTCACGCGCATGTCCTTCTCGCCGATGCTCACGCGAATCTGCTCCTTGCGATCCGCCGGTACATCCTTCCCATCAGCCTTGCTTACACGCCACGTGCCGCGGAACGGATTGGCGTCCCGCCGCACACTCGTGAAGTGAAACTCGCCGTTCTTGCTCTTCACCACGCCGCGCGCCACATCAGGATCTGCCGACAGATCAGGCGTCATCGTGATCGTCACTTCGCCGCCCGCCTGCTCGGGCAGGTCAAGCGCGTATGACACGGTCTTCCCATCCCACGCAAAGTTCTTGACCGCAACCGGACTCACCTTCTCAAACGGCTCACGCCCCGTCAGCGTGTTCTTCTCATCAAACACCAGCGCAGCACCCTGAAACGCCGCCTGTCCCGCCTGCGCCGGGAACCACGTGGGCCACACGCCCGTGAGTTTGTCCGGCTGCCGCTCACCACTGAAACTGAACTCACGCCCATCAGGCAGCATCCCGCGACCGATGTACGTGGGCGGCGTGGCATCCAGATCAAACACGATGAACGAACTCACCAGTCCGTCTGCACCAAACTCATCATGCTCAAACACATACGTGAGCTGATTGCCTTCGATCGACACCTTGCGCGCCTTCGCCTCGACCTTGCTTTCCTTCACTTCCGGCTTGTCGCCTTCTGCTGGCTTGCCAGGCGTGGTCTTCGTAATGACCACATCACCATCACCCGGCTTGCCCTTGCTGATCACAATCGTCCGCACCGCATCATCAGGAAAGCTCGCTAACACTGTCCACGTACCCGACACATCCGCGTCGGGCTTGTTCATCTGGTGCAGTTGGCCATCCACCAGCAGCATGCGCATCTTGCTCTGCTTGTCAAACAACTCCTCGTTCATCACCACGATGTTCGCGCGCTTGCCCGCCTCAATCGTGCCGACCTGATCAGTCGCCGCCAGCAAAGCCGCAGGCGTCGTCGTCAAGCTCGCCAGCGCGACCTCCTTGGGCAGGCCATATCGCACGAACTTGCGAATGTTGGGCAAAAAGTTGCCCTTGTCGCGCAGCTTCGCGGTGGTAAACGCAAACGTCACACCCGCGCCATGCAGCCGCCGAGCGTTGGTGGGAGCCTGCTCCCACGTCATCATGTCGCGCAACTCCACGCTCTCGGCCTTCTCCATGCTGGCCACATCCGGAGCCTTCGGAAAGCTCACCGGCAGCAGCAACGCAGCCTTGTCCGCCTTCAGATCGGTCGCAATCGCATCCAGCCGCGCGAACTCCGTCCCGCAACCCAGAATCATGTACGACCGCTTGAACTCGCGCGCGATCTTCGCCACACGCAGAGCCTCGAGCTCATCGGCAGTATCAAAAACGAGACTGAGTGGCGTGGGTGTCCCTTCCGTGCTCGGAACTGTGAGAGGAATCAGGTGCCGCAGCGCATTGAACTCGCCCGCGCCAATCACGCTCTCTGCCGCATCACCATTGGCCGCAGCCCAATCCGCATCGCTCAACGTCTGACGAATCAGCGCAATCGCGCCCATCTGACTGTCGGGGTACGCCCGCCCACCCAGCTCCATCGCCACGCTCTGATACACACTGCTCACATACACAGGCGGCCGGCTCATGCTGGGGTCGCTGTCCGCCGCCGCCGTGCTCACCAGCGCGCTCTGCCCGCGAAACACCCCGCCGCGCGGCGTGATACAAGCCGCCGTGAACCCCAGGTCACGCAGTTCCTTCGCCGCCCCGTCGCTCAGCCCGCCACCATCCAGCGCACTGCGTTGCGGCGTAACGCCATCGTTCCAATGCACGCCCGCACGCTTGGCGTCGGGCTTGGGTGCATCCACTTCCACATACGGATCGACAAACCCCGCATACGCGTGCAGCCCCTTGCCATCCAGCACACGCGGACCAATAGGCAGCCGCGTCGCCACATCATCGCCGGTGCCGTGTTTGCCGTCCGGACCCGGGTCCGCCTCCGTCACACTGATGATCCGCCCGCCGCGCATCACCACCGTCGCTCGTCCCAGCGTCTGCGTGGGCGACACGTGCACGGTCGCATCAACCAGTGCCAGCCACGTGGGGTCCACGCGCCGCGGCCCGTTGGTGGGCGGCGTCAGCGGCGACACCCCCGACGTTTGACCGAACGCAATTGCGCTCGTCCCGACAACCATGACAAAAAGCGACAACGACAAATGACGAAATGACATCACCACCAGTTTACACGAAAAACCAACTTTGCACCCCCAATAAATGCAAGAACTTGCACACGCCGTCCCCCCGCGTCCCCGGGGAGTGTGAGGCCAACTCTGCGCATTCCATGTCCCCTCATCACCCTTCATGCCGCCTGCGGTGTTGATGACGGCTCTCCGTACGTACCATTTTCCACTCTGCGAGCTCATTCGCGGCGTGGGAGTGTGCGCGATGAACAACCAGCCGAGCGATCACACGCGCGACGCGGGTGATGTCACCGTGCTGCTTCGCCAAGCCGGCGATGGTTCACTTGACGCCCGCGAGCGACTGCTCGCAATGGTGTACGACGAACTCCGTGTCATCGCCCGTTCCCAAATGCGTGGCGAACGGTCCAGCCACACCCTGGGCGCAACCGGCCTCGTCAACGAGTCATACCTGCGCCTCTTCCGGGCAAGTGCCGATGACATCTCGCAGTTCGGTCATCGCCACGCCTTCTTCAGTGCCGCCGCCACCGCCATGCGTCGCATTCTGATTGATCACGCCCGTGCCAAAGCCGCCATCAAGCGCGGCGGCGATCCGCGCAGCGTCGCCATCAGCGCCGACGTGCTCGAAGCCTCCGAGCGAGCCGACCCGGAGCAGTTGCTGCTGCTCGATGCAGCTCTCGACGCCCTCGCCGCCGAAGACGAACGCGCCGCCACCGTCGTGCGTCTGCGTTTCTTCGCAGGTCGCCAGATCCACGAAATCGCCGAGATACTCGGTCTCGCCGATCGCACCATCAAGCGCGATTGGGAGTTCGCCCGCGCCAGGCTGCAGCAAATCATCGAGCGTTCCACGCCGCACAACGAGGGGCGCACATGACGCAGCCCCCCAACCACACAACCGCCGTCGCGCAATCCGCGAAAGACGTCTTCTTCGATCTGCTCGAAGCAGGCAGCGATGTCACCGCCTACGAGCGCATCCTCGACGCCGCGCCGCCAACCCTGCGAGAAGAAGCTCTGCGCCTGCTCGCATCGCACAGCCGTGCATCCAACCTGCTGACCGATCCTCGCCATCCCGCCGCGCCCCCGCACGCCGCAAGCATTCCCGGCTATGAGCTGTACGAAGAGTTGGGCCGCGGCGCGTTCGGTGCTATCTATCGCGGTCGCCAGCTCAGCCCCGTCGAGCGCGATGTCGCGATCAAACTGCTGCACACCGACATCGCCACGACCGAGGTGCTCGCTCGATTCCGTGCGGAGGCCCGCATCCTCGCTCGCCTCGAGCACCCGGGCATCGCCCGCGTCATCGATGCCGGTGTCGACAACGACAATCGTCCATTTGTCGCGATGGAACTCGTGCAGGGCAAACCCCTTACCGAGTACGCGCAGGCTGCCAACCTCTCGCTCAACGACCGCATCACGTTGATGCGCGATCTCGCGCAAGCCGTCCATCACGCCCACCAGCGAGCGGTGCTCCATCGCGACCTCAAGCCCTCCAACGTCCTCGTCGAGCTGCGCGATGGCCGCGCCATGCCCCGCATCATCGACTTCGGCATCGCCCGTCTGCTCGACGATGCCCAGCACGACGCGCTCACCCGCGCCGGCGCTCGCCTCGGCACGCCGCGCTACATGAGTCCCGAGCAGTCCGCCTCCAGCCGCCACGCGGATGTCCGCATGGATGTCTACGCGCTGGGCATGATCTTCTGCGAACTGCTCACGGGCAAACTGCCGCGCTCCGACGCCGACTCCCCCGACGCACCCAAACCGCCCAGCTCGCTCGCTGCCGACGCATCTCTCGCATCCGTCCTTCGTGGCGATCTCGATGCCATCGTGCTCAAGGCCGTCGCGCTCGACGCCGAAGATCGCTACGCCTCCGCCGCCGCCTTCGCAGATGACCTCGATCGCTACCTGCAAGGCCTGCCCGTCACCGCGGCGCGCCCCACAACCTGGTACCTCGCTCGCAAGTTCGTCCGGCGCAATCGCATCGCCAGCGTCATGGCCGCCGTCGCGTGCATCGCTGTCGCAGCCGGCACCACCGCCGCCCTGCTCAACGCGAGCCGCGCCGAAGCCGCTCGCGAACATGCCCAGCGCGAGCAGGCCCGCGCCGAAGCCGTCGCCAACTTCGTCCTCGATGACGTGCTGGCCGAAGTCAATCCCAACGCCCGCGGCGGCGACTCCTACACCTTCCGCGAGCACCTCAGCCACGTCAGTGAGCAGGCCCGCCAGCGTTTCAGCAACGATCCCGAACTCCTGCTCCGCGTCCTGCAGGAAGTCGGCGAATCCCAAAGCACGCTCTGGGATCACGCCGGCGCTCTCGTGACGTTCGAGGCCGCCGTCAAAGTCGCTACCGACGCCTACGGCCCCGCCGACCGTCGCACGCTCGAGCTTCGCCTCTCCGAGAACACGTCCCGAGGCGGCGCAATTCGCGATGTGGAACAGATGAAGGACATCACCCTTGCCCTCGAGAGTGACATCATCGCCGCGCTGGGTCCCGACGACGTGCTCTCCCTCCAAGCCAAAGCCGCCGCTCTCACATGGTCCAAAGGAGCCGAGCGACTGAACGAAACAATCGCCTTGCGAGAACGCATCGAGAAACTCGGCCACGCCCGCACGCCACTGCACCAGGACGTTCTCAGCGTCGAGAGCACCCTGCTCAATCGCAACAACGACCCTCGCGCCTTGGATGCCGCGACAAAGTCCGCAAGCGTCGCTCGCGAGCTCTATGGCCTCAATCACTCCAGCACGCTCAACGCTCGCTACGTGCTTACCCGCGTTCTGCGCGGCGCGGGCAAATTCCAGGAAGCTGAGCGCGAAGCCCGCGACCTTGCCCAGGTTGTCGAACGCGTCCAGGGCGAAACCAGTTCCTTCCATCGCCACGTGCTGGTCGAGCATTACTTCGCTCTCGACGCCCTCAACGACCTTCCCCAGGCAATCGCCGTCGGAGAACGCTACATACGTCTTGAACGCCAGGCCACGCCCGACGTTGTCGCCGGTTGTGTGCGCATGCTGCAGAATCTCGCTGAACTTCACATGCGAAACAAGCAGCCCCAGACTGCTCTTCACTGGCTCGAAGAATCCCAGCCCATCGTTGAACGCGTTCACGGCCCTGATTCCCCCCGCACCCGCAGCGATCGCTGCATGATCGCCCGCGCGCTGATCGAAGCCGGCCGTGTCGAAGAAGCCCGTCCCATCATCGCCCGCGATAGCGACAACATCCCCCCCAACACCCCCGACTACGTCAAAGCCATGCTCGCCCGCGCCGCCCTCATGGAAGTGGACCAAGGCCCCAAGGCCGCCGCTGAGTTTGTCGCCCAGCAGCGCCAGATGGTCACCCCCGCCAACGCCACCGCTGGTTTATTCATCGACAAACTCTTCACCGATTACCAGCGCGCCCGCAGCAACTGACGCAGGCCCTTCACCCGCCCATCGCCGCGATCTTCCGGCACAGCGCCGCCGTCAACGCATGCCCGCTCTTGGTCGCCGTCACCCGCGCTTGCAGTGGTTGCCCCAAGAGCGCAAGATCCCCAATCAAATCCAGCAGCTTGTGCCGCGCCGGCTCATTCGCAAATCGCAAAGCCAGCGACGCCCGCTCCCCGCCCGCCACCGTGTCATCAAACACCAGCATCTCCGCCTCACGCAGCCACGCAAACTGCCCCATCCGCCGCACAATCTGCAACTCACTCCGCAGCCCAAACGTCCGCGCAGGTGCAATCTCCCTCGCATAGCTCTCCGCACGCCCGTCCCACGTCGCACTCTGCTGCCCCAGTCCGCCCCGCCCGCCGTAGTCCAGGTTGTACGTCATCGTGGCGTCAGCCATGCTCGCCACCGGCTCCGCCGCAATGCTCGCATCGCCTTCGCGAACCTCCACACGCTGCGTCAGTCGCACCGGCTCAGGTGTATCGCTCGCACGCAGCACAGGCAGCAGCGCATCCACAAACACCTTCGCGCTGCCATCAAAAATCGGCACTTCGCACGCATTGATCTCAATCGTCGCGTCCCACACATGCAAGCCCGCCAGCGCGCTCATCACATGCTCAATCGTCGCCGCCACCTTCGTCGCGTCACTCGCCGCAACCCCTTCACCCGGCTGCGCACTCACCAGCAGCGTCGTGTTCCGCACCAGCGGCGCAGCAGGCCCCGCCCACGTGCTATCTCGCGCCACATGCTCCACCAGCGCACGCTGCATCGCGACCTGATCAAAACTCAATCGCTGCACGCGCAGTCCGCCCCCCGGCTTGCCCGGCAGCAATCGCACACTGCTCTCGCATCCCGTAAAAAGCCCCACGCCCGCAAACGGGCCGACCGCCGCACTTAGCAATGCCATGCCGCACCTCGCTCGTGACGTGCCCGCCTTGCGTGCATCACGTCTTGCGGCCAAGTCGCCGCATCTGCACCTGCATCCGCCGCCACTCGCCCGCGTTCATCGCCGGCGCACCAATATAGGTTGCACCCGCCGGCACATCGTTCATCACACCCGCCATCCCCGCGATCTTCGCCCCGCTCCCAATGCTCAAATTGTCCGCCACGCACACGCCCCCGCCCACCACCACGCCATCACCCATCGTCACACTGCCCGCAAGCCCCGCATTCCCGCAAATGATGCAGCACCGACCCAAAACGCAGTTGTGTCCGATCTGCACAAGGTTGTCAATCTTCGTCCCACTCCCAATCGTCGTCGCCCCAAACTTGCCGCGATCAATGCACGTCCCCGCGCCAATCTCTACGTCATCCCCAATCACCACATTGCCAATGTGCGGCACCTTCAGCAGCCCCCGCCCGTCCGGCCGAGGCCGATACCCAAACCCATCCGCACCGACAACCACGTTGGCGTGCAAGATGCACACGCGCCCGATCTCACACCGCTCCAGCACGCGCACGCCGCTGTGCAGCGTCGTGCCGTCACCAATCCGTGCGCCCGCCGCAACCGTCACCTGCCCGTGCAGCACGCACTTCTCGCCCACGCTCGCGCCTTCCTCAATCACGCACATCGGCCCCACATGGGCCGACGCCGCAACGCGAGCAGTGGGGTGCACCACCGCGCTGGCATGCACGCCCGCAGGCCGAGCCGCTGCCGCCGGCGCAAACACCGTCAGCAGTTCAATCATCGCCAGGTCCACATCCGCCACAACCAGCAATGCCTTGCCAGCCGTCGCGCCGCCAAGCGCTTCAATACGAGCTGCAATCTCCGGCGTCACCAACGCCGCGCTCGCCGCGCTGCTTGTCCAGCGCGCCGCAAAGTCAGCCGAACGGATAAACGTCAGCGAGCCGCTCGTCGCCGTATCAAAGCTCGCCAGCCGCGCGATGCGCACGGTGGCATCGCCCGTCAGCGTCGCTTTCGTCAGCGCCGCCAGGCTCGCCACATCGTGCTCCATGCTGGTTGCCTTCTGTGTCACGTCAAATCGTGTGAAGTCAGAGCCGTCCGGCGTCGCGCCGCGTCACCGCACTTACTTGGTCTTGGCCGCCGCGTAGTCGTTGTTCATCACCGTCGCGATGCGATCCGTGATATCCAGGCTCCCGTCAGCGAACAGAATCCGCTTGTTCAAAATCACCTGATTCACCGCATCGCTCGACATCTGCGGCGACAGCTCAATCCCGCGGTCATCCAGCAGCACCAGCGAGTAACCCTCGCGCTTCGCGACTTCTTCAATCGCCTTGGTCACCTTGCCGTACAGCTCGCGGATGATCTGCGCGTTGATCACATCAATCTGCGCGCTGAAGCCTTCACTGCGAATCTTCAACAGTTGCCGCTTTTCCGCCAGTTCCGCCGTCATGCGCACGCGCTCCTGCATGTTGCTCGCCGGCACCGACGTGCTCAGCTGCGCTTCAATTTCCTTCACTTCTTCCGCCAGCTTCGTGCGCTTCGCGATCATCTCATCGCTGATGATCTTCACTTCCGCGTTGCGATCCTTCAGCTCCGTCAGGTTGTTCATCAGCGCTTCAAGGTTCACAAGCCCCACCGACGCCGGAGCCGGCGCAGGCGCCATCGCGCTCGGCACCGCGTTCACCAGCATCGCGCTCCCGCCGATCACCGCGATGCCGATCAACACTGCTGACGTCAACCTGCGAAAGCTGTCACTGCGCTGCATGGAACTTCCTTCTCGTTACAACCACCAACCAACCCAAGCGTGCACTCGCACCCCTTGTTAGTAACCATTATACCCAACGCCACGCCCACATCCCCGTGCCATTCCCGTGCCATCAGGCTGGCTCTGCAGCCTGTCCGAACCGGGCACATGGGTAACAGAGGATGCTGGGCACATGGGTGACAGGGCTTACAGGTATGGCAGGAGGTTGCCATGCCGTGGAAGGAGACTTGTGCCATGTCGGAGCGGGAAGCGTTTGTGGTTGCGGCGTTGG
>JBKDAN010000063.1:0-19944 GCA_046316615.1 Phycisphaerae bacterium
GCGAAGTAAGCCCAAGCCCGCCAATTCCGGTGCGCCAGCCGCTTACCCGCTTTGCTCTTTGGAGCAAAGCAGGCCGATCATCCCACGCACGCGGAAACTGAAAGCTGGCTCCAAACCCCCGAAAGCAGCGAGCCCGCCACAACGGCCCCGGTTTCGCCTTGCCCAACGTCGCCCCCAATGAAAAACGCGAGTCCGAAAACTCGCGTGCTTCCTCGAATGGCTGGAGCCGGACTTGAACCGGCGACACCCGCATTTTCAATGCGGTGCTCTACCAACTGAGCTATCCAGCCGCAAACCTTGCACGGGATTCTCACCACCGTGGAGAGGAGTCTAGGCCACTCCCCGCACTCCCGTCAATGCGCGTTGGGATGGGCAAATCCGCGAAAGAGAGTCAACCACAGAATCTTGATATCAAACCCAAGACTCCAGTTGCGGATGTAGAACAGATCCAGTTGCAACCGCTTACGCAAGCTTGTATCGCCACGCAGCCCGTTCACCTGTGCCCAGCCGGTCATGCCCGCCTTCACATGCTGCCGCAGCACATAGCCGCGCCAGTCATCCTTGAATCGTGCGATCAGCTCCGGTCGCTCCGGACGCGGCCCGACCAGGCTCATCTGGCCGAGAAACACATTGAATAGTTGCGGCAGTTCATCCAGACTTGTGCGCCGCAGGAACGACCCGATCTTCGTCACCCGCGCATCGCCGCGCGTTGTCCATGTCGCGGGCGTGTTCTCATCCTGCACGTGCTGCATGGTGCGGAACTTCAGAATCTCAAATTCTTCGCCGCCCACCGACACGCGCCGCTGACGGAACACCACCGGCCCCGGACTCGTGAACTTGATCGCCATCGCGATGCCGATCATCGGCAGACCGAAGATCAGAATGCCCGCCACCGCACCGGCGACATCCAGACCGCGCTTGGTGATGCCGGCGACACCGTTCATCGGGCTCTCGCGCACGCTCAAGATCGGCATGCCTTCCAGCTCGCTCACCGTCATTGCCATGGGCGTGTACTTGGGGCTGACATCTGGAATGATGCGGACATCAATCGGGTACCGCTCCAGCCGCCGCAGCAACTCGGGCATCATGCTCGCCCGCGTGTTGGGCAGTGCGAGGTAAATCGCATCGGGTGGTCGCAGTTGCAGAATCTGCTCGAGCTGCGAAATACCGCCCAGCACGGGCCGTCCGACCACCATGTCCGTCGGCGTCACGTGGTCGTGGTGATGGATGAAGTACGCAACATTGATCCCCGTCCAACTGTTGCGATCCAGCGTGCGACACGCGATGCGTCCCAGCCGTCCGGTGCCGATCACCGCGACGTGCCGCAGGTTGCGACCACGCTTGCGTGCGGCACGCAGCGCGACGCGGAAACACATGCGCGACACGACGAGAGCCGCGGGCATGATCACCGCGAGCGCAAGTAGTTGCACACGCCCCGCATCCAGCGCAACACTGCCCCACGCCGCCGTGCGTGAAGGATCAAAACCACCCACGATCGACGGACCCAAGGCCCACATCAGCACGATCAACGACACCAGCGTCGCCAGCGTGGCCTTCAGCACCTGCCGACTTTCCGCCAGCAATCGGCGATCACGAAATGGCATGTACAGACCGAACACGCGAAGCGAACTCACCGCCACCGGTACCGCGAAGATCAGCAACGTTTCCTGCAGCAGGGTTCGCAGCGACTGCAAGCCGGACGCCGCGGGCCATGTGCCGTCGATGGCGTCGCGTCGCACCGCCCACGCCAGCACGCACGCCGCGGCCACAACCACCGCGTCCGCGATGCCGAGCAGCAAGACGAAGAACTGATGTCGCTGTTTGAGCACAAAGCCTCCTGCTTGATGTACGCACAGCTTGCGTCATGCCAGCGAATCGCGTGATCGTCCACTCGCGATTCGGCGGCCCACATACCAGGGCGTCGCGCGTCGCACGACACACACCCGGTCCCTCCCCCATTGTAACCAGTACACACCCCGACGTCGCTCACCGATCACTCATCAGCTTGCGGTACGCGTCGACGGCCAGCGCATCGCATCGTTCGTTTTCGGGGTGCATGTTGTGCCCCTTGATCCAGTGAAAACGAATTTCGTGCTCACGACGTAGCAGATCGAGCGTTTCCCAGAGATCCTGATTCTTCACGGGCTTTTTGTCCGCCGTCTTCCAGCCGCGGCGTTTCCAGCCGTCGATCCACTCTTCCAGACCCTTCAGCACGTACTGACTGTCGCTGGTCAGATCGACGAACGTCGGCCTCTTGAGTGCTCGCAAACCTTCAATGACCGCCTGCAACTCCATGCGGTTGTTCGTCGTTTCGCGTTCCGCGCCGCTCTGCTCGCGGACGCTGCCGCTGGCGGGGTGCTTCAAGATGTAGGCCCACCCGCCGGGCCCGGGGTTGCCGGAACAGGCGCCATCGGTGAAGAGCTGGACGTGGGGCTTCTTCTCCGCGCTGCTCACGCCCGCGCCCCTTTGCCGCTGGGCAGTTTCACGTCTTCGCTCACTTTCGCAATCGCCGCGCTCTGGCCAGCACTCATCTTCGAGAGGTCATCCGCTGTCACCGCGCCAAGGCTGGCCAGACCACTGGCTTTGCCGCCTTGCACGCTTAGCGTCTGCTCCGCTCGGATGCGCGCGATCGCCAGTTCGTGCGTCGTGTGATATGCCCGGCCCAGCCGCGTCCAGTCAAAGTCCCAGCTGCGCTTGTCGACTTCGTTTCGCAGCGCGATGCGATCGCGGCGATCCATCCGGCAGAAATCCACGAGCATCTTGCACAGGTCCGCGGCGGCATCGTGATAGCTGCGGCCGCGGCGTTTGAGCACCCACATGCCGCCTCGGTCGGGGTCGGCGTAGCTTTCTTGCACATACCGACCGAAACCGGCCGTATCGCTGGTGACGCTGGGAATACCCATCGCCGCACACTCCAGCGGCGTGTATCCCCAGGGCTCGTACATGCTGGGAAAGAGCCCCAGGTGCGTGCCGCGCACGAACTGGTCGTAGTCCATACTCCAAAGGCGATTGGTGGGCGTGATGAAGTCGGGGTGATACACGACCTTCACCGGATCCTCAGCGCGATTGAACAGTTGCAGGTTGCGGATGTAGCTAAGCACCGGGTCTTTGTCTTCGTCCTGCAGCAGGTGCGTGACGACCATGGGCAAACCATGATGCTTGAACGCGCTCTGCGCGCGGCGGTAACGCAGCATCCAGTACTCTTCCACCAGATCGTCGAGCTTCAGCGGTCCGCCACCAGCAGCTCGCTTGAACAGTCGCTCGGCGACACCTTCGCTGATCTTCTCGCAGACTTCATCAAGGTCGTTGAGAATGCCGCGTTTCTCGAACGACAGCGGATTGATGCTGTGCGTCGCACGCTTGGTGATGATGAAGAAAACAACGTTCTTGTTGATGCGCTGGTTCTTGAGTTCGGCGTTGAGGCGGGCCATGGCTTCGAGACAGAGGTCAAAGCCCTTGTTGCGCGGCTCGAATCGGCCACTCGTGAAGATGTACACCGTGTTGTCGAGATCGAACTGATAGCTGGGGAAGAAGTGCCCCATCGTGAAGCGGTGAATCTGCTCTTTGTAGACGCCGTGCAAGCGCTGCTGCTCGTGACCGGCGTTGTAGAGATTGATCGTCAGGCCGTTGGGTGTCACCACATCAACGGGCCGGCCAAGCAGGTAGTTGCATTCTTCCGCAGTCACACTGCTGACTGTCGTGAATACGTGCGCGCCGTGTGCGCTGGCTCGTTCGATTCGATGCTGCGTCGTGACGTTGTACTTGCGAGCCTCAAAATCATGATCCAGCCACGGAAGACGATCATAAAAATCGTCCATGCCGCCTGCGATGTAGCGACCCAGGATCGTTGCGTGCGTGGTGAACACCGTCGCGACGGGCAAGCCCTGCTTGCGGATCATCGGAATAGCCGGTCCGGCCAGCCACTCGTGGAAGTGCGCGACGATCGGCCCGCTGCCGCCCGCGCCTGCGTTGTCACGATGGCGGCACAGCACTTCAAAGAGCCGCCGCACAGCGTCCGCGAAGCTGACGACGAAGTTCACAAGTCCGTCATCACCTGGCGTGTCGATGCCGTGATCGGTCCAGAGCCGGAATTTCGCTTCGTTGAGACGTTCCCAACCTTGCCAGTGTTCAATGAGGAGCACGCGCGGCCGGCCGGGGACCATCCAGCGGCCATGGTGCACGTGGAGGCCTGCACTCCGCAGTTCCTCAAGCGCGTGAGCAAGCCACCCGCTGGCGGGCAATTCCTCAAACTCCACTTGGGCCTTGGCACCCTCCCACGGGCCGACGAGGCAGTAACCATCGCCCCACCGCTGCACCATGAGCGGCGCCTTGCTGCGGATGACTTGGTAGATCCCGCCGACCTGATTGCATACTTCGGTCGAGATCTCAAAGAGCAAGGGCCCGCCCCCGGCACCAGATGATGAGCCATCGCCTGCGAGCATGGTGGCAACGCTCGACGCGCTCATGGGGCTCTTGTGATCGCGGCTTGCGGGGTCGGATTGGAGGTTGCGGTCGGCCATGGTTTTTCCCACGACAGGATACCAGCATGTGCAAGCGGACACTGGGCCGACATGGCGCAAGATGTGCATTGGCGTACGATTGTCCCAGCCGAGGAATCGGCGTGGTCCCGGTAGCTCAGTTGGATAGAGCAGCCGCCTTCTAAGCGGCAGGTCGCGCGTTCGAATCGCGCCCGGGACGTTTGGCTTTGTCGCACGTGCGGCAGATGCGGCAGGCAGAGGGAGGGCAGAGCATCGTGTTCATCATGCTTCTGCTAGTCGCAGCTCTCTGGCTCGCGCTCTTGGGGTACTGCGTTGTGCCGCGGATGCGGCAGTGGAACAACCCGACTTCATGCAGGTGCGGGTACGACGTGGAGTCACTTGTCGGCACTGATGCCGCATCAACATCGCTCCGAGGCGGCGTGCAATGTCCGGAGTGTGGGACTCCTCTGACACTTGAGCAAACGCGTCTTCGCGGACAAGTGGAAGCCATATACGCACCGAAGACCCTTTCACTTGTTGTCGTGGGCGTCACGTGGATTATCGTGGCTGTTGCATCGCTGGCCCTCACGTCGTCGTTCGCACCGAGTGACGTCGTCTTGCGAACGTGGATCACGTCGAAGCACGCGGTGGGCACGAAAGAAGTCACCATCACGTGGCGTACGGAGAAGGTTGTCTTCCTTCCGGCTGCCAACGCAGGCACCGGCGCAGTGATTGAGGTGGATGTACCTGGCGGCCGTACGTTCACGGTGACACTGCCACGAGACGAACTTGCCGACGAGTTAGGTTGGGACAAGTGGCAGTTGCGTGACGATGCAGGCAACGAAGCGTGGGTGGCGCAGCGAGACATGCCCGACGAGTTGACGGCGTGGTTGCAACGCTCGACAAGCTTGACGGACGTGGCGGACCTTGCGATGCTGACCACAGTTGTGCGTGAAGGCGTGTATGGACTGCAACGCATCGGCGAACCTGGTTTGTACAACGCGACGTGGCCACCGACGATTCATCGAGAATCGGCGAAGCGGGAGTATTCATCGGCAACGTACGTTGCGCTTGCGTTCTTCGCAGGTTTGTGGCTCCTTGGCGTGGCATGGAGCATGCGAGCCATTGCAAAGCGGCGAACACACACGCTGGGGTATGCGACGGGCACACACAACACGTGATACTTGCCGCTTCCATCTTCGTCGGGCTTTGCGTGGTGCTGCTGGTGTATTGCCTGCTGCCGCGCACACGCCGATGGACGCGTGCGACGACATGCATATGTGGGTACGACGTTGAATCACTCACGGGGAATGACCCTCAAGGGCCCGGACTGGCGGGCACGATTGCGTGCCCGGAGTGCGGAGCTCGATTGACTCTTCAACAGGTGCGGGTTCGCGGACAGATTGAGAAGCGATTTGCGCCAAAGACGCTTTCGTATGCAGTCGTCGCGACAGCGTGGTGTGTTGTCGGCCTGGCTGGCACGGCGTTCATCGACAGATCGTTCTCACCGGTCACGCATGTGTACTCGACGTTCGTCACAACGCACGCGGCGAGAGACACTCATGTGACGATCACATGGACGATTGAGGATGTGCTCCTTCATGCAACGGGCGATGGGGAACGCGGCGCGAAGGCAACTGTGGAGATACAGCAGGGCCGCAGATTCTTTGTGGAGTTGCCGCGACAAGAGTTCACGCGAGCACGCGGATGGGCCCACTGGCTACTGCGTGATGACGCAGGCAGGGAGCAACTGGTTGCACAAACTGCGATGCCTGATGCCATGGTGACGTGGTTGCAGCAGGCCACGGGGTTGACAGGATCGGGAACAAACGCGGTTGTATTCGTGATCTTGCGCGAAGGCGCGTTTGGCGTGCAGCGAGCGGGCTCGCCCATGACGTACGCATCGACCAAGCCCGTTCAAGCAGTCGGCCAACGTGTTCACGACGAGTATTCACCAGCGTTCTACGCCACCTGCTTCGGAGCGGGGCTGGCATGGCTCGCTGGCGTGGCGGGCAGCATGCGGGCTGTTTACAAGCGACGAACACACGCATTGACTTATGCGTAGGGCGAGAGCGTTCCGTGGACATTCTCAGTTTCATCTTCGTCGGGCTGTGCGTGTCGCTGCTGCTGTACTGCGTCCTGCCGCGGACGCGCCGATGGATGAAATCGACAACGTGCAACTGCGGTTACGACGTTGAATCACTTACGGGGTACGACCCGCATGGACCCGGACTTTCGGGCACGCTTACTTGCCCGGAGTGCGGCAGTCTGCTGACGCTGCGCCAGGTGCGGGTGCGAGGTGAGATGGAGGTCAAGTATGCTCCGCGAGGGCTGTCGCTGGTTGTGGTCGGCATTGCACTCGCGATGCTTGCGTTTGTGATCTGGAGGGTTGTGCCGCCGCTTGCGCCGATTGTGACGAGTGCGACCACCACGGCAACAACCATTCACAGCGCGGCATCGGGTGAGGTTCGTATTGCGTGGACAGCGCAACAGAAGTGGGTACAAAGGGGAGGGGTCATTCGCAATGATGTGGAAGCGCGGATCACGCCAGCTGCGGGACGATCGTTTGTAATTGCGCTGGTGACTGAAGACTACGACGCGGCGCGAGGCTGGCGCGCGGTGCGATTGAGAGATCATGCCGGGACGGAAACGAAGGTTGCTGCGTGGGACATGCCTGATGTGCTTGTCAACTGGCTCGGCACTGCGACGGATGTGCGAGAGCGTGCGGACGGCTTGATGGTGGCAGCTGCCTTTGCTGACGGGATGAGTGAATTGCACACGAGTTCTCGTCCGTGGGGGTGGCGAGCGCGGGTGACGCTTGAAGGTCGGCCTGCCATTGTGTCGATGCGTTCGTATCGCTGGTATGTTTATCCAGTAGGAATCATGATCGTGGTTGCTTGGCTGGCACTCGCGGTTTGGGCAATGCGGGCTGTTTATCGCCGACAGCCGTACACCTTGGAGTACACGTTGAGCTGAACGCGTCCATGCCATTTATCTTTCTCATCTTCGCGGTGGTGATTGGGTGGGCTCTGCTCACGCTGCGTGATGGCTTGATCGGGCGGTTGGAGGGCGTGACGGGGCCAACGCGGTGCGGCGGATGCGGCTACGAACTTGCGGGCTTGGTTGGTACGGATGAGCCGGTAGATGGCGGCAAAGTGTGTCCTGAGTGCGGCGTGCAACTGCAGGAGAGCACCGTTCTGCGAGCTTCCCAGTCGCAGCGCGTATTCGCGTCGCGAAGGCGCACGACGATGGCATTCGCCGTGATCGCTGCGATTGCTGGGCTGATTGCGGGAGGTTGGCTATCGAGCAAGGGGGCGTACACGCAGTGGTTCGGCGGCAGTGCGGTGCAGCCGCTGACTGAGAACGGGCCGACCATTCGGTGGACATGGACCACGCAATCTGCATGGACTGGTACATGGGAACGATTCGCACGATCTCGAACGTATCGCTCGATGACTGCTCGGATCGCGTTGACGGATGGACGAGAGATGAAGCTGGTCATGCCGCGGTCGTACATCCGTGATAAGCGTGGATGGCTGCGGGCTGAATTGGTTGATGCGGATGGCACGGTGACGCGGGTGGCTGATAAGCCCACGGTGGACGATCTGCAGCGATGGACCGGCCGCAACGTGGGCCTGATGGCAGGCATGCGTGATGCGCCCGCTGTCGATGCTTTGCGGCGTGGTCTCAACAATCTGGTAATGCACAATGACCCACTTCATGATGAGAACTCGGTGGGAACGACGCTTCCGCATGGTGGAAGCAAGACCGAGTGGGACTTCGTTCTGCCGTGGGGCTTGGGGGCTCCGCTCATCTTGGCGGCGGTACTAACTTGGATCTTTGATTGGGCGTGCCGACGGCGTGATCGTCTTCAGACTGCCAGGGCGATGGCCGTCGCTTCAAGGGCCGGCGGCTAGCGTGAGGTCGGCCGATTCGTTTTGTGGCGATTGGGCAGTCGCATGTGAATTGAGATTTGTGACATGGGGATCGTGCTTGTCATCCTGATACTTGTTGGCTTGGTCCTGCTTGTGCTGCTGTCGTGGTGCATCGCCGGTCGCCAGAGCACGTGGTACAACGCGACATCGTGCGTGTGCGGGTATGACGTGGAATCGCTGGTCGGCAGCACGATCGACAGTGCGCTGCTGGACGGCGGGAAGCGGTGCCCGGAGTGTGGACGCGCACTTGATCGCGGCAGTGTGCTGGTCAAGGGCCAGACACAGACGAAGTATCCGCCCAAGTTTGTTGCATTGGGAGTCGTGGGTTCGTTGTGGTTGCTCATCGCCTTGATTGCGTGCGTCGTGCTCGTCATTTTCGCCATGCCAGAACGCAACATACAGACGCGGGCGAGCACGTGGCACACGTTGACGGATGGGACGGTGCGTATCGATTGGACGGTGCGGCAGACCTGGCAGGATCGCTTTGGTGTCGTGATGAACGAAGTTGATGCCACTATCCACCTGGATGGCGGGCCGACTGTGCACATGCACTTGGCGGCGCAGGATTACGGGGGCGGGTACCCCGGCTGGAGGCAAGGGTTGTTTCGTGATGCGGAAGGTGTCGAGAAAGTGATTGGCTTGAGAGATGTGCCGCGGCGGTTGGAGGCTTGGGTGCGGGAGTCGTGCGGGTTCAGAAACTTCGCGAACGCCGAAGCGTTGGTGACTTTTCTGAGAGAGAGCATGTATGGATTTCGATACGCGTCACTGCCAGCGAGCCATGCTGAGGCGCGACCGATGGTGGTGACTTCGCAGCGTTCGCATGTGAGGCACCATTGGTCGTACATCGCGGTGTGCGTGGGCGCGGCGGTGCTGTGGCTGCTGGGGACGTGGACGAGCTTGCGCTTCATCGTGAAGCGGCCGGTGCTTCGAGTGACGTATGACGCTGCGTGAAGCTCGCGGCACGGTTCACTGCGCGAAGGGCAGCAGTTCGCTGGGCAGTTCGCGGATGCCGCGGCGTTTGGCTTTGCCGACGGCGTACTTCATGCTGCGTTGGTAGCGCTGCATCACGCGCGGGGTGATGGGGATGTTCCACTGACGCATCTGCGCGAGTGAGTACTGCCACGCGTGGTATTCCTCGAGGCAGCGCGGCTTGTAAACGTTGAAGCCGATCGCATGGTGGCCCACCTCGTGCAAGAAAATGGCGGCGGACATGGGACTCTTGGGCTTGGGGCTTTCGAGCAGCCGCTGCACGCTGCCGTCGCGGTATGTGACGTACCACGCAACACCGGACATGCTGCTCCGCCATTTGCGTACGCGGATGTCGTAGCGTTGGAGCATCTCGCGGGTCATGGTGTCGTAGAGGGCAGCTTTCTTCGTGACGCGTGCGGGACGCGGGGCCGTCGCGGCGGCGGCTGCGGGCACGCGAGTGGGCTCGGGAGCGGTGGCTGCGGGCTGTGGCGGTTGAGAAGGCGCTGGCTTGCGACGCGGCGCGGCGATAGCACGCGGCTTGGCCGGCGGGGGTGCCACCGGCTTGATGCCCAGCATGTCGAAGAGAGTGTCGAAGAACTTCATGGCGCGTCCGTGCGGGTATGGCAGGAGCGTAGAGCGACAGCGACCGACGGGTGGGTGCCGAGGTGCCGACTGTGACCAAGCCCCCCGGAATCAGTCACGTTTTCCACAATCGCAAACTTCACGAATTTCATGGCGGAAGGGGACTTGCGGGCTGGCGGCGTTGTGGTATCCTTATCAGACATGAGCTCGGCAGGAGGCTGGGCGATGGTTCGGAGCGGGCGTGTCGCCGTTCGGTTGGCGCGTTCGCAGTTGGCCAGGATGGCGAGATGAACCTCAAGACGTACCGAGGTCGCAGTATGGCGGAGGCGCTGGCGCAGGTCAAGCAAGACCTGGGCAAGGACGCTGTCATCTTGCATACTCGGGCGACGCGTGTCGGCGCTGTGATGGGCGTGGGCGGACACGATGAGTTTGAGATTACTGCCAGCGACGCGGCCACGGTGATGGGGCCCAAGCTTCGCGAGGCTCCCGCCAGTGCAACTTTGCCCCCTTCAAGCGCGGCGGCTATCCGTGAACGCGCGGCGTTCACGTACGAGAATGACCGTCAGCGGAATGGCGATCGTCGCGAAGATTCGTTCGCGACCGCGACGTTTACGACCATTGGCGCCAACCGTGGCAGCTCAGCTGTCGCCGCGAGTGACGCTCGGGTTGAGAGCGGTGGCACGACGCCTCGCACGCCTGCGGCACCGACGACGACATTGATTGAACCAAAGCCCGCCCTCGCTGCTGGCAATGCAACGCTGCAAGGCGTGAGCGTCATGGCGGCGGCGGCGGGCAGTAAGCCTGCGGCGGTTGCGCCAGCTCCCGCCACCACCAAGCCTGAGGCAATGCCTTCGCGGACAACAGGCACCAAAGGCCTCGCGACCAGCGTGGAACTTGCACCGGCGGACAGTGCGGCGGTGGAAACGCTCAAGAGCGAGCTGGGATCTATTCGCACGCTCATGAGCCAATTGCTGAGCGAGACGCGGCGCGGCGGCATGACCGGCGGCGCAGGCGGCTTGGCGGGGCTGGCCACGGCGGGGATGACACCCCCACTGGCGGAGATGTACCTGCTACTGCAGGATGTGGGCGTGCGCAGCGACCTGGTTGAGAAGATCATCGGCGCGGTGCGCGATGAACTGCACGGGGGCGAACTGACTGATGCCAGCGTGGTGCGGGCGAGCGTTGAGCGGCAACTGGCGGCGATGATGCCTTGCGCCGGAGGCTTGCCCAAAGCGGGCAAGCGAGTGCACGCGGCGAGCGGGTTCTCGCGGCCTTTGACGATCGCGCTGGTGGGCCCGACGGGTGTGGGCAAGACGACGACGATTGCAAAGCTCGCGGCGGCGTACAAGCTGCGCCACCATGTGCGAGTGGGACTGATCACGTGCGATACGTATCGCATTGCGGCGGTGGAGCAGCTGCGAACGTACGCGAACATCATCGACCTGCCGCTGAAGGTGTGTCTCACGCCTCGCGAAGTGGGGGAAGCATGCCAAAGCCTGATGGACTGCGATGTGGTGTTGCTCGACACGGCGGGACGCAGTCAGCACGACGCCGCTCGCATCGACGAACTTGCCGGGTTCATCGACGCCGCCAGCGCCGATGAGACTCACCTGGTCCTTTCATCAGTCATGGCTGAAGATGTGCTGACGAGCGCAGCGCGTCGCTTCAGCGTACTGAAACCCAACAACTTGATTCTCACCAAGCTCGACGAAGCGGTACGCTTCGGTGTCGTTCCCACGGTTTGTGCGAACGTGGGCCTCAAACTCAGTTTTCTCACCACGGGGCAGGAAGTGCCCGAGCACATCGAGCTCGCACATCCGCCACGCTTAGCACGTCTCGTGCTTGACGGGAAATTGCGTCCATGAGCGCAGTCACATCACCTACGAACGCTGCGGCCCTGCCCAGCGACGGGAATCCGTCGCGAGCAGCCCAGTTCGCACCCCATAATTTGGGCTCCATGACGACAGAAAGGGGGGTGGCCAATACTTCACGCGTGTCTGACGCGCGCCACGATCCTTTCTACGCGCCACCGCCCGCGACTGATCAAGCCAGTCGACTGCGGCAGATGGTCACCAGCTTCAAGCAGGAGTACGTTGCTCCTGTGGCGATGCAGCGCACTGCTTCATTCTTCCCGCCCGATGATCGGCCTGTGCGCATTCGCAAGGTGCCGGTGGTCGCCATCACGAGCGGCAAGGGCGGCGTCGGTAAGACGAGCATCGCGGTGAACGTCGCAGCGGCGCTGGCGCAGCGGCACATTCGCGTGACGCTGGTTGACGCGGACCTGGGACTGGCCAACGCCGATGTGCTGTGCGGCATGAGCCCGACGCGTCGGCTGGAGACTGTGATTGAGCCGGGTTCGCCTCGCAGGGGTCTTGACCACATTGCGATTGATGCGCCGGGCGGCTTCAAGCTCGTGCCGGGCAGCGTGGGTGTGGCCCGCATGGCCAACTTGCCGGCGAGTGAACGCGCTGCACTGCTGGAGGCGGTGATGGATCTGGAAGACACCGCCGATCTGGTGATGTTTGACACGGGCGCAGGTCTGTCGGAAGGCGTGCTGGGCTTTGTGCGATTCAGCGACCTGGCCACGGTTGTGGTGACGCCTGAGCCCACGAGCATTGCGGATGCGTACGCGACGCTGAAGCTCCTTCGGCAGCCGATGCGAAACGGCGAGTCGTTTGCCGGGCGTGTGGGCGTCATCGTGAATCAGGCGACGAGTGAAGAAGAAGCTCGTCGCACGTTCCAGCGGATTTCGACGACGTGTGCAACGTTTTTGAAGTTCTCGCCTGAGCTCTTGGGCTGGCTGCACAAGGATGAGATCGTCACCGATGCGGTCAAGTGCCGCACGGCTGCGCTGCTCAAGCAACCGCAGGGGCGATTTGCGGCGGAGCTTCGCACGACGGCGGCAAAGCTGGCGCGAGAGGCGGGCATCAAGCTGATTGATCCCGTGATGCCTGAGAAGCCCAAAGGCTGGTGGGCGCGCGTGCTGGGCGCTTGAGGTCGGCGCGTACGGTTTGGGCATGAGCGACGAAACGGCCAAGCCTGAACCGGCGACGACGCGTCTGCCTGCGACATATGTGGCGTTCACGGCGTTCTGCATCGTTGCGTGCGTGGTGCTGGCGTACCAAGTGGTATCGCTGCGACGTGAAGTGACGCGGTTGCGTGACGAAGTGGCTGCGCGAGCCGCCCAACCGCCTGAAGCGATGACGAAGGCGGGCAGCGGTGCGGTGGTGGTTGGCGAGTCGGTGCCTGACTTGGTGGCGGTTGATCGTGATAGCGCGGCGGTGCTGGTGAATGGCTCGAACGCGTTGGCATTTCGCGATGGACGATTCGCGACGATCATGCTGGCGACGAGCGGCGACTGCGACGCGTGCGGTTACTCGCTGCCAGCGTTTGACGTGCTGGCCCGTGAGAACATCGCGACGGGTGTGACGGTTGTGGGTGTGCAGATCAACGCGATGAAGGGCGAGGAACTCAAGTCGTCGCCCGGGACGTTGCCCATGGTGATGGTGCCCGATGCGGCGAATTCGTGGCTGCGGCGGATTCCGATGGTGCCTGCGGTCATTGTGATTGATGGCCAGGGCGCGGTGCGGCAGACGTGGTTCGGCACGCTGAGTGCGGCCCAGCAGGAAGAACTCGCAGCGACGGTGGGCCGGGCGCAATTGAACTGGCCATGAGAAAACCCGCTCCTTGAGCGGGTTTGGGAAGTGCGAAGAGATAGTCGAGGCTCACTCGGTCTGGTCACCCAGCCGCACGCAACCGGTAGCGCAGGCGCGGGCAGCGTAACAGCCATTGCTGTAGACCTGACCATCGCTACAGATAACGGGATCCCAAACGTCGAGGCAGTAGAAGTTGCCGCAAGGGCCGCCGATGGGGCGACGCGCAGCCTCGGAGGGTGTGCTGGAGAGCATGACGCCGCCCATGGCGACGACGAAGCTGAGCATCGTGAGACGTTGGAGCACCTTCTTCATGAGTCTTCTCCGCTTGAGGGACTTCGCGCATGTGCGCGACCACGAGACCCCGACGAACATCGCCGGGCAAAGCAGAGAATCTACCAACTTGCCGAGCGTGATGCAAGTCATTAGTTGGTCTTTTCGCTTTGTGTTCGCATGTGACATGGCGCGATACATGGCGAAGCGCAACGAACGCGCGGGCTGTTCTCTATGCTGGTGCATGGAGCTGACGCCTCTGCGGTATTTTGTAGTGATTTCCAAGGAAGGGCACCTGACACGAGCGAGTGTGCGACTTGGTGTGACGCAGCCTGCGCTGAGCGCGATGCTCAAGAAACTTGAAGCGCACGTGGGCACCCCACTGCTTACGCGGACAGGGCGCGGTGTGCAACTGACGGAGGCAGGGCGTGTGTTTCTGTCGCACGCTGAATCGGCGGTGCGAGCGGCAGATCAAGGCGAAGCGGCAGTGCGAGAACTGCTGGGGCTGGAGCGAGGGACGATTCGCATTGGCGGAGGCGCGACGGCGGTGAGCTACCTGCTACCCAAGGTCGTGTCGGCGATGCGCAAAGAACATCCGGGGCTGCGGTTCTTCGTGCGTGAAGCGGGCAGCAATCAGGTGGCGGCGAGCGTGGCGAGCGGGGAGCTGGATCTGGGGCTGGTGACGCTGCCCATTACATTGACAGATGCGGACAAGCTGGTTCGCGTGCCACTGATGGAAGATGAGATGCGGTTGATTGCGCCCAGCGGGGATGCGATCGGGAAGCGGGCGTCGTTTACGTGGCGTGAGATCGCGGGCATGCCGATCGTGGGCTTTGAGGCGGGCAGTGCGGTGCGTGATGTGATTGATCGTGCGGCACGTGATGCGGGCGTGGAACTGGATTACGTGATGGAGGTTCGCAGCATCGAAGGCATCATGCAGATGGTACGAGAAGGGATCGGCGCCGGCTTTGTGAGCAAGTTTGCACTTGCGGCTGAAAGCGGATTCGGTGCGGGCATCGCGTGCAAAGAAGGATCACTCAAGCGGCAACTGGCCATTGTGAAACGTCGTGATCCTGGGCTCAGCGCGGCAGCTGCGGCGTGCGAGCGGGTGATGCTTGATGCGGCGAAGCGACTGTCGCGACGGTGATGAGCTGCGTCACTTGGCGTTGTACGTGAGTAGTTCAGAGGGCGAGAGCAACACACGGGCGCCGGGTACGGTCCAGAGTTCCTCGGGAATCGGCATGTCGTTCCAGACGACGTCGGTGTTGATGTCGTAGACCCACGCGTAGGAACCGGCACCGGATGAGAACGATTTACCTGCGCCAAGCGTGTTTGCATTCGCAAACGGTTTGAAGGGAATCTCGCTGAGGTAGGGGCCACCGATCACGCCGTCTTTTCCAGGACCTTCGGTGAGGCGCTGGATGATCGGCTCCGCGTCATTCGTGGCTGTGCCGGACTCATCTTGGTTGGGTGTACGACCGTGGTGCTCGGCGGTGAAGAAGTCCACGGCCTTGCGAATAGTTTGCAGGTTGGCTGACGCGGTTGCAACCTTGCCATTGACGGCGGCGTGACTCATGCGCGGGACGGCGACAGCCGCGATGATACCGATGATCACAATGACGATCACCAGTTCGATCAACGAGAATGCGGCGCAGCGGCGCGTCATGCTGGTAACATCGACGTGTGCGTATTCCCGATCCGGCGGCAGGTACGGAAGCCCGCAGAACTGTTGTGAATCTGGGGACTTTGCGCGTTGCGGGGTGTTCGCGACGGGAGAGATAATCACCTCAGCAGGGTGCAAAGGCACGGGTTATCGTGCGTTGTCGGCGGCGATGCCGTGCTCAATGAGGGCGTCGAGTTGGGCGTCTGTCAGCGGTTTCTCGCCGGTGGTGCGCTGGCGAGCTTTGACGCTGTCGGCGAAGGTGAGATCAGGAACGAAGTTGAAGGCGATGCCCCCAGCGCCGTGGCTGCGGGCGTCTTGCATGTTGGCGGTGAAGACGGTGTTGGCGCCGAACTTCTGGTTGACGGCGTCCATGGCTTTGGAGAGATTGCCGCGTTTGGCTTCTTCGGGGAAGAGCGGCATGGTGGCGCTTTGCGGGGTGATGAGGTCGCCCAGCGTGACGCTGACGAGGAGGGGGGTGTCGTGGGGAACTTGTTCCCAGAGGCTGGTCAGAGCATCGAGGATGGTGGGCGTGTCGGTCACGCCTTCTCCGAGCGCGGCGACGCTGTGCCAACTGGTGCTGTTCCAACCAGCTTGGCCTATGCCTTCGTGCGTGAAACGCAACGCGAGGGTGAGGGTGCGGGCGGCGTAGTTTTCGTGGCGGAGGCGCGCGGCGGCTTTGAGCAGGAGACGGAAGGCGACGGCGCGGGCACCTTCGCGCGAGCGGACGTCGGGAGCTAGGACGTGCTGGTGTCCGAGTGAGCGGCGGCGGGTTTTGTCTTCGTGGACGTCCTGGCCTCGGAGCCAATGCCACCAGCGCTCGCCGATGATGCCGCCCCAGAGTTCGCGCATCTGTTTGGCATCACGCTGCATGAGCTCTTTGATGGTCGTGATGCCTTGGCGCTTGAGGCGCTTCATCATTTGCGGGCCGATGCCGGCGAGTTCTTGCGGGGAGAGGTGTTCGAAGGCAGAGGGGATATCGCCATCATCGAAGATGGCGAGGCCATCGGGCTTGAACATATCGGTGCCGAGTTTGGCGAGGGGGCGATTGGGGGCAACACCTATGGAGCAGCGCATGGTTTTGCCGCAGTCTTTGGCGATTTGGGACTTGATGGCCGCGGCGAGCTTTTCGGCGGCTGCACGCGTGCGCTGGGTGCGGTCGAGCTTGCAACTGACTTCGTCGATGGAGTGGACGCGATCGACGGGGATGTGTTTGTCGACGGCGGCGAGGATGCGATGGTGCATGCGCACGTAAAGGCGCGGGCGGGCATCGACGACGACGAGGTTGGGGCAGAGGCGCTTGCCTTCGCCCACGCGGGTGCCGGTTTTGACGCCGAATGACTTGGCTTCGTAACTGGCGGCGATGCAGCAGCCGGAGTCGGAGGTGATGGGTGCGACGGCGATGGGTTTGCCGCGCAGAGCGGGCTGGACGTGCTGCTCGACGGAGGCGAAGTAGGAGTTGAGATCGAGGAAGAGCGTGCTCAACGCCATGACGCTGACTGTACGCGGGGGCGTATGCTGCTTGCATGACAGCGCGACTGATGCAGTGGGTTTCTGCGGCTCTTTGTGCGGGTTCGCTCGTGAGTGGAGCGATAGCGGGAGATGCAATGCGAGTGAACGTGACGCCGATTTCGAGCGGGCTGGGGCTGGCGGATGTGGAGGTTGATGCGGGGCATGTGGTGGAGGTGCGCGGCGCGGATGGGGTCGTTGTGCGGTGCGCGATGAGTGATGTTGATGGCGCGGCGCGGGCGCGGGTCATGGCGCGGGACGCGGTGATACGGGTGGTGGGCGGCGGGTTGACGGGCGAGTGGCAGCACTTGGAGACGCGGGCGGCAATGGAGACCCCCGACTGGGCAAAGGGCGCGACGTGGTATCAGCTTTTTCCGGAACGGTTTGCGAACGGGAACGCGGCGAATGATCCGCGCGGCGGCGACGTGATTGCGAAGGAATGGACGAGCGCGTGGTATCCGGGTAATATGCGCGAAGAGGCGAACATAGCGGCGTTCGGGCGAGAGGTATTCAAGCGGCGATATGGCGGTGATCTTGAGGGCGTTGTTGAGCACCTGGATCATTTGCAAGCGCTGGGGGTGAATGCGATTTATCTCAACCCGCTTTTTGATGCGGAGAGTCTGCACAAGTATGACGCGAGCGATTACCGGCATGTTGATCCGACGCTGGCGGGCGATGGCGTGCGGGCGAGTGAGACTGGTGATCCGCATGAGGTCAGCACGTGGACGTGGACGAGTGCGGACAGGTACTTTGTCGAGGTGTTTCTGCCTGCATGCAAGCAACGCGGGATGCGTGTGGTGATTGACGGCGTGTTCAACCATGTGGGGCGGAAGCACTGGGCGTTTCAAGATGTTGTGAAGAACGGGCGGAGCAGTGCGTACGCGGATTGGTTTGTGTGCGAGTTTGATGATGAAGGCAAACTGACCGGGTGGCAAGCGTGGGATCGGAAGGATGGGTGGCTGCCGGAGTTTCGGCAGGTGAAGGGCGGGAGCGGAGCGGATAGAGATGAGACGGTGGCGAAGGGGGATTTGAACGCGGGGGCGAAGAAGCACATCTTGGACATCACGCGAAGGTGGATGGATCCGAATGGAGATGGGGATCCGCGTGATGGTGTGGATGGGTGGCGATTAGACGTAGCAGGTGAAGTTGGCGACGCGTTTTGGCGCGATTGGCGGCGAGTGGTGAAGGGGCTCAATCCGGACGCGCTGATTGTCGCGGAGATTTGGCACAACGCGAGCGATGAGCTGCGCGGCGAGACGTTCGACACGCAGATGTTCTATCCGTTTGCGTATCCGCTGCTGGATTGGCTGACGGATACGACGACGAAGACGCGAGAGGCGTTTGGGAGCGAGCAGTTGGTGGCGTCGTGGGAGAAGGCGTTTGTCTCGGCGGCGCAGACGCAGATGGTGCATCAGACGCTGGTGGACAGTCATGACACGGAGCGCGTGGTCAACATGCTCGCGAACCCGGGGCGGGAGTTTGATCGCGAGAATCGCGTGCTGGAGCGGCATCACGTGAAGGGCGAACATCCGTATGTGTTTGAGAAGCCGGGGGCTCGCGAGTACGCGCTCCAGCGCGTGTTGGCGGCGGTGCAGGCGACGTATGTGGGGTCGCCCATGATCTACTACGGGGCGGAGATTGGGATGTGGGGCGCGGATGATCCGTGTTGTCGCATACCGATGGCGTGGCATGACGTGGATGCGGGGATGCTGGAGCACTATCGCTCGTGGATGAACTTGCGGCGGGATGCGGTGGTTGGGCCTGTGCTGCGGTACGGGGGCGTGCGGCACGTGGCGAGTGGGGATGCGGACGTGCTGGTGTTTGAACGGTACTTGAATGATGTGGTGGTGCGTGTGACGGCGAATCGTGCGACCGCAACGGTGACGCATGAAGTTGTTCACAGCAAAACCAACCGCACGCCATGACTGGTGGATCATGGCGTGCGGCACGCGGGAAAGGAGCTTGGGGAGGGAGTCGCGATACGTGATTTATGCACGCTTGCGACGCATGACGAGCAGACCGCCGATGCCGCTGAGGGCGATGACGCCGGGAGCGGGGACGATGTTGGTGACGACGCCGTAGAGGCCTTCGCGCTGGGGGCCGTATTGGACGATCATGGCATCCATGCGACCTTCCTGCCAGCGGAGGTTCATGCCGTTCGCGCTGCGGAGTTCGGTAATGCCGGTGAAGATCTCGTGTTCGCTATTGATGATGGTGTTGTAGATGCCGTTATAGCCGCCATTGCCGGGGCCGGGCGTGGGATCGAAGCTGAGACCGTACGGCGTGAGGAAGTTGTTGAGAGCTGCGGCTTCACCTTCAAGGTCAGGACCCATGCCGCTGAAGAGGTAGACCCCCCCACCGCTTGCGAGATAGGAATCGAGCGTGCCCTTTTCGATAGTGCGGTAGGGTTGATCAAAGACGGTGCCGACGAAGACGCCGTCGTAGGCAGCGAGCGATTCAGCGGTGAAGTCGGTGGACTGTGTGACGGTGATGTTGAAACCGGCGGCTGTCAGCGACTGCTCGACGAGCGGGCTGTAGTCGTGAATGGTGGTCTGCGAGCTGGGCTCGATGAGGAGCAAGTTGCCGCCAGTTTCACGCTGCATGATGAAGCGGGCGAGGTTGACGGCGAAGCGAGCTTCCTGTTCGCGAGCGGTGTAGGTGGAGAGGACGTTTGCGTCGTGGCCTGCAACGAGACGGCCGCCTTGGGAAGCGACGACGCCGGCCTGCGTGGATGCAGTGAGTGCGACCAGACCCAACATGGCGATGGTGCTGCGAATCATGTCTTCTCTTCCTTCCGTTCTTCGCGTGTGTGGTGTGGGCCGTGGTGAGCGGCTCACGACTGGAACATGCCACAGGCCAGGCGGAATGCCAGTGACTTGAGCGGA
>JBKDAN010000064.1:0-139504 GCA_046316615.1 Phycisphaerae bacterium
GTCACGTTGCAGGCGTGATCTGTCATCTTCAAGGCGTGATCTGTCATGTTGCGGGCGTGATCTGTGACAGATCATGTGTGATTGGACCTTGGGGGGAAGGCATTGGGCATTGGGGATTGGGCATTGGTGGACGGCATCGCGTGATTCCCGCGCGGGTGCGCTCGGGTGGTTTGTCATCGCGAAGCGATGCATTGTGCGTAGCCGGGGGTTGAGCGGAGCGAAACCCCCGGGATGCGCGAGATGAGGCGCGCGCACCGCGTAGCGGTGCCGGTGAGCGCAGGGCGGGATCAACCTGCACCGCTGCGCGGTGCATCTGTGCGCGATCCATCGTCCGGGGGTTTCGCTCCGCTCAACCCCCGGCTATTGAACATCGTCGCTTCGCGACGCAAGGCACTCGCGTCATGAAGTAGATCGTGAAACTTGAACCCAATGCCCCTTGCCCAATTCCCAATGCCCGCTGTCTCCCCTTCGCTCACTCGCTCTTTCTTCTCTGCGCTCTCTGCGGGCTCCGTGGTGAACCTGCCATTGGCCTTGGGGTTCGGCAGCATTCGGATCGAAGGTACATGGACGGGCATGCAGGCTGTGGCGATACAGTGTGCGAACTTCAGGGGAGCGATGCGTGGTGCAAGTGAAAGCGGAGCATGTTGGTCGCGGGCCGCGAGCGGCGATGGTGTGGAGCGTGTGGGCGGTGCTGTTTGTGCTCAGTGCGGTGGGGTTTTCGTGGTGTTTCAACGTCACGTATATGACGGTGCTGGGACACATGCACGAGTCGATTGCGCGCACACATGCACGCATCAATCAAGAACTGGAGTTGGGAACGCGGCAAGGGGACCCCGCAGATCCGTTTCGTGGATACACGCCGATGGAACAACGCACGCTGCGCCGCCTCTACGCGTATGGCATTGGCTATGACTTCCGTTGGCAATGGGAGCGGCCCGGCAACAACATGGCAAACGTGTATCACTGGACAGCGATTCTCTTTGTGCTGCTGTGTCCGCCAGTTGCGTTTGTATTGCTGCGGTTCGCACGATCGCGGCTACACCTGTGCGCGCTCGATTATGATGAGCGAATGTTCCAGCTTCGCATGGTGATGCGGCTGGCGGTGCCGCTGATGGTACTCGCGGCGGGTGGCGGCGCGTTGGCGGCGGCGGGATTGACGGGCACGCGGCTCTTGCAGATTCGCTATCAACCTGATTTCAACGACGACCTGGCTGGGGGCCAGATTGTCAGGTATCACCGCGACTATCTCGGTCGCGGCATTGCGACGTTCATCAGTTGCGCGGCGATGCTTGCGATTGTGACGTGGGGCTTGTATCCGTTTTTCGCCCGGCGCACGCTCAAGCAGTTGGGGCGATGTGCCAAGTGCGCGTATCCACGCGGTGACAACACCACGTGCCCCGAGTGCGGCTCATCGCACGCGTGAGTGCTTTCTTCTCAGCGCTCTCTGCGGGCTCTGTGGTGAACCTGTCTTTGGCCTTTCTGTATGACCGAACGGGCTCAAAGCCCGTTTCACCGGGGAAGTTGGCTTCACTTCGTGCCTTCGTGCCCGCGTGCCTTCGTGCCTCGCCCCGTCACTTCCCCGGCTATCTTTCTCCCATGAGCACTTTCCAGGCACCGGGCGGGACATTTGGCGTGAACCCTGAGCCGCAGAAGCAGGCGGGGAGCAACTGGGCGGGGGTTGCCGGATTTGTGGTGGCACTCATCAGTCTGGTGGCGTGCTGCGTGCCTTATGTGAACATCGGGTTTGCGGGGCTTGCGTTGATTTTGTGCGTGGTGGGTCTGTTCCACGCCAAGAAGGGGCTGGCGATTGCGGGGCTGGTGATCAGTCTTGTGGTGCTGGTGCTCGCGATTCTGTGGACGATCTTTGTGGGCATGATGACGAGCGCGTTCAAGCCGATGGGCTTGTTCGGCAGTTTCAAGGCGTTCGCGACGGTCGCGGCGGTGGAGGAATACGCCAAGGCGAACAACGGCGTGATTCCGGCGGACCTGGCGAGCACGGGGCAGGACCAGAGCATGTTCACCGATGGCTGGGACACGCCGTTTGAATACACGGCCCGCGGCGACAATACGTACACGGTTGTGTCGGCGGGGCCCGACAAGCAGGTGGGCACGAGCGACGACATCGACATCGGGCAGGGCTTGCGCGAGAAGGGCATGGGCGAAGGCTTCCCCAACTTGCGTGCGCTGACGGACGCGGCGACGCCGACGCCTGAACTGCCTCCGGTGGATGGCGAAACGCCCGCGCCCGACGCGACCACGCCTCCGGCGGAAGGTGAAAAGCCCGCGGGCGAAGGGCCAGCGTGATGCAACGCCATGGCGACGCCTGAGGACAAGCTTGAGAAGGCCCAGACTCGCCCGCCCGCGAGTGATGATCAGCGGCATCGCGCGCTGCGTGCGCTCGAATCGCGGTGGGTGCTGCCGCTGGCGGCGCTGGGACTGATGAGCGTGCTGATTCTGGCGTTGTATGGCGTGCGGATCACCAGCGGGGGTATCAGGAAAGATGGGAAGCTGGCGGTCCGCGAGGCGATGATGCTGCAGCGCGGCGGCGGGCTGATTGGATTGTCGCTGGAAGAGGCGCTGCCACTGCTGGATGGGCAGATCATCCGGTACGCGACCGATGGCGGCGAGATGCCGGCGATTGAGTGCTCGGATGTGCCGGGGCGCAGACTGGTGATGATGCTGGAGAATGGGCGCATCACGTCGGTGCGGGTTGTGATTGACCCGCCGAAGTAGAGCAGTGTGACGTGCGTGCGTGCAGTGCGTGCGAGGCGCGACGCTTAGCCCGCGGTCTTGTCCTTGGCGCGGAGAATGAGGGCCAGCAGCGTGTCGCGGCTCTTGATGATGCCTTCGGTCAGGTCGCCCGTGCCTCGGTAATCCACCGCGAGCGGGCCGTCGTAACCGACGGCGGCGATGGCTTCGACCAGCGGGAAGAGGTCGTAGGGCTCGTGACGCAGGGCGACGAGCTTGGGAGGCAGATCGTCGTCCAGCGCTTCACCCATGAGGGCGGCGATTTCGGCGTCCAACTCTTCATCATCGATGTCGTCGATCTCGTCGTCTTCGACTTCGGCCACTTCGACGGGCGGGGGGGTCGCGGCCTTCTTGCCCTTCTTGAGCGTGCCGCCGGGCGTGGCTGCTTCGTCGGCTTCGATCTTGGTTTCGTCGGGCTTGCCCTTGCCCTTGGCGGGCTTGGCGGCGGCAGCGGGCTCGGCGAGCTTCTTGGAAGGCTTGGGGGCGGGCAGGTCGTCGAGCGGATCGGTGAGCTTGACGGTCGTGGCGCAGACGCCTGTGGCGTAGGGCGTGAGGCGGTGGAGGTAATCCACGGGCTTGGACGAGCCGGCGGCGGACTGGAAGTCGGGATAGGTGCCGATGCGGAAGCCGCCGACCTTCTTGAGTAGTTCGGTGACGCGTTCGCTCTTGCTCGTGAGGCCGTCGTGGGGCGAGATGAGCAGATTGATGTCGAGCTTTTCGGCGCGTTCGACGACGGGCTTGAGGGCGGCGGCGACGCGAACGAGCGCGGCGTCGTCATCGGGCGCGGCGACTTTTATGGCGGCGGCGGAGCAGCCGAGAATCTGCGCAGCTTCGACGACTTTGCGGGCGCGTGTGGTGGCGGCGGTCACGTCGGCGTCTTTGGTGCTGCCGAAGTTCTGCGGGTCGTACTCGACGAGCAGCAGGCACGCGGCGCCTGCGCGGTCTGCACGCTCCCGGATGGCTTCCAGGCGAGCGCGGTCGGCGCCGGCGAGGAGATCGGTGGAAAGCGTGAGGCCGGAAAGGCCCAGCACCTCGCGCGCATGGCGCGGCAAATCGAGCATGTCGAGCGCGGGCTTCTTGCCCTTCCCGGCAGGCACGAGCATAGAACGCAAGCATCGAGCCGAAAGCGTGAGAATCATGTTCGCTGGACTGTACACACGGTTGGGCCATGGCGTGAGCGCCACGTTGACGGGTTGCAACTGGTCAAATCAAGGCGTGGTCAAATCAAGGTGACGTCGCTACCGTCAGGCCTCTGCGGCAGTCGAAGCCGCGTGCAAGCAAACCCTTTGCGTTGGAGTGTCTCATGCCCAGCCCCACCGATCGCGTTTACTCCCCGTCGCACGAATGGCACAAGGTTGAGGGTGATGTGGTGACGCTGGGCCTCACGCAGTTCGCGGTCGATCAGTTGACGGACGTGACGTACGCGGAGATGAAGAAGCCGGGCTTTGCGTTCAAGGCGGGCGACATCATCGGCGAAGTGGAGAGCGTGAAGACCACCAGCGACATCTACTGCTTTGTGGATGGCTCGATCGTTGAGACCAATAAAGCCGTGGCGGATGACCCGAGCCTGCTCAACAGCGATCCGTACGGCAAGGGCTGGCTGATCAAGGTGAAGATGACGGGCAAGGGCAAGCTGGGCGAGTGCGTGGACGGGGCCACGTACGACAAGCAGCACGGCTGAGCCACAGCGATAAAGCGATAAAGCGATAAAGCTGGAAAGCGAAAATCGGAATTGGGGCGGGGTCGAATCAAGAGCGACGGGCTGCTGACGCGCATCACGCCCGGGTACATCCTTTCATTTTCGCTTTGTCGCTTTGCACTTTATCGCTTTCTCTCATGCTCACCGTCTCCAACGTGCACAAGTCATACTCAACGGGCGACCGCACAGTGCATGCACTGCGGGGTGCGTCGCTGCAGATTGATGAGCCGGGGTTCTACGCGATCATGGGGCAGAGCGGCAGCGGCAAGAGCACGCTGCTGCACTTGCTGGGCGCGCTTGATAAGCCCGACAGTGGCGAGATTGTGATCGCGGGCAAGGCGATTCACATGATGGATGACAAGGCCGCGACGGCGTTTCGACGCACGGGGCTGGGGATTGTCTTTCAGCAGTTCAACTTGATTCCGACGCTGACGGCGCGGGAGAATGTGGAACTGCCGGGGCTGTTGGCGGGTGACAGCGCAGAGAAGCTGCGGGCGCGAAGCAGCGAACTGCTGGCGAAGCTGGGGATTGGTGAGCGCGGCGAGCATCGGCCTGATGCGCTTTCGGGGGGCGAGCAGCAGCGCGTGGCGATCGCGCGGGCGCTGCTGTACAGCCCGCCCATTCTGCTGGCGGATGAGCCCACGGGCAACTTGGACAGTGCGAGCAGTGCGAAGTTGTGGGCCTTGCTTGCGGAGATCGCGCAGGAACAGAAGATGCTCGTGGTGATGGTGACTCACGAGCCCGCGGCGGCGGTGTATTGCAAACGCATTTTCGTCATTCGCGACGGCGTCGTGAAGGACACCATCGATACGGAGGGACTGGATGCGAGCGGCGTGGCGGCTCGCTATCAGCAATCTGTCCGAGCGGCGTAGTCGCACGGTTTTGCTGATAGCGGTAGTTGCACTGAGCGCGATCCTGATCGCGGCGGTGGGCGTGGCGATGGGCTCGATCCGGGCCGCTGTGGAGCAGCGCATCCAGACACTGGTGGGTGATGCGGATGCTCGCGTGCAGGCGCGGGGCACGGGCGCGTCACTGGATTTGGCGCTGCTCAGCACAGTGCGGCAGTGGCCTGAAGTGGAACGAGCTTCGGCGCGTTTGACGGGCACGCTTGCGCTGCGATTTGGTGCACCCCAGTGGACGAACGGCTCGGAAGACAGCTCCCCCACTGCTGCGAACGCGAGTGAATATCGGCGCGAAGTGAAGCTGTTTCAGACGAGCGCACGTGTCGTGGGACTTGCGGACGCGAGCCTGACTGGTGGTGTGCTAGAGCGAGTGGAACTGATTTCGGGACGACTGCCTGAACGCGATGATGAGATTGTCATCGATGCCGGCGTGGTGGAACTGCTTTCCAAGACTGACACCAAGGGGATGCTGAGCAACATCGGCATCTCGATGTTTGCGAGGGGCAGTGGCGCGATCACGAAGCAAGACACCGGGCCTGAGCGGGTCGCGACGCGCGAAGAAGCGGAAAGGCTGAACGCAGCAGCGAAACCTGCGGTGGGCGACTGGGTGGAGTTTGTGCGCTTTGGCAAGCCTGCGACGAAGCTGACGATCGTGGGGATTGCCAAGCAGCCCGCGCTGGGTGATACGCCCATGGCGTACATGGCGATGACCGGGCTTGCAGCAGCGACGGATCAAGTCGGCAAGGTGTCGAGGATTGATCTGGTGCTGCGCGACGGCGTGGACGCCGAGCAGTTTGCGGAGCAACGCGGGGCGCAGCTGCCTGCCGGCGCGCAAGTGCAGACAACGGCGAAGATCACAAGCGGCATTGATCGGAACGCGAAGGCCAATCAATTGGCGTTCACGGTCGGCACGCTGATGGCGTTTATTGCTGCGGGGTTCATCATCACCACGGGCATGAGCGTGGGGATTGTGGAGAAGCGGCGGGAGCTGGCAATTCTGCGGTGTATCGGAGCGACTCCTGGGCAACTGGCGCTCGCGCAGCTTTTTCACGGCGCGCTCGTCGGGCTGGCGGGGGCGGCGATTGGCGTGCCTCTTGGCGTGTTTGCTGCGTGGTTCATGCTTGATCACTTCCAGGAGCGATTGCAGGCTCCGCCGATCATTCTGGTGGATCGTGTCGTGCTGTCGTTTGCGGGGGCGATCTTTGCGGGGTTGGTGGGCGCGATGCTGCCGGCGTGGCAGGCGATGCGTGTGGCGCCGTTGCAGGCGTTGGCCAGTCGGGCGCAGCCGGCCAAGCCTCGGACGCTTTTGCTCATTGCCATCGCGGGGCTGGTGGGTGTGCTCGTTCACCTTGCGAACTTCACGCTCATTCGTGATGGCACGACGGTTTTCTTTACGTATGTGTCGCTGGGGTTGCCTTGTTTGATGCTGGGGTACTTTCTGCTGGGCGTGCCGACGATGCAGATTGTGGCAAAGCTGTTCGCCAACCCGCTGGAGAAGCTGCTTGGGTTGCCCGCCAACATCGTGCGGCGCAGCGTGACGGCGACGCCTTATCGGTTTGGCTTCACGGCGGGCGCGATGATGGCGGGGCTTGCACTGCTTGTAGCGATTTGGACGCAGGGCGGGGCGGCGATGCGAGACTGGATCAATCGCATCAACTTTCCGGATGGTGTGGTTGTGGGGTTGAACATGCCGCCCGAGGCGCAAGAGGCACTGCGGAATGTGCCGGGCGTGACGGAAACGTGCGCGATCTCGATGCATCCTGTCGAGACGACCGCGTTTGGTGTGAAGGGCATGACACGCGTGAAGACATACTTCTTCGCGTTTGAGCCCGAGCCGTTCTTCCGTATGAGCACGATTGAATGGGTCGAGGGTGATGAGAAGACCGCTCGCGAGAAGCTGGAAGCGGGCGGCAGCGTGATCGTGACGCGTGAGTTCAAGACGGCGCGTGACTTGAAAGTCGGCGATGACTTTGTGTGCTGGGATGATCTGGGCATTGAGCACCGCTTTGCGATCGTGGGTGTCGTGACCAGCCCGGGACTGGAGATTGCAAACAACTACTTCGACATCGGCGGGCAGGACTTCAGCGAGCAGCGCATCCATGCGGTCTTTGGCAGCCGAAAGGACCTGCGCGAGAAGTTCAATAGTGACTCGATCGGGCTTCTGCAGTACAACGTGCGTGAAGGCGAAGATGGGTTTGTCGTCGCCGAGCAAGTTCGCACTGCGCTGCTGCCTTACGGCATTTTGAATGCCGCCAGTGCGCAGGGGATGAAGAACGTCATCAATCAGTTTGTGCAGACAACACTGGTGACCGCATCGCTGGTTGCGATCTTTGCGATGGGTGTGGCGTGCCTTGGCGTTGCCAACCTGATCATCGCGAGTATTCAGTCGCGGCAGTTTGAGTTTGGCGTGTTCCGAGCGGTGGGCGGCACGCGGGGGCAGCTTGCTCGCATTGTGCTGGCGGAATCGCTGCTAATTGCTATCGCGGCGATTGTGCTGGGGTCACTCATGGGGCTGCAAGGCGCGTTTGGCGGCATGCGGCTGAATGCACTGATCTGGGGTATTGATCTGCGCGTGTCGCCGCCTTGGACGGCGATGCTTTGGGGCTACGTCGTGGTGGTTGTGATGTGCGTGGGAGCTGCGACACCAGCGGTGATGCGACTGACGCGGCGCAGCACGCGCGAACTGCTTGCGTCCATTCGCGGCTGATCGGCGACGCTGTTTCATCGTTCGAGGATGTCGCGCGGCAGGGTGCGCTTGCGTGATTTCTTGCTGGTGAGCGCCGGTGCCAGTTCGGCGGATTCGCCAAGGCGCAGACGTTCGGCGCCGCAGATGGCGATGGCAAGCGCATCGGCGACGTCGGGCGGGCTGGGGGGCTCGGCAAGGCGGAAGTAGTCTTGCACGCCGCGTTGCATCTGGTGCTTTTCGGCGCGGCCGCTGCCTGTGAGGAACTTTTTGACGAGCGCGGGCTTGAGCTCGAGCAGCGTGAGCTTGCGCTGCGCGATGGCGAGGAGGATCACTCCACGTGCGTGGGCCATGATGGTGGCGGTGTTGGGGTGCGCGGGGTGAGCGAAGAGACCTTCGACGGCGACGGCGTGGGGTTTGACGCGTTCGAGCAAGTCGCGAAAGTCCTTGTCGAGCTCTTCGAGGCGTGTGCTGACGCTGGCGGCATCGCCGGTTTCCGTGTCAGTTCGCCGCAAGCGGAAGACGCCGGCTTCGACGATGGTGTGCGTACCGGCGCGGGCGACTTCCACGCAGCCGTAGCCAGTGAGGCGAAGACCAGGGTCGATGCCGAGGACGCGCATGAACGAGAGTAGAAGCACTAACATGCCGCGGGAGGTGCTCGTGAAGTGGCTGGAAACGTTGAGTGAACGACTGCGACTGGCCCGGCGCATCACTGCCGTGGTCGGGCTGGTGCTGCTCTTGTACTTCTTTGGCACGTGGCTGTGGTGCTACGTGTTCTATGTGCGTGAACGCGTTGTGCTGCGAGAGAATCAAGTTGCGAAGCTGCGAGAACCGTACTTGGCACATGCCGCCGAATCGCGAGTGTGGGATGCGATACAGCCGCTGTCGCTCGACCGTGAACGGTGGGCGCTGCCGGAAGGTTCTTCTTTGCACAATGCACTGATGTACGGCCCGGGCACCGAGGGTTGGGACGAAGTGGCTGTGTGGCTTGGTGATCGCAAAGATGTGACTGCGCAGCTGCGCGAAGCGAGCAAGCGACCTGTCATGGGCTATGACTTTCCATCGGCGGAAGAGAATCCGGTGGCCATGCTGGTCCATCGGGAGCACCTTGGCGCTTCGCGACAAATTGCGCGACTGCTGCGGGGCGACGCTCATCTCGCAGCGAGTGAGGGCGACTGGGAGCGGTTCGCAGCGAACGTTGATGCGATGTGCAAGTTTGCCAAGCTTGTCGCGGACGTGGACGGCATGGTGGATGTGCTGGTGGGGCATGCGATCTATATGTCGGCGGCGATTACGGCGGGCGACCATTTGGCGAATGTGCCCACGGAACAGCTCGCATCACTTCGGCAGTCGCTTTCCATCAAGTTCCGCGATGACCCGGCGTATGCGGTTCGCGCACTGGACGATGACGGGCGCGACATGCTGCAGCGTATATTCAGCGACACGGGCAATGGCAGAGGGGGCATTTGTCGTGACGGCATCAACTATCTGAGAAGCGTTGATACCAGCGGCAAGATCTCGCGCGTTGCGTGGGCGGCGCCGCGGCTGCGCATGCGAGTGAACCGAATGGACGCGGCAGCCATCAACAGTAAGGTTTTGAGCCAGATGAACGCGTGGGTGCAGCTGCCCGCGTGGGAACGCACGATGCCGGCTGTAAAGCTCGGGAAAGAGGATGAGTTTGCGAGCGCGTTTGCACCCATCAGCAACATGTGGGGTGCGACGACCATGGCGATCGCGTCAACTGAGCGCACGCGCGACATGCAGTTTGCTGCTCTGCTCGCGATGGATGCGGAGATCATCAAGCGGCAGACCGGGGCGTACCCAGATGTCGCGGCACTGCTGGCGCAGCCAGACTCGCGGCGAGATCGGTTCACCGGCGAGCAGTTGCTGACGAGCGTGGCGTCGGGACAACTCGTGATTTATGCGCGCGGACCTGACACGGACGATGATGGCGGCACGAAGCATCAGTACTTCAAGTGGAACGCGGACAGCGGATACGACACCACGCTTGATGGCGATGAGGTGCTGTGGCCGCCTGCGCGGTAAGCGTCTTCAGCGGCTGCCAAAGTGCTTGAGATAGTGCACGATCTGCTTGGCGATGGCGTCGCACTCAAGATTCACGCGGCTGCCGGGACGAAGCTCGCCCAAGGTGGTCTTGACGAGTGTGGTGGGAATGAGGGCGATTTCGAACCAGCATTCGCCTGGGTTGATCGCCATGATCGTGAGGCTGACGCCCTGCACACAGATGCTGCCTTTGGGGGCGAAGAACTCGATGAGCTCACGCGGCGGGGCGATGCGTGCACGCCACTCGCCTTGCGTGTTCACGGTCTGCACTTCGCCCACGCCGTCGATGTGGCCTTGCACGAGGTGGCCGCCAAGCAACGTGGCGAGCGTGGCGGAGTGCTCGATGTGCACGCGGTCACCGGGCTGCAGTTCACCCAGCGTGGTTTTTGCGAGGGTTTCGGGGATGGCATCGAAGGCGAGCAAGCCGTTGGTGTCGGCGACGTCTGCCGCGAGCGTGAGGCAGCAGCCGTTGACGGCGATGGACTCGCCCAGCGCGGGCTTGTGGGTCCAGCCGGGTGCGGCGATAAGCAGTCGTTGTCCGGCGGCGGTGGGCACGCGGGAGTGGAGCGTACCGAGTTGTTCGATGAGACCGGTGAACATGCCTTAGCGTGTGCACGCTGCGGGCGGTTGTCCAGAAGGTGAGGAAGCGAGAAGCGACGAGCACGCCACGCACATGCGGGGCATCAGAGTTCGCCCACGCGGCGCGTGGTTTCTCGCTGGGAAAGGTCGCGCATGAGTTCGGTGAAATCGCCGGCGAGCAGGTCGCGCAGGGCGTACTCGTCGGGCAGGCGTTCGTCGGCGACGATGCCTTCCTTCCAGCGGTAGGTGCGAATCTTCTCGCTGCGGCCAGCGGTGCCGATCTGGTCTTTGCGGGCGCTTGCGCGTTCGGCCTTCTTGCGTTGCAGTTCCGCTTCGTACAGACGCGCGGTGAGCAGGCGGCGGGCGCGTTCGCGGTTCTGCTGCTGGCTTTTTGCTTCCATCATCTTGATGATGATTCCGGTGGGCTTGTGGTGCACCTGCCACGCGGTTTCGACTTTGTTGACGTTCTGGCCGCCGGGGCCCTGGGCTCGCGTGGCGAACTCTTCGACGTCGTTGGCCCAGTCGATCTTGAGTTCGACTTCGTCGGGCTCGGGCAGTACGGCGACGCTGGCGGTACTGGTGTGAATACGGCCCTGCGCCTCGGTGGCGGGCACACGCTTCACGCTGTGGACGCCGGCTTCGAAGTTCATCTCGCTCCAGACGCCTGCACCCTTGATGTTGATGACGGCGTTGCGCACGCCACCCACTCCCGGTTCGCCTGTGAGTTCGAGCGTTTCGAACTGCCAACCGCGTTTACCGGCATACTTCTGGTACATCTCCAACAGATCGCGCGTCCAGAGGGTGGCTTCGTCGCCTCCGGTGCCTGCGCGGAGTTCGAGCATCACGCTGCTGATCTTGTTGTCCTCAGCGTTGACGAGACTTTGCAGGGCGTTGTCGAGCGTTTCGCTCGCGGTGCGCTCGATGGCGGGCAGCTCTTCTTTGGCGAAGGCGGCCATGTCGGCGTCTTTGCCTGCGAGCATGGCGCGGCAGTCGCGGGCGTCGGCAGCGAGGCGGGTGAGTTCGCGCCAGGCTCGGGCGGGCTGCTCGATGGCGCCGCGCTTGAGGCTCAGGTCGCGGACCTTCTTGTGGTCGGTCACGACGTGCGGATCTTCGAGCAAGGCGGCGAGTTCGGCGTCGTCGCGTGCGATGGCAAAGAGCTTCTCCAGCACGCGTTCCTGCGCGTGGGGAAGCAGTTCCTGCACCAGGCTGACAGACGAGGCATCCACAATGCCAGCATAGTGCGCAGATGCCGGATTTCCACGCGAAACGGACAGGGTGAGCGGACGTACAAACCGGCCCCTGCGCGATACCATTCCGCAGTGAAAGGAACACTCATGAAAACCCGCCGGATCGCTTTGATCATGCTTGCCACGCTTGCCGGACTGCCCGTCGCCGCGTTCGCCACGCCGCCCGCCACGCAGCGCGAGGACGTGAAGGAGACACTGCACGGCGTGGAGATGTCTGATCCCTATCGCTGGCTGGAAGGCGACAACAGCAACCCAGCGCAGATGGGCAAGATGAACGACCGCGTGGACGCGTGGACGGATGCGCAGAACAACTACACGCGCAGCATGCTGGACAATCTGCCTGGCCGCAAGGCGATTGAAGACAAGATGCGTCCCTTGCTGCAGATCGGCAGCGTGAGCGCGCCGAACATGGCGGGCACGCGGTACTTCTACAGCAAGCGCGAGGGTTCGCAGGCGCAGGCGCGGGTCTTTGTGCGTGAGACCAGCAGTGGTGAAGGCCGCTTGTTGCTGGACCCGGTGACGCTAGACGCGAGCGGGCTGACCACGGTGTCGGGCGTGACGCCCAGCCAGGACGGCACGTTGCTGGCGTATGGCACGTTCCGTGCGGGCGATGAGAACACGACGACGTATGTGATGAACGTCGCAACGGGCGAGAAGCTGGATGTGGCGATTCCCGGGCGCAGCAGCGTGATTCAGTGGATGCCCGACAACAGCGGCTTTTTCTACGAGCGTCTCGAAGATCCGAAGAATCCGTACTCGGCGCAGATTCGCTGGCACAAGCTGGGCACGGATCACGAGAAGGATCCGGTGCTGTTCCGTCAGTACACCAAGGAAGAGAACGAGAAGCTCGCGACCACGTGGGGCCCGGGCGCAACGGTCTCTCGCGATGGCAAATGGATGGTGCTGATGTACTGGACGGGAACCAGCAGCAATGACATCTGGGCGATCAACCTCGAACACTGGCGTGAGACCGGTAAGTTCGTGAAGAACGTCATCAAGACTGATGCACCCAACACGTTCTTTGGCGCAATCGACGGCGACACGTTCTACATGCACACCGACTACGGCGCGCCCAACAAGCGCGTGGTGGCGGTTGATCTCAATGACCCGAGCGAAGGCAACTGGAAAGAAGTCATTCCCGAAAACAAGGGTGCGGTACTGAGCAGCTTCAGTGTCGCCAAGGGCATCATCGTGGGCGAGTACGAGGAGAAGGCCTCGACCAAGATGCGGCTGTTTGGCATGGACGGAAGCAGCAAGGGCGAACTGCGTCTGCCGGGCATCGGCAGCGCAGGCATCAGCACAGAGCATGATCGCACCGAGGCGTACCTCACATTTACGAGCTTCAACTATCCCAACACGATCTTCCGTGTGGATCTGGCCAAGCCCGACGCGGAACCGACCGTGTGGGAACGGCCGGCGGTGCCGGTTGATCCGTCGATCGTTGAAGTGAACCAGGTGACCTACAGCAGCAAGGACGGCACGCCTGTCACGATGTTTGTGGTGCACAAGAAGGGCCTGAAGCTCGACGGCAATAACCCGGTGATCTTGAATGGGTATGGCGGGTTCAACATCTCAGAGACGCCCTTCTTCTCGGCGACGCTCTTCCCGTGGTTTGAAGCTGGCGGCGTGTTCGCTCTGCCCAACCTGCGCGGCGGCGGCGAGTACGGCAAGCAATGGCACGAAGCGGGCATGCTGGGCAACAAGCAGAATGTGTTTGATGACATGATCGCCGCGGGCGAGTGGCTCGTGAAAAACAACTACACGCAGCCCAGCCGCATGGCGACCATCGGCGGCAGCAACGGCGGCCTGCTGATGGGCGCGATGATGACGCAGCGCCCGGACTTGTTCGGCGCGATCATCTGCCAGGTGCCTCTGCTGGACATGCTGCGGTATCAAGAGTTTCTCATGGCTCGCTACTGGGTGCCCGAATATGGCGACCCCGCGAACCCCGAGCACTTTGCGTTCATCAAGAAGTACTCGCCCTATCACAACGTGACGCAGGGCACCAAGTTCCCTGGCATCATGTTCACCGCAGGTGAGAATGACGCACGCACGCACCCGATGCACGCTCGCAAGATGGCGGCGAAGGTGCGCGATGCCAACACCAGTGATCGCCCCGTGCTGCTGTGGGTTGATCGCGATGCCGGCCACGGTGGCGGCAAGCCGCTGGAACTGCGGCTGCGCGACTCGGTGGACACCCGCATGTTCATCATGTGGCAACTGGGCATGCTCGACGGCCTTGCGCCCAACCAGATGCCTCATGGCGCGACGTCGCAGGCGGAAACTTCGCCGCAGTTCACGATCACGCGGGTCGTGTCACTGAACGTGACCGGCATGACGTGTGAGATGTGCGTGGACACGGTGACAACGACGCTCAAGGGTGTAAAGGGTGTGAAGAACGTGAACGTGTCGCTCGAGAAGAAGGCGGCGGATATTGAGCTGGAAAACGACAGTGATCTGGACGGCGTGACGCTGGCCAAGGCGCTCGAAGGAACCAAGTTCAAGGCGACGCCCAAGTGATGTGACGAACCCGAACAGTTGCAAAAATGCCGGAGCGTGATGCTCCGGCATTTTTCTTTGTCCGCTCGCAGCAGTACCCGTTCAGCGGGCGTACTCAATCGCACGCGTTTCGCGCAGCACCGTCACGCGAATTTCGCCCGGGAAGGTCATCTCTTCGCTCACGCGCTTGGCGATCTGGTGAGCGATGAGGTATGCCTCGTCATCGTCGACCTTGTCAGCATCGATCATCACGCGCACTTCGCGGCCAGCCTGAATCGCGTGAGCTTCGTTGACGCCCTTGAAGCTGAGAGCGATGTCCTGCAGTTCGTTGAGGCGCTGCACGTACTTCTCAAGGCTTTCGCGGCGAGCGCCGGGACGTGCGCTGCTGACGGCGTCGGCAGCCATGACGATGGGCGTGTAGAAGCTTGTGCTCGGGATGTCAGCGTGGTGACCGCCGATGGCGTTGAGGACGGGTTCCTTTTCGCCGAACTGACGGGCGAAGTCCATGCCGATCTTGGGGTGGCCGCCTTCCATCTCGTGGTCCATGGCCTTGCCGATGTCGTGCAGGAATCCGCAGCGACGGGCGATGGCACCATCGAGCCCGAGTTGCTCGGCGATGATCTGGCAGAGGAAGCCCACTTCGATGGAGTGGCGCAGCACGTTCTGGCCGTAACTGGTGCGATAGTGCAGCTTGCCCATCGCTTCGATGACCTTGGGGTGCAAACCACGGAGATTGACTTCGAGCGCGGCTTCCTTGCCGAACTTCATGATCTTCTCGCCGATTTCGCTCTTGACCTTTTCGACGACTTCTTCGATGCGTGTGGGGTGCATGCGACCGTCGGCGATGAGGCGTTCGAGGCTTTCGACGGCGATTGCCTGGCGGACCTTGTCGAAGCAGGAAACCACGATGACGCCTGGCGTGTCGTCGACGATGATGTCGACGCCCGTGGCCTTTTCGATGGCGCGGATGTTGCGACCTTCGCGGCCGATGATGCGGCCCTTCATGTCATCGCTGGGAATGGCGACGCTGCGCACGGTGCTTTCGCTGCTGTGCTCGGCGGCGTAGCGCTGAATGGCCATCAGCGTGATTTCGCGGGCCTTGGATTTGGCTTCATTCTCAGCGTCTTCGATCAGCTTGCGGGTCACCTTGGCCACGTCGTGGCGGGCATCTTCTTCCACGCGCTTGAGGAGCAATTCCTTGGCGTCGTGGCGGCTCATGCCGGCGATGCTGGTCAGCAGGTCTTTCTGCTGCTCGTAGATGCGCTGGGTTTCGGTGTCGCGCTTGGTGATGAGTTCCTCGCGCTGGCGGATGGACTCGGCTTGGCGGCTGAGCTGGCTTTCGCGCTGGCTCAGGGTCTCTTCTTTGCGATCCACCAAGTCTTCGCGCTTGCCCAGACGCTTTTCCTGTTCGCGCACTTCGTCGCGATCCTTTTCGATCTCGGCTTCCATGCGAGACTTCTTCTCCAGCAGGGCCTTCTCGCCTTCGACGCGGGCTTTCTCGGCTTCGACCTGAGCCTGATTGCGGGCATCGTCAACCAATTTCTTGGCTTCAGCCTTGGCGGAGGTAAGCCGCTGATTGGTCAGGAACTGCACCAGAAAAAACCCGATCGCGATGCCGACCAGCGCAGCGACGAAAATGAAGACGACTTCAAGCGTTTCAAACGCGGCAAGCGTGAGCGGGGGCGAGACTGGAGCGGATGTCGCGAGCAGAGAACAAAGTGCCGACACTGGGACCTCCCTTGTGTTGCGCGTGCCGTCATGGCGACGCGGGTGGAAGAGGGGCGTGGGCGACGGACGAACTCGGTTGCGACGTGTGCGACTGGGCGTGGTGCAGAGGAGGCGGAAGCCTCCGACGTTCACGGCGATTCAAGCCAGCGACAGGCCACGAGACACCTCGCGGCAGGACGCTTGCTGGAATCAATGACGCTCGGCTTCATGTGCGAGCGGGAGGAAAGAGTGAACGTGGCTGCATGCGGGAGTCCACGCTTCGCGCAGCCTTCGCGAAGGCGTGGGGAATGACGCCTGGGACCTTGTCGTCGCGACGCAATGATAAATAAGGGAATGCGCGGCGCGAAGGAAAGGTGTAAAGTCGCACAGATTGTCGACGACCGGCTCGTATCCGCTGCCGGATGCCCGGACGGGAAACGAATCGAATCTTCACGCGATGGTAGGGTGGCTGCGGGGCGGGGCGAATCCGACGGATGGGTGGTGTAGCCGGTTGTCGGGCTCACGGCGCGGGTATCCTGTCCTCCATGAGCACTCTGCCGCGAGTTGTGTTGCTGCCGATCATCGTTTCGGTGTCGCTAGCCTTTCTGCTAGCTCCGCTGACGGGCTGTACAGCCACCAAACGCCGCGTGTACGGACGGACGGTGGCGGTGGCCAACATCGAATCGGTCATGCCGCCGGTGCTGCCTGCCCACATTCCGCCCAGCAAGGTGGCTCCGCTGTTTGGGGTGATCATCGAGAACGCCAGCGGCAACGTCGAGGTGATCACTGACCCGAGCATCAAGGTGCCCGAAGTCCGCGCAAAGGTGCATGGGAATGACGAGCGCGAGCACCGCAAGGCCGGCACCGTGCCGGCGTGGATCGCGGCAAGCATCGAGAAGTACGAGGACATCAACACGCTGCAGGTGCTGGCGGCCGACCCCAGCGACGAGAAACGCAGCGTGGACATTCGCGTGGTGGTTCCGGCCACGGCGTTTGTCACGGTGAACAATGCTCATGGCACGGTGGAACTCATGAATGTGAGCGGCGCGTTGCAAGTGAACAACGGCGTGGCGACCGGCAAGGGTGGCAGGGTCATCATCCGCACTGACAAGCCGATCAAGGACGGCGCGATCATTCGTGTGCGCGGCGGCGACGTGACGCTGGCGTTTGGCACCGGCAGCGCGGGGCCGATTGATGCCAAGGCTCGCAGCGTCAACATTCGCACACCTGCCCACGCGGCGCGGGGCGTCGTGAGCGATCGCGAAAACTACACGGGCGAACTGGGCACGCTGGGCAAGCCTCTGGTGCTGCGTGTGCCGGACGGCACGCTGACTCTGTTTGTCGAATGATCCCCAACACTCGACGATTTGCCGCATGACTCCCACTTCCGCCCGCATCATTGATGGCAACGCACTGGCCGCGACGCTGCGCGAACAGATCGCGGCGCGCACCGCTGCGCTCAAGCAACGCGACAAGCCCGTGGCGCTGGATGCGGTGCTGGTGGAAAGCGGCGATAACGGCGCTCGCGTGTACGCGGAGAACCAAGCGAAGACCTGCGAGAAAGTCGGCATCGCGTATCGGCTGCATCGGCTGCCTGAAGGCTCGTCATTTGACGACATCGCGGCGAAGGTGAGCGCATTGAGCGCGAGTCATGAGTGCCATGCCGTCATGGTGCATGTGCCGCTGCCTGCGGGTATTGATCCGTATCGCGTGCAGCGGCTGATTCATGTGGACAAAGACGTCGAGGGCGTGAACCCCGCGAACATCGGCAACATCGTGTACGGTCGCAGCAGCCTTGCACCGTGCACCGCGCTGGCGGTTGTCAAGATGGTCGAGAGCGTGCACGGACCGACCAATCACATCTTCGGTGAGCCTGCGCCGGGGCCGCTGCTGCGCGGCAAGGTCGCGGTTGTCGTCGGCGCGAGTGATGTGGTGGGCAAGCCCATCGCCGTCATGCTCATGCGGCATGAAGCGACAGTGATCAGTTGCAACAAGTGGACGCCTGAGATGCCGGCTTACGCACGCAGCGCAGACGTGTTGGTTGCCGCAGCGGGTGTGCCCGGGTTGATCACGCAAGAGATGGTCAAGCACGGTGCGACGGTGATTGACGTTGGCGTCAATCGCATTGCTACTGCGGATGGCAAGACCAAGACCGTCGGCGATGTGGCGTTTGAGCAGGTGAGCAAAGTCGCCGCGCACATCAGCCCGGTGCCCGGCGGCGTGGGGCCAGTGACGGTTGCGATGCTGCTGCTCAATGTCGTCCAGAGCGCCGAGCGCTGATCGCTCAGGTGGGCCCGGGCCAGCCGTCGAAGACGAACAAGCCATCTTTGTGGAAGACTTCGCCATCCGCGGCGATGGTGGCGCCGCGCAGTCTCGCACCACTGGAAAGCGTGCGTGGACGCATGTCGCAGACCATGTCCCAGTGCAGGCCGCTTTCGTTGAAGTTGCCGCTCTTGGGGTAGCCCGCACCGACCGCGGCGTGGAATGTGCCGCCGATCTTCTCGTCAAAGAGGGTGTTCTTCATGAACTGCGTGATGCCGTAGTTGGTGCCGATCGCGATCTCGCCCAGGTTGCGTGCACCTTCATCTTGATCGAGCATGCGGAAGAGAAAGTCCTCGCCGTGTTTGGCGCTGGCGTCGATCACGCGACCACCCTTGAAGGCCAGTCGCACGCCTTCAACTTCGTGGCCCTGGTAGACCGCGGGGAAGTTGTAGTTGACGTGACCATCCACGCCTCGCGGGCCCGCGAAGACTTCGCCATCGGGGAAGTTGCTCTGGCCGCAGCAGTTGATCCAGGTGGAACCGTCAACACCCACGCGCAGGTCGGTGCCGTCGTTCTCGTCGCTGGAGGGCACGAAGAAGCGAAGCTCCTTGCGTTTCTGCAGCCAGTCGCACACACGCTGCTGACGAGTCTCAACCTCGCGCCACGCAGCGGCGGGATCGGGCAGATGCAGCAGACCGGCGTTGAAAATGAAGTCCTCAAACTGCGTGAGGCTCATGCCGGCATCTTGCGCGCTGCCATGTGTGGGGAACTGCGTGCCGCACCAGCGCAGCGATTCGTCGGCTTCTCGCTCCATGAAACGCTTCAGGAAGGGGCGGCGGGCTTGTTGGAGCAACGCGGCCTTGCGAGAATCGTAACGCGAGAGGAAGCGGCTATTGACTTCGACCCACAGCCCGATCGAGACATCGACACGCTCGATGTAGTCGCTCATGAACGCGGGCGGGTTGGCGATCTGCTCATCGCTGCCATGTGCCACGAGCAGTTCTTGAAGCGATTCACTCCGCGGCACATAGAACGGCTGACCGCCGGCCTTGAGCGCGGCTTCGTAGATCGCTTCGACCATCGGCATGGCTATGGGATCGGCGAGGATACCGACCACGTCGCCCTTCTTGACTTGGGTTGCGTAGTTCACCAGGACGCTGGCGAGTTTGTTGAGTCGAGGATCGCGCATGTCGGCCTTTCCGTGCGTTCCCCCCGCGTGCGCTCGCTCCTGCGAGCAGGGCGAGTGTAGACGACACGGCTGCCTGGGCGACGCTCAGCGATGCTTCCACCACGCCGCGATCACAAGCAGCACCATGCACACGCCGATAGCGAAGGCGTGTCGCGGCCCCATCATGGAGACAAGAAAGCCGCTCATGATGAGCGCGAAGCCGACGCTTGCGATGAGGGCCCGACGTTTGCGACGCGCTCGCTGTACCGCGAACGAAAAGCTGGGACGTGCGTCGGGCGCCATGCCCTCCAACTGACCGACATCGATCTCGTTCCAGTCAAGGTCGACCGAATCCTGGCGATTGCGGCGCAGCTCTTCGGCGGCTCGCTGCAAATCACGTCGGCGCACCTGCACCTTGATGGGATCGGTGTAGCCAGCCTCCCACTGCATCGTGTTGGCGGTGGCGGCAAAGACCTTGGCGGGAATGCCCGCGGCCTGCAGCACATTGACGAAGTTCGCGCCCTCGAACTCGGTGCGAGCTGTTGTCAGCGTGACCAGCATGTCCGGATCATCCGGCATGGACTGTCTGATGCCCCGCCCGGCAACCCGTCACGCGGCTACCTTGTGGCGCGATGGAAACGCCCTATAAGGGCCTTCGTTCTCGCCATGGCAACTGGCCCTCAGCGCAGGTGACGTGACGACCGAAAGACGAACATCGCTCGTTTGCGTCCGCCCACTGTTTTCCGCCCCGTCAGAGCAGGAGTTGCCGGTTCTCGTGAAGCATGTGCTGGTCATTTCGGTGGGTCGTCGGCGTGGCGCGGTGGTGAACATGCAGCTTGACGGCTTTGCGCGCTTTGCAAGCGAGCTTCGCCGTGAGCTGGGCGTGCGGTTTGACACGGTGGAAGTGCCGACACTCGAGTTTGTCGCGCACGCCGTCACGTTGTACCGCACTGATGTGGTCGTGCTGGTTCCCAACTGGTCAGAACCGGCGGAGAGTGTGATGGAGACGATCCGCTCGCTGCGCAGCCAGCCGTTGCAGCCTCGCATCGTGTATCTCGATACGTTCGACCCGACAAGCTCGCCGCACTTTGGTGTGCTGCCTCTGGTGGATCGATATCTGAAAACCAAGGCGCTTCGGGACTCGAGCAACTACTGCGCGCCGTGGCAGGGCGGACACGTTCTGAGCGATCACGCGGCACGTGTGCTCAAGTGCGATCTTGAGGGCTGGTACTTCGGCTCGGCGGTTGATCCCGCGCACGTGAACAAGATCGTGCCGTGCTGGAACTTTGGCATTGCGCATCACTTCGAGCGACTGCTAAGGCCTGCGGAACTGCTGGGGCGCGAGTGGGCGTCTCGATCCATCGACGTGAATCGCCGCATTTCGCTGCCACACGGAGATGATCCGTCGGACACGTGGTACGGCACGTACCGACGCGCTTCGCAAGAAGCTTTGGATCCGCTCGCATCACGTGTGCGCTGCACACAGACTGACCGCGTGCATCGCCGCAAGTACTTGTGGGAGATGGTGCGCAGCAAGATTGTGTTCAGTCCCTTTGGCTGGGGCGAAGTCTGCTTCCGAGATTATGAAGCGGTCGCGTGCGGGTGCCTGCTCGTGAAGCCGTCGATGGAACACGTTGCGACTTCGCCGGACATCTTCGTGCCTGGCGAGACGTACGTGCCCGTCAAGTGGGATTTTTCCGATCTTGTGCCCGTGATTGAGGAGTGCCTGGCGAACCCCGCGCGATCAGCCCGCATCGCTGCGAACGCTCGGCGTGTGCTGACCGATTACTACACTCGCGGGGGGTTTGTCGCCGACGTTCGGCGCAGTTTGGAAGGACTCGTGGAGATGTCGCCCGGCCCCTCGAATGTGCCGGCGCTCGTGAAGGCGTAGCGCTGCATGCATGTTCTGATTGTCAACATCGGGGAGAAGACCGAAGCCATCGCGACCACGCACGCGCAAGGCTTTTCGTTGCACGCGAGCACACTCAAGTCTCGCCTGGATATCACCAGCGAGCAGATGGAAGTGCCGCATCCGCGTGACCTGGCGGGTGCGATTGCGCGCATCAAGCCGGCACTGGCGATTGTGCAGCCGACCTGGCGTCACAGCGCTGAAGATGTGATCGCGGGCTTTCGCGCCGTGTATGAGAAGCCCGAGCGTCCCAAGCTCGTGCTTCTTGATTGGTACGCGCCGACAAGTTCGCCGCACTTTGGCGTGCTGCCTTATGTCGATCGATATCTCAAGCGCACCGTGATGGTCGACTTCGCGGAGTATCGCAAGCCCTACATCGGCGGCTACGCCGTAGCGGACTACGTGTGCCGCATGCTGGAGCTTGATCTGGGCAACTGGAACTTCGGCAGCGCGATTCCCGCGGGGCACGAACACAAGCTGTGGATGGGCTGGAATTTCGGCATTGGCAGCACGTATCACAAGCTCATCAAGTTCGCGAGCGTGTTCGGCAAGAGCTGGAATCGCCGCAGCGTGGATGTGAATCGCCGGCTCGGTCCGCCGCCCAAGAGTCTGGCGCCCAACGAGTGGTATCAGAACTATCGCGACGCGGCGCTGAAGTCGATGGACCCGCTGGTGGGCAAGTGGCGCTGCTCCGACTACCAGCGTGTGCCCCGGCGCAAGTACATCTTTGAGCTGCTCAACAGCAAGATGGTCTTCAGCCCCTTTGGCTGGGGCGAGGTCTGCTTCCGCGATTACGAAGCCGTCTGCTGCGGCGCACTGCTGGTCAAGCCCAGCATGAAACACGTGGTGACCAGCCCCAACATCTACGTGGATTACGAGACCTATATCCCCGTCGCCTGGGATCTTTCCGACGCGGCGGAAGTCATCTCGTACTACTTGCAGAACCCCGAAAAGGCCTCGAAAATCGCGAAGAACGCCCAGGAGGTGCTCCGCGATTACTACAAAAACGAGCGCTTCGTGGATGACGTTGAGCGCAGCCTGAGAGGCCTGCTTCCGGGGCTTTGAAAGTCGCCTTTGGCGACCGATTCGTCCGCTCTTGCTTTGTGCACGCGCTCGCTACGATTCGGTGCTCGCAGGGGAGCCTCGGGAGGCTGATCGTGTCTGTCGCCGCTTCGCTTAAGTCGTCGCGTGATCCTGGTTCGAACACCGTGTCCAACGGGCTGCGTGTTGTTGTGCGCCCGTTCTACATTGCGGAACAGAGCCAGCCGGAACACAGCAAGTTCGCATGGGGCTATCGCATTCGCATGACCAACGAAGGCGACAAACGCTGCCGCCTGTTGCGCCGTCACTGGCTCATCGTTGATGGCGAAGGCGAACGGAAGGAAGTGCACGGCGAGGGCGTCGTGGGACACTTCCCCGATCTGTCACCCGGCGAGTTCTTCGAGTACACGAGCTTTTGCCCGCTTGAGTATCCATGGGGCACCATGGAGGGCTCGTACGAGTTTATCGACGAAGACGGCACCCACTTTGAAGCGGCGATCGGCCGGTTCTTTCTCGTCAGCCCGCACGTGTGATCACGCGCGGGCCGGCGCGACTTACTGCGGGATGTACTTCACGACCTGATTGCTCTCGGTGATGGCGTAGAGATTGCCATCAACGGCCTTGTCCGTCACGAACCGGTTGATGCCGGGCGTGGCGAACTGGGTGACAACGCGGCCCTTGGCAGCGTCGACGACGCTCAGCGTGCCGCCTTCGTACACCAGCACGTTCTTGCCGCGCACGGCGAAGACGTCACCCTTCACGTCCTTGCTCTTCCACAGGACGTCGCCCGTGCGCGAGTTGAGGGCGGTGAGGCCATCGCCCGGCACCTGCACATAGAGCGCGTTGGCGTGAATGAACGGCTGGCTGGTGAGCACCGAAGGCGTGCGATAGCGCCAACGCACCGCGCCGTTGGTGCCAAAGGCCCAGACTGACTGGTCGCGACCGGCGACGTAGAGCGTGTCGCTGTTGGCGACGGGATCGCTCGACAGACCGCCAAAGGTCATGCCGCGACCGACGAGCGTGCCGTTGTCTGGCGAGAAGAACATCACATCGCCGCGCTGACTGACAACACCCACCACGTCACCGACCTTGACGGGATTGGCTTCAATGATGCCGTTGCCTTGGAATCCCCACGCCTTGAGGCCCGTGCCCAGGCGATGCGAGAGCACTTCGCCCACGCTGGTGCCGTAAAGCAGTTGGCCGGGCGTGGCGACGGGCGCGGTGTTGACCACGCGTTCAAACTTCTCGCGAGCGAGCAGGGTGCCGTTGTTGAGCCCAAGCACAAACGCTTCGCTCTCGCTGCTGACGACAAGGCGCGTCGCGTCGGCGGTGTCACGCGTCAGACCCACGAACTTGGTCAGGGGGTTGGCGATGCTGGTGCTCCAACGGACCTGGCCGTTGTTGGCTTCGAGCACTGCGACGCGTGACTGGCGATCTTGGGCGATGATCACATCGTCGGACGCGATGATCTCACGCACCATCTTGGGACCAGGGGTTGAGGGGAAGGGGAACCCGACCCAGTCGAGCCGGTAGCCTGCCGACTTCCAGCTCTCGGGCGCGGTGGCGGTGGTGTCAAATGCCACGACCGGCCCCACGCGAGTCTGCCCACGGTTCGCATCACGCATCGTCCCGCCCCCGCAGCCGCTGAGGGGAATCAGCGCACCCGCGCAGACAGCCAGCGAGAGAGCAAGAACGGAAGAACGAATGTTCAGAGGCATGGGCGATCCTTGCGTGCAGAGTCAGGAGCGGACTACCAAAGCGGACAGGATAGCGATGCGCCGCCCGCCGGGCGAGGGGGCAACCCTTCGACATGGGGTGATGCAGATACCAGCCCCGGTTGCACGCGTGCCGCAAATGTGGTAGTCTGCCGACATGGAAACACCGCAGAACGCCGCCGTTGCTCAAGCTCAGGGGCCTGCCATTGATAGTGATCGCTCATGCGTGAAGTGCGGGTACAACCTGCGCGGGCTCGCATACACGGGAAATTGTCCGGAATGCGGGACCGCCGTGCAATTCTCGCTTCGCGGCATTCTCCTGCAATTCGCCGATCCGGAGTATCTCAACAAGGTGCTGACAGGCCACTCGTGGGTGCTCAACGCGATTCTCGTGAGCATCGTGCTGATGGTCGTCAACGTCGTTGCGGCCGTTGCATTGAAGATTCAGGGGGCGGAGGTCGCGATCTCCGGGTTGTCCATCTTCATTTCCATCTGGAGCTTCCTGGGTTACCTCAAGCTCACCGAGCCCGACCCGATGTTCACGGGCACCGAACGCCCTGACTCAGCCCGCCAAGTCGTGCGCATCGCTGCAATGGTGTCAATCGCTGCGAACACGCTCGCGGTGATCGTTGGCGGCGTTGCTCTCGCTGGAGGCGGCATGGGCGCGCTGCCGATCGTGATGATCAGTGGAGCGCTTGCTCTCCTCGGATACGTTGCCTTCGCCGTGCAGTTCTTCGCCATGATGAACTACACCATGTGGCTTGCCCGCCGCGTGCCTGACCAGTGGGTCGTCAAGCGTGCGACGACCTATCGCTGGCTGCTGCCAGTGCTGACGACAGTCGGCGTGCTTCTCATCGGCCTTGGCCCGCTCATCGCTCTGGTACTCTACTGGAATCTGCTCGACCGCATGCGCAAGCATCTCAAGTCCATCGTCGCGACTGGCGCTCCGGCGGACCTGCCGTCGGTGGCGGGCTGAGAGACACGTGCAAGACGCACGATGCATTCGCTGTGACTACAACCTGGCGGGCCTGCCCGACGACGCAGTGTGCCCAGAGTGCGCGCTGCCCGCGATGCGCAGTCGCTCGCGGTTCTTCTCAGGGTTAGACGCTGCCACACGGCGGATGCTCGAAGAGGCCCTCACGAGCATGGGCGACTGCCTGCAAGCGCAGGTCGTGGCGTTCCCGCTGCTTCTCGTCGTCGGCATTTTCGCGACCGGTTTGCATCAGCTTGTGGGCGCGGTCGTTCTGTCGATCGCTGCAGGCTTACCCGGCGTGCTGGCGCTGCGCATGCGCGTGTTGCAGCGTCCGGTCGTTGCGGCGTGGGAACGACTCGCCCAGAGTCTGGCTGCAAGGCCAAACAAGATGTCCGCGACGGCGCCGAGCATCATCTTCATTTCGCACACGATCCTTGCGGTGGCCGTCTTTGGCTTCGTCGGCTTTGCTGGCTCGCCTGCGATCGGCTTGCCCTTGTTTGCGGTCGTTGTGATCGCCCTCGTCGTGGGCTGGGTCGGGCAGGCACTCTACTTTCGGGCGCTGGCCCGCATCCTGAGCGACATGCACGAGTCACTGATGCACGCGAGGCACTCGCACGTGCTGCGATCGTGGATGAAGCTGTGGCCCATCATCTGGTTCATCTCGTTGCCCCTGTGCTTTGTGCTTGTCGGCTTTCTGGGCTACGTGTTCGTTATGCTCTCTGTCGCTGCATGGCTGCAACAGTCATCGATTCGGGTCAGAGCATCGGGCAACGCGGATTGATTCAGCGATGATGATCCATGTCGTCCGGACGCCGCGTCGCGCCGCGAATGGCGAGCGCGAGCGTCACGCCCCACACCAGAGCGCCAAGAAGCAGAATGATCGCCTGCAGATCCGATCGCTGCACAGGCGAACGGTTCTTGAGCATGCCGAACACATCGGCAAGCCGCAGCGCGCCGCCTGATGCAAACACCATGAGCAGAATCACGCCGATCACGACCCACACCAGTACCAGCACCCACACGATGTGCGGCTTGGGTGCGTGCACACGTGCCGTGTTGGTCGCATCACTCGCGGCAACCCAAGTCCTGCCGCACTCCGGGCACGTTGCAGGGGCATTCGCTTTCACAAGCGTTGCCATGTCGTAACCGCAATGCGCGCATCGTGTGCCCGCACGCAGCCACTTGGAGCGATCCGACATGGAGAAAAGCACCGCGAAGATCGCGATGACAATCACCAGAATCAGACCAGTCACGACGCACGCCACGACGCGTCCCCCACTGCTTCACGACGTGCCCATCTGCAGCCCGCTGCTTACCGCGCGAGCCCGGCTTGCTCAGGGTGCTGCCCCAGGCTGTGCGTGCGCAGCGTGCGCTTCTGAGTTTCGAGTTCGGGCGTCAGCGTGGCGAACACGTGATCGAAAATGTCATCCGTGGTCGGCTTGACGATCGTCTCCGCCGCCTTGATGACATCCGCGACCATGACCTTCGCTTCTTCGTCCAATGCGCGCTGCTTGTCGTCGTTCCACAGGCCCTTGGCCGTGAGATACTTCCGCAGGCGGATCATGGGATCCTTGCCCACCCAGGCTTCCACTTCCTTGGGGTCGCGGTAGCGACGCGCATCGTCGGCCGTGGTGTGGTCCGCGAGGCGATACGTGACTGCTTCGATGAACGTGGGGCCGCCGCCGCTCTTGGCGCGCTTGGCCGCGTCGCGTGTGGCCTTGTACACGGCCAGCAGGTCGTTGCCGTCCACCTGCAGACACGGAATGTCGTACCCGATGGCGCGCTGCGCCACCGTTTCGTTGTTCATCTGGCTCTCGCGCGGCACGCTGATGGCCCATTGGTTGTTCTGGCAGAAGAAAATCGTCGGCGTCTGATAGACGGCCGCGAAGTTCAGCGCCTCGTGCACGTCGCCTTCGCTGGTTGCGCCATCGCCAAAGTACGTAATCGCCAGCTTCTTCTCGCCGCGCATCTTGAACGCCCACGAAATACCCACCGCGTGCAGGGGCTGGGTGCCGATGGGAATGCACAGGGGCGTCTGGCAGACCCCGGGCGGAATCTGATTGCCCCGCTCATCGCCCATCCAGTGCAGAAGTACGTAGTGCATGGGCAGGCCGTGCATCCACAGGGCCGCGTTCTCGCGGTAACAGGGCACCAGCCAGTCGCTGCCGCGCTCAATCGCATACGCCGAGCCGATGGCCGCGGCCTCCTGCCCCTTGTTCTGCGGATACGTGCCCATGCGGCCGCTGCGCTGCAGCTTGAAGGCCGTCTCATCCAGCGCACGGCACTTGCACATGTACACGTACAGCTCGAGAATCTCCTCATCCTTCAGCACAGGCGTGCCGTCGGCGTTGGTCGCGAGTTCCTTGTCCACAACCCCGTGCTCGTCCATGATCTGGAGATGCTCGACGTTGGCTCCGTAGACGGTCTTGATGGGCATGGGCAGAGGGTAGCCGGGAAGGCGGTGCGTGGGGAAGTGGGCTCGCGCGAACGCACAAGCCCGAGCCGTTCCCTCCTACCTTCTCCCCATGCCCAGCAATGTCGCCGATCGTCTCGCCAAGATCAACCAGTCCCACGTGCTGCACTTTGTCACGCAGGTCACGCCTGCGCAGCGCGATGGCCTCCTGTCGCAGCTCGACGGCATGGACCTGGAAGGTTTGCCCGCACTGATCGACACGTACGTGCTGAAGAAGCCCGTACTGCACCTGCCCAAGGACCTGCGCCCGGCTCGCTACTTCGCGCTCGATGGCACCATTCGCGGCGGCAGCGGGAGTTGGGATCGTGACGCGGCGAAGGCTGCGGGTGAGTCGCTTATTCGCCGCGGCAAAGTGGCGGCGTTTGTTGTCGCAGGTGGCCAAGGCTCGCGTCTGGGTTTCGAAGGTCCCAAGGGGTGCTACCCCAGCGGGGCCGTCACCAACAAGCCGCTCTTTGCGATTTTCGCGGAGAGCATCAAGGCCACCAACGCCAAGTACGGCGTGAGCGTGCCGTGGTACGTGATGACGAGCCCGCTCAACCACGAGCAGACGGTGAGCTTCTTCCGCCAGCACAACTCCTTCGGGCTTGATCCCACCAGCATCATGTTCTTCCAGCAGGGCGTCATGCCCAGCCTGGATATGGCCACCGGCAAGATGCTCATGGCCAGCAAGCATGAAGTGGCCACCAACCCCGACGGCCACGGCGGCAGCGTGCGCGCCCTGCACGTGAGCGGCGCACTCGCCGACATGCAGCGCCGCGGCATCGAGCAGCTCAGCTACTTCCAGGTGGACAACCCGCTGGTGCGCGTCATCGATCCGATCTTCATTGGCTTGCACGTCGGCGCAGGCAACGCGAGCGAAAGCTCCGGCGAGATGAGCAGCAAGATGGTGGCCAAGGCCGGGCCCGATGAAAAGGTCGGCGTCTTCTGTCTCGCTGATGGCAAGACCGAAGTCATCGAATACAGCGACATGCCCAAGGAGCTGTCAAACAAAGTTGACGCGCAAGGCAACCTCGCGTTTAACGCCGGTAGCATCGCCATTCACATCATCAGCGTCGAGTTCCTCACGCGCCTCGCGACCAATCCCAAGTTCACGCTCCCTTGCCACCGCGCGGAGAAGAAGATTCCGTGCATCGACGCGGCGGGCAACCCCGTTACGCCGACAAGCAACAACGGCGTGAAGCTCGAGAAGTTCATCTTCGATGCCTTGGCGATGTGCAAGAGCAGCATCGTGATGGAAACCGACCGCAGCGAAGAGTTCGCGCCCATCAAGAACGCGACGGGTGTTGACAGTGTGGAAACCAGCAAAGCCCTGCAGTCGGCCCGCGCCGCCCGCTGGCTGGAAGCTGCCGGCATCGCCGTGCCCCGCAAGCCCGACGGCTCGCTTGATTGCACGCTCGAGCTCTCCGCTATGACCGCGCTCGAACCCGCCGATCTTCGCGGCAAGCGGTTCACCATCGCCCGAGGTTCCGCCGCCGCGCTCTGATCGCGGCTGGGGAGAGCAGACAGCAGATAGAGAACAGAGAACAGAGAACAGAGAGCAGAGAGCAGAAGCCCCGACGAGGTGCCACGGCAATCGAGACGGGTCCCCGTTCTCCGTTCTCCGTTCACTGCTCTCTGTCCTCCCCGCGCCGCACCGCGCAAGTTCCCGCGCTGGGACGCCGATAACACCTCCCTAATCCCTCGTCCCAACAAGTTTTTTCCGAAAGTTGCTGGCAAATCCCGCAACGTGCTGCACATTCGTGGGGCAACGCCGCACTCGCGGTGGCTGCCACGTTGCTTTGCAAAGAAGAGGTTTGTGCCATGCGCGTTCTCGTCGCTGCTGCCGGTCTTTCCGTCCTCCCCGCTGTCGCTCTTGCCGGCCCTGACTGGGTCGAACGTGGCGATGCCGGTTCTACCCTGCGGAGCGCGCAGGTCACGGCGGGTCTGGGCACCATCCGCAGCATCATCGGCACGCTTTCGCCCGCTGACCGCGGCCAAGGTGACCTGGAAGACCTGTACATCATCCGCATCGCAGAGCCTGCGACCTTCAGTTTCAGCATCTCGTCTGCGGACTTCAGCCCCTCGCTGTATCTGTTCAACATCTCGCTCGCGGGCGAAGCCTTCGGCCTGTTGGGCAAAGTCGGCGATGGCGCGGGCAGCTTCGCGATGGGTGGCGTCGCCACTGACGGCACGGGCGCTCAAGTGACGCAGCCCGGTCTGTACATGCTCTGTGTCACATACTCGGGCAACGCTCCGCGCAGCCGCACCGGCAACATCTTCAACTTCGCCAACGAAGGCGAAACCTCCGGCGCCGACGGCGCGGGTGGCATCAATCCGCTTGAACAGTGGGTGCCCGGTTCGCCCTTCGTCGGCGGTTCGTACGACATCGATATGACCGGCGTTGAGTTCGCCGACATTCCCAGTCCCGGCAGCGCCGCGCTTGTGTGTGGAGCGGGCGTGCTGCTGCTGCGGCGTCGCCGCGAGAGCTGATCACCGCCGATCAGTCACTCGCTGGCAGGGATACAGGACTCACTCGTCACGCAGTGTAAGCTGCACTGCGGGCAGGGCAGCGGGGTCAATACCTGCGCTGCGGATGCGCTCCACGGCCTGCGTCATCACCCGGCTGCTTGCCGAGCGGTACAACTGCATCGTCGCCAGCGAAGTCGCGATCGTGAGCGGCACATCGTCGCTCACGCCCGGCCCCGCCGCTTCGTCGGGCTGCGTCGCGGGCTGAGGAATCACCGAGCCGGCTCGCTTGGCGGCCACTGCCACATCCAAATGCGCCAGAGCAAGATCAAACTCCGGCGCGGGATCAACCTGCAACAGCACATCGCGTGCGCGAGCAAAATCCGCGAGTGCGGCGGTCGCATCGCCCTTCGCGAAGTGAGCCGCGCCCCGAGCCGCGTACGACTCGCCCGTTTCCGGCAGCACCGCCGCACCCTTGATGCGTTCGCTCAGCACGACTGCTTCGTCGGCCCGCGCCAACGCTGCATCAACGTCTCCTGCCGCCAGCGCCGCGCGTGACATCCCCGCGAGCGTCGCCGCGATCGAAGGATGCCCCTTGGGAAACAGGGCACGCCGGACCGTGAGCGATCGGTCAAACATCGCCGTCGCGCCGACGGTGTCGCCCTTTTCGAGCATGCACTTGGCGAGATTCTGCAAGACCGATGCCGTGCCGCCGAATTGCTCGCCGCGCAACTTGATGATGAGCGCAAGCGACTGGCGGAAGAGCGCCTCGGCCCGCGCGTAATCCTCGGCCTCCATGTAGCTCTTCGCGAGGTTGTTAAGCGACTGTGCGATCTCTTCGTGCTCACTGCCGTACATCCGCTTGCGCATCTCCAGCGCCTGCGTGTACAAGTCGTGTGCTTCGTTGTGGTCGCCAATCGCCAGGTAGCACGCGCCAAGGTGCGTGAGGCTCAGCGCAAGATCGCGATGGTCGCCTGAGATGGTTTCTCGCCGCAGTTGCAGCGAGCGACGATAGAAGGAACTCGCCGTCTTGTAGCGTCCCTGCCAATAGAGCGACGCGCCCAGTTCGTGCAGGCAGTCGGCCAATGCCTTTGGGTCGCGGGGTTCCTGCGTTTCGCGAATCGCGAGCGCCCGGCGGAGCATGGCCTCCGACTGCTTGTAGTTGCCCAAGCGCGTATAGACACTGCCGAAGACTTCACGAGTGAATGCTTCGGTGTCGGGTGAAGTAGGCGGCGTCTTCTCCATTGAAGCCGACGCAGTGTCGAGCAATTTCGACACGGTCACATCGCCCTGCTCATCGCCCCGCACGCTGCGGAAGACATTGGCAAGCGAGTCACGTCCACTCAAGGCCTTCGCGGCGTTCGCGTTTGCACGATCTCGCTCTGTCGTGGCGATCTTGACTTGTTCGACCAAGTTCACGATCAGCGTCGTCGAAGTTGATGCCAGCAAGATCGTCGCAGTTGCAATCGTCGTCGCGAGCGTCTTGTTGCGCACGCACCACCGCCACGTGCGCCCCGCCGCGCTTAGTCGCCGTGCCGTCACCGGCTCATGCGCAAGAAAACGCCTCAAATCCGCCGCGAATTCACCCGCCGTCGCATATCGCAGTGCCGGCTTCTTCTCCAGCGCCTTCAGCACAATCGCATCAAGGTCCTTGGGTATCTGCTTGCGATACGTACTTGGAGGCGACGGATCCTTCTCCGCAATCGCCGTCAAGATATCACGCAGCGAGCCGATCGTTTCAATCGGTAATCGCCCCGCCAGCAACTCATAGAGCATCGCTCCCAGCGAATACACATCGCTGCGCATGCTCGCCATATTGGCGTCGCCCGCAGCCTGCTCCGGAGACATGTACGCAACCGTGCCGACGATCTGCCCCTGCCCCGTGATGTTGTACTTCTCGCGCGCCGACGCAGTGGTCGTCGGGTCATCCAGCGTTTTCGCAACGCCAAAGTCCAGCAGCCGCGGCCTGGTCTTCGCGTCAACGATCACGTTGCCCGGCTTGAGGTCGCGGTGCAGCACGCCGCGCTGGTGCGCGTAGTCCACCGCATCACACACACTGGCGATCATCGCCACCGTCTGCTTGATGTCCGACTTGCCGGGCGGCAGCGCATCGTCGAGGCCCTGCCCCTCGACATACTCCATCACGTAGTAGTAACTGCCGCGCTTCACGCCCGAGTCGATGACGCGCACGATGCCTTCGTGCTCCAGCCGCACGACGACCGCGACCTCGCGCTCAAACCGCGTGCGGATCGACTCGCTGTTGCCCGCAACATCCAGCAGAAACTTGATCGCAACGCGCCGATCCGTCGCAAGCTGGCGGCCCTCATACACCACGCCCATGCCGCCGCGCCCGATGCAGCGCCCCAGCGTGTAGCCCTCAATGGCAGGCACTGCTTCGCCGTCAGCAAAGCTCGTCATCGTGCCCGTGACAGGTCCGACGATCGTGGCATCCACAGGATTGCCGCCCTGGCTGGACATGCGAAAGGGTACGTCACCGCGGGTGCGTATTCGCCCCTTGCTTCAGGCAAACGCGATCACACCGCCGTGACGGCTGTCGCCGGCTTGCGGAACTGCAAATCAGGCTTGCGGTCACGCCGATCCTTCACGGCTTCGGTCCGCCACAGGCCCACCCAGTGGTTGGGCTTCACTTCAACCAGCGTGTAGTCGCCCGCAGGTTCATCCACACGGCGCAGGTCCGCCGGCGCATCGTGCCAAGGCCACCAGGGGCGAGCCCCGGCCCCCACGCCCATGCGCTCCACACGAGCGAACTGCTCGGGATCGTCCACGATCTCCTTGATCGTCACGAGCCGATCGCGCTTCACGCCCACCCGCGGAATGCTGTTGAGTAGACCACGCGTGTACGGGTGCAGCGGGTTGTCGAACAGATCGAGCACGTTGGCGTACTCCACCACGCGCCCTGCGTACATCACGCACACCACGTCTGCGTTCTCCGCGACGACGCCCAGATCGTGCGTAATCAGCAGCACGCCCATGCCGCGCTTCTGCTTCAATTCCGTCAGCAGTTCCAGAATCTGCGCCTGAATGGTCACGTCGAGCGCGGTCGTCGGCTCGTCAGCCAGCAACAGGCGAGGCTGGCACGCCAGCGCCATCGCGATCATGATGCGCTGGCGCATACCGCCTGAGAACTGGTGCGGATACTGCTTGATGCGCACTTCCGGATTCGGAATCCCGACATCCCGCATCGCCGACAGCGCAACCTGCTCAGCCTTTCCTGCGTCAATGGCTTGATGCAGCAGAATGGCTTCCATGATCTGATCACCCACGGTGTACACCGGGTTCAGACTCGTCATGGGCTCCTGAAAGATCATCGCGATTTCATTGCCGCGAATCTCACGCATCTGCGTTTCGGTCTGGGTGAGCAGATCAATCACCTGCCCGTTGCGACGACGAAACTGGATCGTCCCGCGATCAAACCGTCCCGGCGGGCGCGGAATGAGCTGCAGCATGCTCATCGCGCTGACGGACTTGCCACAGCCCGACTCCCCCACCACCGCGACCGTCTGCTGCGGATAAATCGTGAGTGCGTTGCCGTCCACCGCTTGAATGCGCGGCCCGCCGCGATTGTCGAACGACACCGCCAGATCGCGCACAGAGACGAGGGGTTGCGTGAGATCAAGTTCCATGGTCACACCCGCGCCTTCTTGAGTTTCGGATCAATCGCATCGCGTGTCGCTTCACCCAGCATGTTGTAGCTCAGCACCGTCAGGAAGATGATCGCGCCGGGGAACATCGCCAGCCACCAGTAGAACTGTCCAGCCTTGCCCGATGCATCGCTGAGAAGTCGGCCCCAGCTCGCCTGCTCTTCAGGGCCAAGGCCCAGGAAACTCAGCGCCGCTTCAAACAGAATCGCCGCGGCGACCGCGAAGCTGGCATCCACCAGAACGGGCGTGACACCATTAGGCAGCATGTGCTTGAAGAGCACGCTGCGCAGCGGCAGCCCAACCGCCTTGGCTGCCTGCACAAAGTCCTGGTTTCGCAGCCGCAGGAACTCAGCACGCGTGAACCGCGCCGCGCCCGTCCACGTCACGCACCCGATGATCGCCATCATCACGTAGGTGTTGCGAGGCAGCACCGCCGCCGCGACAATCAGCAGGAACAGAACCGGCACGCTCATGAAAATCTCAACCACGCGGAAGAGCAGCAGGTCGATCCACCCGCCGAAGTACCCCATGAGTGCGCCGATGGTCACGCCAATGACGACCGCGATGCCCGTGGACACCAGCCCGATCGAGATCGACAACCTGCACGCGTGCAGCAACTGGCTCAGCACGTCCTGCCCGAAACTGTCAGTGCCCACCAAGTGCCGCGGCGCGTTCGCGGGCTGCGGCGCCTTCTCCAGCACCTCTGTTTTGGTCATGCCGGATGGCGTCGTGGGCGGCAAAAAGTCGCCACGAATATCGCGCTGATTGGGCGAGAACGGAATGATCGTGAACACGCCCTCAGCCTGTTTCGCCGCAATCGCCTCCGCATACGGGAAGGTCTGCAAGGGCTTCTGCCACCAGCCGGCGATGGAGAACACACCAATCGCACCCGCCGCCGCCACGCACAGCGACCGCAACGCAAGCGACCGCAGAGGGAGCAGCCACGCAATGAACGCGCCGCTTACCGCTGCAACACCCATCGCGAGCGGCACGCGGAAGCCCCACAGCTTTGTGGGCAACGCTCGCGTCGCACGATCATCGCTGCCGCGCATCTGCGAGAAGACCAGCGTGCACACCACGATCGTGAGCGCAGCGACCACGCTGCACATGAGCAGCGTCAGCAGTCTGTCAGACCGCGGAATGCGTCGCGCCACGCCCATCCACACAAGACCGACAATGCCGCCGAGCGCCAGAGCCACATCACCCGCCGACAGATTGCGAAACAGCGGGTAGCTTGTCCTCACGACATTGCCCGCTTCGTCCAGCTCACGATACACAATCGGGTGCCCGCTCGCGATGAACGGAGCGATGATCGCGAAGCACGCGATGAGGCCCAGCCACGCCAGCGCGAATCTCGCACCGGGTCGCTTGGCGATCGTTTCCCACGCATCAGCCCAGAAGCCCTTGGCCTCCTGCACGCCAATGCCTTGCGCAAGCTGCACGCCCGACACTGCCGCCGGTGGTGGCGTCGAGGGTGCGTTGGAATTGCCTGATGCGTTCGCCATCATTGCACTCTTGTCTTCCGTCGATCTGGAAACACGTTCCATCAGAACCGCAGATTCAGAACCACTGCACCAAGGCACGTTGCACGCAGGCGTCCATTACGAATACGACACTCGCGGATCGGCGACCGCATACAGCAAGTCCGCCAGCAGCAGCGCCAGCATGTTCACCGTCGCGATGATCACCGCGTTGGCGAGAATCAGCTCACGATCCTTCAGTGTGATGGCTTCGATGATCAGGCTGCCCATGCCCGGCACACTGAAGATGCGTTCAATGATCACGCTTCCGCCGAACATCGCGGGGAAGATGGTCGCGAACATCGTGATGAGCGGCAGCAAGCTGTTGCGGAAGACGTGAGCCAGCACAATGGTCGTGCCGTCCACGCCCTTGGCCTTCGCCGTGCGAACGTAGTCCGCCGAGAAGTTGTCAAGCATCGCCGCACGAGTCTGCTTGCTCAGCACCGCGAACCCGCCATACACCATGCACGCCACAGGCAGAGCCATGTGCCACAGCAGGTCAATCAGGTAGCCGCGTTGCCACACGCCATCCACCACGCTGGGCAGATACGTCATCGCCTCCGCGTCATTGTCATGCAGACCCGCCACCGGGAACCAGCCCAAGTAACTGTCATTCGCGAGAAAGCCAATCGCCATGACGCCGGCCCACACCGTCGGAATCGACCACATCGCCACGAACAATGTGCCCGACGCCGAATCGACCCATGTGCCCTTGCGCGTCGCCGCCAGCATGCCCATCGGAATCGCAATCGTGTAGATGATCGGAAACGCCACCACGTTCAGCATCAACGTGACAGGCAGCGCTTCGGCGATCAGCGTGCTGACGGGGCGATTGCGAGCGAAACTCATGCCAAGATCGGGCGGAGCAAGACTGATGACACCCGGAATGATCGGCACACCGGCCTGCTCATAGGGGTGATCACGGAAGATCTGCGCCAGCCGCTCACGGCTGTTCAGCGCAGTCTCGTACGCATTCAACATCACATCGCCAGCCTGCTTGACAGCCGCCCACTCCGGCTTGCTGGTGTCGGGCTTCCAACTGTCCAAACGATCGACATCAGGCAGCCCCTTGCTGGTCACCTTGTCTTCCTGCCCGGTCGCACGCATGTAGTTGCCAATGGCCTCGAGCGCCATGGTGCGCCGCGCGACAAACGCCGCGCGAGCTTGCGCGTAATCGTCAACAGCGCGCCGCAAGGCCAGTTGCTTGTCTTCGTCGGTCGCATCCGCTGGGTACGGCAACTGCACATTCGCTGGTTCCGGCAATGTGTCCGTAAAGACACGCCACATGGGCGGAGCCTTCACGGGCTTGGGCGGGCTGAGCAGACTGCCATCGCCCTGCACCTGGTCGCGCTCGCCGAACTTGATCGGACTGATGCGTCCAAGCCACCGGAAGTACTGCACGATGACCGGATCATCCAGCCCGTAGCGGTCTTCCAGATAGGCTTCTTGCAGTGCCCGCTGGTTGGCTTCCGTCGCGCCGCCGCCCGCCACGCGCAGCGCGGCACCGACGCCGCCCGGCGAAAGCGCCACGAGCAGAAACAGCATGAGGCTGATGCCGATCAACGTCGGCACCATCAGCAGCAGACGGCGGATGATGTATGTTGCCATCGCAGGTGATCCTGATCCACCAAAGGAAACGATCAGACGAGAAACGCACGCCCTGCGAAGTCATCAGTTGTTAGAGCGCGACGCCGCGGCGTTGCGCGCGAACAGCTCGTCGTACTGATAGCCGTTCTTGTACTCCGTGAAGTTGCCCACACGCGGGCCCACCACGCGCAGCCAAGGCCGCTCGACGATGAACGTGTAAGGCTGCTCTTCGTGCAGAATCTGGTGCAGACGGTGCCAGTAGTTCAAACGCTTGGTCGCGTCCAGCTCCTGGCGGCCCTTCTCGATCAAATCGTCGGCCTCAGCGTTCGCCCATTGCACGAAGTTGTCACCCTGATTCTGAATGTACCGGCTGTGCCAGATCTGCTGCGGATCGCTCTCGGGGCTCGCGGGGCTCCAGCCCATCGTGATGCAGTCGAAGTCGCGATTGTCCACGATGCTCATGAACACTGACCAGTCCACCGGCTTGAGCGTGCACAGAATGCCCAGCTTGGCAGCCTGATCCTTCACGTACTTCACCATGCGTTCGGTCACTTCACTGCCCACGGCGTACGTGAACTCGAACGTGAAGGGACGATCTTCCGCATTCTCAATCGTGCCGTCACCGTCACGATCTTCCCAGCCTGCTTCCTTCAGCAGCTTGCGGGCAGCCGCCATGTCGTACGGCCACGCCTTGACGCTGGGATTGGCCTGCGGTGTAACGCTGTTGAAGGGACCAGTCGAAGGACGCGCCAGTCCCGCGAAGATCTCCTTCGCGATCAACTCACGATCCAGCATTTGCGTCATCGCGCGACGAACTCGCACGTCAGCGAACGGCGTGAGCTTGTCGCCTCGCTTGCCGCCGTTCCAGCCAATGAAGCTGTAACCGCCGCGGATGTTGTACCACATGTGCGCCGTGTTGCCGCGAGCCTTCCACGCTTCGTCCTTGCTCACCGTCGCAAACTGCGGCGGGCTGGGCTGCGTCCAGTCACCTTCGCCGTTGTTGAAGGCAGTCAATCGGCCAAGGTCATCGCGATTCACCTTGAAGCGAAGACGCTCGAATGAAGGCTTGGGGCCCCAGTACTGCTCGTTGCGCACCAGCACGATGTCGTTGCCGGGCGTCCATTGACTTTCCAGCGACGCGTTGGCGAACTTGAACGGACCGCTGCCCATCACCAGTCCCGTCGCCTGGTTGTACTGCGTGGGCGTGAAGTTCTCGTAGAAGTGCTTGGGCAGAATCGGGAACGTGCCCAGAGCCGCACTGAGGTTCGTAAACAGCACCTGATTGAACTTGAACTCGACCGTGTGCCGGTCAATCTCCTTGATCTCCGTGATGAAGTCAGTGATGCTGCGGGGCCGCTCGGCCGTCACCTGCGGGTTGCGCATCCACTGGAACGTCCAGATCACGTCGTCAGCGAGCACCGGTTCACCATCGCTGAATCGCGCACGCGGATTGATCCGCACACGCAGCCACGTGCCGTCGGGCGCCATCTGCCACGCTTGCGCCAACACGCCGCGAAGTTCCAGCGTCTGCGGATCCCACTCCGCCAGATACTCCGTCACGCGTTCAAACACCCACGCGCCGTATACATCCTTATACACCAGCGGCATCACGTTCTGCGGCTGAGCGTTGATGATCTCCGTGAGTTCGCCACCCTCGGAGTGCCCATCGACTTTCCGCGGGTCGGAGTTGTGAGCACGTTCGGGCTGCCACGCAATGGGCACACCGGCAACCGCCCAGCTCTCGTCACGATCCGTGGCTTGCGCAGACTCAGGAGCTTGGGACGGCTGGCTCGTGGAGGGCGCTGCGGAGCCACTCACCTTCACGCCCTGCGCGATCTGCTGCTTCACGTCCGCCATATCGCGCGAAAGTCCAGACAGGCGATCTCGCACCTGTTCGATCTCCGCGGTATCAAGCGTTTCCTGAACGCGCGCAGCCTGTCGCTCGATCGAGTCGATCTTCGTCGACAGCGCCGAGAATCGCTCCCACTGCCGATCTGCCTGCCGCATGGACAGGAAAACAAGCAGGCCCGTGAAGCACACGAGCAGAATGATGACAAAGTCCTTCACGCCGAAGCGGTTTTGCATGACAACATCCTGTGAACCAACCCGTTGGACGCACGCGACGCGCCCCTTGAGTAAGACGAGCGTATCAACTCACGGTTCACATGGCGAGAACGATCCGCGCAACTGATATCTCCATCCGAATCTCCCGCCTTATCGCCGCGCACGCTTCGGATCCATCGCTTCGCGCAGTCCCTCACCAACGAAGTTCATCGCAAGCAGTGTGGTGCCCAACATCAGACACGGGAACACCAGCAGCCACCAGTGCGATTGATACGGATTCAGTTCGCCCAGCCCCTCCGCCGCGAGATTTCCCCAGCTGGGCAACGGCGGCTTCACGCCGATGCCCAGAAAACTCAAAAAGCTTTCCTGGAGCATCGCCTGCGGCACCGTCAACGTCGCGTACACCGTAATGACACCCACCAAGTTCGGAAGCAGATGCCGCAAGAAGATGCGCGTCGTGGGCAGCCCCATCGCCCGCGCCGCTTCAATGAACGGCTGGCTCTTGAGACTCAACACCTGCCCGCGCACAACCCGCGCCATTGTGAGCCAGCTCACGCCGCCAATCGCCACCAGCAGCGTCAGCAGATCCAGCCCCACGCGAGCGCCATCGCTCAATTGCCTGGGCGGAAACTGCACAAATGCGTCACTCTCCAGATTCTTCCGAATCGGTTCATTCACTCGCAGATACGCACGCACTTCATCAGGCTCGGCCGACGCACCATCGCTGCGCATCATGAGCGCCGCCTGCTCCTGCATCCATCCGGTGCGTTCCCTTTGTCGCGAGAGATACTCCCCCACCATCGCATCACTCGCTACCGCCAGCAGCACGACCAGCAGCACGTATGGCAATCCGTACAGCACATCCACAATGCGCATCATCACGCCATCAACACGTCCACCCACATAGCCGCTGATGGCCCCATACGCCGTCCCGATGAACACGCTGAGCGCCGCCGCCGCGATGCCCACGACAAGCGAGATACCGCCGCCCGCGAGAACGCGAATGAGCAGACTCCGTCCCAGCGCATCAGTCCCCAGGAAGTAAGCGGGCCAGTGCTGCAGCAACGCATCCGCTACCGGCCCCTCGGTCAAAGCGATAGCCGCATCAGGCGTTATGTTGTGCTCTTTCGCAATCGTCGCCACCACCTCCGCCGGCACCTGCGCGTGCAAGCGCAGCATTTGGTCAGGTGTCGGCTCCAACCACACAGGCGGCAATCTTCCCGCCGAACTCTGTCCCTCGTTGTACCGCACCACCCCGCGCCCCTCGGTCGTCTCCCCGATGCCCAGCGTGTAAGGCAGCGTCGCCAGACACGCCACCAACATCAGCGCAAGAAACCCCACTCCGATCATCCCCGCGACACTGCGCGTGAACGGATTGTCACGCCCTGGCGGCGGAGCCATGATCGCAGGAATCGAACCGACATGTTCATCACGCTGCGCCATACGCCCCTCAGCGTACGCGAACGAAAATGATCCCGATCATCGCATCAGGCACGCGCCAGGGGAAAAGCCACATCGATCAGATATCGCGTGCTGCAAACTGCAATCGCAGCCCACCATCGCGTGCAGCGTGCACAGAACGCCCGCTATCTGGTCGCTCCACTGAAACAGCATGTCACGTTGCGGCCGACGCAGATCGATCCTCCACGATCCGCACGCACCATCAATACGGATCAACCCACGTCGCTCCGATAGCGCTCGCAAACAGCGAGCCCCCAAGCGTCGCCACGATGTGCCCGAAGATCCACACATACCGACCCACCACAAAGAACAGCAGTGCAAACCCGATGAACCCCAGAATCTGCCCCTTCTCCGACTCCCAGAGCCGCCCGAAGGCCGGCACGAAATCCGCCAAAATCCTTGATCCATCGAGCGGCGGCATGGGCAGCAGATTGAATGCGAAACCCACCGCGTTGATCAGCACACCGGTGTAAAGAAACAAGTGCACGTTGCGGAACATCTCCGCCGACACGCCCGTGTTCTGACCAAACTTGAGCCAGAACCCGTCGGCAAACAGGCACAGCACCATCAGCGAGAGATTCATCGCTGGCCCGGCAAACGCCACGCGGGACTCGTCATGCCGCCTGCGATAGTTCGACGGGTTCGTCGGCATCAGCCCCCACGTGAACCCAAACATCACGAACATGATCCACGCCCACGGGAATGGAATATGAACAAACGGATTCCACGTCATGTGCCCGCTGTGATAGGGCACGGAATCCCCACACCGAATCGCCATCCATCCGTGTCCGAGTTCATGCAGCGTGATCGAGATGATCACCCACATGACCCACGAAATGAGATACACGGGGCCGACGACAGCCAGAGTTTCACTGACCCACCAGTTGGGCATGGAGCAATCCGCGGAAGAAGTAACGAAGGAACGGAGTGACGAAGTGACGAAGCCAGAGGCCAACGCATAGTAGATGTGACGACACCGCGTGATGCCAATCGCTACTGCCGCCCTCGTTATCCGCTACGACAAGATCTTCTCTCCGTCACTTCGTCACTTCCCGTCTTCCAAAAAGCAACCCGCCGACCACGTCCGTGCGGTCGGCGGATCAAAGTTCTCTGTTGTCCGTTCTCTGTTCTCAAGCAACCAAGTTGGTCGCCTGCTCGATGCTCGACACCACCTGACGAACCTGGAAGGGCTTCTTCAGGAAGTTGTCGTAGCCTTGGGTTCGCAGGCTCATCGCCTGACCGTCCGTCAGCTTGCCGCTCATCGCGATCACCTTCGTGAACTGCAAGTTCTCGTTCTTGCGGATCTGATCCGTGAACACCTTCGCGTCCACATCGCCCACGTGCAGGTCCAGCAGAATGACATGCGGCTTGAATCGCTCGCACTCCATGCCGGCTTGGAAGCTGCTCGTGCACGTGCGAACTTCGTAATTGGTCTGTTCGCCCAGCACCTTCTCGAGCACGTCAACGACTTCGCGTTCCTTATCCACCACAAGCACGCGCGTCCGGCCGCTGTTCTGGCCTTCCAGCGGAATGCCGTGGGCCCGCATGAAACGCGTCAGTTCGCTTGCCGGGATACGGCGATCACGCGAACCGGGAATGCGGTAACCCTTCAGGGCGCCGCTGTCAAACCACTTGCTCACTGTGCGCGGGGCGACGTTGCAGATCTTCGCGACTTCACCCGTCGTCAGTACTTCTTTGTCGAAGGTCATCTTCTCACCTCTTGCGTTGTCGTCTTGCGGACGCTTCCGGACACACACACTTGCCCAGACTGCCAGCCGCTGACAATGCGGTCAACCTGCTGACCCCTACCTCATCGGTGCGAACAACGGGTCAATTCAGTGTGTGACGAGGATTCCAGCAAAATGCTGTAAGCCGTTCCAAACCCCCTACCCATCCCGCGACTTATTCAGCCACTTGCCTCGCTCCACCCCCTTTGACAACCCCCCGCCAATCCGTTACGCTGCCTAACCTCGTGGCTCCCCTTGGCAGGTCCAAGGGGATATGTTGTTTGTCCGTCCTGTTCCTCCTTGCGCGGAGTCGACTCGCCCATGGCTCAGACGACCGATCACCGTTCTCTCTTCACGGCACCCCGCCTTTCCGGCCTGCTCGCCGCCCTCAGCCTCTTCGTCGCCGCCGGGGCTCCCGTCAGCGTCGCCGCGGCCCAGCCCACTGGCGATGAATCCACCGCCAAGCCCGCCACCGACAAGGAATTGGCCGACGATTTCGTCCACTACATCCTGACCACCAACAACCAGATGGCCATCAGCACGGGTGCGGAGCTCCTCTCCCGCAACATCAAGCCCGCTGACTTCGCCAGCCTCGTCGAGTCCATCGACGCCCAACGCTTCGTCGGTGCCGTTCAACGCGGCAGCCGCAGCGCCAACAACGACCTCCGTGCCCTCAGCGGCACCCTCGACCAGGCCTACCAAGCCGGCCTGCTCGCCCGCGCTCGCGATCCGGAAATGATCGCCCGCAACATCAAGAACCTCACCGGCGGCCAGCGCGCCCGCCTGCTCGCCCGCGAAGGCCTCAAGCAAGCTGGCGAATACGCGATGGTGCAGTTGCTCGATGCCTACCTGCAGGCCGACAACAGCGAGCTCTCCGTCGCTGCCCAGACCGTCATGATCGACATGGGCCGTCAGGCGATCGTCCCGCTGACGACCGCCCTGCCCAAGCTCAACGGCCTCAATCAGGAAAAGGTCGCCCGCCTGCTGGGTCTCATCCCCTACAAGCAGAGCCTGCCCTTCCTCACCGATCTGATCGCCACAACCGACAACAGCGCCGTCCGCGCCGCTGCGGAGCAGGCCATCGCCCGTCTGGGCGGTCAGCCCGGCACCGCCGCCGACCAGTACCGCGGCCTTGCCGAAGCCTACTACGGCGAAAACAGCAACGTCACCAGCTTCCCGGGTGAAGACTTCCAGCTCCTCTGGAACTTCGATCCGCAGACCGGCCTGGTGATGCGTGAGATTCGCACCCCCGTCTTCCACGAAGCCATGGCCATGAAGCTCCTCGAGCGCGCCATGCAGCTCGAAAGCGGCAGCGGCAACCTCAACCCCGACACGCTCGCCCTATGGGTCGCCAGCAACTACTCACGTGAGTTCGACACCCCCCAAGGCTACGTGAACCCCGCCTATCCCACGGCTGACGCCGCGGAAGAAGGCGCGTCCGCCCGTCGCGGCGCCGAGTACTTCGGTGTCGCCGGCGGCAGCGATGTGGCCCAGCGCGTGCTCGCTCGCGCTCTGAGCCGTAAGGACACGCAGCTCGCCCGCGCCTCGCTCGCCGCTGTTGAGCAGATCGCCGGCAGCCGCGCAGTGATTGATCAAGCCGGCGTCCGCAGCCCGCTCTCCAACGCTCTGCTCTACCCCAACCGCCGCGTGCAGCTCGATGCCGCTCTGGCCATCGCCGCCACGCAGCCCAACCAAACATTCGGCGGCGCCGAACGCGTGATTCCCACGCTCGCCAGCGCCGTGAAGGGTTCGCCTGAGCAGTTCGCCACGGTCCTCACGACCGACGTCGAACGCTACCAGGTCCTCCGCACGATTCTCGAGAAGAACGGCTTCACGGTCCTGCCCCAGGGCGCGACCTTCGCCGAACTGCAGGGCGCAATCGCCGAAGCTCCGTCGATCGACCTTGTCGTCATCGCCGGTTTCACGGGCGACTCGGGCGCCAACCTCAAGATCGAAAGCCAGGCCGGTCTCAAGACCGCTGCCAGCCCCGTGCTGATCCTCACGTCCCCCGATGTCGTCGCTGAGCAGAGCCGCGCCTTCCAGGCCGACTCGCGCGTCGCCGTTCGCCCCACGGGCACGGGTGAAGAAGCGATCGTCAACACGATCAACGAACTCATCGAGAACGCCGCTGGCGGCCCGATGACCAACGAAGAAGCCATCGCCTACGCCGACCGCTCACTGGTCGCGCTGCGTGACCTGGCCCTGAGCAACAACCTCGTGCTGCCCGTCAAGGACGCGGCGAGCACGCTGGTCGCTCTCCTGCCCACCAGCGTCGCTGAGCGTCGCTCGCAGCTTGCAGACGTGCTGGCCCGCATCGCCGATCAGCGTGCTCAGCAGGCCCTCGTGGGTGAAGCCATCGAAAGCACCGAAGATGCCGACCGCGCCATGCTGCTGCTGGCCGCGGGCGAAAGCGCCAAGCGTTTCGGCAACCTGCTCACCCCTTCACAGGTTGAGCAAGTGCTCGAACTGGCCAGCAACCCCGATGAAGGCCTCGCCACCGCCGCCGCCGGCCTGCTGGGCGCACTCAACGTGCCCAACAACAACCTGCTGCCCCTCGTGCTGGGCGAAAAGTGATCTGACTGCTTCGAACACAAAAGCCCACGCATCACGCGTGGGCTTTTTTCATGGCTTCACAAAGATCACGCCATGATGGCATCGCACGCCAGCACGCACATGCGCACGCAGGTACGTGTCTACTTCGCCACCTTCGCGACCAATCGCCACACGTCATGCGCCGTCAGGTGCCGGCCTGAAAACGCGTTGAACTCGCGCACCAGCTCATCCATCTTGTTCGTGTAGGGCAGGTTGTCGCGGGCACCAAGGCTGCCCACCAGTGCCAAAACGCGTGAACACAGAAACGCTTCTTCATCCGCCGATACCTTGATCGCGGGCGTGGGCGTCTTGCCAAGTTGCGGCAGCTTCTTGGCCTTGCGCATGTTGTGCAAGCGATGCAGCACCTCGCGCTCACCGCGTGGATCCTTTGCGCTGCGCAGCGTCACCATCATCGCTTCAAACTCAGGCGTATACGGCAAGTCATCCAGCCCCCGCGCAGCCGCGACGTACGCCGCCACCAGCCGTTCATCGGCAGGCGAGAAGGGCGACGTGGGACCAAGATCAAACAGCGTGTCGGTCATGCCGGGTCACTCCCACTTCACGCCATTCCACTTGGCAACCCACAACTGGCTGCTGGCGCGCTGCTCGCCGCTCGCCGGGCCTTGGCGCTGGCTGGTCCACATGAGCCACTTGCCATCCGGGCTGAACGCAGGCAGCACATCGGCACCCGGCGCATGCGTGATGCGCACGTGCTTGCTGGTTGCCGCACTCTGCACGCCGGTCGCATCCGCGGGCAGAGCCTTGAGCGTGTCCCAAGGCACGCTCGCCGCGAAGAGTTCGTAGTTGGTGTGTCCCGCTTCGCTGCTCGCGTAGATCAGAAACTCGCCGCTGGGGTGCCAATACGGAGCCCAGTTGACATGCTCGTTATCAGTAATCTGCCACTCGCGCTCGATGCCCACCGGCACATCCACGCCGCGTTCGTCCTTCTCAAACTTCAGCGTCGCGACAAACAGTTGCAGCAGGTCATTGTCCTTGCGATCGCTGCGATAGCAGATCGCCTTGCCATCGGGCGAGAAGAACGGTCCGCCGTCATAGCCCGGCGCAGCGACGATGGCGTGGTGCTTCCTGGTCTGCGTGTCGTAGATATAGATGTTCGCATCGTGCTTGACGGGCGCACCTTCGGGGGTGCCCGCGGGCGCATCTTCAATGTGCGCGTACAGCACAAACCGGCCCGAGGGGTCATAGCTGCATTCCGCGTCGTAGTTGGGCCGCTCAAACAGCTTGCGTGCCGCCGCAAAGTCCTCGCGCATCGTGCCCAGCGTCATCTTGCCGCCTTCGCCCGGCCCCATCGGCCCTAGCTGGCGCGTCACAATGTCCATCTCGCTGGGGAACATCCAGACGTACTTACGGCTACCCACCTGGAAGCCGCTTTTGCTTTCATCGCTGGGACGCACCATGGTGCTGCCAAACATCACAACAGGCGAGCGCGGGCTGAACCAGCCGCACGTGTTGGCGCTACCAGCCGGGCTGATGCGCGTCACGTTGTCCAGCCCCGTCGGCGTGCCGCTGCCGCAACCGGCGATCTTCGCGACATACATGCCGTAGAAAGGCTCGGGCGCATCTTCGCCCGCGGGCTTGGGCGTGGCCTGAAAAACGATGAGCCCCTCATCTCCCTGCAGATACGACCAGTCGGGCGCGAAGTACGCCTCGCCCGCCTTGACGAAGTCGGTCGCAAAAGTGAGCTGCACCGGCTCATCGAAGAACGCCGCCTCTTTCGCGCGCCAGTCGGTGTCGGCCGCTGCCGCCGTCGCTCCGTTCGTCGCTCCACCGGGCTGTCCTGCCAACGCCGCCATCACAAGCAGTGAGATCATGATGCATCATATTCTGCTTCATGCCCGCCCACGCCGCCTCTCTGCTTCGCATCGACGCTGACAGCCTTGCCGACTCCCGCCGCGAGATCTCTGGCGGTGCATCACTGCTGCTGGAATTCACCACGCCATCGCAGCCTGACGGTTTGCCTGCCGGGGTGCGCGCCGCCGACTACCGCGTGCTTGCAGCCGGCCCTCGCACCGAAGTTGACGCGATCCTCACCAACCGCGCCGCCGCTTCCGTCGAACGCATCGACATGCCTGGCTGCACCCTGCTGCCTGGCCTCGTGAACGCGCACACGCACCTGGACCTGACGCACATCGGCGCACTTCCCTTTGATCGCGAAGCGGGTTTCTTGTCATTCGTCAAGCACGTGCTCTCGCAGCGTCTTGCGGAGCCCGACGCGATTGCGAACAGTGTGGCGCGGGGGGCGCGTTTGTGCCTGCAAGGCGGCGTGGTCGCCGTGGGCGATATCGCCGGCGTCGCGAATGGCCAGCCCACACTCGCGCCCACCGACGCGCTCGCCGCCTCGCCCCTGCATGGTCACGCGTACATCGAGTTCTTCGCCATTGGCACGAGCGAACTCGCTAACTCGGCCAACCTCATCACCATCATGGGCGAGGCCGCCACCCGCCGCTACGAGCGCGTTCGCGTGGGCATCAGCCCGCACGCGCCGTACACCGTGTCACCCGGTGCGTATGAAAACGCGATTCGTACCGCACGACACCACGGCGCGGCCATCTGCACGCACCTTGGCGAGAATCCCGAAGAGCGAACATTCATCGCCGACGCGACAGGTCCCTTCCGTGATCTGCTTGATCGCCTGCAACTGTGGAACGACAACGTCGCGCAGGCCGTTGGCAAGAAGCTCACACCCCTCGCGCACATGCGTCCGCTGCTGGAGCGTGCAGCCAATATGCAGGTGCCGTTCCTCGCCGCCCACGTGAATGACTGCGACGACATCGGCCTCGCGACGCTCAAACGCAACCGCGTGAGCGTGGTCTACTCGCCGCGCAGCAGTGCGTACTTCGCGAATCACGAGCACTTTGGCCCCCACCGCTACCGAGCGATGCTCGCACGCGGCGTCAACGTATGTCTCGGCACCGACTCTGTCATTAACCTGCCTGCTGAGAACAGTGCAGACAACGGCCGCATCAGTACGTGGGATGAGATGCGCTTCCTGCATGCTCGTGATGCGACTCAGCCGCGCGACTTGCTGACCATGGCCACCGTCAACGGCGCACGTGCACTCAACCTGCGGCCCTCCGCGTTCACCTTTACCAACGGCGAGTCGCTGGCGGGCCTGATCGCCGTGCATGGCTCATCGCTGGCGCAGGCGCTTCGCACCGCAGACAAGCTCGACTTGCTCGCGGTGGGCACAACGCCGGTCATCAACTGAGCACGCCCAAAACACACATCGGCCGACGCGCCACACGCATCGGCCGATCATGCTTGACTCTTCACACGGAGATGTCGCTCGCGTGGTTTACTTTTCGCCCGTCGGGTCGCCCGTGCCAGGCGTCGCTTCTTGCTCAGCAGGCGTCGCGCTCGTGGGATTGGTGGGCTGCGTCGTCGCGGGCGTGGTCGTCGGCGCAGTCTCGCTGTTCTTGACGCCAGGCATGATGCCAAGCTTGTCCGCGCTGCGCAGCGGATCAACACGCACCGGCGTGATGAGGTTGAGCATGAGCGAGCGGTCAAGCTGCGCTTCGCCAATCACGCCCACCACGCTGCCGATGTAGCGATCAAGATCAAGCTCGCTGCTCTTGCGGACGTAGCCAAGCGTGCGAGGGCTGCTACCGCCCACGCTCACCACGCGGTACATCTGCGGCAGGCGGTCACCGTCATACACCGTGCTGGGCTGCAGCACGCCAACGATCGTGTACACGCGCGATGCGGCCCACGTATCCAGAGCCTGCTGCAGTTCGGTCTTCTGCGAGTTGAGGGCAGCGAGCTCAGCTTCCTGCCGGCGCACCGTCTCGCGGAACTCGCGGCGGATGTTCAGCGCGTTGAGCCGCTGCTCAAGTCCGGCCTTGCGACGCGGGTTGCTGTCGCCCATGCGATCGATCGTCGCCTGATACTGCGAGATGAGTTCATCAATCTCGCTGCTCATCACCGGCTCCGCCCACACCTTGCGGAAGATGGGCTCGAGATCTTCGCCGATCACGTTGGTAACGGCGACGGTCGTGTTCGCCGTGTTGTTCGTGTTGGTCGCGTCAGCGTTGCCACTGCCTGCGAAGGGCTGCACAGTGTTGCCCGCTGCCGCGTTCTGTTCGCCCGTCGCGGAGATGTCAACCACATTGCCCGTCTGCGACGAACCTGTCGGCGTACCTTGCTGGTTCGCGAAGGGATCAGCGCCCTTGATCGCCAGCCCCGTGCCGGTGTTGGCCGGTCCCGTGCTGATCGTCACATTGGGCAGCTCAGGCAGCGACTGGCCCTTGGTCTTGGCGGCGTCAACTTCCGCCTGTGTGGCGCGACGCAGCCGCGATGCCGCGACAAAGCCGCGAGCATCAGCCGGTGCCTGCACCTTGAAGCCGACGACCACTTCGCCTTCCTTCACGGGCTCAACCAGCGTGAGCGTGCCGCCTGAGGGCATCGCGGTTTCAAGCAGCGGCTGCCACGAACCACTCCAGCCTTGAATCGCGCTGGCCGCGCGGAGACGGCTTTCCTTGGTCAGCGTGACGGTCGTGCCTTCGAGCGCAGCGTCTTCGGCGCGAATGAAGGCCGACATGCTGGGCGGATACACCACGCGGTTCCAGCCTTCGCCTTCGCCGTCAACGACGACGACCTGACCCTGCGTGAGTGCGAGCACGGAATAGAAGCGCTCGCTGCCGCCGGCGCGAAGGTTGGTGCCGTTCTGCGAGACCACCGCGTAGTAAGGCGACACCGCCTTGACCTGCGCGAATGCAGGCACCGAGCAAGCGACCAAAGCCGTAGCAGCGACAAAAGAACGGTTGTACAGCGAGATCATGACCAAGGCCTCCTGCCAAGGGAAAAGTCATCCTGACTGCGTGAGCTCAGCGTGTCTGCGCAAACGCCGACCGCCGAACCCGCGCCGATGCGCAAGTCTAGCCGATTTCCCGCCGCTCCGCCAACCGCCCGACAGTTTTCCCACCGGTCGTCATTTTCGCTTTATCGCTTTGCCATTTATCGCTTTATCCTTGCACATGCTCGTCGGCCTCTTGCAGTGCTCCGTCCACATTCACGACGCTCAATCGCTCAAGGACAAACGCCGGGTGGTGCTGGCGATCAAGGATCGGCTGCATCGCGATCATCAGGCGGCGGTGGCGGAAGTCGCGCATCAAGAGACGCTCAACATGGCTCGGCTCGGGCTGGCGATTGTGGGCAGCGACGGCAAGCACCTGGCGCAGATGCTCGATCGACTGACGGACAAGATTCGTGCGGTTGCGAGTTCGCACGGGGAAGCGGAACTGGGCGAGACCACCCGCCGCATCGTGCACATGGACGATCTGCCTGATGTGAGTGAACGCAGCGATGCGAGCGACACGCGGACGCTCGCGGACGAACTCGCGGCGCGGGCGGAAGAAGCGTTTGATGACGAAGACGACGCGCGGCGATGACACTCACCGCGGCACGCGGATGAGAAAGCTCGCTTGCGGGCGATCACGCTTGCCGTCCTTCACGCCTTGGCCGTTCACGAGGTTGTAAGGGTTGGCGTCCATCGCATCTCGCACGCGTGCGCTGAGCCGCGGGCGCGGAAGCTTCTGCATCTGGCCCAGTTCGTCGCGCACGGAGATCATGTAGTCTTCATCGGTGAAGAGCCCCACTGTGACGGTGCTGCTGCGCGGGCCGTGGTAGTAGTACGCCTCCTGGCCTTGCGCCCGCAGCGCGACGACGGCACGCTCCGCGGCATCGCGAAAGTCGGCGAGTTCCTGCGCGGTTGCGTCGCGACCGTCCATGTTGCGATAGATGCCCACCTGCAGTGTGTAGACCGCTTCGGGGTTGGTGTCCTTCACGAGCGCGAGATCGAAGTCGGGCAGTGCACCTTCACCGGGCGCGGCCTGCGGTGGCGCGAGGATCGCTTCCGTGAAGAGCGGCTCGCCTTCGATCTCGATGGCCTTGATCGTGGCGAGATCGGTCTGGGCCCGCTGGTCTTGCGGACCGGTGTACTTGCCGTAGAGAATCGCGATACCGCCGCTGCGCTCGCCCAGATATGCGTCTTGCAGACCCAGTTGCGTCTGCACTTTGTAGAGACCTTGCTTGGCACCTTCGAGGGCTTGGTTGCCGCGGAACATGTAGAGAACGATGGCCCAGCTTGTATCGACTTCGCGGCGGGCGCGATCGGGCGCGAGTTCAGCGATGGCGGCGGATTGCTCCTCGCGGATGCGGTCGCGGCGCTTCTTGAAACCGCTGAAGGCCTGCTGCTGCTGGGCGGCTTGATCGCTGAGCGGCTTTTCGGGCTTGTCCTGCGGCTTCTGCGCGGTTGCGCAAGCGGAAAGGGTGAGAGCAAGGCCAATGCAGGCAAGGGCTGCGCAGCGCGAAGCGTCACGAAAAAAAAGTGACATTTTTTGGCAAGTCCCTGTCACGGTTATCCCTCGCAAGCATCATAACGACAAGAGGTTAGACTACTTTAGCCAAGCATTCACGTTTCTATCGAAAAGCCGTGTCGCCCTCCGATACATCTGGCACCACAGGGGTGGTTCCCAGTGGGTGGACGCGAGGATCGCGTCGGTGGTGATACGAAACATCCGAGTGAGCGGGCTGCATGGAGTGTCGGCCTCGCGAATCGGCGCCGGTTCAAGGCGGGGTTATCCCGCGCCGGTGGTGGTTGAGCTCGCGCCTGCGTCAGCGTACGCGGGAGGGCGGGCGTGGGCTGTGTACAGCCTGGAAAGAGGCGTCTATGTCAGATATCGCTCCTGTGTCGAACTCGTCGCTGATCGGTGCTATCAGTGCGAACGAAGCTCGTGCCCGCAAGGCGGAGCAACTGGAGAGCACGGATGTCGCGCGGTCGCGCGAGGCCGATGCGGTGGAGATTTCGCCTTTCGCGCGGTTTGTCGCGATGGCGCGGGAGAACCCGGTGCGTGAAGACCTGATTGAATCGATCCGTCAGCAGATCGCCGACGGGACGTATGACACCGATGACAAGTTTGATCGGGCGTTTGATGAGATGCTGAGCGATCTGCGCTGACGCGCGAGAGAGAATCGCCGCATCCGCCTACCGCCCCGAGTCATTGGTTGGTTAGGAACAAGACGACGCAACACAGCAGCGAGGCATCCACGGTGGGGCCTCGCTGCTGTCGTTTTTGGCCAAGGCACAAGCGTTCGCCACGGGGACGAATCGCCGGCGAGTGGTTGTGCTTTCTTTCCGCGTGCAAAGGATGATCGCCTGCCGCTCGCGCGGCAGTCTGCGGGCAATGCACCGGAACGGCGGGCTGGGGGCATGGCTCGCTTGCGCGAGTCATTGCGGCGTGTTCCGCAAAGATGTGATCTGCCTGCCTGGCTTTGCCAGTGCCAAGCGCGCAGACAGCATCTGCTCCAGACCGTGGCGCCGGGCAGAGTTGAGCCACACCTTGCACGCCGCGGGATCAATGGACGCGCGGGGCAGGTGACGTGACGTTCGCATTCAGTTGGCCGAATTCCGGACTTTCGTCCCTGCCCTTCCGCCCTCTTGCGTTCGCTTCCGTCCCCTTTGCCGCCGTGCCCGCAGACGCGACGTGCACTGTGTGACCGCTCCCTGCCGGAGCGACCGATGCTCTGTTCGCAGAAGGTTGCGGGGCGTTCGCGGAAAAGGGGCCGAGGACATGAAGTGCGCGCACAAACGTGGTCCAGATGTGCAGATTTTTGGTGGGGAAGTTGTGAAGCAGGCCGAGTGCAGGATGACGCACAGCCAGTTGAAAGGACGGCACGCGTTGGCGTGATGAATGAGGATTCGACTTTGTGTCGACGCGTGGAAGTCGAACGAGAACTTCCCGGGCAAAGTCATGGCACTGCACAGCGCAATCCGACATTGAACCGGCATCTCAGTGAGAGCTTATGAAAACAGCTTTTTACGCCAAGTTGGCCATCGCGTTCGTTTGCGTATCGACTTGCTATTCCCAGAGCATCACACTTCCGCCCGCGCCAGCGGGCATAGAGACTTTCACGCTGCACGGCTTGCAGTTCAGCAATGTCCAGACTGGCGCGATTGCTGACTTCGTGCCACCTGCCGATCAGCCGTATCCGTCAGTTGGCCGCCCGGTGGGCGGCGGTACGTGGAACTTCGGCATCGCGCGGACCGAATTGACGCAGGGGTCTGCGATTGAGCTACCCAACGCGTTCTATGACGTCGCCGTACCGCAGGACGCGCCGTGGGCTTTTCGCATGAACACGCTCCTCTCGGGGCTGGGTTCGATCGGGCCGGGTGTGTTTGGAGGACCGGTGGGGCCGCAGGGGCGGCGTCGGTGGACTGCGACGGCACAGGGGGCCGCGCTGCCAGCGAGCGCCACGGGGTTCTTTCAGGCGGCTGCGTACTGCAACTGGCTGCACAATGACAAACAAGTCACGCTGGATGCGCTCCTGCAAGGCGCGTATGACCTGCGAAACTGGAACGACGCGCAACCGTCCACGTTCTTTGTTGACCGTTCACCAAACGCCCGCTTCTTCCTGCCCACCTACGACGAGTGGGCGGTCGCGACGTTCTACGACACGGATCGTCACGGTGTTGGTTCGGGCGGATGGTGGCTATCGATGTACGGCAAAGACACACTGCCCGTGGGCGGCGCGCCGGGTGTCGGCGAAACGTCGGTGGGCTGGGCACCGAGCGACGACCCCTTTGCATGGGCTTATCTCCCGGTCGGAGCCTACGCCACGTCACAAAGTCCATGGGGCCTCTTTGACACCAGTGGCACGGACTCGGAGTTTCTCGAAACCCGGGAGCCGGGAGTCGCCGGTCCGATGGGTGCGGGTGCACAGGGCGGCGAGGTGCTTTTTGTCGAAAATACGTGGCCTGACTACTTAGGCCACTTCGCACTCGTGGGGAGGGGGAACTTTCGAGTTGCCACTTCTGTGCCGAGCCCAGGTACTGTCCTCGCGTTCGCGGCAATGGTCGTAATCGCTCAGAGCAGACGACGCGGAAGACGATGAAGCGTGGCACGTCGCCAAGGAAGGTCGTGACAAAAGCAAAGAAGGCCAGCGGGGCTGGCCAACGTTGTGATGATGGAAAGCGATGGGGTTAGGTTCAGAGTGTCGTACGGGTACGAGCGATTTCTTCTTGGCGCGTGACGTTGACTTCGCCGCTGTCTCGCTTGGGGGCGCTTGCTTCGGAAGAAGTGGCGATGTCATCGGCGCCGGCGTCTTCGAAGATCTTCTTGGCGGCGGTGACTTCGGAAGAAGAGTCGGTGTGGACGGAGATGAGAATGTTGCCGTCCTTGAGCTTGCCTTCGTAGCGCTTGGCTTCGATTTCGGGGATGCCCATGCCGACGAGTGCGCCGGCGATGCCGCCGACGGCTGCGCCCACGGCGATGCCGCTGAGGGAGGCCATGATGGGGCCTGCGGCGATGAAGGGGCCGAGGCCCGGGATGGCGAGGAGGCCGATGCCAGCGAGGAGGCCCAGCGTGCCGCCGATGACGCCACCTGTGCTGGCGCCGACGGTTGCGCCTTCGGGGGCTTTGGTGTTCTTCTCGTGGGCGAAGTCGCGGGTTGTGGACTTATCGGGGAAGAGCACGGAGATGTCGTTGTCTGCGAAGTTGGCCTGCTTGAGGCGGGCGACGATGTCGTTCGCGATTTCGTGTGTCCGTGCGATGCAGAAGACTGCGGTACTCATAGAGAAGCTCCTTTGGATTACGTGTGCGAATGCTCGCTGCAGGTGGGCGACGTGATGTACACGCCGATCAGCGCGGCTGGATTTCGAGCTGGTTGCTGACGCTGGTGACGCCGACGACGGCCTTGGCTTTGGCGTCGATAGCGTCTTTCTCGGCCTGGCTGTCGACGACACCGCGGAGGGTGACGACGCCGGCCTTGTCGGTCATGATCTTGATGTTCTTGGCGTTGGTGGACAGGGTCGCATCATCCATGATGGCGCGGCGGATGTCGGCGGTGATGCGGATATCGGCGGCGGCTTCGGACTGATTGGGCGGCGTGACGGTGTCGCCTGAACGGTCGGCGCGGTTGTTGCCGGTGTTGTCGGGAGCGCGGGGCGTATCGGTGCGCGTGGGAGTCGTCGTCGTCGTCGTCGAGCGATCGGTGCTCGGGGTGGTTGCGCCCGTGGAACTGGAGTTGTTGGTGGAGGTGCTAGCGGGTTGGCGCTCGCAAGCTGCCAACGGCGCGAAGAGTGCGAAGCTGGAGAACAAAATGACCGGTGTGCGTTTCATGGCATGGACCTTTATGTGGGCCCCGCGAAGCAAGCATCGAGGGCGGCAGGTGTGCGTGGGCAAGTTTGGGACGCGCGGCATCAGCGGAAGCGCTGTGCGGCCGCGTGGCTTGCAGTCGCTTGCACATGCAACATGAGAGGGCGAGATGAAGGGGTGATGAAACGGGGGTGTGAAACCCGCCACATGTGCGGCGGGCTTGCTCTGCGGCGATTACTTGGCGGCGGTTACTTGGCGGCGTCGGCCTTGACGGGCTCGCGAGCGGCGGCCTGTTCAAAGGCGACGCGGACGCGCGTGACGCGCGTGGGCTCGGCGGCGAGCACCTGGATGTGGCCTGGCAGTGCACCCGAGCCAGCATCGGCTTCCAAGGCAAAGCTCTCGCCGGCGACGGGGATGCGGCCCAGTGTGACGGTGACGAAGCCACCAACAGTTTCGTAGTCTTCGCTGGCGGGCAACTGGCCGCCTAGGCGCTTGAGTTCGATATTGACGTCTTCGATGCGGGCGGTCGCGTCGATCTCGGCGGTGCGTGAGGCTTCGTCGATGGTGACGTCGCTGGTGGACTCTTCGGGCTGCTCGTATTCGTCTTGAATGTCGCCAAAGACTTCTTCGACGATGTCTTCGAAAGTCACGAGGCCGGCGGTGCCGCCATATTCGTCGGCGACCATGGCGATGTGGACGCGCTTGTTGAGTAGTTCGGGGAGAAGTTCGCGGACGGTCTTGGTTTCGGGCACGAAATAGGCGGGGCGGAGGAGGGCGCGGAGATCGAAGAGGCGGCCGCTGCGGCTGCCGCCGCCGCCGTCGCCGGCGAGCCAGCGCATGAGGTCCTTCACGTAGAAGATACCGACGATGTGGTCCATGTCGCCTTCGTAGACGGGAATGCGCGAGTGGCCGATCGTGCGGATGCTGGCGGTGACCTTGCTGAGATCGTTGCTCAGGGGCATCGCTTCGATCTGTGTGCGCGGGGTCATGACCTGCGCGACGGTGCGGTCGCGGAAGCGGACGACGGCTTCGATCATGTCGCGTTCGACGTTGTCGAATTTGCCTTCTTCCTGAGCTTCTTCAACGACGCTGAGGAGTTCCTGCTCGATGGCTTTGCTCGTGCTTTCGGCGGTCGAGCCGGCGAGGCGGCGGACGACTTCGTCGACGAGGCGCATGAGGGGGCGGAAGGGAGCGGCGAGGAAGTAGCCCAGGCGCAGCAGCGCAGAGCAGCGGTAGACAAGGTTCTCGCTGGCATGCTTGGCGACGCTGCCTGGGATGACGGTGCCAAAGACCCAGAGGAGGAGAGCGGAGATGGCAACGCCGATGGAGGTTTCGGGCCAGTCGATCTGTTCGACATCGCGGAGCTTGGCGATCCAGAGGACCATGGCGATGACGACGAGGAGGTTGCAGACAACGCGCGGGAGGGCGATGGAGGCGGCGTGGCCGTCGACGTCGTCGATGATCTTGTTGACGCGGGCGGTGGCGCCGGGCTTTTTGCGGATGGTGGCGATTTCTTCGAGGAGGGGTTTGCGAAGATCGCGCAAAGCCTGGGCGAGGCACGACAGCACGCAGCCTAAGACAAGGCCGGTGACGGCGAGCAGGAGCCAGAGTTCGGAGCGCATGGCGAGAAGTGCCCGAGTGCGGAGTGCCAGAGTGCAAAGTGCGGCAAGCCGTTAACGGGCTTCAACACGGAAGACTGGACCGACGCCGATTGACTCGAGCACCGCGTCTTCCATCCGGTGCATGGCGGCGGAGGCTTCTTCCTCGTGGTCGTCGTGGCCCATGCAGTGGAGCACGGCGTGGACGACGTAGAGGAGGAGCTCCCGCTCTAAAGGGTAGCCGCGTGCGGCGGACTGCCGGGCGGCTTCGTCGCGGCAGATCATGATGTCTGCGTGCAGCGGATACGGAGCTTGTTTGGTTTTGTCAGATAAAAGCGAGGCTGGCTGGGGCACGGGCGGGGGTGGTTGGTCCTCGGGGTCGGTCAGGTCGAAGGTGAGGACGTCGGTGGTGCCGGGGACGCCTGCGAACTCTTCGTGGGCGGTGGCCATCTCGGTGTCGTCGATGACTCGAACGGAGACCGTACCGGCAGCGTGGAGCTTCTGGAGGGCGAGGCCAATGTGATCGAGCAGCCAGGTGAGTTGGCGGTCGGTCAGGGCGTGGGTGGCGTCGACGAGTTCGACGGTGGCGGGCATGGGGAGAGGGTAGGTGAGTTTGTTCCGTAGAAGCGCGGGTCGAACTGGAACGGTCCCTCCCAGTAGTAGCGTCCGTTGCGCGGAGTGAGGCTCATGGAGAAGACGCCGCGACGAGCGAGCTGGGCTGCGGCTTCGGCGATGAACGCGCGGTCGGACGGACGCGCGATGAAGATCGCCATGACGTCTTCGTACTCGATCGGGCGATAGAACCAACGGGCGCGTTCCATGCAGTCGTCGAGATCGGTGTCACTGACCGGAAGAACTTGGATGTAGTCCGGCGTGATCGCTGTTCGGAGGTAAACGCGGTCATGAGGTGCTATGTCTGCTGGCACGAAGCGAGGCATGTCGCAGCCGTACAACTGGAACAACTGAGCCTGATGCTTCGGCAGCGACCAGAGTTTGCAGAGCTCGGCGAGTTCAAGGGCTGAGAGAGAGGAGCGATCGACGTCGTCGTCGAAGCAGGGCTCGTGGTCAAGCGGCGATGCGAAGGAGTTCGCGGCGGCGGCGCAGATGAGAAGATTCTCAATGTCGTTGGGCACGATGAGATGGGGAAACCTGGCAAACGACGGGATCGTTGTGCCGAACGACCACATCATCTGCTCATCACCGGTTTGCGGGCCATGCATCTGCCAGCTCCTGACGTGGACGGCAACGCGACTCAGCGGGTTTCGAAGCGTTCGATGACTGATCCGTCACTCACTCGGATGCGCACTCTAAAGTCGCCGTCGTAAGCCCAAATGTCGTCACCTTCACCTTTCCGGACTTCAAAATAAGTGCGGAGTGGCTGGCCGTCTTCACGAAGTTGCGGCTTCTCAGCAAGTCGCCACAAGATGTTGCCCGCGAGGTCGGTACAGATGAGATTGCTTTCGCCGAAGCGGAAGTGTGGATGAGAGGGGTTGATGAGGCGGACTTGGCGGTCGGGGAAGTCGATCGACAGGTCGGCTGCCCAACGCCCGCGTACGAGACGAGGGAGTGTGAGGGCGGACTCTACTTCGCGGTCGAGCGCAGCGAGATCGGCGTTGTTGGCGATGACGGCGTGGCTGCGGGTCTTCTTGCTTTCCAGCGAAAGTTGGGCGGCTTCGCGGCGGGTGAGTTCTTCGTCGGTCCAGCCGCGGGAGCGAACGCGCTGTTGGCGTTGCTCGAGGGGGGCATCGACGAACCAGACGAGGTCGCAGTCATTGACGCTGCCCGCTTCAAAGAGGAGAGGGGCGTCGATGACGACGCCGGGGCGGGACTCGCGGCGGGCGCGGGCGATGGTGGCGTGGCGGTCGGCGCGGACGATGGGGTGGATGAGGGATTCGAGGCGGGTGCGCTGGTTGGGGTCTTGGAAGACGATGGCGGCGACTTTCTTGCGATCGATGCGGCCATCGGTCAGGATGTCGGGCCCCCACCACTGCACGAGGGTGTCGCGGACGTCGGGGCGTTCGAGGGCGGCTTTGGCGTCTTTGTCGGCGTCGATCACGAGGTAGTTGCGACGGGCGAGCGCGGCGGCGACGGCGGACTTGCCCGAGCCGATGCCGCCGACGAGGCCGATGACTTTGAAGGACGGGACAGGAGCGGGCGCGGGTGCAGTGTGCACAACGCGGGAGGCGTTGCGGGCCTCATCGTGAGCGGCGCGGACGCGGTCGAGCACGGACTGTGGGTTGGGAATGGATTGCCAGGCGAGGGCGTAGCCGTCGGTGCCTGCGGTGGCGAAGAGGATGGTACCGGTGCCCGTGATGGTTTCCCAAGGGCTCTGCTGCATGACGATGTGCTGGACGTTTTCGAGCGGGATGTCGCGCGTGGTGCGGACGAGCCAGCCGGTGCGCGACATGGCGCGGGCGTCAGTCAGCAGGTACTGCATCGGGAGCCAGATGACGACGAGGCCCATGCCCAGCAAACCCGCAGCGATGGCAAGCCACTGAAACCACGTGAGGGCCCAGACGCCGCCTCGGGGCGATTGGAAGTAGCGGAAGGTGAGCAGCACCACGGCGGCGATGATGGCAGGGAAGATGAGGCGCGGGACGACGATGAGCCAGGAGGGCTTGAGCTTGAGGACCGCGGCTTCGCCGAAGGGAGGGTGCATTGCAAAGCGATAAAGTGAAAAGTGAAAAGCGATAAATGTTGGGTGGTGCCGGAGATCTAGGGGCAAATCAGCGGCGGAGGATGGCGATGGCGGGGTGGTTGCGGTAGAGGCCGTCGTAGTCGAGGCCGTAGCCGACGACGAATTCGTCGGGAATATCGAAGCCGACGTACTCGGGATTGACGGGGAGCTTGGCTTTGCCGGGCTTGCGGAGCAGGACGCAGGTGCGGAGCGTGGCGGGTTTGGCGGCGTGGATGAGATCGATGAGCGTGTGGAGGGTTTGGCCGCTATCGAGGATGTCGTCGATGAGGAGGACGTGACTGCCTGCGAGATTGTCGGGCAGGGCGCTCTTCATTTTGACGCCTTTGCTCTCGACGCTGGTGCCGGGGTAGCTGCTGACGGCGACGAGCTCGATGCGGAGCTTGATGGGCATCTCGCGGATGAGGTCGGCGACGAAGACCATGGCGCCGGTCATGACGGCGATGATGACGATGTGGGGTTCCTGCCCGGGCGGCGTGGCGGCGATGCTGCGTTGCAGATCTTTGGCGATTTGCACGCCGAGTTCGTGCACGCGCTGGGCGATGCGGTCTTTCTCGACGAGAGTTGCGGCGAAGTCATTGGCGAGGGCCATGGGAGAGGGTAGAAGGGGAGGGACGGGGGCGAGTTGGCGACTTGAAACAGCGAAGAGACATCGAGAAGCCTGAGCGGAAGACTGGGTGCGCTATGCTGGGAATGCGTGAGTCCAGAGTGGTCCATGGCGGTGCTGTTTGGCGCGTCGGTGTGCGCAGGGTTTTTGGGTGCGCTGACAGGGCTGGGCGGCGGCGTGGTGATCGTGCCGACGCTGATGATCGTGTTTGGTGTTGATCTGCACTATGCGATCGGGGCTTCGCTGATTGCGGTGATTGCGACGAGCACGGGCAGCGCGGCGGCGTATGTGCGCGATGGGTTCACGAACATTCGCGTGGGTGTGCTGCTGGAGGTGGCGACGGTTGTGGGCGCGATTGCGGGGGCGGTGCTGACGGCGTACTTGAGCGCGAAGGTGATCGTCGGTCTGTTCGTGGCGGCGTTGTTCTACAGCGCGATTGCGACGCTGCGGCCGCCCAAGCCGCATGCGGTGGAGACGCAGCCTGATGCGTGGGCGACGAAGCTGAAGCTGGATGGGGTGTATCCGACGAAGGACGGGCTGACGGCGTATCGCGTGCGGCAGGTGCCCGGTGCGTTTGCGATCATGATCGGGGCGGGGGCACTGAGCGCGATTGTGGGGATTGGCAGCGGGATCATCAAGGTGCTGGCGATGGACCGGCTGATGCGACTGCCTTTCAAGGTGAGCACGACGACGAGTAACTTCATGATCGGGGTGACGGCGGCGGCGAGCTGCGGGGTGTATCTGCATCGGGGGCAGATTGAGCCGCAGATCGCCGGGCCGGTTGCGCTGGGTGCGCTCGTGGGAGCACTTGCGGGTGCGCGGGTGCTGCCGAAGATCAAGACGATGTGGCTGCGGCGGATTTTTGCGGTCGTGGTGATCGCGAGCGGGGTGGAGCTGGTGCGGCGGACGTTCTTCTGAGTGGGAATCACCGCGGAGACGCGGAGGGCGCAAAGAAAGAGCGGCGAGATGCGCGTTGCGGGAGAGCGGTTCTACAGTGGGGCAATGGCGAAACAAGTGAACAGGAAGAGCGTCTCGCGCGGGTTGCCGCGGGTGGCGGTTGTGGTGAGTCGGTACAACGCGTCTATCACGGACAAGTTGGAAGCGGGCGCGATTGCGGCGTGGGAAGACGTCGGGGGGCAGCGCGGCGATGTGATCGTGGTGCCAGCGGCGGGGAGCTGGGAGATCGTGCCGCTCACGATGGCGGCGTGTGATCGCGATGACATTGATGGCGTGGTGACGCTGGGGTGCATTATCAAGGGTGAGACCACGCATGATCGCATTCTGGCGGATGCGGTGGCGAAGGGTTTGATTGATGTGATGATGACGACGGGCAAGCCGGTGTCGCTGGGCGTGCTGACTGTCGAGAATGTGGCGCAGGCGCAGGCTCGCGCGGGGGGAGATCAGGGGAACAAGGGGGCGGAAGCGATGCTGGCGCTGGTGGAGACGTGGCGGGCGATGATGCAACTGGCGGGCAAAGGCACGGAAAAGGCGGGCGTGATGAATAAGCCCGACAAGGCGAAGGGTGTGATGGGTGTGCATGTGAAGAAGCAGAAGAAGAACGGCGGGAGCAAGCGATGAGCGCGAACAAACCTTCACCATCCACCGTCACGGCTGATCCGCTGCGTCAACTTGCATTTACGGGCGTGTATGTGCTGCCACAGTTTGAAGAACTGGGGATGGCTAATGCGCCGATGACGGGCGGGGTGAATCCGCTGGATGTGGACGCGAAGATGAACGCGTACAGCCAGGAGCAGCGGGAGCGCGTGTACAACGTGGCTTCGCGGCGGCTGGCGTTTCAGCTCCTCTATCAGCTTGATGCGTCGAACGAGCGCGACGTGGCGGGCGCGATTGATCGCGAGCTGGAGGGCGTGAGCGACATCAGCGAGGATGCTGCGGAGAAGGTGAAGGCGCTGGTAGTGGGCGCGCATGAGACGCGGCGCGATGCGGACGCGAAGTTTGCGAAGCTTGCTCCGGAATGGCCCACGCACCGGCTGGCGGGAGTGGACAGGGCGATCTTGCGGCTGGCGCACTATGAGATCACCAACAACATCAACCCCGCGCGGATCGTGATCAACGAGGCCGTTGAACTGGCGCGGGCGTTCAGCACGGAGAAGAGTCCGGCGTTCATCAATGCGCTCTTGGACAAGGTCGCCGCGGGATGAGCCTGAGCAGGTGAGCAGGTGAGCAGGTGAGCAGGTGGGGAGGTGAGCAGGTGAAAAAGCTGATCAGTTCCCACCGGGAGCTTGAGGTTTGGCAGCGAGCATTTGGGGCGTCGATGGCAGTGTTTGAAGCATCGAAGTCGTTTCCGAAGGCTGAGCAGTACTCATTGACTGATCAGATTCGACGATCATCGCGATCTGTCACGGTGAACATTACCGAAGCGTGGCGAAAACGGCGATATGAGGCTGCGTTTATAAGCAAGCTGAACGATGCAGAGGCGGAGGCGGCGGAAACACAGGATTGGATTGAGTACGCCGTGAAATGCGGATACTTGCAGCGCCCGGAGGGAGCCTCGCTGTACAAGCAGTATGATGACATACTACGAACGCTGGTCGGCATGATCGTTCATGCCGACACATGGGTGCTTCCCATGTCAGCCCGCGAGTCACGGGCACGGCGAGAGTAATCACTGAATTCAGCATCCTGCGTTTGCCGAATCACCTGCTCACCCCCCCACCTGCTCACCTGCTCACTTCCACCATGGGATTCTTCAAATCACTCGTTGACGGCTTCAAGAAGGGTCTGGAGAAGACGCGTGACGCCATTGTCACGGGCGTGCAGGGGCTGCGCAACATTCTCACGGGGCGCAAGCTCGATGAGGCGTTGATTGATGAGATTGAGCGGCGGCTGCTGCAGGCGGACGTGGGCGTCAAGACAACGACGAAGTTGATTGACGGGCTGCGAGCGGACTTTCGCAGCGGCGAGATGGAGAGCGGTGATCAGGCGTTGGCATATCTCAAGCGTGAGATCGCGGCGTTGTGGCCTCAGCAGGATCGGACGCTGCGATTCGCTCCCGCGGATGCGAACTTGCCCACGGTGATTCTGGTGACGGGCGTGAATGGCGTGGGAAAGACCACGAGCATTGCAAAGTTGTGCAGCACGCTGCGTGGCCAAGGCAAGACGGTGCTGCTGGGGGCTTGCGACACGTTCCGTGCGGGTGCGGTTGCGCAGTTGGAAACGTGGGCCAACAGGCTGGGTGTGGAAGTGGTGAAGGGACAGCAAGGGGGCGATCCGGCGGCGGTGGCGTTTGACGCGTGCGCGGCGGCGAAGAGTCGCAAGGTGGATGTGCTGATTCTGGATACTGCGGGGCGACTGCAGACGCAGGATCCGCTGATGCGGCAGCTCACGAAGATTCGCAGCGTGGTGCAGAAGCAGATTGAGGGCGGGCCGCACGAGGTGCTGCTGGTGCTGGACGCAACGAGCGGTCAGAATGCGCTGCGGCAGGCGGAAGAGTTTGGCAAGGCGGCGGGCGTGACGGGGATTTTCCTCGCGAAGCTGGACGGCACGGCGAAGGGCGGCATTGTGGTCGCGGTGCGCGATGTGACTGACATTCCCGTGAAGTTCGTGGGCGTGGGTGAAACCCCTGCAGATGTACAGGTGTTTGATCCTGAAGCGTTTGTTGAAGCGCTCTTCAGTGCGTGAGATGGGACGCTGCAAAAGTTGCCTGATTGGGGCAGCCGCCTGCACGGTTTATCGCGAGGTTTGGTGAACTGACATCGATTATGCGGACCATGCGTGAAGTGGGCTGCTTGTGCTGCCGATGCGATGGGGCATGAGCACGAACAAAACCCCTGGCGACATTCTCCTTGATGCAGGCACCAACGAACTGGAAGTGCTGGTGTTTGGACTTGCGGGCGGGTACTACGGGGTGAACGTTGCAAAGGTGCGCGAGGTGATCAAGCCGATGCCTTTGACGTCGGCTCCGCATCAGCATGCGAGCGTGCTGGGGATGTTCAACATTCGCGGTAATGTGCTGCCCGTGGTGGATCTGGCCAAGCACCTGACGCTCTCGCGACAGACGGATCGCAAGGGCGAAGGCCGCGTGATCATCACGGAATTCAACGGGCTGCGTACGGGATTCCTGGTTGACAGCGTGGATCAGATCTATCGCATGGCGTGGACGAAGGTTCGGCCTGCGCCGGAAGTGGGTACGGACGGCGAGAACGCGACGACGCCCATCACTGGCGTGATTGAGATGAAGGACAAGCTGATTCTGATGATCGACTTTGAGTCGGTCGCGGATGCGATTCTGATTGAGCGGCGGCTGCACATTGAGAGCGTGGCGAACACGCTGGGTGTGGACCGCGCGAGCAAGCGCGTGATCATCGCGGAGGATTCACCCTTCATGCGCAACGTGCTGCGCGAGGTGTTCCTCGCGAGCGGCTACACCAACCTGACGGTGTGCAGCAACGGGGAAGAAGCGTGGGAAGCGATCAACGCGGCGGCGGGCAAGGTTGACTGCCTGGTGAGCGACATCGAGATGCCTCGCATGGACGGGCTGCACCTGTGCAAGCGGATCAAGGAGTCGCCCACGCTCAAACAGACGCCCGTGGTGCTGTTCAGCAGTCTCATCAGCGAGGACAATCGCAAGAAGGGCGAGCAGGTGGGCGCGGACATGCAGGTAAGCAAGCCCGAACTGAGCGAAACCGTACTGCTTGTCGACAAGGTTGTGAGCGGACGGCTTGAAGAAGTGCGTGCGGCTGCACGTGAGCATCGCAAGGCGGCGTAAGAGCAGGCTGCGCACTCAAGGCTGGATCTTGGGGCGCCAACCGTTCTCGCCGTCACGCAGCAGGTCGAACATGGGCCACAGCGCGCAGAAGTCGTCGCCTGGACCGAATCGCCGCGTACCTGTGCGCACGATACCTGCGGGGGTGCGGGCGAATGCGCTCACACCCGGCTGGAATGCGCCGTAGGTTGACTCGGTGTCGCCCTCGAATCCGAGCCTCCGCGCGAAGTCAGTTCCTGCGAAGGACACGATCGGAAAGGTCCAACCGCGTGCGCTTGCGAATGCGCTGGCGACGGCGGGCTCGTCGGGCGTGCTGAGCACGAAGGCACAGCGGTCTGACAGATGGCGGTACATCGATGCGAAGCCATCGGCCCACAGCGTGCAATAGGGGCAGCGCTTGCCCATGTTGTGCACGAGCAGCAGTTCGTCGCGCGTGCCGAAGAGCTCTGACAGCCGGACCGTCGAGCCGCTGGGTACATGACGCAGGGGCATGTCGGGGACAGTCTCGGGCGGTAGATCGCGCAGCGCCTGCGTCAGGCGCTTCTTGGCATCGCGCAGTTCTCGTTCGAGCCGAATGATGTCGGGGTGGTCCAGCATGTGTGAAGCGTACCCGAACGCAATCGCGAGGCCTACTTTCCTGCCATGATTCACCCCTGGCACGAAGTCACGCCCGCACTGGAAGCGCTTGAGCTGCCCGGAAACTTCCGCGCGGTCATTGAGATTCCCAAAGGCAGCAGTAACAAGTACGAACTGGACAAGAGTTCGGGGCTGCTGAAGCTGGATCGCGTGCTGAGCAGCGCGGTGTATTACCCGGCGAATTACGGCTTCATTCCGCAGACGCTAGCGGAAGATGATGACCCGCTGGACGTGCTGGTGTACTGCACGGAGGAGATTCCGCCGCTTTGCTTGTGCGAGGCACGCGCGGTCGGACTGATGACGATGGTGGACCAGGGTCAGCCGGATCACAAGGTGATCGCGGTGCTGCCGCAGGACCCGATTTACGCTGAGCGGACGACTGTCGCGGACTTCCCCAAGCACATCTTCAAGATGCTGCGCCGGTTCTTTGAAGACTACAAGACACTGGAAGGCAAGGAAGTGGCGGTGGACGAAGTGCAGAGCGCTGAAGTGGCGCACCGCGTGATTGAAGAGAGCTTGGCGCGATACAGCCGGGCGCGGCGATTGGGGCAGTTGACCGGGCTGCGGTAAGGCGAGCGAAGTCGAACCGCCTTCGCATATGCTCCGTTCATGGCAGATCAACACGCGCAGGAAGTTCAAAGGCGACTGGCATTGGCTCTGGCAGCAGCGGAGCAAATGGGGCAGGTCGCAATGCGGCTGTATCAGAGTGATGCGATGAGCGCGACGCGGAAGGCGGACGGCTCGGTTGTTACACCGGCAGACAAAGATGCGGAGACGCTGCTGCGTGAGATGATTGCGCGGGCGTTTCCCGATGATGCGATTCTGGGTGAGGAGTTTGGGGAGTCGGGCGGCAAGTCGGGCTTTCGCTGGGTGATTGATCCGATTGACGGCACACGGAGCTTTGTGGACGGGATCCCGACGTTTGCGAACTTGGTAGCGGTTGAGTTTGGCGGGCGGGCTGTCGCGGGCGTTGCGAACTTTCCTGCGCTGAGCGAGTGCGTGTGGGCCAGTGATGGCAGCGGCGCACAGTGGCGCAGCCGGCAGGGATTGCGTACGGCGCGGGTGGCCGCGGCGGTGGAAATGAACAAGGCGATGGTGCAGACGGCGAGCCCGCAGAGCTATGCGCGGCATGGCAAGGTGAGTGCACTGGACAGAATCGCGAAGCAGACGCTGCGCACGCACGGGTGGAATGATGCGTACTCGTTTGCACTCACTGCGACAGGACGCAGCCACGCGACGGTGGCGTTTGGATTTTCTCGCTGGGATGTCGCGCCGTTTGAGGTGATCTTCGCGGAAGCGGGCGGGCAACTGACGGATTGGTCAGGCAAGGGTCCTGCGCTCGCGACTGCGCTGGGAACGAGCCGGGCGATGAAGGATGTGTTTCTGGAACTGCTGGCGTGAGTGGGATTCTCGCGGCGTGATGGAATCGGGCGTGCTTTCCTCAAGGCTCCCCCACTATCTTCTGTTGCATGTTTGGTTCGCATCTTTCCATTTCGGGCGGCATGGTGAACGCGTTGCTTGAGGCGGAGCAACTGGGGCTGGACACCGTGCAGGTGTTCACGAAGAACCAGCAGCAGTGGAAGGCTCCGCCACTTGCGGAAGCAGCGGTGAAGGATTGGGTTGGTGCGTTGAAGCGACTGGGGTGGCAGACGCGCACGGTGAGTCACGCGAGTTACCTGATCAATCTGGCTTCATGCGATGATGAGCTCTTCGGCAAGAGCGTGGACTTGATGACAGATGAGATCGAGCGGTGCGAGGCGCTTTCGATTCCTCATTTGGTGCATCATCCCGGGTCGTTTGTCGGGTGGACGCGTGAGCAGGGGATTGCGCGGATTGCAGCGGCATACAAGGAGTTGTTCAAGCGAACGAAGGGCGCGAAGGTCATTTCGTGTCTGGAGGGTGTGACGGGCGCGGGCTCGCAGATTGGCGGGCCCTTTGAGGACTTGGCGGGGCTGCGGGCGGCGATTATCGATGCGACGGGAGACGCGGGGCGCGTGGGGTTCTGTCTTGACAGTTGCCATTTGCATGCGGCGGGTCACGACATGAGCACGCTGGCGGCGGGGACGGCGACGCTCAAGCGGTTTGATGAAATTTGCGGGCTGAAGATTGTGAAAGTCTGGCACATCAATGACAGCAAGGGTGCTTTGGGGAGCAAACTTGATCGACATGACCATATTGGGATGGGGCACGTGGGCGGCTCGCCTGTGAAGCATGTGAAACCCGGGAAGAAGGCGGAGGGGAGCTTTTCGAGCAAGCGGCTGGCGGACTCTGGCTTCGCTGCAATCGTGCAACACCCGGCGTTTGGCGAAGTGCCCAAGATCATGGAAACGCCCAAGGAAGATGCGAAGGCGGCCAAGGGCATGGCTGTCAGCAAGCGGGCGGATAGCGTGAATTTGAAGCGGCTGCGGGGTTTGCTGTGAGGGGGCGGTATCTGTTTGCACATTTTCAGGCTCATTGGCCGATACGCTGGGTTGATTCCCTGTCCGCCGGAAGCGTCCAAAGATTGGAGCATCATGCTGCACGCTGAGAGGTTGTTGTCGTCGTCGGCTCGCATTGCGATGGTGGTCGCGCTGGTGACGTGCGCGGGGACGCTGACTGGTTGCCGGATGCTGGACGCCAAGCGAGGAGAATCTCGGCAGGCGGCGGTGAGTGGTGATGCGGCTGCGGCGGGCGATTCCGCGGCGGCGGCGGCGAACACGACCAACGCACCGCGCGGGGCGCGGGCGGAAGTGCCGGCGACGGGGCCTATTCCAGAGCGGCTGCGGTCGCTGGATCAGGCGTTGCCGAGCGATGAGGTTGTGGCGGGGACAGACTCGTTGCAGCGTGGCACGGTGCTGATGCAGCAGGGGCTGAATGTGGAAGCCGCCAAGGCGTTTGAGTTGGCGATTGCTGAGAATCCGCTGCTGACACCGGCGTACATGAGGCTGGGTGAGATTCGCTACAAGGAAGGCGATCTCGCGGCAGCGGAACAGGCGTTTGGTCAGGCTGCGACGCTGGAACCGACGAACTTTGATGCGCAGTACAAGTATGCGATGGTGCTGCACGAACTGGGCAAGTTTGATGCGGCGATTCGTACGTATCTGAAGGCGCTGGCGCTGCGGCCTGATGACTTCAAGGCGAACAGCAATTTGGCGGCTGCCTATCTGCAGACGAATGAGCCGCGTGAGGCGTTGCCTTATGCGCAGCGGGCGATTGAGCTGAACCCCAATGACGTGGCGGGACGCACGAACCTTGGCGCGGTGTATTCGGCGCTGGGGCAGTACGAGAACGCGATCACTGAGTATCAGCAGGCGTCGGAACTCACAGACCTGCAGCCCAAGTTGCTGCTGAATCTGGCGGAGGCCTATCGCAAGGTGAACCGCTTTGAGGAGATGGTCAGCACGCTGGAGCAAGTCATTCGCGTGGAGCCCAGTGCAGCGGCGTATGAGCGGCTGGGCACCGGTCACTTCCGGCTGGGCCAGTTTGATGAGAGCCTGGCGAGTTTTGAGAAGGCTGTTGAACTGGATGGCGATTACTTCCCCGCGCTGAACGGCGTGGGCGTGTGCCTGCTGCGGCGGTACATTGCGGATCAGGAAGATCTGGACTCGCGCGACGGGGCGATCAAGGCTCTGCGGCGGAGTTTGCAGATTGAGCGGAACCAGCCGCGGGTGGTGCAGTTGTTGAGTCAGTATCAGTAAGCAGAGATGAAGTGCAGGAGTGCCGGGGTACTGGCCGAAACCGTCGATCTGGCGAAGGATCGTTGAAACGGGCGGGGCCTATACTTTGGGCTCATTTGCTGCCGGGCGGTTGCTGCCGCGTCGGAGCGGTGATGTCTGGAAGATTTTCGTATGAGCGATGTCATGTTTACGCTGGCGGCCCTGGGGCCTGCCTGGCTGGCAAATGTTCTGCTGCCGATTTTCATCCTGATCTGCGTGATCATGGTGCTGGTGGTGCTGATTCAGAAGCCGCAGGGCGGTGGTTTGGCTGGGGCCTTTGGCGGAAGCAGCGCCGGGTCGGGCCAGACGGCCTTTGGTACGAAGACGGGCGACGCGCTGACGGTGTTCACGGTCGGCGTGTTTGTGCTGTTCGTGCTGCTGGCGATTTTGCTGAACCTGGCGATGAAGGCACCGAAGGTGTCTTCTGAAGCAGTTGCGCAGCCGGCGAGCACGACGGCTCCGGCAGACAGCTCGCCTGCGACAGGCGGTACGGACAACTCGGTGGGCGGATCGCTGCCCACCAGTCTGCCCACGGGCCTGCCCACCACGCCAGCACCGGCACCGGTGGATGCGGGTGCGGAACTGCCCGCGAATGTGACGACGCCCGCGGCTCCGGCGACGACTCCTGCCCCCGCCCCTACCACCCCCACCCCTGCGCCGGCGACCGACCCTGCGCAGCCTGCAGCGCCCAAGCCTGATGGGGGATTCTGAGATTCACGCAGCCTCGCGGGGTTCTTCGCGAGGCCAGTAGCAGACACAGAAAGTGTGACACGATGCCCTCGTCCCTTCGCAGCATGACCGGGTATGGCGAAGCCACCGCGACAGTGGGCGGCGCGCACTACTTCGTTGAAATCCGATCGCTCAACAACAAGTACTTCAAGAGCACGGTGCGGCTGCCTGATGAGATTCAGGGGCTGGAAGCGGAGATCGAGCAGAAACTGCGTGAGAAGCTGTCGCGCGGGACCATCACACTGAATGCACGCGTGAATGACTCGACGGCGAGCGCGGCGTACACGATCAACACGGCGGCGCTGGCGAAGTATGCGGAGCAGATCGCTTCTGTGCCGGGCTTTGCGGGCAAGGTTGAACTTGCGGCCCTACTGACGCTGCCTGGCGTTTTGCAGCCGCCCAGCGATGAAGAAGAGCGGTTTGACAAGGCTCGCACTGCGGTGATGCCGCTTGTCGAGAAGGCGTGCAACGAGCTGCTGGCGATGCGCGAGCGCGAAGGCACGATGCTGGTGGCGGATCTGCGCGACAACCTGAAGCAGATCGCGGATCGGCTGTCGGTCGTGAAGGAACGCGCGCCGGCGGTGGTCGCGGATTATGAACTGCGACTGAAGACTCGCATCGAGACGATGCTGCGTGAGGCGGGGCACAGCGTCGAGGCTGTTGATCTGATTCGTGAAATCGGGTCGTACGCCGAGCGGACGGACATTGCGGAAGAGATCAAGCGGCTGGGTGCGCACCTGGACCAGTTTGATGAGCTGCTGCGCGGCAACGGCAAGCCGGTGGGACGCACGCTGGATTTCCTGTCTCAGGAGATGCTGCGCGAAGCGAACACGATCGCAAGCAAGAGCCCTGACGCGGTGATCAGCCGGAACGCGGTGGAAATCAAGGGCGCGATTGACCGCATCAAGGAACAGGTGCAGAACATCGAGTAGTGTGGGGAAGCGTTTGCGGGCGGGAAGTTGCGGAAGATCGCAAACGAGCGGGGCGGGGTTGTTGTTGTGATTTAGAATTTGTTGTTGGGTTTGCCGGGTTATTGCATGTCCTCTCCCACTTCTGCCAATTCGATGGGTGATGGTGTCGCTGTGTCGCCCTTGCGCGAGATGCTGTCGATCGCCGGGCCGACGGTGGCGACGATGGTGTCGTACACGCTCATGACGTTTACGGACAAGTGGATTTGCGCGCAGATCGGGCCTGAACCGATTTATGTGGGCGCGCAGGGGAACGGCGGTTTGATGGCGTGGGTGCCGATTTCGCTGGCGCACGGATTTCTGAACGTCATCAGCACGTTCGCGTCGCAGAACATGGGGGCTGGCAAGGCGGATCGCGGGCCGGCGTATGCGTGGAACGGCTTGTACCTTGGGCTTGCGTATTGGCTTGCGGTGCTGCTTCCCATCTCGTTCGCGCTGCCGATGATTTTCGGCGCGTCGAGTATGGATCCGCGGCAGGCGGAAATGGCTACTCAGTACGGGCAGATTCTGCTGTGGGGCGCGGGCATCACGATGGTGGTGCGATCGCTGGGGCAGTTCTTCTTCGGGCTGCACAGACCGGGCGTGATGCTGGCGGCGGGCGTGACATCGAACGTGTTCAATCTTGTCATCTCGGCGGTGCTCACGTTTGGCGCGGTGGCGCCGGAGACGCTGGGCGCGTTCGGCAAGTTCACCGCGTGGATCGCGCAGTTGTTTGGCATGCGCGAAGGCATGGGCATCGCTGGCAGCGCGATCGGCACGGTGCTGGCGACCATGATCGAAGCGGCGGTACCGGCGTGCATCTTCCTCGGCAAGAAGATGCATGAGAAGTACGGCACGCGGACAAGTTGGCGGTTCAGCATGTCGCATGCTCGCGAGATCTTTCAGATGGGCTGGCCCGCTGGGCTCATGTTCGCGAATGAGATGGTGTGCTGGGCGTTCTTCATGGTGTATCTGGTGAGCCACTTTGGCGCCGAACACGCGACAGCAGGGTGGATCGCGCACCAGTACATGTCGCTGTCATTCATGCCCGCTGTCGGGTTGTCGGTCGCGGCGTCGGCGCTGGTTGGCAAGTATCAGGGCATGCGGCGGAGCGATATTGCGGAAGCGAGGGCGTGGCTTGCGGTGAAGCTTGCGCTGGTGTACATGGGTGTGTGCGCGATTGTGTTCTTCGTGTTCCGCGAGCAGCTGATTCGGACGTTTGTACGAGAAGACACGCCTGCGGACCAGATTGAACGACTGGTGAAACTGGGGAGCGGTTTCTTGATCGCAACTGCGGCGTTTCAGTTGTTTGACGCGGTAGCGATGACGCTGTCGGGCGCGCTGCGCGGAGCGGGCGATACCAAGGTGCCCGGGGTTGCGACCGTGCTGCTGAGCTGGACGATCATCGTGGGCGGCGGGTTCTTCATGGTGAAGCTGCTGCCTCAGCTCGAAAGCCTGGGGCCATGGATTGCAGCGGCGACATACATCGCTGTGTTGTGCTTGTTCCTGCTGGGGCGATTCCTCAAGGGGCGGTGGCGAGACATTCGCGTTGTGCGGGACTAAGGAAAATGGCCAACTGGCTGGATTGCCAATTGGCCATTGTGATGCTGGAGATGCTGCGATTCGTCCTCTTTGCTCACTTGAGGGCTGCGCAGTCGATGACGAAACGGTACTTCACGTCGCCCTTGAGCAGACGGTCGTAGGCCTTGTTGATATCTTGGATCTTGATGATCTCGATGTCGCTGACGATGTTGTTGGCGGCGCAGAAGTCGAGCATCTCCTGCGTTTCGGCGATGCCGCCGATGCCGCTGCCAGCGAAGCTGCGGCGTGGGAGCAGCAGCGAGAACGCGCTGACGGGCATGGGCTTTTCGGGTGCGCCCACGAGGCAGAGGGTGGAGTCGCGCTTCAGCAGGTTGAGGTAGGCGTTGATGTCATGCTCGGCGCTCACGCAATCGAGAATGAAGTCGAAGCTGCGGAAATTCTTGGCCATCTGGTCAGCGTCTTTCGAGACGATGACTTCATGGGCTCCCAGTCGCTTGGCGTCCTCGACTTTGCTGGGTGAGGTCGTGATGACCACGGTTTGAGCACCAAAGGCGCGGGCGAACTTGACGCCCATGTGGCCCAGACCACCAAGCCCCACGATCGCGACGCGTTGGCCTTTGCCGACTTTCCAGTGACGCAGGGGTGAGTAGGTCGTGATGCCTGCGCACAGGAGCGGCGCGGTGGCGGCGAGATTGGCCTTGGGAGAGACCTTCAGCGTGAAGGCTTCATCGACAACGATGCGGTCGGAGTAGCCGCCGTGCGTGGGTTGGCCGGGCGCGAGCGGGTCGGGGCTGTTGTACGTCCAGGTGGGGAACGAGTCACAGTATTGCTCGAGGCCTTCCGTGCACGATGCGCACTTCCGACAGGAGCCGACCATGCAACCAACGCCAGCGAAGTCGCCAGCTTTGAACTTGGTCACGCTGCTGCCCACACGCGAGACACGACCGACGATCTCGTGGCCCGGCACCATCGGGTAGAGGGAGTTACCCCATTCGTTGCGAGCTTGGTGCAAGTCGCTGTGGCAGACGCCGCAGTAGAGGATCTCGATCTCGACGTCTTGCGGACGTGGATCGCGGCGATCAAAGGAGAAAGGAGCGAGCGGGCTGGTAGCAGTCTGGGCAGCGAAGGCCTTGGCGGCGGTGGGCATGGGAGAGCTCCGTATGCAATGAGATAGAAGCGAGGGACGAACTCGCGATGGGCATGGGATGCCGGAATAAGGGAGTGGTGGCAGTAGTCGCGAAGAATTGCCGCTCAGCTTCCCCCCCGCTTTTCACGCCGCACAGATGTGTGTGGGTCAGGGCTTGGGCGAGAGTGACTCGACGATCTGCATGGCGAGCTGCTCGATGCTGGCAGGAGCACTGCCTTCGGCTTTGTTGTTGACGATGACGAGAATGTCGCGGGTGAGCGCGGCGGCCGCGGCAGCGAGCTTGCTGATCTCGGAGCGCGTACCGGGGTCTTCGTCCTTGAGCTCATGAAAGGGGAAGTAGCGGTCTTTGGCTTCTTCGTATCGCTGGGTGGGGTGCAGCAGCCATCGGCACGCGACGGGTGTGTTCAAGGGTGACCGCGTCAGCGGGATGAGATCGAGCTGCGTGCCGACGGTGGGCATGCTGGGGTGCCCGGTGTAGCAGTGATCGACGCCCGCTTGACGCAGCGCAGCGACGTAGCGATCACGGTGCTGATTGCTGAGCAGTTCACGATTCCGGACTTCGACTGCGCAAGGGACGGTTGGCGGGATGCTGGCGAGGAAGGCTGCGAGTTGATCAATGAACGCGTCGATGCCGCCTGCAAAGGAGGCGGGGTGCAGGTCCATGGGTGGGAACTGGAAGAGAATGACACCCAACTTGTCGCGGAGGCCTTGGGCAGCGGGCGCGATGATCTGATCACGCGTCCACGCGATGTCGAGGAATTTGGAAGGCTCGGCTGGGTGTGGGGGACGCGTGACGTCGCCGTGCGCCTTGACGAGGAAGCGGAAAGAGGCGGGTACACGGGCAGCGAGCTGGGCCATGTCATCGACAGACATGGGGCGGTAGAAGGTGCGATCAAGGCCAACGGTGCGAAACAGTGGATGCTGGGCGTACGCGGCGAGGCCTTCGTAGGTGAGGTCGTCCTGCGAGTACTTGCGGTCGTAGACGAGCCCCTCCCAACTGGGGAAGGTCCATGAGCTTGTGCCGAGGCGGACGTGGGCGGGAAGCTGTGCGCCGAGTGAGGCGAGTGCGCGGGCCCGCGGAGCGAGTGCGACGGCGGGGACGTCGAAGTCGGCGAACAGGGCGGGCTGGGGATTGTGCTTGGGTTTGCGGGCTGGCATGCGAGTATCGTGAGATGGCAAATCTTTGGCGGGTCGGCGGACGAAGCGGAGGAACCATGAGCGAAGTCGCGCGACTACGCTAGATGACACAGTCGGGCATCGTTTGATGGTGTTCGCTTTTGTACCGGGTGGGCATGCAACGCGATTTGGATCAGCACATGCCGGGTGAGTCGATCGAGCAGCGGCGATTCTTGTCGCAACTCCTGCTTGCGAACCACGAGCAAATCGCGTCAAACGCGGCCACGCTTTTGGTGGAGCGGTGGGAAGATATCGCGTCACGATACAAGCCGATGGCGTTTGACCGCTGGCGTGAGAACATGCTGGGTCGGATCGCGGATCTGGCGAGCAGCATCCATGCGGGGCGACCTGGGGTGTTTGTGCGGCAAGTGGTGTGGTCGGCCGTGGCCTTTGAGCGACGAGGTGTGCCGCGTGATGACTTGCAGCGATCGCTGGATGCTCTTGGCGAGGTGATTGATCGCAACATTCCGGCGGAAGACCGGGCGTTTGTGAACGGGTTCATCACGGCGGCGGGGAAAGAGCTGTACAAGCCGGTGGTGGAGCCACCCACCAATCTCAGTATTGAGACGCCTCAAGGAGAGATTGGCGCGCGGTATCTGCTGGCGGTGCTCGAGGGTGATCGACTGGCGGCGAGCCGCGTGGTGATGGACGCGGTTGCGGCAAACAGAATCGGCGTGCGCGAGGCGTATGAACAGGTGCTGGGGCCGGTGCAGCAGGAACTGGGGCGGCTGTGGCACATGAACGACCTGACTGTTGCCGAGGAGCACTTTGCGACGGCGACGACGGCGATGGTGATCAGCCAGTTGTATCCGCACCTGCCTCGCAAGCAAAGCAACGGGAAGGTTGTCGTCGCGGCGAGCGTGCAGGGAAATCAGCACGACTTGGGCGTGCGGATGGTGTGCGATTACTTTGAGATGGAAGGGTGGCGGGCGATATATCTCGGGGCGAATGTGCCTGGGCACGATCTAGCGCTGGCGGTGGAGCACTTTGGGTGCGACCTGCTGTGTCTGAGTGCGTACATGCCGACACAGATCCGCGCGGTGGAAGACACGATTGAGACAACACGCGGGCACGACACCGGCCGGCGCTGCAAGATTCTGGTGGGCGGGCCAGCGTTCTTGGGGGCTGATGTTTTGTGGCGCGAAATCGGTGCGGATGGGTTTGCACAGAGCGCGCAGGACGCGGTGAATGTGGGGGCGCGGTTGGTGGGGCTGTAGCAGCGGAACGGGTGAGCTACGCTGGGGGAATGCACGGCAATCGAAACTCCCCCACTGCTTCAGGATCTGCTGGTGATGGTTCACACGCGAGTGGTTACGGCGCAGCAGCGACCGGAATGACCACGGACCTGGCCAACAAGCTTGACTATGACGGCTACCTGGCGCTGGGACAGGTACTGAGTGCACAGAAGCCGCTCTCGACGCACCATGACGAGATGCTGTTCATCATTCAGCACCAGACCACGGAGCTGTGGTTCAAGCTGATCGTGCATGAACTGGAAGAAGCGCTGCGGCTGATTCGGCAGGATGAGCTTGAGCCGACGTTCAAGATCTTCGCGCGGGTCAAGCACATCCAGCAACTGCTCCTGCAGCAATGGGGCGTGCTCGCAACGCTCACGCCCAGTGAGTATGTGAAGTTCCGGCACCTGCTGGGGCCGGCGAGCGGGATTCAGAGCTATCAGAATCGCATGATCGAGTTCATTCTGGGCCGCAAGGATGAACGGATGGTGGCGGTGTTCACGCACAAGCCGGCGATTCATGCGATGGTGAAACGCACGCTGGAAGCTCCAACGCTGTATGACGAATGCCTGCGGCACTTGGCACGGCGCGGGTTTGCCATTCCGAAGGACGTGCTGGAGCGCGATGTGACCAAGGCGTACGAAGCGCACCCGGCGGTGCTTGCCGTGTGGAAAGAGGTGTACGAGAATCACGACAAGCACTGGGACTGCTACGAGCTGGCGGAAAAGCTCGTGGACATCGATGAGTCGCACATTTTGTTCCGGTTCCGCCACCTCAAGACCGTGGAGCGGATCATCGGCCACAAGCGTGGCACGGGCGGTACGGCGGGCGTGAAGTATCTGGCGCAGATTGCGGAAGACCGGATGTTTCCGGAGTTGTGGGATGTGCGGACGGAGATCAAGGGGTGAGGTGACTCTGGTGCTGATTAGTGCGGCTGGGAGTTGAATGCTGCGGGATCGAAGTCAGGGTCGGATTGCAGAAGCAATTCGTAGATGAGATCGGCCGCGTAGATGTCTCCGGAGCGGAGAAGCTGCTCGAAAATCGGGGCAAGCTGGGGTTCGCAGAACTGGGTGTTGTTCATTGCGCGGGCGAGTTCACTTAGTGTGTCAGCATCTGCGATCAGTAAGTCTCGCTGCAAACCGGGAAGAGCATCTCGCAAGGGACACTGGCTGTTGATCAATTCACGAATGATGTACTGTTCGGGGCCGGGGGCGGCGTTGTAAGTCGCGATGATGAACGAGCAGGTGTCGGTGGAAGTCGTTTCTGACGGGGTGGCGAACAAGGTGGCGGCGAGACGTACGCGATCGTCGGAGGAGCGTTGCAATGTCGCCAGGGCGTCTTCTGTGATGATGCCGGTCGATGCGAGCATCGAACGGAATGAAAGCAGTTGCACCTGCTTGTCTGGGCTGGCCTGAAGAAGATAGTGATTGAGCGTTTCACGTTGCTCGGGATTGAATTGCACCAAGCGTTGGATCATGATGACGAGGAAGGTGGGTTGTGCATTCTGAAGGGGTAGTGCTTCAAAGCTCTTGAACAAGATCGACGCCGCGGCTGCTGGGTTTTCGTGGCGGAGCATGGTGGCGTAGCTTGCGGCGTGCGACAGCACGGGTCTGCGAACACTGAACGCCTTTGCAAGGCGTTCCACCACGGGCATGGGCAGGGTGGGAGTTTGAGGACTTCGCAGTTCGCTGTAGCGGGTCTCCAAGAGCATGCTGGCAAGCATGCCTAGTTCCTCGAGGTCGCGATTCGTGATCTTGTCAGGTGGTTGCGAGAGGATGGCACGCACGCGAACGAGCATGTCGTCGTTGCCTGCGTCGGTCTTCATGGCGGCGTAGGCGATGGCGTGCTCACTGCGGAACAGCGCGTCGATATTGGTGGTGACGGGCGCGGGCGTGATGCTGGCGAGCGCGCTGTAGTCGTCGGCGATGAAGATGCGCATGCGCTGGACGAGTAGCCAGCGATTGATGGCGTTCATGTTTCGCCAGCGGTCTTGCAGCGAGCCGTATTCGGCGTGGCCGCCGGTTGGCGTGATCCACTTGGTTGGCAGAATGTCCGCAAAGAGGATGAGTGCCCACGTCGGCGTCGCGCCGCGCAGGCCTCCGACGGTGTAGCCAACCACAGCGCTGGGAAGGGTTGCGAAGAGCAGCAAAAACGCGGCGAGCATGAACATGCCGGGGCTGCGGCGGGTGCGCTGCAGGTCGCGCTGATTGCGAGCGGTTGTGCCGCACTCGGGGCATAGAAGGGTGGGCTAGCCTTGCATGTCGTACCAGCAACGCGGGCAGCGGAGGCGACCGTGAGAACGGTCAGCGAGGAAACCAAGTAACGCGGCGGCGAGCGAACTGGAGAGCAGTAAGCCGGTTGCGACTTCGCTCAGGGCCTTAGGGAGGTAGAAGTGCTGATCGGCTTCGAGGATGTGGCGCAGGCTGAAACAGGCGGTGCCGAGCAGGATGGTGAGGAGCCCCAGCAGCGAGGTGATGGCGAGGCGACGCGGTGAGGTGGGATGCCTGTGCCAGACGCTGGCGGGCAATGCAGAACGCAAAGTAGATGATGCTTCGCGTCGTGCGGCGCGACGGGCGGCGAGGGCTCGCAAGGCAAGGCTCGCGCCCCACGCGGTGAGCAGCAGACTGAGCGCGAAATGCGCGATATAGACGACCAGCATGATGTCACTATACAAAAAGTGACTGAGTAGCTGGAGGAGATTTGCCTTTCGGCACGTTTTTCGCAGATGAATTCGACGTGATGGTGTCGACTACGTGACGCGCGGGCTGTTGATGCGGGCTGCGTGTTGTCGCGTGGAATGCGCGACGAGCAAAAGCACGAAAGCCGGTCTCGCATCAAGGTCGCTCCTCCAGCGACCGACACGACGACCGGCTCTCGTTCGTGCCCGCGATCGCTGGCGGAAATCAGCGATGCGGGGCTTTTTGAGGCCTCTTCACGCTGGCGAGCGGAACGGCCTCGGGCGGTTGTTTCGCGAGTGGCGGAAACTCGCGATGGAGAATCATGTGCGCGATATTCGGGGGACTTCCACAGCGGGTGCACCGAGGACATCGATGCGATACCGCATGAAGGGCGGCGCGTCGATACCGGTGACGACTTGCCAGAAGGGCTCGCCTTGGCCATCGTCGTGCCAGCGACAACATTGGCCTGCGGGGTCTTCGGCGTAAAGATCGAGCATGGAAGACCCGATGAGCACGGCGCGATGCAGGAGCAGAGCATCGTCGCTCACGTACTCGGCTTCCGCTGCGACGCCCGCGAAGGCATCGAGCAACTGGCCGAAGAGGCTGGCGTCGTGCTTGAGCAGGACGTCGGCATCATGCCAGAGATAGAAGCGGTACTTGGAGTCGGCACGCCCGCGGAAATGCGCGCGCTCGCGCAAGAGATTGACGACGCCGCGGGGGCCGTGGATGCGGCGCTCAAGGTGCGGCCCAGGAATGGCGCGCTCAAGCTGGTAACAGAAGGAGTCGAGATCGGTGATGAACTTGCCGTACAGGACGATGACCTCAGTGTCCTTAAGACGACCGAGGAACTGGCCGAGCTGCACTGCAAACTGCGTGCGGCGAGCGGCGAATTCGCTCCACGCGACGAGATGCGACTCGTCGAGCAGTTGCGTGACATCGGCCTGCCAATCGGTGATCAGCAGCGGGACGTCTGGATTACGAGGAAGCGCACTCATGCAATTACACGCGCGGAGAATCCGCGCGGCCACACACACGTCACGCGCAAACAGGGAGCCCTTGCGAAACCCTTCGCTCTTGGTCATCCATGACGACCCGCCGAAGCCACACACTTCGACAGGCAGGGGCTCTGATCCGTTTGTGCTGACGAGCAGAGTGTGCGCCAATTTACACAGATTGCCACCAAAATTGCCGGTTTCTTTGGAACCTTGCGCACAAATGGTGTGATTCCACACGACTTAGAGGACTATCGACAGGTTTTCGGTGAAAAAACTGAAGGAGAAGCAACCGAATGGTGTGAGGACAACCACCAGTTGGATGCCGTGTCTGGGGGGGGCTTGGGCGCGTTTCGAAACGCGCAGCCACGCTGGGCATGCGCTCGGCGCGGAGCGGCTCGAAGCGATCAGAGCGGAGACCTGAAGCTACCCTTAGCGTGAAGCGGTGTAGTTGGCGGCTTCTTTGGTGATCATGATGTCGTGCGGGTGATTTTCGATCACCGTGGCATTGCTCACCTTCACCATGCGGGCATCGCGTTGCAGCTCCGCGATGGTCTTGCATCCCACGTAACCCATTGCACTGCGCAGGCCGCCGACCATTTGGTAGACGCTTTCAGCGAGCGTGCCGCGGTAGGCGACGAGGCCTTCGACGCCTTCGGGAACGAACTTCTGCGTGGCTTTGCCGCTGGCATCAACCTTGTCGGCCTGGCGGTAGCGGTCCGCGCTGCCGGCGTTCATGGCACCTTCGCTGCCCATGCCGCGGTAGCTCTTGTAGCGGCGACCGTGATGGATGACCACTTCGCCCGGGCTTTCATCGAGGCCTGCAAAGAGCGAACCCATCATGACGCAGCTCGCGCCGGCGGCGATGGCCTTGGGGATATCGCCACTGTGGCGAATGCCGCCGTCGGCGATGACTGGAGCGTCGCTGCCGATAGCGGCGAGGCCATCCACGGCGTTCATGATGGCGGTGATCTGCGGAACGCCCACACCTGTGACGACGCGGGTGGTGCAGATGGAGCCGGGCCCGATGCCGACCTTGACGGCGTCTGCACCTGCGTTGACCAAGTCTTGAGCGGCCTCACCCGTGGCGATGTTGCCTGCAATCAACTGCACGCCTGACTTGTTGAAGCTGGCGTCGCTGCGAAGTTCCTTGACGGTGCGGAGGACGTTCTCGCTGTGACCGTGGGCCGTGTCCACGACGATGACGTCAACATCCGCCGCGAGCAGGGCCGCGACGCGGTCAAGCTGGCCCACCCCCACTGCTGCGCCGCAGCGGAGTCGACCGCGGCCGTCGCGACAGGAGCGCGGGAACTGACTCTGGCGATCGACATCGCGCATCGTGATGAGACCAGTGAGGCGGAACTGATCATCGACGAGCAGCAGCTTTTCGACCTTGTTGCGGTTGAGAATGAGCTCGGCCTGCTCAAGCGTCGTGCCGGCGGACGCGGTGACCAGACCGTCCTTGGTCATGACATCGCGGACAGCGAGGGCGTTGTCTTCGACAAACTTGAGGTCGCGACGCGTGAGAATTCCCAGAACCTTGCCCTTGCCGCGGAGATTGATGGTGCCGTCTTCTGTGACTGGGAAGCCGCTGACATTGTGCTGCCGCATCAGTTCGCGGGCGCGATGCACGGTGTCGGACGGGCCGAGGGTAATGGGATCGAGAATGATGCCGTTGGCGGAACGCTTGACCTTGGCGACTTCGCGGGCTTGAGCCTCGACGGAGAGGTTCTTATGAATGATGCCGATGCCGCCTTCTTGCGCGAGCGCGATGGCAAGTGCGCTCTCCGTGACGGTGTCCATGGGCGCCGAGAGGACGGGAATATTGAGGCGGATGGCACGCGTGAGGTGCGTACTGGTGTCGGCGTCGGCGGGCATAACGCCACTGCGACGCGGCAGCAGCAGTACGTCGTCAAACGTGATGCCGTCGGCCACGATCTTGGAGAACGCGGAGCCGGAGCGCTGCTGGATGGGGGCGGGGGCGGAAGCGTGAATAGTGTGCGTCGCCATGAGATAGCGTTCGGGGGCTGACCCGAAACGTCAAGTGGGCGAACGGCGCGGCGCTGAGATTTTGCGGATTCCCTGCCCGAAAGCACCGCTGGGCAGGCCACGAGCCTTCAATACGCCGCTATGAACGCCGCTTCCGCCTTCAACTTCCCTGACGCTTCCCTTCCAGGTGAGACAATTCGGCCGCGGGGACCGCGCAGTCGCGATGAATGGTTCTTGACCAACGGTCTGGGCGGCTTTGCGAGCGGGACGGCGGCATGCGTGCCCGAACGGCGGTACCACGCGTGGTTTATTCCGGCGATGAGCCCGCCGGTTGGTCGCATGGCGGCGGTGCAAGCGTGTGCCGAGTGGCTTGTGCTGCGGGAGCCTGCCACAGGCGCCGAGCCGGGGCGTGTGGAGCGGCATGACTTCTCAAGTTTTCGATACACGACAGGCATGCTGAGCCCGCAGGGTGCGGCGAACTTGGTGGAGTTTCGCAAGACGGCGACGAGTGTGGCGTGGACATACAACGTGGCGGGCCTGCGGGTGACACGCGAGCTGTTCCTTGCTCGCCACCGCAATGCGGCGAGCGTGCGCTACACGGTGAGCGGACAGGTGCCGGCCAATGCGGCGCTCGAAGTGCGGCCCCTGCTGGCGATGCGCGACTTTCACGACTTGCAGACGAGAATGGATGCCGCGCGGTTTGACGTGGCGACACAAGCGACGCGCGTGCAGGTTGTGACCAAGGGTCTGTCGCTGGCGATGTTGGCGACTCGCGGCGAAGGGAACTTTGCTCGCGATGATGAATGGTGGAGCAACTTCTTCTATGTGCGTGAGCAGGAGCGCGGGCAGGATGCGATGGAGCACCTGTACAGCCCGGGCGTGTTCGTGTTTCCGCTGCATGGCTCGAAGCCAGACGGGCACGTGTGCGAGGTGCAGATGTTCGCAGGCGAAGTTGCACCTGCGGTGATGGACGTTGATGCACTGCGAACGAGCGAACACGCGCGGCTTGGGACGCTGGCGAGCGCGGCACTGAAGCCGATGAACGGCGCAGATGCAAAGACTCGTGATGCCGTGGCGGCGCTGGCGGCGGCGACGGACCAGTTTGTGGTGCGACGGGCGAACGGGGATATGGATGCGCACGGCGTCCCCGCGCTGACGAGCATCATCGCGGGGTATCCGTGGTTCAGCGACTGGGGACGCGACACGTGCATCAGCCTGCCGGGACTGCTGCTGTCGACCGGGCGATTTGCCGAAGCGCTTGGCAGTCTGCGTGCGTTTGCCGCGCTGCGTCGTCGCGGGCTGATTCCCAACTGTTTTGATAATGGCTCCGGAACGCCCGAGTACAACACGGTCGATGCGTCGCTGTGGTTCATCGTGACGTGCTGTCGATATCTCGAAGCGAGCGGCGATCGCGAGGGATTCAACTTGCACCTGCGGCAGGCGTGCCTGGACATTGTCGATGCGTATCGCACGGGCACGGACTATGGCATTCGCATGGATGATCGCGATGGGCTGATCATCGCAGGAAACGCGACGACGCAACTGACATGGATGGATGCGAAGCGTGATGGCGTGGTGTTCACGCCGCGATTTGGCAAGCCCGTTGAGATTTCCGCCCTGTGGTATGCAGGACTGATGATGCTTGAGGCGGCGCTGGAGAAGGATCAACCCAAGACGGCTCGCGAGCTGGCGCAACTTGCGAGCAAGACGGCGAAGGGATTTGAGCAGTTCTGGGACGCGTCGCGCGGATGCTTGTTTGATTGCCTGGTTGCAGCTGGTGCGAGCTGGACGGGCAGCGCGGAGATGAGGCCGAACCAGCTGTTTGCCGTGAGCCTGCCATATTCGGCGCTGTCGCGAGAGCGACAGAAGGGCGTGGTGAGCGTGTGCGAGCGCGACTTGCTCACGCCTTTCGGGCTGCGCACGCTGGCGGCCGGAAGCCCGAAGTATCGACCGCGGTTTGAGGGCCCCTTGTTTGAGCGTGATGGGGCCTATCACAACGGGACGGTGTGGCCTTGGTTGCTGGGTCCGTTCTGCGAGGCGTATCTGCGAGTGAGTGACTTCAGCGTGGATGCGAAACGTCGCGTGCGAGGATGGCTGACGCCGCTGATCGACGAAACACTCGCGACCGCGACGACCGCGCGAGCGGGTGTGGTGCTGCCGGTGCGGCAAGTCGCCGAGGTGTACGACGCCGACGACGGCGCCACGCCCCGGCGGCCTGATGGGTGCATGGCACAGGCATGGAGCGCGGCGGAACTGCTGCGGGTGCTGCAACTCACGGCTTAAGCCTTCTACGCTCGCTGCATGGTTGCACAGCGATTTGCGTCATTTGGCGAGTCAGTCTTTGCGAAGTTCACGCGACTTGCGGTGCAGCATGGTGCGGTGAACTTGTCGCAGGGATTTCCGGACTTTGACGGGCCGCAGCTTGCGAAGGATGCGGCGATCGCAGCCATCAACGCGGGGCACTCGCAGTACGCGCCGATGATCGGTGTGCCGCCGCTGACGAAGGCGATTGCCGAGAACTATGCTGCGCGCGGATTTGATGTGGGACTGGGGAAGGGACAGATCGAGCCTGCGCAGCATGTGACCGTGACGTGCGGCTGCAGCGAGGCGCTGCCTGCGACGCTGCTCGGGCTGCTCAATCCCGGCGATGAGATCATTCTGTTCGAGCCCTATTTTGACTTCTACATCGCTGGGACTGTGATGGCGGGAGCCACGCCGCGTTTTGTGGCGCTGCATGCACCGACCAAAGCGGGTGAGCCATACACGTTGGATGAGCGCCAGCTTCGCAGCGCGTTCACCAGCAGAACGAAGGCGATTCTGCTGAACACGCCGCACAATCCGACGGGCAAGGTGTTCACGCGGGCGGAACTGGAGCTGATCGCGTCGCTGTGCGTGCAGCACAATGTCGTGTGCATCAGCGATGAGGTGTACGAGCACCTGACGTATGAGCCCACGCTGCCACACATCGCGATGGCGAGCCTGCCCGGCATGGCAGAGCGCACCATTACGCTGAGCAGTCTGGGCAAGACGTTCAGCCTAACGGGATGGAAAGTGGGCTGGGCGATCGCGCCCGCGCCGCTGTCAGCGTGCGTGCGTGCTGCGCACCAGTTCATCACGTTTAGCGGGGCAACACCCTTGCAGCACGGTGCCGCGGCGGTGGTTCATGACATGACGCATCGCAAGGATGGACATGGCGCGATGGCGTTTGTGCAGCAGTTGCAGACGCTGTATGCGAGCAACCGCGACAATCTGGCCGCGGCGCTCACCCGCGTGGGACTCACGCCGCACCGGAGCGATTCGACGTACTTCCTGATGGCGGATCACTCTGCCGTGAGCAAGCGACTGGGACTTGACGGCGACGTGGCGTTTTGCGAGTACCTCACACGCGAGATCGGCGTGGCGGCGATTCCGCCGACTGTGTTCTATGACAGCAAGAGCTTGGGCAAGCCGCTGGTGCGATTTGCGTACTGCAAGAAGGAAGCGACGATTGCGGAGGCGATTGAGAGGCTCGGGGGGCTGGCGACGAAGTGACGGAGGAAGAAGTACCGGAGTACCGAAGAGACGAAGTACCGGAGGAAAGGCACGGCGTTTCACGGCGTTGGGGTCGCGATGCCTTCACTTTGGTACTTCGTCTCTTGGGTGCTTCGGTACTGCTCCCGTATCCTCCGCCATGCGCATTCATCAGGCGACCGTCGCAGATGTCGGAATTTTGACGCCGCTTTTTGATGGGTATCGGCAGTTTTATGGCAAACCGAGTCAGCCGGATCGGTGCGAGTTCTTTTTGCGAGAGCGGCTGTTTCGCGGGGAGAGTGTGGTCTTCATCGCGAGCGTTGATGGCCGTGCGGCGGGGTTTACGCAGTTGTATCCGCAGTTCTCAAGCGTGAACACGGGGCGAGTATGGCACCTGAATGACTTGTTTGTCGCGCCGGCGTTTCGGCGGCATGGCGTGGGGAAAGCGCTCATGCTGCATGCCATCGCGTTTGCGAAGCAGGATGGTGCGCTGCGGCTGACGCTGGAGACGCAGGTGAGCAATACGCCGGCGCGGGCGCTGTATGAGAGTCTGGGGATGACTGTGGGAAGTGAATTTGTAAAGTATGCGTTGAAGTTTGAGTGATGACTATCACTGTTCGTGCTTCCGAGCGACTTCGCTCGCAGCGTGAGCGACCGACGAACGCGGAGCCCGCGACTCATTCCATCCCGGCGGCCAACGCAGAAACCACACAAACTCGACGTTCGCCTTCTTAGCCCAGGCCTCGGCCTTCTTGCACAGTCGTTCCTGCGCGGCCGAACCGATGGCAGCATCAACTAACACGCCGCGTCCCTGCTGTTCGTCGCCCAGCCACTTTTCAACCCAGATGTCATACGTGGGCATGCCGTCAGGTTGCTCGCCGCGTACGTCGAAATGTCGATCCAGTGGCGAAGGCGGCGGTGATGCTATCGACATGCGTTCAGGAACCCACCAGACGATACCAGACCGCCTGGGTGTGCCGCCCAGAAGAGGGCCATCGACGGGTGGACCGAAAGACTCCCGAAGTTCATACACGAGCGTTCCGGTCGCGAGGTTGTTTGATCGCTCGAGTTCACGCCAGCTCATGATTCGCCCTGCTTGTCGCAACGTGGCGCGACGAAGACGACTTTGGCGATGCGCGACAGTCGTCCCTGACAGGAACATGATGACGCCAATGATCGCGACGATCGGGGCGAGAACAATCCACGCAAGAACCCTCGCAAGCCGACTTGAATCAGGCGGGTCTTGTTTCATCGCCATCGTCCGGCTCCCTGATTCGCTCGAATACCGGTCGGCAATTCAACAGCATGCTTGAGTGAACGGCGCATCGAACTCTGCGTGCTGTTATGCAATGTTATCAATCCACCACTGCCATCAAGAAACCGTCGTAACCCTTCGAGCCTTGGGTCTGCATGGCTGTCGCGGTCACGCCTGGTGTGCGGCTTATGGCTTGCATCATAGCGCGGGTGCCGAGAATGGCGGGGTCGGCGGAGGTGGTGTCGGCGATGTTGCCGTCGCGGACGACATTGTCGACGATGATGACACCGCGCGGGCGGATGAGTTGCAGAGCGAGCGAGAAATACGCCGGGTTGTTGGGCTTGTCGGCGTCGATGAAGACGAGGTCGAATGCTCGCGTGTGTGTGGCGACCAAATCGCGCAGTGTCTCGAGCGCGGGTCCCAGACGCAGGTCGATGCGAGATACAAGGCCAAGTCGAGTGAAGTTGTCGCGGGCGACTTGGGCGAACGTTGGATTGACTTCAAGGGTGGTCAGTTTGCCATCCGCGGGAAGTTCCCGAGCAATGTGTGCGCCGCTGTAGCCGCCCAGCGTGCCGACTTCGAGCACGTTGCGAGCCTGCATGATGCGCACGAGCAGCGCGAGGGCTTTAGCCTGCGCGGGTGAGACGGCGATGGCAGGCAGGCCAGCGGCGGCGTTGCGAGCGGAAAGCTCCGCAAGCTGGGGATCTTCTTCGATGAACGTTGATTCAAAGAACGCATCGACTTGTGCGGGCGTGGGCATGGAGGAGTGTTGGCCCCATCCGCGGGAGCGAAAGAAAACCCGCGAGCGATCGCGGGTTGTCAGGAAAGCTTGGTTGTTTGTCGTCAGGGCTCAAAGCCCGGACCAACAGTGACAGAAGGACAACTGCAAATCAGCCCTTGCCGACGAGGGTCTTGGCGAGGCCCAGGGCCTTGTCCTTCTTGCTGTCGAACTTCTTGTCGGCGACGAGCTTGGCGATGCGTTCGGCGCGGGTGAGCACGCTGCGCTTGCCGGTCATGGTCATCGAGATCTTCAGGCTGGGGTCGAGGCTCATGGCGATTCCTTTTCTTCGTTCTGCGAGGGCTCGGCGCCCGGCGTGATCCTTGTGCGATCAGTCCAACTTGTCCCAGTACGCGTCGGCGAAGTCTGTCGGACCCTTGGCTTGCTGCTTCCAGGCCTTGCCGATTTCTCTCACGCGATTGTCCAGACGGACCTTGAGGGGGTTGTCTGACCGGAACTGTTCGCCCGTGATGCCTTGCAGCAGCCACACGCGGTAGTTCACCGGGCCTTGATTGTTGGCGCTGACCCAGCCCTTATCAACCGGCACGGCAAGGGCCGGAACGCCATTGGCGTGCAACATCATGACCGCGTACCCGGCATCGCGACGCGAAAGGATACCTAACGTCATGTAGTTCAGGCCGCGTTGGCGGGGGTCCGTGGTTGCCCAGCCCTGCACCGTGTCATCCGCGATCATCAACTCCTGCTTGGGCGGTGGGTTATCGAAAGACTCAGGAGCGAGATTGGGGAAGGCCACCCCGGCCAGCAGGGTCTCTGCCGGAGCTGGGGGCGGCGTGGCTTGGTTCGGCCGCGACGACTGCCGCTGGGGTTGGGACTGCAAGTTGCCAAGCGGCGATGTGTTGCCCGCGGCTTCCTTTACTGTGGGCGGATCCTTGCGAAGCACGCCCGCGAGCTCTCGCTCCTTCTGTTTGGCGCCCACGCTGGTGCCCAACAAATACGCGCCCAAGGCCAACAACAAAGCGAGGAAAATGCCCACGTACACCACGGGGAGAGGGACGAGCTTGGGAGCATCGGAAGCTTGCGTACGCGGCCCGTACTCGCTCGGAGCCGAGTCGCGGGCCACGGGCTTGAGCTCGCGGATGGCTGGCGCCGGCGTTTCGGTCGCCGCATCCGTTGTGGCGATTGTCGCAGGGCGCGCAGCGGCATCGATCTTCTTGGAAGGGACAAGGTCAAATAGCGGCACTGTGCGCGGACGTTGGGCCATGGGAAATCGTACCGGGGTCGAGCGGTACCGCGGGGAAACTGTGTGCGAAAACGCGAAAAAGGGGCGGAGCCCGAGGCCGCAAACTGAATTAGGAGCAGCCACCGCCTGCGAGGACGTTCAGGAAGTCGATAACGTCCTGTTCCTCAGGAAAGACGTCATTACGGTTGAAATCGATGGTGTCACAGCGAAGGGTTGGGCACGGGGCGCCGGAGAGGACGTTGAAGAAGTCGATGACGTCAAAGTCACTCGGGTAAACATCGTCGTTGTTGAAATCGATGTCGCCGCAGTCAAATCGCTGTGGCGTGAGCACGATGGCGGCGTTGGCCGCTGGTGGACCGGTGAGAGCGGCCAGCACAGCGACTTGCCCAGAGTCGTTGATGGAAGTCGGCATCGCGACACCGCTGGCACTGGGAGTGAGACTTGCGGTGAGCGTGATGGGGCCAAGTGGGCCCTGCAGTTGCGTGTTGCCTTCGAGGAGTACGACAGGATCGCCATGATCGTTGAGCGTGCAGAGCACGTCGCGCGAGGAGGGCAAGCCGCTTCGAATGGCGTACCAAGCAATACGATCGGTAGCGGGACTTGTAACGACGCGCGAGTTGGCGCTGATGGGGAGCGGACGGATGAGCGTTCCGTCGGACAGACGCACTGGCTCGAGGCTGGACCAGAGCACACGGGGCGGCTGTGATCGCGAGGCCTTGAAAAGCGTGCCGCCGATGCTGCCGGTGGCAGGCGGTGCGTAAAGCGTGTTGAGCGACAAAATGACCGCGGCACCATCGTTCGCGAGCTCGAATCGCGAGGACGAAGTGGAGAGGAATGCCCTGACGCTCAGCCGCTGCGCGCTGATAGTCTGTTGGCTGGAATAGACCACTGCGAAGCCGGCCGCATCACCTAAGAGCACGTGAATCACACTCGTTGTATCCGAGAGCACGAGCATGATGTCGCCCGCGTCGTTGATGCGTGCGGTGACAAGACTGCCAACGGTGCGAGCGGGGTTCAGGCCCGGCACTTGGTCGCCGATGCCCAACAAGCGCTGCATTGAGGTGCCATTCCAGTACATGAATGCAAGCTGGCCGTTGCCGGTGCGCGTGTCGAAGACGAAGACCGCGCGGCCTGAGTCGTTGTGGTCCAGAGGCCAGTTGATGTTGTCAAACGTTGTCACGGCCATGTCACTGACCGAGCCACGCAAGGCGAGCGTGCGAGGATTGAACTGAGGCGAATACGCGACGATCGCCGCGGTGATGTTGCCAGAGGGGGAAATGGGTGGGAAGACTGTCGCGTACGCAAAGCCGAGTTGATTGTCATGCAGCACGGCGGGCGGATAAAGACTTGGCGGATCGATGAGCAGCCCGGAAAATGCACGATCGGGATAGGAGGGGAGTGGGTCACCGAGGCGTGCGTAATCGAAGTTCGTGCCGCTCGCGAGGGCCAATCGCATGCCAGTTTGCGTGCCGGTGGGGCTTGGGACGACCACCCGCGTCAGCACGTCGCCTTGGGCATTCATGGCGAAGGGAAGCAAGTCAGTCTGCGACGCGCCCAGGACGGTGTTGTCCGTCACACGCTGGAGTGTGCCAGCACGCTCCGCGTAAAGGCCGCGTGAGAACGTTTGCGTGGGGCTGGCACCAAAGGCCGCGACTGCGACCGTTCCTGCAGGCGATAGCTGTACAGCGGTCAGATTGGCGAGTGTGCCTGGCGAGGGATCACCCGGTGCCACCTGTCCGGTGACCGCGACAACGCGTGCGACTTGAGCGTGTGCGAGAACGGGAACCACGCCCGTTGCGAGCCCGGCAATGACGAGATGACTTGCGGATTTCAGCAACGATCGCATCGGTTGCATAACACCAAAAGTCTCGAGATCCGCAATCCTGCAGCCAGAACGTTAAGCATCTTTCGCTCAACGTTCATAACGCATTAGGGATTACAGGAGCCTCCAGCGAGTACAAGGAAGAAGTCGAGGGCGTCCTGATCTTCTGGGAACACGCCGTTGCGATTGAAGTCGATCGTGTCGCACCGGAGGGTCGGGCACGGAGTGCCGGCGAAGACGTTGAAAAAGTCGATGATGTCGCTTTCGGAAGGCCAGACACCATCGTTGTTGAAGTCGATGTCGCCGCAGTTGGAGCCTGCAATGGTCGTACGGAGGACGAAGTTGCGATTGAGACCGCCAGTCGCGGTTGCGACAGCGGTGAAGATGACGTCAGCGCCTTCGTGGGCTACGTCTTGGACAATCGTGATGCGCCACGTAAGCCCCTGCCACACGAAGGTATCGCCAACCGCGGCGAGCGCAACGATGTCGCCGTCACTATCAATGGCGACGACAGCGTTCGCTGACGATCGCCCTGGCATGCGGATGGGTGCGACATGAACATGCCGTGCGGAGGTGGGCGCGGGCATGTTGGGTCCACCGATGTAAGTGGCGAGGAAGCCTGAGCGAGTGCGCACGCCAAGGTCGTGAGCGGTCAACACTGTCACGCGACCGTCGGGCGCGACGTGGAGCGAGCCACGAGTGCCCGAAATCTCGCCCGGGAGGAAGCAATCCACATCAGCGAAGACCGACGCGTCTTCCATGAAGTTCCACGAGTCGAAACAAATGCAATCGACGATGCCGGTGGGCAACGGCAACGTCCAGCGGCGGGGAAAGAGAGTCCAGTCGCCGTCACGGCGCAGTGACCACGCATAGCTAGCCAACCCGTCAGTTCCGTCGGAGATGGCGGCAAGGACGTCTCCATTTTCGTTGAGTCTGGCGGAGGTGATCGAGCGGGCGAATCGCTCTGGGAACACCGGATGGGGACCGCTGATTCTCGCGAGCACCTCTTCAGCGCCCTCGGACGTCCGAAGCCGAAGCGCTGTTGATTGAGGCACTCCGGAGTCGCTCGCCAAATAAAGGAACGATCCACTCCGCGCGACATCCAGTGGCCATGAAAGTTGTACACGCCCGTCTGGGACGTTGCCGTCAAAAATTAGGGGAGTTTGTTGCCCGTCGGGTGAGATCCGAACGATCGCACCGTTCAAGATTTCCGCCCCAATGACGCGAGGATCGAAACTGACTCGCGCGATGACATCGCCACCGAGCGTGGGCATCAGCAAGCGGTGGGGATCGCCAGTATTGACAAATAACCCGATGATTGTTCTTGGACCGATGTTTGCGATTGTCGATCCGGCGGGCGCGTACTCGACGCTGCCCCCATCCTGATCCAGTCGCAGGCCAAATGTCGGCTGCGAAAAGGCTCGACGGACGACGGTTGCCGATCCCGTCGCGGAGATCGTTACGGTAACGGGCACGGAAGTGCCCGAAACACTTCGGTCGCGATCCAAGAGTCTGTTGACAAAGGTGCCATGTGCGTCGAAGAGATAGATGCCCGACCACTGGTCGGTCCCGGCTGCGACACCGCGATACGACAGGTGCCCATTGACGCCCAGCCGCGGCGCAGCGAATGACTCAAACACAGCGGTCTGCCCTGCGGGCAGACCGGGCACGACAGAACCTGACGAAGCCACAACCTCAATCGCGTCAAAGGCCCATGCTTTGCCGGTCAACAGACACACGCACACCGTTGCCAAGGCCAGACCATGAATCGAATCCCGCGACGTTCTCATTCCACTGCCCCCCTCTGCGGTTCTAGCAGTTGCCGACACCGACCACCGCTGGCAAACGGTGAATGATACACACTTCTCCTCAGGACGGAATCTCGTTCGTATAGTGCACTGTTAGCATTGCCCAAATTTTCACACAACACCCCTCTTGGGAGAGTCTCATGGCCATCAACATCAAGGACGTTCTGGGAGCCGACTACGACAAGTTGACGAGCTACGAAGCCAAGGTCAGCAAGAGCACCATTCATGCTCCCGGACCTGACTTTGTCGATCGCGTCTTCTCGCAGTCCGACCGCAACGTTCCCACCCTTCGCAACTTTCAGACGATCCTCAACACGGGTCGCCTCGCTGGCACGGGCTACGTGAGCATTCTGCCGGTTGACCAGGGCATCGAACACAGCGCAGGCGCGTCGTTTGCCCCCAACCCGGCGTACTTCGACCCGGAGAACATCGTGAAGCTCGCTATCGATGGCGGATGCAACGCCGTCGCGAGCACGATCGGCGTGTGCGCGTCGGTGGCGCGCAAGTACGCGCACAAAATTCCCTTCCTCGTGAAGTTCAATCACAACGAGATGCTCACGTATCCCAACGTGTTCAAGCAGAGCTACTTCGGAAGCATTCGCCAGTGCTACGAAATGGGCGCGCTCGCGGTCGGCGCGACGATCTACTTCGGTAACGACACTGCACGCGAAGAGATCGCCTACGTGAGCGACATGTTTGAGGAAGCTCACAGCTACGGCATGGTGACCGTGCTGTGGTGCTACACCCGCAACAATAACTTCAAGGTCAAGGGCGCGGATGGCAAGAGCACCGACTACCACAGCAGCGCGGACCTGACCGGTCAGGCTAATCACCTCGGCGCCACCATCAAGGCCGACATCATCAAGCAGAAGCTGCCCACCAACAACGGCGGCTACGCGGCTCTCAACAGCGGCGGCAGCAGCTACGGCAAGTGGGATAAGCGCGTGTACACCACTCTCGCAGGCTGCGATGAGAACGGCAACGGTGGCCACCCCATCGATCTGTGCCGGTATCAGATTCTGAACAACTACATGGGCCGCGTGCCGCTCATCAACAGCGGCGGCGAGAGCAAGGGCGCGGGCGATCTGCAGGAAGCGGTGATGACGGCGGTCATCAACAAGCGGGCGGGCGGTATGGGCCTGATCTCAGGTCGCAAGGCTTTCCAGAAGCCCATGAAGGATGGTGCGGCGCTGCTGCACGCCGTGCAGGATGTGTACCTCGACAAGGTGATCACGGTCGCGTGAGCCACAAGAACTCGAGGGCGTAAGCCTTCGAAGCAAAACCAACTCAAACGCAAAACGCCCGCGACAACTCGCGGGCGTTTTTCATTCTCGCAACTCTCCAACTCACCGGACGTACACGCTGTACTCCATCGTCAGCACGCGCTTCTCACCCGGCTCGAGCGTCAATTCCCAGCAGACATTGCCTCGCGAGTTGAGTGCTCGCAGATCGCTGCCGTAGTTGAAAAACTCCATGTCCGCCGCTGTTGCGGTTCCACCGTCGGACACTTCACCAACCTTCCCGATCACGCTGGCCTTCGCAATCAGCGTCGTCTTCTCGCTGCGGAAGTTGGTCACCGTAAACGTCGCCTTCTTGCGAATCTGCGCGTAGGTTGAGTTGTTCCATTGCAGCGCCTGCGGATCACGCGACACTTCCACTTCGTCGTACATCGCACGCACTTCCGTCGCCACCGTCAGCGGCACGCGTGAACGACCGTTGCGAGGTGTGTACGTCAGCACATCTTGACTGATGGGAAGCTCTTTCTGCACGACCAGCGCCGCCCCGGTGGTCCAGGGAGCATCGCTCTTGTTCTCGAGCTCCACCTGGTGCCACACGCGACCGTCTTTCGTCATGGCCATCAGGTCTTCATCGCGTGTCTGCTCGCGATACTGATTCCAGTATTGCAACTCGTTCGCATCCGTCGGCCCACGCGTCACTTCAACTGTGTACACATGCCGCGTTGTCGTATCCACTTGCCACAGCGGCACGCTCATCCGGCCGCCTTTCTTCAGGTCCAATGTTCCTGCTTCGTACACGTACAAGTCCTGCGCGCCTTCACCTTCAATGCCTGAGAGTCCGCCGCCACCGGGTGCCTCGCTACCAGGCTCCGCAATGTCCCGGAAGTACGCACTATTTGAAAGCTGCTGCCCAAGCAGTCGGCGAGACTCGCTTCGCGTGCGACCACCTGTCTCCCCATACACGGGCAAGACGTCACGCAGCGCGGCCTCCAGACTCAAACTCGACACTTCACCCTTGAAGCGGAAGTTGGGCACACCCGCCACCAGTCCCACCTTCGCGCCGCTCACGTCTTCAAGCTCGTTGACGATCTCACCATGCAAGACCAGTTGCGCCTTGCTCGCATCAGGCTCATGCAAGCGATAGGTCGGCACCCATCGCATGCCCTTGGCGAAGTAGAACATCTGCAGCTTCGCAGGCTTGCCCGCATGCTGTTGTCCCAGAGCAGCTCGCAACACCTTCACGCGCTCTTTCGTCGCTGGCGTCGCAATGTCAGTCTTCAGCTCAAAACTTGTCAAGCCGATCACGCTCGCAATCGGAAGAACGATGCTGCCGTTGCTGCGACTATCCACCACCACCAGCGAACCCGGCGTCGCTTCGCTCGTCGCTGTCGCATCGCTGCCGCCCAAAACCGCCGTCACTGTGCCTTGCACACTTCGCACGCTCTCGGCGCGATCAGCGACATCGAGCGTGACGTGCTTACCCACATTGCTGCGCAGCAATTCCGCAATCGATGCGGCCGTGCGCGTCGCCGCCTGCTTGCTGTCGCGCTCCATGTACTCCGCCGTCAATCGCACAGGCGTGCCATCTTCCGCGAGTGCCCAGAAACATCCCAACACCGCCGTGTCAGGCACTTCATGCGTGAAGACTGTGCCGTCCGCACCAACCGTCGCCGTCGCGCTCTTGCTGATAAGTGCATACCCATCTTTGAAGATTGAGACACTATCGATCTTGAACGTCAACTCGTTCGCAGCCTTCGCACGTTCAGCCAGTTTCACAGGCTCATCCGCCGCGGCGTTCGGAACGACACCAACCGAGCCAGCAACCAGAAAAAGTGCGACGATCAGTGAGCGAGCAAACATGTGAAGGTCCTTTCGTTGGGTTTCAGGAGATGTTTCGCTTCGCACCGCGGGGTGTTCGTCACCGTTGTGTCACGAGTGAACGCCCCCTACTTTCCGCCTCCATCACGCAACATCAAGCGAGCCCGATATGTCCGCACCCGACCTGCCCCCACCACCCTCCTTTGACCAGCCCAAGCAGCGACCTCTCGCTGTGCATCTGCACGCGAATGACGTGCAGCCCGCTGAGCTGCGTGGCTGCGTCGTCGTCGTCATCGACGCCATCCGGGCCAGCGTCACCATCGCGCAGGCTCTCGCTAACGGCGCTTCCAAGATCATCCCGGTGCTCACAGCCGAGGATGCTCGCCGAGCGAAGTCTGACTTGCTTGTCCGCGGAGCAGCTCCCAGCAGCGTCCTGCTGGGCGGCGAACGCGGCGGCGTCCTCATTGACGGCTTTGACCTCGACAACTCACCCTTCAGCTACACGCGCGAGCGCGTCGCGGGCCGCACGATCGTCTTCACGACAAGCAACGGCACGGCAGGCCTGCTGCACGCACGTGAGGCGGCGGAGATCATCGTGGGTTCGTTCGTGAACGTAACTGCGGTCTGCAACCTCATCGCCAGCGACCCGCGCCCCGTGCACATCATCGCGTGCGGCACGCGGCACGAACTGAGCATGGATGACTGCCTGCCCGCCGGCGCAATGGTCGAGCAGTTGCTCGCCGCAGGACGCGAACTGGTGACGGACGACGCCGCGCGGTTGTGCCTGTGCGCATGGCGTGCGTGCAAAGGCGATCAGGCGTATCGCGAGAAGCTCATGCAGGAGAGTCGCGGCGGCCGCAACATGGTCCGCATCGGCCTTTCGCGCGACGTCAACCTCTGTGCGACGCCCGACGCGATTCCCGTTGTGCCCCTCTTCGACGCATCACGCGGCGAGATCACGCTCGCAAAGTGAGCGGCGAGCAAACGCACTCACTTGTGCAACGCAAGCAACTCGCCGATGTGTGATTGCACCCACGCCGCCATCGCGCTGGCGGCCTGCGCGCGATGCGACCTCGCGTTCTTCTCGGCTGGCGGCAGCTCCGCGCCGGTACGTGTGAAATCCGGCGCGACAAGAAACAACGGGTCATATCCAAACCCATTCGCCCCGCGCGGCATCGCGGGCGGCAGGCCGATGCGGCCCTCGAACGTGCCCTTGCTGGTGTGCAGCACTTTTCCACCAGGGACAGCCAGCTTCATCACGCACACGAATCGCGCCGAGCGCTTCTCCGCCGCAACCCCTTCCAACTCCCGCAGCACCCGTGCGTTGTTCGCCGCGTCGCGCTGGTCGCGTGTCGCTCCGGTTTCCTTGCCATCCGTCGCGTAATGACTGCTGATCACGCCCGGGCGGCCGGCCAGCGCATCGACTTCCAGCCCGCTGTCGTCCGCGAGGCACATCGCCCCCACCTGCTGCGCGTAGCTGCGGGCCTTGATCGCGCAGTTCTCATCAAAGTCCGCGCCGGTTTCCGCGGGCTCGTGCGTTGTCACGCCGCAGTCCCCCAGCCCCACCACTTCCACGCCCGCCACGTGGCTCAAAATCGCGCGGAGTTCCTCGACTTTGTGCGGGTTGCCGGTCGCGAGCACGATGCGCAGAGGCCTTTGCATGGCCCAGCATATCGCTCGTTTTCCGCACTACGCTCCGCCATGGCGACTTCTCCCAGCACCGACACCAGCACCAACCCCAGCCTCCGCACCTGGGTGCCAGGCGGCAATGACAACACGCTCTTCCCGATCCAGAACCTCCCCTACTGCGTCTTCCTCGATCCCGAAGACGAGTACCCGTCACTGGGCGTGCGCATCGGTGAGTCCATCGTCAATCTCAACATGCTGCACGAAGCGGGGCTGATCGGCGACAGCGAGCATCACGACCACGACGTGTGCGATGCCTTCGAGATGCCCATGCTCAACGGCCTCCTGGGCCTTCCCGCGGCCAAACGCCGCGAAATCCGCGGCCAGATCCAGAAGTTCCTGCTCGAAGGCCCGCCGGGCGGCCAGTCCCAGCGGCGCGTGCGCGAGAAGTGCCTCGTGTCCATCGATGACACGCAGCTTCTCATGCCCATGATGGTGCCCAACTACACCGACTTCTACGCCAGCATCCATCACGCCACCAACGTCGGCAGCATGTTCCGCCCCGACAACCCGCTCCTGCCCAACTACAAGCATGTCCCCATCGGCTACCACGGCCGCGCCAGCAGCATCGTCGTGAGCGGCACGCCCATCAAGCGGCCCAAAGGCCAGCAGAGCCCGCCCGACAACGACCCAAGCCAAGGCCCATCCTTCGGCCCCTGCAAGATGCTCGACTACGAACTTGAATTGGGCGCAGTCATCGGCGACGTGAACGAACTGGGCGAGCCCGTCGCCATCGCCAACGCGCGCGAGCGCATCGCCGGCCTCACCATCGTCAACGATTGGTCCGCCCGCGATGTGCAGAAGTGGGAATACCAGCCCCTCGGCCCGTTCCTGGCCAAAAACTTCGCCACAAGCATCGCCCCCTACATCACGCCGATCGAAGCTCTGGAGCCTTTCCGCTGCGCCCTCGAACCCCGCGCAAGCGGCGACCCGCGCCCGCTTCCCTATCTCTTCGATGAAACCGATCAGCGCGAGGGCGGCTTTGACATCCGCCTCGAAGTGCTGCTGCGCACCAAGCAGATGCGCGAGGCCGACGCCCCCGCCCACACCATCAGCCGCGGCAACTTCCGGCACATGTACTGGACCTTCGCCCAAATGATCGCCCACCACACGTCCAACGGCTGCAATCTTCTTCCCGGCGACCTGCTCGCCAGCGGCACCATCTCCGGCCCCGACGCCAGCAGCCGCGGCTGCCTCCTCGAACTCACCTGGGACGGCATCGACGCAGGCACAGGCAAGCCCAAACCCCGCAAGCCCCTGCTCCTGCCCACCGGCGAACAACGCACCTTCCTTCAGGACGGCGACGAACTCACCATGCGCGCCGTCTGCGAACGCGCGGGCTACCGCACGATCTCCTTGGGCGAAGTCGTGGGCGTGATCGAAGGCTGAAACGAAGGCGGTCGCGGAGTTGCGGAGGGAAACGGAGAGGCGCGGAGGGGCATTGAGAGTTGTGACGCGGGGACGTCAGCCACCAATGCAAGAAGCCAGCGCACCCGCGCTGGCTTCTTTGTCTTTCTCTGCGTTCTCCGCGTCTCCGCGGTGAGCTTGCATTCGTCTTTCGCGGCTTCGCCTTTACGCCGCGATCGGCGCCGCCGCCTGCTCGCTCCACGGCCCGCGTTCGCCCGTGGGAGAGATCCAGCGCATCCACACGTAGTTGGTTTTCCCCGCGTCCGCGCTGTCAAAGTTCATGACATACGGCGCGCTCGTGTCGACTGCGACAAACCGCAGGTCGTTTTCGCCCGCCGGCGGAGTCGTGCCGATCTTGTTCCAGATCTCAACGCCCAGCGCACCCGCGGGCTTGCCCTTGCGACCCGGCGTTGCGCTGTCCGTAAAGCGCAGCGTCTGCTGCAAACGGTTGCCGCATTCAATCGCGATGACGGGAGTCGTCGTCGGCGGGCCGATGGGCGTGGGAGCCTGCGCCACCGTGATGCCCAGCGCGGCCTTTTCACCGTCCGTCACTTGAGGAGAAGCCTGCAACCGGCGCACGAGCGGCCGAATCGCCGCGACATACCCCGCGCGAGCATCGTCTTTGTTCTCGCGTGCCAGCTTCGCCGCCGCCACCGCCGCGACGTGCGCCGTGAACGACGTGCTCCACGCCGTCTGCCCCGCCGTGATCGGAGCCATGTCCGGAGCCGTGAGCCCCAGCGCGGCCAAGTTGGCGTTGGCATACGTCACGAACTGATTCTGCCACACCTGAAACGACGCATCTGGACCTGGAATGTAATCAGCCATGTGTCATCTTCTCTTTCTGTGCACGCAGCACGATGCCATTGCGTTGGCACAGCAACTCGCACCGTGCCCCACTTCGCCATCGGCGCACGCCCACACCAACTTCACGCTGGGAAAGAAAAACCAAAGACAGGAAAGGCAGGTTCACCACAAAGAACACAAAGAGCACAAAGAAGAAGAAAAAGTTGCGCAGCCCGCGCCGCGCACGGCTCCGCCTCTGGGTACCCCGGCCGCCCCCGCCCACACCAACCCCACCAACCAACCCTGCCCCCACACCGATCTATACACCCCCGCCACGCAAGCCCACCCACCAGCCCCACCCGCTCCTGCGGCCCCAGCGGGGCCACGGCCTGTAGCCACGGGTGGAGCGAGCGAGTCTGCGAGCGAGCGCAACCCGTGGAAACCCGCGCGAAACGATCGTGCCCCGGCGGGGCACAGGAATGCCCGTCAACATCTCATCCGCGACGTCAGCACGTACCTGCATCCACACGCGCCCGCCGCGCATGCCTCTGCCCCGCCGGGGCAGGTTTCCCCGTCGCACGACCGGTCCACGGGTTGCGCTCCGCCCGCGAGGACGCGGGCTGCGCTTTACCCGTGGCTACACGCCTGCGCCCCGTTGGGGCGAAACCAAGAATGCCCCATGCCCGGCACCTATTCCCAACTTCTGCTGCACGTGGTCTTCGCCACCAAAGGCCGCACCCCGTGGATCACCAGCGATGTCGCCGAGCGTTTGTACCCGTACATCGGCGGCATCGTGCGGGCCGAGAAGGGCGTGCTGTACGACATCGGCGGCATAGAAGACCACGTCCACATGTACCTGCGGTGGCGGCCTGATGGCTCGGTGTCGGACCTCATGCGCACCGTCAAGTCCCGCTCGTCCAAGTGGGTTCACGAGACGTACCCAAACCTTGCTGCGTTTGCGTGGCAGGAGGGCTACAGCGTCTTCTCCGTGAGCAAGTCGCAGGAAGAAGCCGTCAAGAAGTACATCGCGGGCCAAGTCGAGCATCACAAGAAAGAAGACTTTCAATCCGAGTTGCTTCGCATACTCCGCGCCCACGGTGTGGAGTTCGACGAGAAGTACGTGTTCGACTGAGCGACCTCTTTCGCCCCGAAGGGGCGCCGGGCTGTAGCCACGGGTGAAGCGCAGCCCGCTGCCAAGCGGGCGCAGCGCAACCCGTGGATCACGTGCGCGCGATGAACCCGCCCCGGCAGGGGCGGAGGAGTCCGCGCCATGGCGCACGCGGATGAACATGTCGCGCACGCGAACGAACACGCGCGAACGTCCTCTGCCCCTCCGGGGCAGGCATCTCTTGTGCGTATCGCATCCACGGGTTGCGCTGCGCCCGCCTTGGGGCGGGCTGCGCTCCACCCGTGGCTACAGGCCTCCGCCCCTTCGGGGCGTGGAGCATGAGGGCGACGGGTGGTTGTGTGGGGGCGACGGGGCTTTGTGTGCGGGCGCGTGGGGGTGGCGTGGGGGCGACCGAGCATTGCGCGGGGACGACGAGTGCTTGCGCGGGGGCGCGCGGGGGTTGCGTGAGGGCGACAGAGCTTTGCGCGGGGGCGACCAAGCGTTGCGCGGCGAGAATTTTCAGTGTCTTTGGGCAGTTGAGGCAAGTTGTTGGGCGTGGGTGCCGATGGGGCTTGCATGCCGAGTGCCCCGCATTACATGCCGCGTGATGATGATGCTTTGGCGTTGTGGCTTGTGCAGTTCGCGGGTGGGGCGGCGGATTGGTATAACTCGCAGGGGATTGACAACAAGGATGCGCAGGCGTTGTTGGTGGCTGCGCCGGAGTTTGCGGCGGCTTTGGCAAACAGCGAGGCGGCGATTGCTGCGGCGCGGCAGGCTGTTGCGGACAAGAACGATGTGCGCGAGCGCGTGGTGGCGTTGGCGCGGCTGGTGGCGCGGCAGTTGCAGGTTGCGCCGGGGATGACCAACGGGGCTCGCGCGGGGATGGGGTTGCCGACGCGGCGAGAAACCATCGATGGCGTGCGCGTGGGCAGAACAGCGGCGGGGGCCGCCGGGGCACCCACGACCGCGCCCGTGGCCCGCGTGGAAAAGATCATCCGGCTGCGCCACCAACTGCGCCTGACCGACAGCGCATCGCCCACGCGGGCCGCCAAACCGCGCGATGCGTTCTGCGCGGAGGTGCGGCTGGCCATCGTCGATGTGAATCACGCCACGCCGCTGGACCCTTTGGCGATGCCCACGCTCGCGCTGGTGACTGATGGGAAAGTGCAGGCCGAATTTGCGAGCGAGAACAAGGGCAAACAAGCCGTGTACGCGGTGCGGTGGATCGGCCCGACGGGCGAGCCGGGGCCGTGGGGCGAGGAAGTGCGGGCGGTGGTGGCGGCGTAGCGAGAAGTCGCAAATGGCCAAATGGACAAATAGCCAAATGGCCAAATCAAGACACTTCGCGCGATGGCTTTCCTTTGGCCATTTGGCCATTTGACCATTTGGCCATTTCCGCCGCCCAGCGGCGCGCTTCACGCCCCGCGGAACATGGCGACGCAGGCGGTCTGGCCGTGCAGGAAGCTGCTGTTGCCCACGGGGCCGATTTCGCCGGCGGCGTGGAAACCGGCGAGCGGAATGGGCGCGGCGGCGGAGGGGTCGAGATAGAGGCCTGCGCCGGCGGCGTCGGGGCCGGCGCGGTCCTGGGTGAAGGCGCGTTGCACGGCGGCGACGTCGTGGTTGCGCACGCCGAAGGTGCGTTCGCCGCGGCCGTTGCACGTGATGAGCAATGCGCCATCGGGCGGGTCGTAGAGACGCTGGGCGTCCATGAGCAGGGCGAGGTCTTCGCTGGCGGTTTTCTTGTCGCGGACGTGCATGCGGACGGTTTGGCCCACGCGGACGAAGTCGGCGAGGGCAATGCAGCCCAAGTCGGCGTCGACGCCCACGACGTTGCGGATGAGGAAGTCATCGCGGCCGAAGCGCGGCTTGTATTCGTCGATGACGACGCCCGCGTAGAGGCCGCCTTGCAAGGCAGCGCGGGGGTCATCGCCCAACTCCTCCACTGCTTCCTGCACGACATCGAGAGCGCGGCGGCCGCCCAGCTCGAAGATCATGTTGTTCTTGGCTTTGGTGACGACCATGGTGGGGCCGAAGGGCTTGCAGCCCTGGCTCACGACGGTGTCGACGTGGAGCTTGCCGGAAAGGCTGACGCCGACGAGGCCGTGACGCGGCATCTTGTCGTCCAGAAGCAGGACGTTGCCGCCCGCCTTGTTGGTTGCGCTGGCGATGCCGCCAAAGAGCACCGGGGCCTTGCGGCGCGGGTTGTCGGCCAGGGCCACATTGCGCTGCGTGCCCACCGCCGCGTTGAACAGGGGCAGGAGCTTCATGATCGGGACGCTGGTGGGATCCACCAGCAGCATGGTGGCGCGCAGTTCGTCGCTTGCGCCCACCACCGGGCCCCACTCGTGAATGGCGGCATCGGGCGTGTCGACCGCGGGAAGATCGTTGGGCGAGAACGTGCGGATGGTGACACCCGGCATGCTGCACGCGAGGATCGAAAGGCCCGCGCCACGCTCAACTTCCACGCCGCCCGCGATGGCTGCGCAGGTGGAGACGCCGACCATGACGCCCGGGCGGAGTTTTTCGCGGATGGTGTCGCTGAGGGCTTCAACGTGCTCGATGTGCTGGGGGTTGAAGAAGACGCAGGCCAGATCAACATCGGCGGAGCCGAGCTTTTGCTGCACGACTTCGCACGCCTGCGACGCGGCCCACGGGGTGTCCATGGCGGTCGAGAGCGCGCTTGCCATCCGCAGCGTGTTGGTGCCGGTCGCGTGCACGGACAACTGTAGAAACCAGAAAACCACCGTGAAGGGTGAAGAAGAGAGATTCATCCAAGCGCGTGAACAAACTCCCCGGACAAGCGAAAAAAAGCCCCCGGCACGTGTGATGCCGGGGGCTTCGTGTGTGTCGATCGCCTGCGGAGACGATCGGAGGGAGTCCATCAATCAGCAGGAACCGCCGGCGAGGACGTTGAAGAAGTCCAGCACGTCCTGGTCTTCGGGGAAGACGGTGTTGTTGTTGAAGTCGATGTCATCGCAGCCGATGCGTTCGATCGTCACGTTGCCGGTGCCGGTCACGCCCGTGTTGTTGGCGCCCACGCGGATGTAGACCAGGGCGTTGGCCGAGAGGCCGTAGTTGTCGATGATCGACTGGTTGCTGCAGCCGGTGATGCCGGCGTTGTCGTTGCACCCGAATTCCGAGCCGCCGCAGGCGTCGTAGAGCGAGAGGACGGTGTTGAGGGTCGTGCCGCAGGTGCTGAACTTGTAGAGGCCCTGGGCCGGGGCCTGGAAGACGAACCACACATCGCGGGCCGCGCTGGCGTTGCAGCTGGGAGCGAACTCGTGGCTTGCTTCGAGCAGGTCAAAGGCGTTGGGGCCGATGACCGCGACGGCCGCGTTCGAGCAGTTGTCGTTGGCAGCGGCGGCCGGTGCGGCGGCGATGGTGAGATTGAACTGGCTGGTGGCGCTGAGGAACGCAGCGCTGGGCGCGGCCAGCCGGATGCGGTAGGACTGACCGGCAGTCAAGGCGACGCTGGCGATGCGGCTGCGCGAGTTGGTGCAGCCGGTGACGGGACCGGTCGCGTAGTTGTCGTTGCAGGCGAGCTCAAAGCTGCCGCAGCCGTCGAAGAGGGTGATGACGGTGTCGAAGTTCGCGCCGCACGTCTCAAAGCGGTAGTTGCCCGACGTGGCGGGCGTGAAGGCGTACCAGCGGTCGGTCTTGGTGCCGCCCGAGGTGATGCATGAGACGTTGGACTGTTCGTCGTTGATATACGCGCTGCAGGGCGACTGACCGGTGCCCAGCACGTTGGTGCCCAGAGCCACGACCTGCGCGCCGCCGCAAGTGTCGTTGGCGGCGGGCGTGGCGAAGGCGGGATCAAGCGTCACGCTGGCGGAGGCCGACTGGGCGGGCGTGCCGCACTGGCCGGTGATGACGGCGTAGTAGCTGCCCACATCCGCAGGCGTGAGCGGCGGCGCGATGCGCAGCTGCAGATCGTTTGCGCCCGTCACGGTCGAACCGCTCGCCGTCGTGCCGTTGTTGATCGGGCTGCCGTCCTTGAACCACTGGTAGGTGAAGGGACCGGTGCCCGAGGCGCTGACGTTCAGGATGATGTTGCTGGAGCACGCCGAGAAGGTCGTGTTGCTGGGCGAAGTCACGACGGACGGAGCCACGCAGGTCGGGCCGCCGGTGAAGTTGAGGATGTACGGCGCGGCCCCGGGAATGAACTGCGGCCCAAGGATCTGGCAGTAGACGTTGTTGCCGTCGGGCGAGATCGCAACGGGGGAGCCCGAGCGCGGATTGCCGCGAGCAGAGTTGCCCGGCTCGCCGATGGGCCCGTACAGGCCGCCGGGCGCCACGCCCGGAGCGTTGAGGAACACCAGATAGTCGTGCCAGTCCTGTGCCACGCCACTCGCGGCCGTGTAGATGAAGCCGCCGGAGATGAAGCTGCCGCACGTGCTCCACGATGCCTGACCGACGATGATGCTGGCATCATCGTTCATGGCGATGACACCGCCGAGGCTGGGCGGGAGCGGCCCAGGCAAGTTGGCGGGCGGGCAAGGCGCGAGCACCGATGATGCGAGCCACGAGGGGGACGTGGGGCTGGGCGTGGGCGTGAGACCCGTGAAGAGCGTGGTGCGATCCCACGTGTTCGTGCCGACGTTCCACGTCCACTTGTTGATGCCGCTTTCGCCGCGGCCCACGATGATCGAGCCAGCGGCGTTCATCGCGACGCTGCTGGGCGTGCTGCTGACGCGGCCGTCATCGAGATACGTGAGCTCGTACGCGCCTGCAGCGATGTTGAAGCGCCACACGCACAGCCGACCGCTGTCGTCATTCGAGCCGCCGACGTTGTGTTCCGTCGCGCCGACGACGACCGACCCGTCCGTGCTAACCGCGTAGGCGTTGCCTGTGCGGCGCAGACTGGTGCTGCTGGTCGTGCGGAAAGGCGTGGGCAGGACCGTGTGCGTGCCGGTTGTGGCATTCCAGATGAACGGCCGCCAACGGAACGAGTTCGCGCTCACGGCGGTACCCGCGTTGTTGTACGTGCTGACGTACGCCTGGCCCACGACAAACTGACCGGTCGAGGAGATGCCGTGCCCGCTCAGGAAGTTACCGCTCGAACTGCCGCTTGAGCCCGAGCCAAACACACCCAGCGAGTTGACGATGGGCAGACCACCCATGCTCGTGACGGTGTTCGTGACGCTGCTCCACACGCGAGACACCTGTTCGGTGTCAGCGGGCTGGTTGGTCGAAGCGACCAGAGTGGCGGGAATGCTGAACGCCGGCGCGATACCCGTCGCGGTGTTGCCGCGAATGCTCGGTCCGGTGTTTGCGAAGACAACCGTGCTGGCCTGACCATCCAGGCTCACCTCGCCACCACCGATACCGCCGATCAGCGTCGAGGTCAGGGTGCCTGCGCCGGGGTTGAAGTTCCAGCGCACGCCCTGCGTGCCCGACTGACCGCCCAGATAGATCACGCCGCCCTGTGCGTTCGTGATGTTGCTCGCCGCGCCGCCACCGAGCGAGGTCAGGGTGGGCTGGGCGATTGCCGTCGTCGACAAAGTCCCGGCGGCGAGTGTGAGAACGGCAGCAAACTTGGACATGACGATCTCCTATTGCAGTGAGGCGACTTTCCCCGCAGCGTCATTGCGGGAATGCTGCGCGAACGTCTGCAAAGGCATCTTAACGACGCAAGGTCGGGCACGCAAGACTATATCGATATTTATCTAGAGAATTTTCAGCACTTCGGCTATGCAGATCTGCCGAAATGTGGTAGTATGATCAGAACGAAGGGCTCCCATGACTCGAACTGATTCCAAACAAGCTTTCCGCGATGAGGGGCATCAGACGATTCACACGCTGCGTCGGGCACTCACGAGTGTTTATGACGTGGTCGGTGCGAATCCGGCTGAGCCGCAGGAAGTCAGCCGCCGCTTCGGCCTCGACAAAATGCTCACGTGGCGGCTCTCTCGCCTTGTATGCGATGAGGACATTTGGGAAGCGATGTCGCATATGCCGCGTCGCCCGAGCCTGCAGATCTTCTGCGCCGCGATGACCAAAGCCGGCGTGCCCAAACGTCAGCTTGATGAAGTTGAAACGGCTTACAACGCTTTCGAGCAATTTGTCGACGCACACGCAGGTGATCGCGGCGTGCTGGAGATCATGGCGAGCGGCGCGACGCGAAAGCCGCCCGCACGCCGACTTGAGCAGTTCCGCCGCGAGGGCTTCCTGGCAAACGCCGCGATCTGGGGCGTGAGTGCAAAGACTCACGTCGCGTTCCGCGCGATGTATCCATCAGCGACCAAGCCAGGGTTTGTTGATCTTGTGACGATGGTGGGCCTCATCGACTTTCGCCGGCTCCGCGCCAACGTGTCGTGGGCCGCGGGCGGTCACGGTCGCTGGCGCACCACGCCGGGTAGCCCGGCGCCACAAGTGCCCCCAAGCGACCCGCTTGATTCGTCTGTGTCGCGAGATGATGTGCCACTGCTCAAAGAGTTCTGTAGTCAGCCGCTACCTGACATGCACAAGCGGACCGACGATCCGGACAATGATTTCTTCATGATCAGCCCCGGTCCGGTTGGCAACACGGCAGCCGCGACGGTCATTCTCGGATGGGTTGACCCTGCATCAGCACCGCTCCATGGCGATGTGGCCAACGACACGGGTGAGCACGGCTCGCGTATCAGCACCCCTGTCGAGTGCTTTGTGCACGACCTGTACGTGCACGAGTCGCTTGCATTCGCTCATGATGTGCGCGGGTTCATCTTCGGCCAGCTGCCGGGCGGCCCGCGCTACCCACACGGGGCAACAGATGACACAGCGTTACCCGTGGGCGCCGAGATCGGCGATCTGGGGGTTGGTCCGCCGTCGATGCTGACGCCAGAAGTGCCGCACTATGAGCAGATGATTCGCTATGCCCTTGAGCGTGTGGGCAAGTCGCCGGAAGAGTTCCGCGGCTTCCGCATGAAGCTGCGATACCCGCCGATTCCCAGCTTGTGCATTCTGCGTCACCCGTTGCTGCCACCCAATAAGTAAGCTCAGAATCGCCGCATGGCGGCCTTGCCTTCGGGTTCTCTGAAGCCCATGACAGCTCGTGCAATCGTCAGATCGGCAGGCAGGGTGACTTTGACATTGGTGCTTTCGCCTTCCACGATCACGATGCGCTCGCCCGTGGCCTCGACGACGCTCGCATCGTCGGTGATGTGCGCGAACGCAGCAGGATCACCTGCTTGCAGCGGTGCGTAAGCCCGCTTGAGCAACTCACTGCGGAACACCTGCGGCGTTTGCACCAAGACCAAGCCCTTGCGGTCCACCGTTTCGCTCACGATGCGCAGCGGTGCTTTGCTGGCCGTGCTCTCACCCAGAATGCTCGCAACTGGATCATCGCCGCCGAAAGTCTCGCCGGTTTCTTTCGCTCGCTTCACGGTGTCGCTGCATGAAACCGCCGGCACCACTGCGGCGTGTGTCCGAGCTGCACGAAAGACACGAGCCAGCAAGGCAAACGAAACCGCAGGGCGAGCTGCATCGTGCACCGCGATATGTGTGCACTGCTCAGGCACGTGCGCCATCGCCGCAGCCACCGTCTGCCAGCGATAGGTCGGCCCGCCCTTTACCAGCTTTGCACCCAGAAGCGATAGGCGATCGCCGTGACGATCCGTGAATGCCGCAAAGTCAGCGTCGTCATGCGGCCCCGCGACCAGGATGCTCGCGATGGTGGCTTCGTCATCGTCGAACTTGGTAAAGGTCTCGACAGTGCGCTGGATCAGCGGCTTGCCACCCAGGTCTTCATCGAGTTTGTGACGAACCGCTCCCGCGGCTTGATAGCGAACACTGGCACCGGCGGCAGGCATGATGACGCAGATCTTCATGCGGGCATTGTTGCCGCGTTCGTGCCTTCGTACGCTGGAGCGTGCGGCGATTGATCGCGTCTCCCATCTTGCAAGCGTGCGTTGTGCTGACGCTGGCGCTCGCTCTCTTCGTGCCGGGTCTTGGCACAAGCGGGTACGCCCACGCCGAAGCGTTTCGCGTGCAGCCCGCATACGAGATGATGCAGCGCGGCGACTACATCACCGTGCGACTGTTCGAGCAGGCGTATCTCCGCAAGCCGCCTGGCATGCCTTGGGCAATCGCCCTGTCCACGTACATCTTCGGTGCCGGCGAGTTTGCGTCGCGCCTCGTCAGCGCCGTGGCGGTTGCAATTGGAGCACTCGTATCGCTCGCGTTTGTCAACCGCTGGTTTGGAAAGCCCTTCGGCTTGGTTGCTGGCTTGGCATTCGTGCTGGCTCCAGCGTTCTGGTGGTATCCACCGATTGCTCGCAGTGCGGAAATCGAGGCTCTGCACAACACGTTTGTTGCCATCGGTGCGTTATGCATCCTGCAAACGTTCATGCCCCTGCGCTTTGGCGAAACTCGCTCGTGGCTACGGACGCTGCTGCTCGCGTGCGCGACGACCTTGGGTGTGACGGGCGCGTTCTTCACCAAGGGACCGGCCGGCGTACCCGTGTTTGCAGGTGCGTGCCTTGCTGGCTACCTGCTGCGCATGCGTGCAACTGGAAACGCCGTATCGAATGTTCGCACGTGGATTGCAGCGCTCGCCCCATTTGGCATTGCCGCGGGCCTGCTTGTCTGGTGGGCGTGGGCGGCACACCGGCGCGTTGCGGGCGAGAGCATCGTGCTGGAGTCACCGACGCTTTTCCTCTTCCGTCCGCAGCAGTTGCTTGAGATCGCATCGCTGCCAGTTGCTGTGCTTATCGCCGCCCTGCCGACATCGCTCGGCGTTCTCGCGATTGCGTTCTATCGCTCCGGCATTGCGCTGCGCGCGGGCAACCCAGCGTCGGCGCGTGCGGCACTGGCATTGCTTCTCACCATTGGCTTTGCGATCTTGGGCTACATGCTGACCGGCGTGAGCAACAACCGTTACGCACTGCCCGCCGTCGCCCTCATGCCCGCGGCGTGCGGCGCGGCGGCATGGGTCCTCGTGTGGCGTGCACAGACGTTGACTGAGAGCGCACGAAACGCTGAACACTCGCGACTCAAGCGATTCGCCCTAATACTCGTGACATTGCTCTTGGCAGGAGCGGTCTTCAGTGCGTGGTATGGCGAACATCGTCGTAACACGCGCACGAGCGGAAAGGCCTTTGGCGTCGAATTGGGCGAGTACTTAACGCGTCCTGCGGAGCTGTGGGCGGACCAAGTCATCGATACCCGGCCCGAAGTCGTCATGGCGGCGGTTGATATTGCTCGGACGCACAACATCGCCATACGCGCTCGCTGGATGCCCGTTTCGCTGTGGCGACGCGAACACGGCGAGGCGAGCGTGCCCATGCCTCCTGTTGGTTCTTACGTGCTGCTTCGCACCGATGATCTGCCTCGTCGCGATCAGTACGAACTTGACGAAGAGCACGAGTATGCACACGTCATGCCTCGCTTGCGTGAGGTTCACCGGGGCATGGTGCACAATTTCGAGTACCGCCTTTACGAAGTCATCGCAAGCGACTGATCAGTGTGCGTGTGTGAACAGTGCCCGTCCACTCAGCGGCGTGACATGATGTTCACACGTTCCGCCGCACGCACGCTTGCAGCCACGAGACCGCGATCGGTGTTGTCTGCCACGCCGCTACGGTTGATGTCTTTGGCTGCGTTGCCCGCGGGCAGAGCTTCCCACGCGTAGAGATCGTCGGTCGTCACGCGAGAATCGCCATTTAGATTCTCGTTGCTGCGACTCATGCGAGCAAGCGGGTCCCCCACTGGCATCTGCATCCAACTGAGTGCGGGAGTGCTCATCCAAGCTGCTTCCGCAAAGCTCACGTTACCCAGCACAAACTGCTGGACCATGGGCAGGTTGTCAGGCACGCTATCTGCAAGCGGTTCCCACACATTGGTCAGAGCGAAGGTGCCGCCAGCCGCGAGGAAATCGGTGGCTTGCTGCTGCGGCGCGAAGCCCAACTGCCCCAGCCCGCCAAAGTCACGCCCGTTGAAGCTCTCGATGGTGTTGAAGATCGCGCCCGGCGCGTAGTTGTAGCTCGTGGCGTACACCGTGCCGCTGCTGCCGCCAGCCGCCAGCGTGGGCACACCGTTGTGGTTGCTGCCGTAGCTCGCGACCAGCAGCACGGGGTTGTTCACCAGCACGCCTTGGCCAGCGGTAAACGCGAGATTGGGCCCAACGAAAAAGTTCGCTGCCCCGGCGTTGTTGTCGTATCGCACATTCGCAGGCAAACTGGGAAAGGCGAACGAGAATCGCCGGTCATTCGTGAGCGCGGTGACACAGTCTTCGTAGTCATCGCCGCCCAGCAACGCGGGAAACACGGCAGAGCCTGCAGCGATGTTGTCAAAGTCCGCGCCGTCTTCGTCAAAGAGCAAGGCCGCGGTGTTGGTATTCACCAGAATGTTCTGCGAGCGATCGATCATCGCACGCACATCAGCAACAGTTCGCCCGTCCAGTCGCGTCACCAGATACAGATCAGCCGGGTTCAGTCGTGTTGCCGCACCTGCTGCGCCAGAGGTTGACCACGTGGGCCCCGTGCCTGACGGCGTGAGCGGCTTGCTGGTCGTGATGTTGACGTTGCTGAGCGTGCTGACACCGCGAGTCGAACGCCAGAACGGATTGACAATCAGTCCGTCCGCACGCGAATCACTCGCATTGCCCGCTTCGCCTTGCGTCAGATCCTGCCAGAGCAGCGCGAGTTCGCTCTCAACGCTCGCACTCGTGCAGTCGTTGGCTGACAACTCGGGAATGAACTGATTGGCGCCGCTGCCCGGAAAGTCAGCGTTGGAGGGAACGTCGGTGTCGAGCACGCGATGCGGCAGCCCCTTCGTGGTCACTATCGCACGGATACGCAGCGTCAGGTTGTTTGACGAGAGATACGCCCGCAGCGGATCGCGGATCTTGACACGGAAGTCAACCTCGGGCACGCTCCCCGGCGCGTTGAAACCGGCGCCGATCGCCGCCATGTTGACCACGTGCACGCCAGGCCGTACACCCGCGAAGCCGCCCGCTCCGCCGGGCACTTTGCGACTGCCCGCGTAGTACTCTGCGACAGCCAACGAATCCGGCACACGGGAGTCGTACACCACCAGCACCTGATCTTCAGCCAATTGCGCGCAGGCCGATGTCACGCTCGCTGCGCACATCGCTGCTGCGACCAAGGTCCACGCCACGCTCGTCTTGGGCTTGCTCATCACGCTACTTTCTGGAAACGGCACGAAACGGTAAAGGCAATCGCAGTTGATTGTCTGCCTGTTCGAATGGCGGGTACGGCGATGTTGCACAAGAAATCACCCGCGCAGACAGAACTCCCGGGAAAGTCCGAAAAGGTACCGGCCACGTCCCTGACATGGATCGCCGCACGGACACCCGACCATGTTGACATACGCCTCAAGGTCGTGCCGGGTAGTCGCAAGGACGAGATCGTCGGGACGTACGGCGATCGGCTCAAGTTGAAAGTCGCCGCCCCACCGGAGGACGGCAAGGCCAACGCAGCAGTGTGCCGGCTGCTCGCGGCAGCGCTCGGAATCTCGCCGAGGGACGTACAGATCATCTCCGGCGCGACAAACCCTGAAAAGGTCGCTCGCGTCGCGGGTCGCCCCGCGCTGGACAAACTTCACTAGCGAACCGCATCCCGCACGACTCAAGGGCGTGCTTTGCCGCCCACGGTCACAAAGCTCACCAGCTCACGCGCGCCCACCTCGCCGGTTTCGAGCTGCACGAATACCACGTCATCGGGAATCTCGCGTGCGAAGAAGCCGCCGCCGCGGAACTGCTCGCCGAACTCGTCATAGAACTCGTTGAGGTCGAGCGTCAGCGTCTCGCCGGACTTCCAACTGTCAATTATGCGTCCGAAGCGCTTGTTGAGCCACAACGTCGAGGGGCCGAAGTCACGCGTGGTGGAGTTGGTTGCGCTCAGCTTGCGACCGTCGCGGAAGACCTGCACATCGAGAGCGGCGCCGCGCGGCAGTTGCTGCGGATAGATGCGCACGTTGGCGGCATCTCGCTGCGCGGCGGAACACGCAGCGAGCGACAGGGTGGCGGCGAGCAGCGAGAAGGTGGCAACGCGGGCGAGCAGGTTCATGGGGGATGATAAAGCGATAAAGCTGGAAAGCGAAAAGTGAAAATCAGGATCAGCGGGACGGTCGCCAAGGCACCCGGCTGAGATCAATCAAGCATCCAATAGACATGCGGCGATAGCGCGAAGCTGGCAAAGAACACCACCGGCCCCAGCAACCCCAGGCAGCCGTACAGAATCCACATCCGCCACTTTCGCTTGGCTCCCGTCGCAATCGCGGTGAGCGATGTCATCACGGCAACGACTACGGCAAAGAGCCCGAGAAAAATGCTCATCCAAAACAGCTCATCAAAGGGCAATGCAAGCGTGAGGCCCTTTGGATCGTCCAACATTGGCACGGGCCAGCGCCCGAGTTCTTGATGAGCATCGAGCGCGGCGAGCCAGGCGAACAGCGTGGGCGAGACAAGCACGAGATTGCTCGTGAGGAGCAGTATCCACAGCACTTTGCCGCGGCCCGCAAGTGCGTCGGCTGACATCGTGCGGTACGACCGCGGGTTCGCCGGGTCGAATGCTTCGCCGCACTCCGGGCACACCCCCGCAGGCAACCCATCCAGCCTGTAGTTGCACAGCATGCAGTGCATCACGCATCGTACCGGCGTCGTTTGCAACTTCCGCTCGTACGCTTCGGCATGCTTGTCTTGTCCGTCATCCAAGGCCCTGGCAAAGGCAAGACGTTCAACTTGCCCAATCACGAGCCGCAACTGCTGGGACGCAGCAGCGAGGCACTGCCAATTGATGACAACGCCATCTCGCGCAGGCATGCGGAACTGACGCCCGACGATGGCGTGTGGTACATTCGCGACCTTGAAAGCCAGAACGGCACCTACGTGAACGGCACCCGTATCTGGCAGCGCGAACGCCTGCGCCCGGGCGATCAGATTCGGGTGGGCCAAAGCGTGCTGGTCTTTGGCGTGACGGAAACCAAAGCAGCTGAGAGCGTGCGCGTGGTGGGAAAGGACCGCGTGACGCCAACCGTCGAGCGTTCACTGCCCAGCTACGCGCTCTCTGAGAAATCACTGTCGCAAAACGACAAGAAAGACAGCAAGCCCAAGCACAACCCCAATGAAGACTCGGTGATTCTCTCCGAACCTGAGCCCCGCGCTGCGGCGATGGATCACCTGCGCATCATCTATCGCCTGACGAGCATGCTGACCGAGCGCGTGATGGACCGCGCGCAGTTGCTCGAAGGTGTGATGGATCTGGTCTTCAGCGAATTTCACCCGCAGCGCGGCTGCATCATGCTGGTTGATGAGACCAACGACCAGAGGTATCTGCCCGCCGCCGTGCGATATCGAGACGCCGTACTCGCGCTCGAAGATCAGAAGATCCACGTTTCCCGCACGATTCTGCAGCACGTCATCACCAAGAGTGAAGGCATCCTGAGCAGTAACGCCATGACAGACCCGCGTTTTGCGAAAGGCGACAGCGTGCAAAGGCTGAGCATCCGCAGCGCGATCTGTTCACCCATTCGCTTTCGCGACAAGACCTACGGCGCGATTTACATCGACAGCAGCGTGGCCAACTACACGTTTACCGCCGAACAGCTTGCACTCATGAACGCAGTCGGCCAGCACGCGGGGCTGGCGCTCGCCAACGCGCAGCTCTACCAGGAAAAGCTGCAAGCCGAGCGCCTCGCCGCGATTGGCGAAACCGTCGCGACCCTGAGCCACAGCATCAAGAACATCTTGCAGGGTTTGCGAGGCGGCGCGGATGTCGTGGAGATGGGCCTCAGCAAAGATGATCTCAAGCTGGCCAAGGGCGGCTGGCCCATTCTGCATCGCAACCTTTCGCGCATCGTCAGCCTCACGCTCAACATGCTCGCATTCTCACGTCAGCGACGTATCGAGCCCGAGCTTGCCCAGCTCAGCGGCATCATCGATGATTGCGTGGAGATTCTCGAGCCGCAGACGCGCAGCAAGCAGGTTGCGTTGGTGGTCGATATCGACAGTGAAGTGCCGCCCGTGCCCATTGACCCGCCGCTTCTGCACCAAGCGCTTATGAATCTGATGACCAACGCGATTGAAGCCGTCAAACCCGAAGAAGGCATCGTGACGGTGCGTGTGGTCTACCGCCCGCAAGGTGCGACACGCGCCAATGGCACCACCGTCAGTCACGCTGAAGTTGACATCGCCATCATCGACAACGGCCCGGGCATTCCGCAAGCCAAGCAGCGCTGGATCTTCGAGCCTTTCCACACGACCAAGGGCGTGAAAGGCACGGGCCTTGGTCTCGCCGTCGCCAAGCGAGTCGCCCAGCAGCACGGCGGCGCACTCACGCTGCTGAGTGACGAAGGCAAAGGCGCGACCTTCCGCATGGTGCTACCCGCCGATGGCAGCAGCATGCTCGACCCCAGCGCAACACACACATGACGATTGGTGGCTGGCCTCTCCGGGGCGGGCGCATTATCTTCAACTCTGTTCGTATCTTTCCGCGTCTCATCGGGCATCCCTCATGGCCAACATCCTCATCATCGCTCCCCATCCCGACGATGCCGAAATCGGCATGGGTGGCACTATCGCCGCACTCGCTGAACAAGGACACAACGTCCTCATCGCCGACATGACCGACGGCAGCCCCACGCCCTTTGGCGATCGCGCATCGCGCCTCGTCGAAGCCGCCGCTGCCTTGCGCGAACTCGCTCCGTCCGCGGTAGCCGAGCATCGCGGCGGCAAGCTCGCACGCATCATGCTCGATCTGCCCAACCGTACCGTGACGCACAGCATCGAAGCCCGCCACAAAGTTGCTGGCGTCATTCGGGCTCACCAGGCAAATGTGCTCTTCATGCCGCATCCGCTCGATGCGCATCCTGATCACATCGCCGTCACTCGCATCGCCGAAGACGCGCGCTTTGACGCCAAGCTCACGAAGATTGACATGCCCACGCCGCCCGGTTTCAGCACGATCGGCCCGCCGATCTATCCGCCGTGGGTCTTCTACTACTACTGCTCACACCTGCGCCGCGTGCCTGATCCGCACTTCCTGTTCGACACCACCGGCTTCAGCGACAAGAAAGTGCGCAGCGTGCTCGCATACCAATCACAGTTTGGACCACGCCCGGGCCTGGCCCCAACTAATGCCGACTTGCCCACCAACCTCGCAGCCCACGACCGCTACATGGGCTCGCGCATCCGCACGCAAACGGCGGAACCGTTCTGGACGAAAGAGCCGCTGGGAATCACGGGACTTGTAAGTTTGCCGGGAATCTAAACCAGCCCCTTCCCCTCCCACACTGCGAAGATCTCCCGCTTCGCGTACTCGTTGCCGCACTCCGGACAAGTGCCTCGCGATGCCAGTCCTGCGAGCGAGTACCCGCACTCGCACGGCAGCGCGAGCGTCACAAGTTGTTCGTCGGTCATCGATTCCGCCAACGTTGGGTAGCATTCGGCCATGACTTCGGGGCCGAACTGGTCCACCACAAGGCTCGCGACATCAAGTTCGCGTCTGCATGCAGTACACCGCGCCGTCGCCGTCCGCACACGAACCACTTCACCGCACGCACATCGCGGCGTGCATCGCAGCGGCAATCGCGACAAGTCCGGCGCGGCCTGTGCTTCCCAATCGTCCGCGAGCGTGATACCCGCCTCGTCCATGCGAGCCAACGCATCGCGCGCCTGGGCGGCGACCTCCTTGCTCGCTACAAATACGTAAAACTTGGGCACAAGTCCCACCATCGGCACCGCCGACGCGGCCATCACGCCCTCGCTCCGCAAGTACGCCGCCACCGTCACGGCTTCGAGAACGGACGAGCATTCGCGCACCGTGATCATGCACAGAGCATAACCGACGGGGAAACCGTGTGCACGGACCAGAATTTTCGACTGATAACCCCCACTTCCCCTTCCACCGGCTCGCCCTTTCGGGTAGTCTTTCGGCTCGTGGTTTCGGTCGCGGAGGATTGCATGCCCCACGTTTTCGGTTACGCGTTTCGCTCCATCGCTTGCGGCTTGGTCGGTTTCGCGTCACTCGCGGGCCTCACGCTGCCAGCTGCTGCGCAGACACAGGTGCTTCACGCGGCCGACGTGCAGCCGCAGGGCTCGCCGTGGACGATCCTCGATGCACTGCCGCCCGCAGTCGTCGCGGCAGAACCGTGGATTCGACCGCTGACCTTTCAGGCAATCACTCTCGACGTGCCCGCGATGCGCACGCTGCTTGCTCAGGCTCCCACCGCCGCCCATCAACCGCCCGTCATGCTCGAACTGCCGCGCCCTGACGGCACGCTCGCGTACTTCAACATCGCCGAATCTCCCATCATGGAACCGGCGTTGCAGGCCCGCTACCCGGACATTCGCACCTACGTCGGCCAAGGCATCGATGATCCCGCCGAGACCGTTCGCTTCGATCTCACGCCCGCAGGCTTCCACGCTCAGGTCCTTGGGCCCTCGGGCTCGTGGTACATCGATCCCGTCTCGCGCGGCGATGTGCAGCACTACGCAAGTTACTGGAAGCGTGACCTGCGGCGGAAAGGCATCTACCAATGTCTCACGCCCGACTTTGATGGCCAGCCCAACGAAGAGATCACACCACCTGGCAGCAGCGAGGAATCGACGATCGGTCCCACCGTGCGCACCTTCCGCCTTGCGGTTGCAACCACGGGCGAGTACACCGCATTCCACGGCGGCACCGTCGCAGCTGGGCTCGCCGCAGTCGTCACCAGCGTCAACCGGGTCAGCGGCGTCTACGAAACCGAACTTGGCATCCGTCTCACACTCATCGCGCAAAATGACCAGTTCATCTATACCAACGCCGCGACAGACATCTTCACGACGCCAGGTCCCAACGACGCATCCATGACCGCGGCTCAGAATCGCTTCAATGCCGTCGTCACAGCCACTGGTTACGACGTGGGCCACCTCTATCACCGCGCCGCCAACTCGGGCGTCGCCGGTGGCATTGGCTCCGTGTGTAGCGCCACCAAGGGCCGCGGTGTTTCACAGACTGACCCACCAGTGGGCGATCCCTTCAGCGTTGACTACGTCGCGCACGAACTTGGCCACCAGTTCGGCGGTCGCCACAGTTTCAACAACTGTGGCGGCGGCCCCGGAGATGCAGCTGATATCGCGCATGAGCCCGGCTCGGGCATCACCATCATGGGCTATGCCGGCATCTGCGATACCAATGATCTCGCGGCGAACAGCGTCCCGCACTTTGCCAGCATCAACTACGACCAGATCCGCGCGTATGTGTCTGCAGGTGGATCGTGCGGGCCCAGCAGCGCCACCGGCAACAACGCACCCATCGTCAGCGCCGGCTCTGACTTCACCATTCCCGCCAATACCCCCTTCGTGTTGACCGCAACCGGCTCTGACCCCGACGGCGACACCCTCACGTTCAGTTGGGAACAGCGCGACGGCGGCGCGGCGGTGCCCCTCACGACACTGACCGACAACGGTGCCAATCCCCTTGTTCGCTTCGAGGCCCCAACCTCCAGTCCCGTGCGCTTCATTCCTCGCCTGAGCAGTCTCGCTAACAACACCTTCTTTCTGGGCGAAGTTCTGCCCACAACCGCACGCGTGCTCGACTTCCGCGCCGTTGCGAGAGACAACCGCGCAGGCGGCGGCGGCCTGGGCTTTGACGACATGGTCATCACCGTCGTCCCAGCTGCGAATGGCGCGTTCCGCGTCACATCTCCCAGCGCGTCCGAAAGCTGGATCGCCGGTGAATCTCGCACTGTGACGTGGAATGTCAGCAACACCGCGGCCGCACCCATCAACACCGCTAACGTGTCGATCTGGTTCAGTGCCGACAACGGCCAGACGTGGCCCACGCAGCTCGTCGCAAGCACGCCCAACGATGGCGAAGCAACGTTCATCGCGCCCCCCGTCAGCACGACGCAGGGTCGCATCATGGTGCGTGCGGTCAATAACATCTTCTTCAACATCAACCAGGGCGGCGTGATCAACGTCATCTCGCCCGTCGCCGGTGTTGATCTGCGTGCCAGCGGCAGCGCGGTCATCGCTGACAATGTCGGCAATGGCAATGCCAACGATCGCCTCGATCCGGGCGAGAACGCTATTCAAATCCGACTTCCCATTGCGAATCTCGGCCAGTCAACCGCGACCAACGTCCGCGGCACACTCACGAGCCTGACGCCCGCCGCGACGATTGTCACTTCGTCCGCAACGTACCCCGACATCGCCTTCCTCGGGCAGAACGTGCTGAACGGCACGCCGTTCGTCGTCGCCCTCGACAGTTCGCACCCGTGCGGCACACCCATCTCGCTGCAGCTTGCGCTCGCAAGCGACCAAGGTTCCGGCTCCGCCAGCTTCAGCATCCCGACAGGCATCCCGGGAGGCGTGGGCCAAGGCTTCCGCTACGCCTACACGGGCGCGCCAGTCACGCTTGCACTCAACCAGACTGGTCCCATCACCATTCCGCTCGTGGTGGCCGGCACGTCGGCGCCCATCGCGGATGTGAACTTCAGCTTCGACGGCAGCGCATGCAACGCCGCAGACAGTGCGACCACCAACGCCGTCACGCAGACGTGGAACGACGACATGACGTACACGCTCATCAGTCCCGCGGGCACCCGCGTGACTCTGATGGCAAACCGCGGTGGTAGCGGCAATCACATCTGCAACGCGGTGTTCGACGACAGCGCGTCCACCACCATCGCCTCAACCGGCACCAGTCTCGTCAATCTGTTCACCGGCTCTTGGCGCCCCGAATCGCCCCTCAGTGCGTTCAATGGCGAGAACGCCAACGGCACCTGGCTGCTCGAACTGCAGGACCGCTTCCCCACCGCTGACGCGGCGACGGTCCGCGCATTCAGCATGCTCATTCGCAGCGTGCGCCCGCCCGTCTGCACGCCGCCCACCGCAGCCTGCGACTCCATCGACTTCAACAACAACCAGGTCTTCCCAGAAGATCAAGACGTCATCGACTTCTTCAATGTTCTCTCAGGCGGTGCGTGCTCCACCTGCAACGACATCGACTTCAACAACAACCAGGTCTTCCCAGAAGATCAAGACGTCATCGACTTCTTCACCGTGCTCGCCGGCGGCGAGTGCTCGTAATCCCGCCACGAGTCAGCCGAATTAATAACACAGCGCCGTGTGAGTCATCTCACACGGCGTTTTCGCTTTCATCGCTTCCGGATTCCGCGACGCAAGTTCGCACACCTTCGCCAGCTCGCGCGATTCTCCCCTACCTACCCAGCCCCACCTTGCGATATCCCGCCTCGCTGCACGCCGCGTGAACGCGCACAACGTCTTCATAAGGCACATCAGCCGCCGGCTGCACCAGAATGATCGCATCTTCAAAACGCGACTGCGTCAAGGAACCAAGGCTCGCCGCCAACTGCGCCAACGCCACCCGCTTGCCGTTCGCGTCGATCACCGTCGCACTGCCATCACGCGTGAGCATCAGCACCACGCGAGGCGGCGGCGTTGCTGCGGTCGCCGGCGCAACCGCATCGGTCTTGGGCAGACGGGCGGGCACGAACCACTCCGGCCCCATCACCACCGCGCTCGCCATGAAGAAGATCAGAATGACCATCACCACGTCCACCATGGGTGTCATGTTGGGCCCCACGTGGGACTCATACATCGCTCGCGCCGAACGGTTGCGATAGGACAGCGCGTTCTTCACTGGCCGCCTCCTTCGCGCGTTGTGATCAGCTTCAGGCTCGTCACGCCCGCAGCCTTGCATGCGTTCACCACCGGCTCCACATCGCCAAAGCTCAGCCGACGATCAGCCCGCAGGCTGACAGGCTGGCTCTGCGTGCCGTTCGCGAGTTCCGGCATCCGCAGAATGAGCTCACTCGTCAACTGATCAAGCGCCATCTCATCGCCGTCAAAGCTGAGCGTCTGATTGCCCTTGTCATCCACCGCAAGATTGATCACAAGCCCGCGGTCCTGCTGCTGCGCTCCGGTCGCTCGCGGAAGTTCCACGCGTGCCGCACTATCCGTCGCCAGTTTCCCCACGATGAGATAGAACACGATCAGCACCATCACGACGTCAATCAACGGCGTGACGTTGATCTTGTCCACGGGAGACTGGTGATGGAAAATGCGAACTCGCATGGGGCTCAATGGGTCGTGACGTGAATCTCTCAGCTTGCCTTGCTGCTCAGGCTTTCGACAATCTCGCTACCCACCACAATCGCACGCGTGCACAAACGGTCCACCTTGTTCCGCAGCACGCCATACGCCAGCAGACACGGAATTGCCAGACACAGCCCCAGCAGCGTGTGAAACAGCGCCTTGCTGATGCCCAGGCTCAGTTGTGCGGGCCCCGCTTGGCCTCCCGTGTCGCCCAAGCTCGTAAACGCCAGAATCATGCCCCACACCGTGCCCGCCAACCCCACAAGCGGCCCGAGATTGCCAATCACATTCAGCAAGTCAATCCGCCGGAACCATGCAGCGCTTTCTTCGCTCGCAGCCAGTTCAGCCGCTTCGCGCATCGCTCGCGGATTCCGCGGCGCCATGATCGCCGCTCGCACAATGCGAGAAAGCAGCGAATCATCGCGCACGCATGCATCGCGAACTTCTTCAAATCGGCCCTGCTTCGCAAGGTCCAGCAGCTTGCCCGCATGCTGCTCGGGCGCGATGTTCTTCGCCTTGATTTCCATAAACGCCAACACAATCAGCGCGACACCCACAACCGATCCCGCGATCAGCAGGATCGTGAAGATGTCAAAGGATTGCATGAACAACGACCAGAGACTCGTCCGCGTCGACTCGGCAAGCGTGAGCATGGGGCAAGTATTGGCCTCTCGCAGGCCCTTCGCACATACCCCGTCACGCCACGGTACCATCACGCATGCGTTTCACACCCGTTACCGCCCCGATCGTCATGATTGCCGCCACCGCCATGCTGGCGGGCTGTTCCAAGTCCCGCCTTGAGATGGTGCGCGACAAAGCCGACAGTGTGGAGAGCAGTCTGAAGAGCGAACAGAAGCGTGTGCTCAAGCTGGGCCCGCAGGACACCACCCGCCGCGCCCGCCTCGAGCATCTCAACGAGATGCAGTACTCGCTCCGCGCAGCCAACATCGGCCTCGCCGCCATCCCCTGGATGCCCTTCAACTCGGAGCAAGACCGCGACCTCGCCCTCGACGTGATGGACGAGGTTTACGACACCATCGACTGGAACATCCCGCTCGGTCCCGATGATCCCAAGCGTCCCTTCCCGGCACAATGGAGCGGGAATGCGCTGAAGCTGCAATAGTCCCAAGCAGCACAAGACGCACAGCACACGCAACACAATCGCTGAACGGTTCCATGAGAACAGGCGCGGACCTTGCCGCGCCTGTCCACACTTCTGATTGAGCGATCTGGGAAGTAAGCCATTTAGCCACTTGGCGATTTGGCCCTTGTCCCCTCCCCTCGGCCACTCACAAACACCCGCCTCCCGCCAGCACCGTGAAGAAGTCAATCACGTCCTGATCTTCCGGAAAGACACCGTTGTTGTTGAAGTCGATGTCGTTGCACGTGTTGCCCGCCGAGCACGGCCCGCCCGAGAGCACCGTGAAGAAGTCGATGACGTCCTGATCTTCCGGATACACCGTGTTGTTGTTGAAGTCGATGTCGTCGCAGCCGATCTGCGAGATGCGGATGATGCCCGCGCCGAACTCGCTGGCATTGGCCCCGCCCACACGAACCATCACGCTCTGACCTTGCGTCAGCGTCGCGGTCGCGTAGCTCTGAAGTGAGACGCCCGAAGGGTTGCACTCACCTTGGCTGTTGTTGTTCTGCGAGATCATCTGGATTGGGATCACCGGGCATTGAGCCTGCGAACCGCGGAAGAGTGTGACGACGGTGTCGAAGGAACTGCCGCACGTGTCAAAGGCGTAGTCGCCCGCAGTCGGCGCGATGAAGCGATACCAGATATCACGGTCGTTGCCAAGCGGCACACTCACCGACGCCGAATTGGTTGCAGCACAGTTGTTGAAGGCGTAGGAGTTCAGCCCCACCGTCGGAGCGGTGCTGCACTCGTCGTTGTTCACGCCGTAGCTGACGAGCGAGCGAAGCGTGAACTGACCGCTGGCCGCGTTGTATCCACTGACGCGGATGAGGTAGCTCTCGCCGCCCGTGAAGTTGAACGTCACGAGGCTGGCGCGGTTGTTGGGGGCTGCGAAGCTGCCGTCGTCGTTGCACACAATGCTGTTGTTGCTCGACGTTGTCGGGCAATCGCTGTGCACGCTGAGGACGGTGTCGAAGGTGCTGCCGAAGGTATCGAAGATGGCATTGCCGTCGCACGAGGGCGTGAAGCGGAACCAGACATCGGGGCCTTGGCCGCTTCCGCCCAGTCCGCAGGTCGTCACGCTGCCGCTGCTACGTGTGGCCGTCTGCGTGCAGCCGACAAAGTCGCCTGACACATAGGGAATCGCCGCACTGCAGATGTCGCCGCTGACGAACGTGGGAGCAACCGTCGCGGTGTAGACCGCAGCTGCGTCGATGATCCCATTCGGATCGTTGTAGTTGTCGCCGATGGCGACTTGCCCGTCACGAATGGCGAGTGCGACACCGAAGCCGCGGTCAGAAGCGGGCTCGGGGTTCTGATACATTGATTGCAGCGTCCACGTTGCACCTTCACGGCGGTACACGTATGAGCGACCCACGAACCACTCGCTGATGACGCATTGTGAGTCTGACATCGCGATCGTGTGGCCGAATCGGCCATTGATGGTCGGAACCGGTGCGCGGAGAGTCGCGCGATGAAACCAAGTACCGTTGACACGTTCGAATGCATACACCGCACCGCTGTCGGTGACGTCCGCCGCGAGTCCGCTCTCGGCACTTGATGCATCTTCATCTGCCGCACCGACGAGCATCCAGTTGCCTTCGACGGCGACCGCGCTGCCAAAGTTCTGGCCAGCCTCGTCGACCGGTGGGAGCAGGACGCCAGGCGTCACCGAGTAACGGCTGATGTAGTACGCGATGCCGTTCTCCGGGTACGCGGTGTCGTGCGATTCGTTTGGCGCACCGAACGCACCCCATTCGCTGGTCTGGCTCATCGCGACCGATAGACCGCGGCGGCCGCCGACTTGACCGAAGTAGCTGCCGCCTGACATGTTGAACGCTTCCAGCCACTGACCCGTCGTGCTGTTGCGCCAAAGCACACTCACCGAACCGCTGTCGGCGTGGGTCAAGCTGAAGAACGGCGCACCGATGATGGCCCAGCCGCCGCCGAATGAACTGATGGCGACGCTATTGCCGAATCGCGAGCCGCCAGATCCACCGCCCAAACCCGGGTTGACGTCATCTTCCACAAGCCAAGAGCTCGAACCAGTCGGCCGACGCATGATGCGGACGCGGCCGCGATCTTGATACTCCGGAGCGCCCACGATCATGTACGGATCAGAGATGCCAATCGAAAAGCCCCCAAGCTCGCCCGCTTCACCCGTCGCGTTCCACGCGTCGTAGAGCGTGGTCCAGTTGCCGTTGGTGCCAAGTTGCCACACCGACCAACCGCCCGAGTCCGTCCCGGCGGGCGAGTCCTCGTACGGCTTGCCGATAGCCAGCAGCGGACGATTGTTGGGGCCGCCAAACGACATCGAAACCCTCGCTCCAAACTGATCGCCAGCAGCAGGGCTGCTGCCCAGCAGCTTGGTGAGGGTTTCACAAGGCTGAGCGCTGACGCCGCCGGCAAGAGCGACGAGCGCGAAGGCGAGCGACAGACGGCGAACGTTCGTGGGCTGCATGGCGAATCTCCAAAGGCAAGTTCAGATAGGTCTGTCGCCAGAGGTGGCGACGCGATCAGTGCGACACGCAGCACACGCGCGGCTAGGCAAATGGATGAGAGAGCGAGAAATTGACAAGAACCCGCCGAGCAGGCAGGTTCTTGACGTACTTTTGTTTGCAACAGACTCGGTTCGCCGCAGGGCTGACGGTGGGCAATGCCAACACGCCTTCTCAACACGTCGGGAGCGAACGCGGGACGGTCATTACGAGCAATTGCCGCCCGCGAGGACATTGAAGAAGTCGACCACATCCTGATCCTCAGGGAAGACGTCGTTGTTGTTGAAGTCGATGTCGTGGCACTCACTGCACGCCGCCCCGGCCAGCACGTTCAGGAAGTCCAGGATGTCCTGGTCTTCCGGATACACACCGTTGTTGTTAAAGTCGATGTCATCGCAGCCGCTCTGGCCGAACTCCACGAAGCTGGCATCATCCGACGAGCTGTGCCGCACACGCACATGGCAGTCGGCGGGATCAATCGGGGCCGTGCCCTCGATGAATCGCAGGCTCGAGATGAACACCGCCGAGTCATAGATCTCATCGCCCGTGTCCGCGACGACGATCGTGATCGTGTTGGTGCGATCAGGCCGCAGCGGCGCGGTCACCTCCAGCACGCGCGTCATGCCGTCGTACTCCATGTTCGCCACCAGCGGCACCAGAGCGTTGGTCTGATCGCCGTTGGTCATGAAGTGAATGTTGTCGTTCTCACTCAGCAGCGACACGGGCCGCCCGTCCGGCAGCTTCGCATAGTTCACGTCGTCCACGATGAACGCGAACCCGTCCGCGAACGCCGTGCCGCTCCACTCAGGAAACTCATCCGACGCGTACACAAACTCCGCGCGCACACCCACGATGCCCGCGGGCACTTGCAGATCAAACGTCAGCTCATTCGTGTCGTGCTCCTGCAGCCGCCCGCTGTGCCGAGTCGTGCCAGTCTGCGCGGGGAAGTCGCGAAAGAAGTTGCTCGTCCCCGAGTTGGTCACGTTGGAGTAGCTCCACGTCGTGTTGGTCGCGGGCAAGCCCGTCACCAGCCCCGACGACAACACAATGCCCGCCGGCAGCGTCAGCGAGGTGTCATTCGCCCCATGCAGCGTCAACGCACCACACAAGCCCGACTGCGAGCCCCCCACCGTCTGCCCGCTGAAGACGCGGCCGGTCGTCGCCACCGCGCTTGCGGGCAGGCCGATGTTTTCCATCAGCCGTTCAATCAGCGTTGTGCCCGTGGCATCAATGGAGCCGACAATCTGGGCCGATGCAGTTGACGCGAGAATCGTGAGAGCGAACATGGAAGCGATGCGTTGCATAGTCAGACCTTTCTGCATGGGATGAATCCAGATCTGCATGCGACGAAAAGACGCCAAGACTGTCAGCATTCTCACCAATTCGTCCCGCCGCGCGGTTGTGGCGGCCATCGCAGCTCGCAACGAAAACAGGCGCACGGTCTTCACCGCACGCCTGTGCACTCCTGCTTCCATCATGTTCACAAACTACGTCGTTGCATCCGCCGCGCCGCCTTACACGCACTCGCCGCCGGCCAGCACGTTGAAGAAATCAATCACGTCCTGATCCTCGGGGAACACATCGTTGTTGTTGAAGTCGATGTCATTGCATGATGGGCAGTCCGCGCCCGCCAGCACTTCGAAGAAATCAATCACGTCCTGATCTTCCGGGAAGACATCGTTGTTGTTGAAGTCAATGTCGTCGCAGCCCGCGGGCCCCGCGAAGCACGCACCCGTCAGCGTGATGCGATACGCCGCGCTGCCAGTCTGCGTGCCGTTCCATCCGGCGATCGCCGTGCCTGCTCCGGGCCCATCAGGAGCGCGCTCGGTCCCAAAGGGCTGATCGAGCCACATCTCCTGTCCCGATGCGTTCACCGGATCGCGGTCGTACTGCGACACCGCCAGGTAGTACCGACCGTTGCTGGGAATGAACTGACTGGTAATGCGCGACTGCGTCCCCGGCGCAGCATCATCGCTGAACGCCACCGGCAGTCCCTGCTCATTGAACAGGAACAACTGCGTGTCCAGCGTCGTGCCGCCCTGCGTGCTTGCGCTGAACTGCGTGCTGTCACAAATCTCAATCGCGTACATGTCCCGATCGCCCGCGCTGATGTTGCCCGCGATCGCTTCCAGCGTGCCCGTGCCCACCGGCGCCGTCGCCGTGTCCGGCAGATCACCCGCATCGCCGCCGCCATCGAGCGTTTCGTTCCACGTGTACTGATTCACGTTGAAGTTGATTTCCCCAACGAAGCTGCGGCCCTGTGCATCGCTCACCGTGAAGGGCACAGTCGTCGCGCCCAGGAACTGCGTCGCCGGAATCGGCGCAATCAGGCCGAAAACACCATCACCCGCGGCACCATCGCCGCTGCTCCCGTCATCCAGCATCGTCTGCACGCCGCTGCCGCCGATGGCGCTGGTATCCACCGTCACACCCAGCCCCGTGCTCGCCGGGCTCGCGCCGCCAAAGGCCTGCACGCGCAGCGTCACATTACGCGTCGTCTCCACCGGACTCGGATTCGCGGCTCCCACGCCCGTGGGCGAGACCGGCGAATCGTTGAACGTGTTCGCGCGAAGCGTCGCCGCGTAGATCGCGTACCCGCGCGTGGCCGGCACCGGATTCTTGAACGTGATGCCGATGAGCCGCTTGCCCGTCGCATCACCCAGCCCGGCGTTGATCAGACTCTGCGTGCTGACAATCGCCTCGACCACATTCAGCTGCGGCGCGCCCGTGAAGCCACTGTCATCACTTTGCGTCGCATCAAACAATCCAAGCTGCCGCTGCACTTCCACACCGCTGCCGGGCGCGGCGACAGTCTGCGAACCAAACCAGTCCGGCCCCGCCAGACGCACGGTCGCGGTCGAGCCATCGCCAAACTCCAGCGTCATATCAAACGCCCCGCCGCTATTGGAAATGTTGTACAGCACACCCAGCCGCGTGCTCGACGTGAATCCCGTCTGCATCGCCAGCGTGTCACTGCGCTGCGGCGTGGATTGATCCAGCGTCGTCAACCAGTTGGGCCGCACGCCGATGTTGTCGCCATCCACAGTCGCATCCCACCCGCGCACGCTCCCCGTCACGCCCGTGGAGCCCAGGTGCACGATATCAAACGCACCCGCCACCGCCACCACGCTGTACAACAACGAATCCTGCCCAACCAGCGCGCCGTTGTTGATCGCCGTCGCCCCGCCGTTGCAATCCAGCGCACGATCCGAGATCGACCGGAACCCATCGGGGTTATCCGGCTGCCCGCTCTCGCCGCTGTGCACCATCCCGTTCCAGTTCCACGCCAGCGGCACCGGCACATCGCCCCCGCCAAACGCCGCCCCCGCCGCACACACCAACGCACCCACAAAGCTCACACGCATGTTCATCACTGTTCCTCCCAAGTGAAAAATTCCACAGCCCCCAATCTACCCGACAACGCCCGCCACCGCAAGCCCCACGATCGTGAAAGCCCGGGAAAAAGGCGAAAGGCATGGGAACACAGAGAGCACAGAGGGCACGGAGGCAAGACAGGGGTGCACCACGAAGACACGAAGAGCACAAAGGTCAAGGCAGAAGCTGGGATGGGGTGGGAGGGGGGCAAATGGCCAAATGGTCAAATGGCCAAATGGCCAAAGAAAGACAGACGCGCGGAGCTCGCCCGCGCGCCTGTTCGTTGCCTTTCATTTGGCCATTTGGAAATTTGACTATTTGGCCATTTACGGACACGCCCCGCCCGCGAGGACGTTGAAGAAGTCCACAACATTCTGGTCTTCGGGAAACACGCCGTTGTTGTTGAAGTCAATGTCGTTGCACAGGCCCGGGCCGGTGCTGCACCCGCCACCGGCGAAGACATTCAAGAAGTCGATGACGTCAGCGTCTTCGGGGAAAAAACTGTTGTTGTTAAAGTCAACGTCATCGCAAGCTACCTGAACGCAGCCCCACCGCGCGATATTCGACGCATAGACGAGGCCAGCGAATGCGAAGCTGCCCCCGGCGGCGATCTCGTCGTTCGGCATCGCAGTGAGCGCGTACACAGTGCCGCCTATGCCCGTGCCCAGCCGGGTCCATTGCCCGGTCGCGACATTCCAACGGGCAATGCGAGCCGAGCCACCGCCGCTGTTGGTGAAAGCGCCCCCGGCGACCACATCGCCGCCGGGCAGCGTGGTCAGGGCGTACACAATGCCGTTCATGCCCGTGCCCATCGGGGCCCATTGCCCGGTCGCGGCGTTCCAGCGGGCAATGCGACTTGCGAGAACACCACCCGCGATGCTGAAGTCACCTCCGGCGACGATCTCGCCGCTGGGCAACGTCGTGAGCGACCACACAGGACCGTTCAGACCCGTGCCGAGCGGGGCCCATTGCCCGGTCGCGGCGTTCCAGCGAGCGATGCGGTTGGCATTCATGACGGTTGTGGTGAATGCTCCCCCGGCGATCAGATCGCCGCTGGGCAGCGTGGTGAGGGCGAGCACAGCGCCACTGGTCAAGCCGGTGCCAAAGGGGGCCCATTGTCCGGTGACAAAGTTCCAGCGGGCGATGTTGGTCGCGAAAACGCCGCCGGCTGTCGTAAAGACGCCGCCGGCGACCAGATCGCCGCTGGGCAGCGTGGTAAGGGAGTGCACAATGCCGTTCATTCCCGTGCCGAGCGGCGCCGATTGCCCGGTCGCGGCGTTCCAACGGGCGATCCTGTTGGCGGTAACGCCACCAGCTTGAAAGAAGAAGCCCCCGGCGACAAGATCGCCGCTCGGTAGCGTGAGAAGGGCGCGCACTTCATTGTTCATGCCAGTGCCCAGCGCCTGCCATTGCCCGGTCGCGGGGTCAAAGGTTGCGATGTTATTTGCAGCAATGTTGCCGGCGACCGTGAAGGTGCCGCCCATCACCAGCTTGGGCGTCTGCGGGCCCGGGCCGTCGGGGTCCCACATCGTGGTTGCGTACACCCTGCCGTTTGTTCCGGGGTCCGAGGTGGTGCCGGGGTCGACCGTTTGCCATTCCGGGACGCACTGGGCCTGTGCGCTGGTGGCGATGGCCAAGACAACCCAGACGAGCGCAAAGCATGCGGCGCACGTTTGCATGGCACGGTTCGCGAGGAGCGTTCCCGTGTGCGCGATGGTTTGTATCGTGCCACCGAGAGCTCTTATCGGGGCCGTGATGGTCTTCATCGTGCCACCGATGGTCTTCATCGGGGCCACGATGGTCTTTATCGTGGCCACGATGGTCGTCATCGTGCCACCGATAGTCTTCATCGTGCCAGCGATGGTCCTTTTCGTGGGCGGGGTTTGGGCAATTATGGCCGAAAATGCGGACTTGTTCGGCGTGCGGGCGGCGGTCGCGGCGGCGGAGATCGCGATCATGACGAATTTTCCCTCGGTGACGAAAGTGACGCGTGCGCGGCGTCGATGGTGGACATTACCAGTTTGCGTGGGGCTCGTCAATGGGATTGACACAACTTCGCGCGAGCACATCGCGGCACGCGCCGCAAGGGTGATAACGATGAGTGTTCTGCCAGAAAACAAGACCGATCTGTTGGAATTCTGTGAAGTGCACGCGCCCGTGTGGGCGGCGAACGCGGCGGGGCTGGGCTTGTCGCCCGCGGCGTGTGCTTCGTTCACGGCCGCAACGGATGAGGCGCGGCTGAACTATGACAACGCCCTCAAGGCGCGCGATGCGGCCAAGGCGGCGACGGCGACGAGCAACGATGCGATTCGCGAGATGAAGACCGATGCCGCGACGCTGGTGCGCACGATCAAGGCGTTTGCCGAAGCGTCGGCGAACCCGCAGGCGATTTACAACCTCGCCCAGATTCCCGCCCCGCTGCCGCCCGCACCGTTGCCCTTGCCCGGCAAGCCCACCAACCTGAGCGTGACGCTGTTGCCCACGGGCGCGGTGCAGCTTTCGTGGGACGCGGAAAACGCCGCGGCCAGCAGCGGCGCGTTCTACAACATCGCCCGCAAGTTGCCCGGCTCCGCCACGTTCGTCGGCATCGGCGGCGCGCCCGGCAGCACGACCCAGTCGCGCCGCATGACGTTCACTGACGCGAGCGTCCCGACCAGCGCAGCCGCGCAGGGCGTCCAATACATCATCCAAGGCCAACGCGGCACCACCCAAGGCCTGCCCAGCGATGCCATCGTCGTCCAGTTCGGCACCGACACGCCCGGCGGCTTCAGCGTGCAAGGCGCAGAAGGCATCAAGCTGGCGGCGTGAGGCAAAATTGCCAAATGGTCAAATGGCCAAATGGCCAAATGTGAGACAGGCGTTCGGACGCACAAGCTGCACCCGAACGCCTGTCTTGATTTGGCCATTTGGAAATTTGGCTATTTAGCCATTTTGCCTCACGGGCAAGTCCCGCCCGCAAGCACGTTGAAGAAGTCAATGACGTCCTGGTCCTCGGGGAAGACGCAGTTGTTGTTGAAATCGATGTCGTTGCACGCGGGGCAATCGCTGCCGGAGAGGACGTTGAAGAAGTCGATCACGTCCTGGTCATCGGGGAAGACTTCGTCGTTGTTGAAGTCGATGTCATCGCACGTGATGCGCTCGGCGAAGCCCTGCACGACGATGACGCGGCCGCCGCCGCCGAAGGTGGAGAAGAGGAAGTCGCCGCTGGTGATGTCGAGGAACGCGCCCTCTGCGCCGCTCAGGCCCGTGATGAAGTTGCGGCGCGTGCTGGCGATGGGGTCGCCGTTGCTATTGATGTCCCACGCCGCGATGATGCCGTTGCTGTACTCGGCGATGAGCAATGCAGGCCCCGGGAAAAGCGGCGAGCCGGTGGGAACATACGCGATGCCCTCGGGGCCGCCGCCGATGTTCGCGGTGAGTGTGGCGGCGGAGACGTTGTACGTGCCCACGCCATCGGGCGTGAGCACCGCGTCGAAAAACGCGCCGCTGCTATACGACGCGATCTTGAACCGCCCCGCGCCGGGCTGGCCATCGGGCACGATGGTGATGGAACCGGTGGAGCCGGTGACGCCCAGCGGCGTGAGCGAGACGACTTTGTCGGGCGCGGTGCTGCCCGCCTTGGTCATGTTCACGCCGTTGTCGGGGTAACGCGAGGAGAGCGTCACGCCATCGGCGGTGACAATCAGGCCGCCGTCGATCTGCGGGGCCGTGCTGACAAGCCGGGCCGTGCCGATGAAGCCGGTGATGTTGCCGCACTGATTGCGTGACACGCGGATGCTGTAGATCGCCCCGCTTGCGGTATTGGCGGCCCCGCCGATGAGCATGAGGTCAGGATCCGTCGGTGACATGGCCACGCCGCCGTAACTGCCGGGCACGCCCGGCACGCTGCCGAGATTGATGACGGCGTAATTGGACGCGTACTGGGGCGCAACGGTCTGCGCGAAAGCCGCTACGCCGCTGATCGAAAGTCCCGCCGCCGCACACAACTGACTGATCTTCGTATTCATATCGCCTCCTGAAACATGAGCATCGCGCATCGACCCGCGTTCGCCGCACGTGCCTGATCAAATCACGGACAATCGCTCTCGCGTTCGCCCGCAGTGCATTCCATTTCGCCGCGCCGTCGCGGACTCACGCACGACTCAGCCGCACGTGCCGCCCGCCAGCACCGTCAGAAAGTCAACGACATCCTGATCCTCCGGGAAGACGCCATTGTTGTTGAAGTCGATATCACACACCTCACCCGCTGGCGGGTCGTACGGACATGACGAACCTGCAAGAACTTCGAAGAAGTCAATGACGTCTTGGTCTTCGGGGAAGACGTCGTTGCGGTTGAAGTCGATGGAATCACACACGTCGCCACCCACGAGCGAAATCGTGAGTTCATCCATGGCCCACGACTCATCGCTGAGATCCTGAATCCCAGGTCCTTCCATCACAAAGCTGATCGTGAGCGTGCTCGCGGTGTGCGCAATGTTCTGGAAGCGCCCATCCGCGCCCATGTCGTATGCGCTGTCGGTGTAGAAGCTGCCGGGCCCGCTGAATCCCAAATCAACCCGCCGTGCGAGCTGCGCGCCAGGCGGAGCAACATACGTCTGGTCCTGCGTCTGCGTCGCATTCGCAAACGACTCGCGAAAGATCTGCTGCCCGTCGACCGTGACTCGCAGGAAGTCGCCTTCGGGGAACGAACCCGTGCCGTCAAGCGAATCGATCGCCGCGAAAAGAAACCGAATGTCGATCGCTTGATGCGGCGGCAAGTTCGTCAGTTGAATCGTGACGGTGTTGCCCGTGGGCGAGCGCAGAAAGCTTCCCCCGAACGTCCGCCCCGCATTCCCAAGCCCGGCGAAACCTTGCACGGGCGTGAGTTGGGCCACGCTGCCCGTGATCTCACTCGGCATCGTCGCGTCAAAGCTGCTTGAGAAAACCGCCTGCGCACGAGCCACCGGCGCGACCGACGCCAGCATCAATAGAGCGAATCCACGCGTCGACCACTTTGTACAAGACATCATGAACCTCCAGAAGCACGTCGTACGCACGCCGAAACACCCGCGCACACCGGTTGCGAGATGCCTCGCCGCAAGTACCGAGAACTCCTCGCTACCGCAGCATGCGGCGAACCGCAACCCAACCGATCGCCAGACGCCTGAGCGTCCCGCGTACGAATCAAAGCGAGAGACGCACAAGAGTTCGGACAAGAAATATGAAAAAACGGCGTCGCCGCCCGTTCCCCTTCACCTCCGCAGGCGCGGCGTCCCGCTGGGCACTCAGCATCACACCATCAACCTCACGTGCACTGGCCACCAGCCAACACGTTGAAGAAGTCGATCACATCCTGTTCCTCAGGAAACACTGTGTTCTGGTTGAAGTCGATGGAGTCGCAGCAGCCGCTGGTCGGAAGGTCCCACAGCGCGAAGTTGGCAGAAACGCTCGTGCCGGCGAGGTCGAACTCGCCGCATACCGCGAGTGTGTTGTCAGCAAGCACCGCAAGGCCCAGTCCACCCGCGCCCGCGACATCTGCATCTCTCAAACCTGCGTTGAACGCACTCCATGTCGAACCATTCCATTTCGCGATTTTGCTGGCGGGCACACTACCCGCGTTCTGAAAGTTACCGGCGACGACCAAGTCGCCCGACGAAAGCAACTTCAGCGCGAAGCCGCTCGGAGTGTTGAGACTACCAACGTTGTTTGTGAGTCCGGTGCCAAGCGCCGACCACGCGGTGCCATCCCACCGAGCGATGCTGCTTGCCGGGACGCCGCCGGCAGTGCTGAATCGTCCTGTGGCAACGATCGCGGTGTCGGGCAACTGTTCAATCGAGAACACAATCCCGGACCCCAGCCCTGTCCCAAGCGGCCTCCAGTTAGCGCCGTCCCATCGCGCGATGTTGTTTGTGGCAGCACCGGAAGCCGTATTGAAGATGCCCCCAGCGTACAGATCGCCATTAGCAGCCACTTTGAGCGCGAACACCGTTCCGCCTATGCCGTTGCCTACAGGCGACCACGCAAACCCATTCCAACGCGCGATGTTGAGCGCTGGCAAACCCGCCCGCCGTCGTGAACGAACCGGCTGCGATGATGTCGCCATTGGGCATGCGAGCAAGTGTGTTGACATCCGCGCCATTCGGATCTGTACTCGTGATGCCCGTTCCCAGGGGTATCCAGTTCGTTCCATCCCATTGTGCGATGTTGTTCGTTGCTCCCTCAAGCGACGCGAACTGCCCCGCTGCCACGATGTTGTTGTTCGGAATGACGAGCACAGCATCGACAAAGCCAGAAGCGGTTCCACCAACTTGGCTCCAGAGTCCAGTTGTGCTGCTGCGTCTCTTCACAGAACTGCCCACCGCTGCAACAACATCGGCCCCGAAGTTTGCAACCGCGTCGATCCGTCCCGGATTGCCCCGGCCCAACTCGTTCCAGTTGGTGTTGTCATACGCAAGGCACGCGGGCGTTCGACTACCGCCAGCGAGAATCTGTCCGTTGTAAAGTCCCAGGCACGATGTATCGCTCACTCCAAGTTCGGCCCACGTCGTGCCGTTCCATCGCGAAACATACGAGCGGCTGCCAAAGGGGAAGCTCAGCGAGTATCGGAAGGTGGCGTTGACCTGAAAATTGTTGACCCCTGACGGGCGAACAACCAGTGATGTGCAAGAAGGTGAAAGCAGATCGGTGTTGTTCAGTGCCGACCACGTATTGCCGTTGATTGGATCAAATCGAAGCACCGCAACGCGACTCGCAGCGATGCCGCCGATGTTCGCGAAAGCTCCGCCCACGAAGACGCGATTACTGTTGATCGCGACGCCGGAGAAAGAACCCAGCGCATTCACGGCATTGTCAGGATTGCCAAAGCTCGCCCACGTGCTGCCGTTCCATGTTGCAAGATTGCTCGCCACGACGGATCCTGCGGTTGCGAAGTTTCCGCCCACAAAGAGGAAGCCGTTGAACGCAAGCAGCGAATTGACTATGCCCACACCACCAGCGATTCCGCCTTGCAGCGCGACCCAGGAGGATCCATTCCAGCGAGCGATGCGATTGGCGGGAACGCCGCTCGCAGTCGCAAATGCACCCGCCGCATACAGCTCATTGTTGAACACCGCAAGAGCCCGCACCTCGCCACCACTGAAACCTGAACTCATGGGCGACCACGTCGTGCCGTTCCAGCGAGCAATGTTCGAAGCGGCGACGCCGCTCACACTTGTAAAACTGCCGCCCACAATGAGCTGATTGCTGAAAACGGTGAGAGCAGACACGCTTCCAGTTCCGTTGGTCAGTTCAAGCGGCTGCCAGTTCTGACCATTGAAGCCCATGATCTTCTGCGTGCGATAGCCATCGACGTTGAGGTTGCTCCCTCCCGCGACAAGCAGACTCGGAAGCGGCCCCGCTCCATCAGGATCAAAGTTGGTGACTGCGGACACGGTGCCACCGATGGTCTTGCCCGGCTCACCAGGCAGCCAGTCAGCCACGCAGGTCTGTCCATGCACCCGCGGCACCGCGAAAAGCACAAGCAACGCGATCATGACGCGTGCAAACGTCAGGCCCACCCCGCGGCACAAACCCGAACGGTGAAGAGCGTTGCTGAGATTCATTGGTCCACCTCGCGAGAAGGCAAGAACACGAACGCGGAAGTGCGTCGCGTGAGCAATCCAGCAGCGTAGGTGGATGAAAAGTAGCGGCACGAAACCGCTGAGCAGATGCAGGCTTGCCTATCAGCGGTGTATCGAGGGCATTATCGGCCACGACGTGCGGCGTAGCGCATGCGGGGATCGTTCATCGAGATTACCGTCGCAAGAGGGAGGTCGCGTTCAGTCGCGAGTGCTTGGCGCGGCTGCAAACCGGGGGGGTTCACTTCGCCGGATGGGGTCGCTTCGATCTGTCGATATGCCGCTGGTTGCGCTGATTCGTTGAGTGCAAGAAAGGCCCGGCGTCACCGCCGGGCTGTAGAGAACTGTCGATGTCCAAGGCACGGCAGAATGCCGGGCAACTCGCGTCAGAACACCACCCTCACGGACACTGGCCACCCGCGAGGACGTTGAAGAAGTCGATGACGTCTTGCTCCTCGGGGAAGACCTGATTGTTGTTGAAGTCGATGTCGCACACCTGCCCAACAGGCGGCGCGTACGGGCATAGCCCGCCCGCGAGTACATTGAAGAAGTCGATGACATCCTGCTCTTCGGGGAACACGCCGTTCTGGTTGAAGTCGATGGAGTCACAGGGAAGGCAGCCCGGCGAACCCACTGGCGTGATAGCGACGGTAAATGTCGAACTTGTCGCCGATCCATGGACGCTGTTCAGTACGACCTGCCACGTGCCAACCTGGAATTCGGTCAACGCAGGGATGACGAGTGAGACGGTGCCGCCCGCTACATTCGGTGTTGTACTAAACAGCGTTCCGTTTCGCAGCCAACTCACTGTCGCTGAACCAAATGCGCTGATATCTGCGGACAACGTGACCAAGCCGCCACGGCAGGCGGTGCGAGAGAGGGGCTGACGGATAAAGCCCGGTGCGCGGGCCAACGCGAACTTGCCACCTAGATAGTCCCAAGTACCCTCAAGATCGACATCACTCAGCGCCCGGTTAAAGACGATCAGTTCCGCGATCCAGCCGCGCCAGTACTCGGTCAGTGTTCCTTGTCGGGCGATGGTGTAGGGCCCAGCGCCGTTGCGGGGCGGAATCGCGCCGGACCGATTGTGTATCAGGCGGCGATCCTGATAGACTCGCACGCCGCTCGCATCGTGTATGCACGTGTACACGTGCCACGCCGTGCGGGTACTCGCCACGCCAACCCCCTGCTGGTTCTCAAAGGCGCCACCTACATGATCGGTAAATCGCATCCGCGCGGTGTTTGCCCCATCGGTGTCGATTCCGACCAGTCCAGCGAAGACGCTCTGGCTCTGGGTCGTGCTGCTCCAGTTTGAAAACACCGTGCGAAAGGTGTCCGTGCCCCAGTCGTCGGAAGCGACAAAAACGACGCCGTAGTACGGCGCAGTAATGACGCTGCCCTGAATCTGCAGCCAGTCGAGTGTCAGCACGCCCGGTCGCGAGAACCTCAGCGCAGGCTGTCCGTTGAGCGTCCCGGCAAAGACCTCGGGAGCTGCGGCGCCGATTGATTGGGTCGCGTGAAATGAGTTGCCCGACTGATCATCCCACTGCAATACGCCTCCGGATGCTGGCAGGCCAGAGTCGCTGCGCAGCCAGAGTCGCGGCGACGCAACCTGTGCCGACACCGATGATGCGACCGAAACAGACATCAGCATGATGGCCAAACGCATGAAGCACCTCCCGTCTCCAATCTACCAGATCGAACTACTTTCGTCAACAACGAAAAACCCGGCGTTGCCGCCGGGTTTGCGCGTGATGGAGTGATGGATTGGGTTGCGAAGTCGTCGGCATCCTGCCGCCCCAGAGGGCGGCCCACCGCGTCTTACTTCTTGAACCCAGCCTTGAACTTGCTGATCTCGTTCGTCAGCTTCTTCTCGAGTTCAGCGTCCAGAGCCTTCTTCTGATCCAGCTCGTCATACACCGGCTTCGCGATGCCCTTCATGTGGTTCAGCAGGCCATCTTCGAACGCACGCACGCTGGGCACGGGGATGTCATCCATGAAGCCCTTCGTACCGGCGAAGATCGAGATAATCTGGTCGGTCACAACGAACGGCGTGTACTGGCCCTGCTTGAGCAGTTCGACGAAGCGGCGGCCGCGGTCGAGCTGGCGTTGCGTCGCCTTGTCGAGTTCGGTACCCAGCTGAGCGAAGGCTTCGAGTTCGCGAGCCGCTGCAAGGTCCAGACGCAGCGAGCCGGCGATCTTCTTCATGGCCTTCACCTGGGCGTTACCACCCACGCGGCTGACCGAGATACCGACGTTGACGGCGGGACGCACGCCTGAGAAGAACAGTTCGGGTTCGAGGTAGATCTGACCGTCGGTGATCGAGATCACGTTGGTCGGAATATACGCCGAAACGTCGCCTTCCTGCGTTTCGATGATGGGCAAGCTCGTGATGGAGCCCGCGCCGTTCTCATCGCTCAGCTTCGTGGCGCGCTCGAGCAGACGGCTGTGGAGATAGAACACGTCACCGGGGTACGCTTCGCGGCCCGGCGGACGACGCAGCAGCAGCGACATCTGGCGGTACGCCACGGCCTGCTTGCTCAAGTCGTCGTAGATGCACAGGGCGTGCTTGGGCATCGGGGCGCCGTTGGCCAGCGTCTGGCCGGGCGTCTTGCCGCTCCACATGAAGTACTCAGCCATCGACGTGCCCGAGTAGGGCGCGATGTACTGCATGGGGGCCGCGGCCGACGAACCAGCGTTCACAACGATGGTGTAGTCCATCGCGCCGGCCTTGCGGAGCGTTTCAACGACGCCCGCCACGGTCGAGTCCTTCTGACCCACCGCGACGTAGATGCAGACCATGGCATCTTTGGTGCCCCAGTACTGCTTCTGGTTGATGATGGTGTCGACAGCGATGGCCGTCTTGCCGGTCTTGCGGTCGCCGATGATCAGTTCGCGCTGGCCGCGACCAATGGGAATCATGGCGTCGACGCTCTTGATACCGGTCTGCATGGGCTCGTGCACGGGCTGACGCTCAGCGATGCCCGGCGCGATGATGTCAACCTTGCGGAACTGGGTCGTGTTGATCGGACCCTTGTCGTCGATGGGGGCGCCCAGGGGATCAACCACGCGGCCCAGCAGGGCCTCACCGACCGGCACTTCGAGCAGGCGGCCGGTGCTCTTCACCATGTCGCCTTCTTTGATCTTCAGGTAGTCGCCGTACACGACCGCGCCGACAGTGTCGGTTTCAAGGTTGAACACCTGGCCCATGACCGCGCCTTCAGCGGTGGAGAACTCAAGCAGTTCGCCGGCCATGGCCTTGCCCAAGCCGTAAATGCGGGCAATACCGTCACCGACTTCCACCACGCGGCCGACTTCGGCCACTTCCAACGCCGAGCCAAACTGCTCGATTTCCTGCTTGATGACAGACGCGATTTCGTCAGTGCGAATCTTCACGGCAAGTGTTCCTTCGAGAGGCGTACGGAGCCCGAGCGAACCGCCCAAGGCCTAGGGGGCCAAGGATAGACGCTGAAGAGCCCACTTTCTTCCACGCAGACAGGAAGTCACCCCGAGCAAAACAAGAACACCTTTCGTCCTTTCACCCCTCACGCCACCGCACGCCCGCCGGCGCCGCCTCACCGCCGCCCCAGGCAACAACCTATCAACCCCCACTCCAACCCCTCGCTATCCCCAAACTTCCCCAGCGTCTCCACCAAACGAAACGGCGACGCCAAGCGTCGCCACCAACCAACCGCACCACTTCCTGCCCCCGTTCCGTCCCCTCCTCAATGCCCACCCTTCTTCGCCTCGGCCTTCCCGCCCTTGCTCGCCTTCGCACGCTCCGATTCCACTTCGTTCAGCAGGTGCTTGGGCCTGCTCTCGATGATCGGCTTCGCCGCGTCCTTCCCACCCTTGGCATCGCCATGATCACCGCCACCCTTGGCCTCGCCGTGCCCACCCGCCGCCGCATGCGCTTCGCCATGCTCGTCATGCCGCTCCGGTGAAGGCAATCCCGACGTCTTGAAGTCAAACGGCTCCGCCTGCGCCGCCGCCGGCTGCGTGGGCCGGAAGAACAACAGGTAGCCCCAAAACACCGCTGCAAACAGCGTCGTGTTCGCTGCGATCATCGCCGCCGCGCTCTTCACGCTCTTGGGCCTGTTCGCCAGCGGCTTGGCCGACAGTTCGGCGAGCTTCGCGACATACGGCTCGAGCGCATGTCCGAGCCAGCCCGCCGCCTGCTTGGCCTTTTCCTTCGCCACGTCGCGCCCGCCCGCATGCTTGGGCTCCGCCTGCTTCACTTCCGTCTTCGCGTGCGTGGGCTCCGGAGCCTTGACCGCAGGCGTCGGCTTCACCAGCGCTTCCGCCAGTGCAGTCTCCGGCACACCGAGCAACTGCGCAGGCGTCGCGTTCGCCAGTTCCTCATCCGCGCTCGCCGCGATCTGCGCATCCAGCGCGTCGAGTGACGCCGCCGGTGCAGCCTCGCTCGCCGCATCACCCGTTGCTTCGCTGACCATCGCCGGAATCGACTCTTCAGCCGGCTCACTTGACGCGCTCGCCTGCACACTGGCCGCATCCAGCGCATCCGGAGTCACAGCCTCCGCGTTCGCATCAGTCGTCACGAGTTCTTCAGTCACAGACTCGGCAGCGGCCGACTCACTCGTCGCGTCCGCAGGCACTTCAGCTTCCGCCGCGGGCGCCACATCATCCGGCACACTCGCCACAACATCCGGGTTCGCCGCAGGAATCTCCGTCGTCGCATCCGTGCTGTTCACACTTGCCAGCAGTTCATCAACCAGCGATCCCATCTCGTCGCCGACCGGAGCGTCCGTCGCATCCGTAGACGCAGCATTCGCCGTGTTCGCAGGTTCCGTCGCTTCCTGCTCCAGCTCCATGGCAGCTTCCAACGCCGCTGCGTCAATATCCGTTGCCTCCTGCTCATCGTTCATCGTCGCCGTCAGCGTCTTCTCGCTCACTTCCACATCGCGCAGCAACGCCTCAACCTGTTGCTCCAGGTCGTCCGCCTTCTCTGCCGCCTCGTCGCCCAGCGGTCCGCGCTTGTTGGATTCCTGCTCGCTCGCCATCACGCTCCCACGTACAACATGTCCAGTGCGCTCACCGCGCCTCTCATAGCTGTACCATCGGAAACACCCCCCGCCCCCGCCCCAGTCCCCCGCCCCGCTCATGCCCCACTGCCTCTTACAACACCATACCAACACCCCGCCCGGGGAAAACATCACCGTTTACGGCCCGGAAGCCCACCCCGCCCACC
>JBKDAN010000065.1:0-34821 GCA_046316615.1 Phycisphaerae bacterium
TCCGTGCTCGCAAGGCTCTCGAGGAAATGAAGCAGTACAAGAGCGTCTTCGGCAAGGACACCGACAAGACCAGCGAAGATGTCGGCCGTCAGGCGTTCGACATCGCGTGCGGCATCGCGACGGTTCGCGCGGCGCTCGCGGTGCCTCTGCACACGATTGCTGACAACGCCGGCGCCAAGGGCAGCGTTGTGGTGAGCAAGGTTGCTGATGGCAAGGGCACCTTTGGCTACAACGCGCTCACCGAGGAATATGGCGACATGGTGAGCATGGGCGTCATCACGCCGGCCAAGGTTGATCGCATGGCTCTGCAGAACGCCGCGAGCGTCGCGACGGTACTGCTGGCTGCCGACTGCGTGATCACGAGCAAGCCCGAGCCCAAGGCCGCGGCTCCTGCCGGTGGCGGCGGGATGGGTGGCATGGGCGGTATGGGCGGTATGGGTGGCATGGGTGGCATGGGTGGCATGGGTGGTATGGGTGGCATGGGTGGCATGGGCTTCTAAGCCCTTCGCCACAGAAAGTGAGTTTTCCAATGGCCAAAGCTTCAGACCTTCGCAGCAAACTTGGTGCAAGCGGCACATCGCCGATGGCGCCAAAGAAGGACATCTTCGCAGTCGAAGGCGGCAACGAAACCGGCATGCCCAGCGAGCAACACCCGCATGGCAAGCCGGGCGACAGCGGACCGGCAAACGCTCCGTCGACCAAGGCTGTGAAGCCTTTGGGCGGCGCGGGCGCTGCGAGTTCGCGGCCAAAGGTGTAAGTATCGTGCAAGCCGCCCCCCCTCGTCCCCCGGCGGCATGAATGTGCGTTAGGAAACAGTTTCGCGAACGGCCCAGCCGTTCGCATGTCAAGCAGAGAAGGAGTTTGCAGTATGGCCGTCAAGCCTCTTGAAGATCGTGTGCTCGTGAAGCCCATCGAAGGTGAAACCAAGACCGCGTCGGGCCTGTTCCTGCCGGAAACCGCGAAGGAAAAGCCCATGCGCGGCGAAGTCGTCGCGTCGGGCCCGGGCAAGCGCCTGGAAAACGGCAAGCGCGCCGAGATGAGCGTGCGCGTGGGCGACCACGTGGTGTACGGCCGCTACGCCGGCACCGAAGTGGAAGTGAAGGGCGCGAAGCTGCTCATCATGCGTGAGAGCGAACTGCTGGGCGTCGTTGAAGGTTGATGCAAAGGCACTGGGCATTGGGGATTAGGCATTGGTGAAAGACAATGAGTGAGATTCGGTCGTACAAGGACTTGCTTGTGTGGCAAAAGGCGATGGAACTCGCGGAACGCGTGTTTCTCGCAAGCAAGCAACTTCCCAGTGACGAACGCTTTGGACTCGTGTCCCAACTTCGCCGAGCCTGTATCTCAGTCCCAAGTAACATCGCAGAGGGGTACGGACGTGGCACACGGCCTGACTATCTGCGGTTCCTTCGCACCGCCCGTGGCTCGCTGTTCGAAATCGCGACGCAAGTGCAACTGTGTCAGCGATTCGGATATCTCGACACGACCACTCCCGATGAGTTGATGGAGAGAGTTGACGAATGCGGACGCATGCTTGCGGGCCTCATTCGCAAACTCGAAGATGTTTCGGATTGAACTGGCTCAGGCTCGACGGTTCGGCACCAATGCCCAATCCCCAATGCCTAATGCCTTCTGGAGTTCCCCATGGCTAGCAAGCAAATCATGTTCTCTGACAACGCCTTGATTGAGATGAAAAAGGGCGTTGATCGTTTGGCCGAAGCAGTGAAGTGCACGATGGGACCGAGCGGTCGCCACGTCGTCATCGAAAAGTCCTACGGCGGTCCGCACGTCACCAAGGACGGCGTGTCGGTCAGCAAGGAAGTGTCGCTGCCTGAGCCTTTCCAGGCGATGGGCGCGAAGATGGTGAACGAAGTCGCGAAGAAGACCGCCGACAAGGCCGGTGACGGCACGACCGCCGCCACGGTGCTGGCACAGGCGATCTTCACGGAAGGTCTCCGCCACGTAACGGCGGGCGCAAACCCGGTGATGCTGCAGCGCGGCATCAACAAGGCTGCGGAAGCCGCCGCCGAAGCGATTGATGGCATGGCCATCAAGTGCAAGGGCAAAGAAGACTATCGCAAGATCGCGACCGTGAGCGCGAACCACGATGCGAACGTGGGCGAGCTCATTGCGCAAGCCATCGACAAGGTCGGCGCCAACGGCGTCGTCGAAATCGAAGACGGCAAGGGCGCGACGACCACGCTGGACTACGTGGAAGGCATGCAGTTCGACAAGGGTTACCTGTCGCCTTACTTCATGACTGACCCCAAGACCGGCGAGTGCGTGCTCGAAGACGCGTACATCCTGCTGTACGAAAAGAAGATCAGCAACCTGGTTGATCTGCTGCCCCTGCTTAACAAGGTCGCGATGAGCAGCAAGCCGCTGCTGATTGTGGCGGAAGAAGTCGAGAACGAAGCCCTCGCGACGCTGGTAGTTAACCGCCTGCGTGGCATGCTGAAGATCTGCGCCGTCAAGGCGCCGGGCTTTGGCGATCGTCGCAAGGCCATGATGGCCGACATCGCGACGCTCACGGGCGGCAACTTCATCAGCGAAGATCTGGGCCGCACGCTGGAGAGCGTGGAAGTGAGCGAACTTGGCCGCGCGAAGAAGGTCGTCATCACCAAGGATGACACGACCATCATCGAAGGCGCAGGCAACAAGAAGGACATCAAGGCTCGCGCGGAGCAGATCAAAGCTCAGTACGACAAGAGCACCAGCGAATACGACCGCGAAAAGCTGATGGAACGCCTCGCGAAGCTCACGAGCGGCGTGGCGATGATCAGCGTGGGCGGCGCGACGGAGAGCGTGATGAAGGCCACCAAGGACCTCGTCGATGACGCCCTCAAGAGCACTCGCGCAGCGGCGAAGGATGGCTACGTGCCGGGCGGCGGTGTTGCGCTGCTCCGCACGCAAGAGGCCATCAAGGCTGCCCAGAAGAAGAGCAAGAACGACGACGAGAAGCTGGGCTTCGAGATCGTGCTGAAGGCGGTTGAGTACCCCTGCAAGCAGATCGCGGAGAACGCAGGCTTTGACGGCGATGTCGTCGTTGAGAAGGTCAAGGAGAGCAAGGGCAACCAGGGCTTCAACGCCGGCAGCGGCGAGTACGAAGACCTGGTCAAGACCGGCATCATCGATGCGGCGCTGGTTGCGAAGACCGCCCTCATCAACGCGGCGAGCGTTGCCGGCCTGATGCTGACCACCGACGTGCTCATCACTGATCTGAAGGATGAGAAGAAAGCGGAAGCCGGCGCGACGGTGTGAAGTAAGAAGGCACGAGGGACTAGGCACTAGGGTCAAGACAGTTCCGTGCCGAGTTGAAACTTGCAGGCCCGCGTGCGGAAGCACGCGGGCTTGATTGATGATGCGGGTGCTTGAAGTTCAAGGCGACTTGCTTGATCAGCGCGTGGACGCGATTGTCAACGCGTGGAATCGCAACATCATTCCGTGGTGGCTGCTGCTGCCACAGGGTGTGTCGGGCGCGATCAAGAAGCGGGGCGGCACACCGCCTTTTCGCGAGCTTGCCAAACACGGCCCGATGCGGCTGGGCGAAGCGGTCGCGACAAGTGCGGGCACGCTGCCCTTCAAGTGCATCATTCACGTTGCAGGCATCAACATGCTGTGGCGAGCCAGCGAGCAGTCGATTCGCGAATCGACGACCAACGCGGCGAACCTGGCAGTGAAAATGCAGATCAAGTCGATGGCGTTGCCGCTGATCGGGGCGGGTTCAGGTGGTTTTTCAGCAGAGCGTGCGAAGGAAATCATGCGTCAGTCGCTCAGCCAAGTGCAGGGCGACCTCGAAGCGGTGTTGGTGGAGTACAAGGCGAAACGGAACTGATCTATGCCCACGACCCGTGACTACTACGAAGTGCTTGGAGTTGAGAAGAGCGCCGACGCCGAAGAGATCAAGCGCGCCTATCGCCGCTTGGCGATGAAGTATCACCCGGACCGCAATCCGGGTGACAAGGAAGCCGAGGCGAAGTTCAAGGAAGCTGCCGAAGCCTACGAAGTGCTCGCGGACGCCGAGAAGAAGCGCGTGTACGACCAGTTCGGCCACGACGGCCTGCGTCGCGGCGGCGGTCCTGCGACGCACGACTTCTCGCGCATGGATCCCACCGACATCTTCTCGATGTTCAACGACATCTTTGAAGGCATGGGTGGCCAGCGCGGCGGCGGGCGCCGCGGCCCCGTGCGTGGATACGACCTCGAAACCGAAGTCGAGATCACGCTCGACGATGTCGCCAAGGGCTGCGAGCGCGATGTGGAGTTCACACGGCTGGAAGTGTGCAAGAAGTGCACGGGCACTGGCGCCAAGCCGGGCAGTAAGCCCATCAAGTGCCAAACTTGCGGCGGCCAAGGCCGCGTGCAGCAGGCGGGCTTGGGCGGCATGTTCCGCATGGTCACCACGTGCCCGGCATGCGGTGGCCGCGGCGAAGTGGTGAAGGACTTCTGTGATGGCTGCCGGGGCAAAGGACGCGTTCCGGGCAAGCGGGCCATCACCGTCAAGATTCCGCCGGGCATTCAGGCGGGCCAGGCCATTCGCGTGCCGGGCGAAGGCGAGCCACCGCCGCCTGAGATGAACGCGAGCGGCGATGGGATGAAGGGCGACCTGCACGTGGTGGTTGACGTGAAAGCGCACGACATGTTCCAGCGCGAGGGCGATCACCTGATCCTGCAGATGCCCATCAGCTTCACGCAGGCTGCGCTGGGCGCGAGCATTGATGTGCCGACGTTTGAGGGCATGGCGAAGGTCGAGATTCCGCGCTCCACGCAGCACGGCACGCTCTTTCGTGTGCAGGGCAAAGGACTGCCCAACTTGCGCAGCGGCAAGAAGGGTGACCTTGCGGTCGTCGTGAAGATCGAAGTTCCCAAGAAGCTCACGAGCAAGCAGGAACAGATGCTGCGTGACTTCGCAGCGAGCGAAGACAAGGCCGTGATGCCGGAAAGTCAGGGATTCTGGAAGAAAGTCGGTGATTTTCTCAAAGGCGAGTGATCGCATATGCGTGCAGCGCGAGCGAGCATCGCCATAATGGCTGCGGAGTGAACGAACGACACCACATACCCTGACTGACAACAAGCAACAGCGAGATCGCGTCAGGAGTGCAAGTGTTCTGGAAGAAGAAACCAAGCTCGGGGGACTCGCACAAAAACGAGAACGAGCGCAAGACCGAGGACCGATCCGTGCAACATAACGAACAACCGCTTGATGACCGCGAAATGCCCCGCCCCGAAGATGTGCACGACATCTCGGATGGCTTTGATGTCGACCAGCTTGTCGCACGCGTCAGCGAACTGGAGCAGGCCGTTGACAGCGAGCGCAACAAGGGTCTTCGGCTGATGGCCGACTTCCAGAACTACCAGCAGCGCGCGTACCGCAATGAAACCGCAGCCAAGCAGCAGGGCATCGCGACGGTTGTACAGAGTCTTGTGCCCGTGCTTGATCACTTCGATATGGCCATGAAGCAGACTGCGACCACGCCCGGCGCCGAGCAAGTGATGGAAGGCGTGAAGGTCATTCGCGAGGAACTGCTTAAGGTACTTCAGCAGCATGGCGTCAAGCTCATCAATCCTGCGGTGAACGAAGAGTTCACGCCGGGCCGACACGAAGCACTCATGCTTCGCGCGGCAGCAGGCGTGAGCCCCAACTGCATCGTCGAGGTCTTTCAACCCGGCTACGCACTGGCGATGCCCAACGCGGAAGATCGCGTTATTCGCGCGGCGAAGGTCGTGGTCGCTCCCAGCGAGTGACGCTGACATCTCGTCTACCACAGAGTCACAGAGACGTCGAGGTGGCGGCCGAGATTCACATACCACGTGCGTACTGCTTCGTTCTCTGTGCTTCTATGCTGATGGAACTTCAACATGCCGACATATGAGTACCGCTGCACCGCGTGCAAACACGAGTTCGAGCAGTTTCAAAGCATGAAAGACAAGCCCCTGCGCACCTGCCCGGCGTGCAAGAAGGCCAAGCTCGAACGCCTGATCGGCACGGGCGGCGCGATCATCTTCAAGGGCAGCGGGTTCTACCAGACGGACTATCGCAGCGAAGGCTACAAGAAAGCTGCTGACGCGGACAAGCCCGCCGACAGCAAGCCGGTTGATTCAAAGGGTGAAAGCAAGCCCGAAAGCAAACCCGAGAGCAAGTCAGAAAGCAAGACGGAAGCGAAACCCTCGTCCGCCAAGCAAACCGAAAGCAAGCCCACGAAGAGCGGCAAGGCGAAGTCCGATGGCAAGAAGAGCTAAGCCAGTCGCTCGTGCTTCCAAGCCAGCACGCGGGCGTGAATCGTCGCGCCGCAAGGCTGTCACATCGCCCGCCAGCGATCAACTCGCGGCAATGTTCGCGAAGTCTCGCGTGCCACAAATATCGCTGGGCCTGGACATTGAGCAGGTCGCCCGGGTCGAGAAACTGCTCAAGCAGCACCCCGAGCGTTTCCTTGATCGCGTCTTCACTGCGGGAGAAGTTGCGCATAGTCAGGGGCGTCGCAATCGCGCGCAGCACCTAGCCGCACGGTTTGCATGCAAAGAAGCGGTGATGAAGGCCCTGGGCACGGGCCTCACCAGCGGCATCACGTGGCGCGATATCGAGGTCGTGACGCTGCCATCGGGCAAGCCCGTCGTTAAGCTGCACGGTGCCGCCGCGAAAATTGCAGCGGCGCGTTCGCTTTCGCAGTGGGAAATCACGCTGTCGCACACCACGCAAGTCGCGGCGGCGGTCGCTATCGCATGGTGAGCATGCGCTCACAAAACGACGCGAGCCCGATGCGCGAGGGAGGGAGACGCAAGCGGGCCCGCTGTCGATGACAAGCAGTGCTCGTCACTATTCGTACGTGCGCAAGAGCGCACAAGTTCACTTGGGCATGGCTTCCTGGGCCGGCGCAGGCTGCGGAGCCACGGGGGCGGGCGCAGTGTTGTCACGCACGTGCTGCTTCACCGCTTCCATCATCTTGCGATCCCAGTACGGCTTGAAGGTCAGCTCGTACCACTCTTTCCACTTGCGGTAGTCAAAGCCCAGTGTGCGCGTGTCCTGACCCCAGTTGCGGCTCGCAAGCCCCACGAGGTTGTTGTGCACATCAAAGTTGTACACATATCGCACGGTCGAGACGGCGGCATCATCCACGCGGATCATCGTGCCCGTGGTGATCGTGCTGATCTGCGGATCAAACGCCACCGCGCTGTCAGCGACGATGGGCTCCAGATCACTCACGAACGCCGTCTGCTGCCCCACGATGATCCATCCCAATGCACCCGGACGCTCCGTCACGCGCCGTTCCGCGCTGAGCTGCGCAGCGGCAAGCCAGGGGATCATCTCCACGTAGTTGAGAGCATTGGCAAGTTCTGATGCGGCAGCGCGGTGGCGAGGCGTAGGCGAACGCAGCGCTTCGTACAGCACCAGCTTGACGTTGTCGCGGGCAATCTCGCCTGTTTCAATATCCCGCAGCCGCGCACGCAGGCGAGAACGGCAGTTCTCCCGCATCCAGTCATCGCGGCCGAAGATCGCATGCCACGTCAGCGTCGCATCGCCGGCGTCGTTCTTCGCGTTCGCGAACATGTCGAGCATCGCCGTGCGAACGTCGTTCTTCTCTTTCTCAAACAGCTCGACCATAAGCGGATACAGCGCGGCGTCGTCATACTCCTTGAGCTTGTCAATGCCGGCTTGGCGAATCTCAGCAACCTGCATCGTGCCGAAGTGCTTGGAGCGAATACGGCGCAGGTCGCGGTCCTTCTCTTCACGCGTCTTGATCTGCTCGGCCAGTTTGCGGGCGGGCTCGCTCGCCGGCGTGATGTTGAGCTTCTTCATCCACTCTGGGCTGTCGCTTGCTTCAAGTGCCGCAGGAGCATCCGGCTCGGCGGTCTGCGCTCCTGCACGCGCGGATGAGAATCCCGCGAGCGCGACGATCGACATCATGCAAAACGTCTTTGCGCTGCGGCGTGCTGATGCGCTGAATGTGCTCGTACACATGGCTGCTCCGGTTGTTTCTGGGCAACGCCTGCTTGGGCGTCTATGGGCTGCATTAGCAGCGGTCGGGGCTGCGCGACTCGGGGGACGCACAACATTGTTGGAGCGGTATACGCACAGAACGGCTGACGCGTTCCGTGAAAGCTGACAGGTAATTGGACGGTGTCCTACGGTTCTGTAGTTGATGCCTGCATCCTTCTGAACAGTCTGGTCGGCACCTCTCCACAACGTCGCGGCGTTTGCCGCGTTATGTCATGCCCCTGTTCAGGAATCCATCATGTACGTCATTATGACTTCTCGGCTGATGCTTCAGCCGTTTTCCCATGCTCTCATGCAAGCGTTGATGGACAGTCGCGAGTCCTTCATGCAGTGGTCGCAGCTTGATCTGGCTGATGACTGGCCCAACTTCGATCTTGCGGAAGCTCTGCCTTTCATCTCCAGCACCGTCGCCGCGCAGCCCGCACTGGAAAACTGGTCACGGCTGTTGGTTCTCCGCGGCTCAGGTCGGGAAGGGAGAGGATTGGTGATCGGCGAGGTCGGCTTTAAGAGTTTGCCCGATAGCCACGGTGCGGTTGAGATCGGATACGGCGTGGCCCCATCGCACCGTCGCATGGGCTACACAAGCGAAGCTGTCTGTGCGATGTGCGCATGGGCGCGGGCGGAGCACGGCGTCAAGCTCGTTCGTGCGGAGTGCTTTGCCACCAACACCGGTTCGATCGGTGTGCTGCGACGTGCAGGCTTCGTCGAGCGGAACTCAGATGATCAGATGCTGCGCTGGGAACTGCACCTGTGAGAAGCTCGGGTACGAGAGCACGATGAATCGAGAGAACAAAGAAGCCCGCAGTCTCCTGCGGGCTTTCTTCTTGGTTGAGTTATGTGCTGATGGTCAGCAGGGTTTACCAGCCGCCGCCGCGTTCGCCACGGTCACCGCCGCGATCGCCACGGTCACCACGGTCGCCGCCACGGCCACCGCCGCCGCCGCCGCCACCACCGCCCCAGCCACCGCGGTCGCCGCCACGGCCACCGCCGCCGCCGCCACCACCGCCCCAGCCGCCGCGGCCACCGCCACCACCACCGCCGCCCCAGCCGCCGCGACCACCGCCGCCGCCGCCACCACCACCACGCTCTTCGCGGGGCTTGGCTTCGTTCACGGTGAGGTCACGACCTTCAAAGGCCTTGCCGTGCATGCCGGCGATAGCGGCTTCGCCGCCCGCGCGATCCTTGAACTCAACGAAGCCGAAGCCGCGGGGGCGGCCGGTTTCGCGGTCCATCACCAGGATGGCACTGACGACTTCACCGAACTGCTCGAACGCCTGACGCAGGGTGTCTTCGGTGACGCGGAAAGGCAGATTACCAACGTAGAGCTTCATGCGCTCCACTCCCAAAATGCCCGAAACCTGACGAATGCTTGAACCCGGGCAGAGTGGAAGCACCGACGACCCGACACGGACGGCCCACGTGGGCGAAACCTGACAAATCGTGGCCCGATTATACCACAGTTGGCAAATGGCACAAGGGCCAAGGCTTAGGGTGCCGAGACCGGGGACCGGGGACCGGGGAACGGGCAACGGGCAACGGGCAACGGGCAACGGCGAACGGAGAGCGGAGAGCGCAGGAAGTCCAGGCCAGCGGTGGAGGCCCTAGTACTTTGCGGCCCGGCCAGCCATCATGTTCGACTCGATCTTCAGGCCCAGCATGGGTGCCAGCGGCAGCAGCGCAAAGGCCAGCAGCGCGCCCAGCATACCCGTGTACACCGCGCTGCCGCCGCGTGTCAGCAACTCCCGCGGCACGCTCCACGCAAGCGGATCAAACATCCAGCTGCGCAGCGTGAAGATGAAAACCAGCGCAATCGCAACGGCGAGCCCCGCGATGAGGGAAAGCGCGCCCAGCGTGAGCGGGTTGCGGCGCACCATGATGCTGCGCACGCTCAGGACAAGCTGGGCGGCCAGCAGGAACGCGAGAGCGGTCGGACCGATGATGCGTGAGTCGCTCGATGCGTTCACGATGGGCAGGGTCGACAGAAGATCCACCGACAAGCCGGCGAGCAGGGCCGTCCAGCGCACCGCTGTGGGCGGCGCAAACATGGCGACCAGCGTGAGCACGCACAGCACGAAGCTGGGCGAGATGGCTGTAGCGCCCAATGACAGCGCGGGCCGCAGCGAAAGCTCGAGTCCCAGCGCAATCCAGAAGAGAAGAGCCAGCCCCAGCTTGTTCATGGGCGGCCTCCCTGCCACTGCTTGCCTTCATCTTCACCCGCGATGCGATCGCGCTGCATGGGCAGCCGCAGCACCACTTCGCCCACGCGGGAAAGATCGCCAATGACCGGCCGCACAGTGATCTGCTTGCGCAGGGGCTGGCGCGGGCTGGGCGAGACATCCTCGATCTTTCCGATAATGAGCATCTGCGCGTGGGCGGGCCAGCCGGCGTTGTCGAGCAGACGCACTTCCTGCCCTGCTGCGGGCTCGATGGGCTTGCCATCGTCGGTGCGCTTGTCTTCCACATCGCCCACGAGCGTGCCGTCGCCTGCGGGAGTGAGGCGTGTTTTGAGGGTCGTTGCGAGTCCATCGATGATGACAACGCCTTCGAGATCACCTGCGTTGCGTGCGGTGATGGGCGTGATAGTCGCGTCGCGCGATCGCACGGCGGAGACTTTGCCCAGCAGGTGCACGAAGTTCACGGTCGCGACATCGCCTTCGCCCAGACCCTCGCGCGTGCCTGCTCGCACGGTAAGCGTCTTGGCATCGGTACTTGCCATGATGACGGACGCAGGCACGTGCACGACGCCGTCGGGGGTTTGCGAGATCATGATGCGCTGCTGCTCGAGCAGCGTGCGCAGGCGCGTGGCTTCGGCGCGTTCCGCGAGCAACTGCGTGCGCAGTTCGTCATTCTCCTGCTTGAGCTGCGCGAGATAGGTATCGCTGGGCGGCGCGGGCGTGGGCGCGACGAACTGCACCACGCGGTTAACCGGCCCCGAAACAGGCGCAACCAGCATGGTGGCAAGTTGGCCAAAGGGCGAGACCCAATCTCGCTGCCACCGCGCGGGCACGCACAAGGCCAACAACACACATGCGCCGATGCAGATCGGCAGTGCTTTGTTGGTGAGTTTGGGCGTGAGGATGACCATGGGGTGGGTCGCGGAGGAGCGGAGAGGAGCAGAGGAACGCGGAGGGGATTGAGAGTGGAGAGCGGTGAACAGAGAACAGAGAACGGAGAAAGGTGAGCAGTGGGCAGTGAACAGTGGGAGCAAGTCATGTCACAGTTTGTCGCGCAGAGGCCGCCAAGGGCAGTGAATGCGTGTCTTCACCCCACCACTACCTCCGCGTTTCTCCGCTCCGCTCTGCCTCTCCGCAACGCTACCTTGACATCAACCAACGTCGTTCTCAAGGCTGGCCTTGAGCTGGTCGAAGTTCTCGAGGTAAAGGGCCGTGCCGCGAGCGACGCAGGTGAGCGGATCATCAGCAAGCTTGGTGGGCAGGCCGGTTGCCTTCTCGACCACCTGGCACAAGCCGCGGAGCAGGCTGCCGCCGCCGGCCATAACGATGCCATTCTCCACCAGGTCCGCCGCGAGTTCGGGCTGCGCACCTTCGAGCGTGTGCGTGATGGCTGCAATGATCGCCGACACGGGCTCGCTGAGGGCTTCGCGCACTTCTTCGCTGTTGATTTCGGTCTTGCGGGGCAGGCCGCTGATCATGTCGCGGCCACGCACGTCCATCGTCAGTTCTTTGTCGAGCGGCGATGCGCTGCCGATCTCGATCTTGATGCGTTCGGCGGTCTGCTCACCAATGAGCATGTTGTAGTTGCGCTTCATGTGGTTGATGATCGCCTCGTCCATGTCATCGCCCGCGACGCGGACGCTTTCACACACGGCGATATCACCAAGGCACAGCAGCGCAACGTCGCTAGTGCCGCCGCCGATATCGACGATCATCGAGCCTTGAGGCTCCATGAAGGGCAGCCCGGCGCCAATGCCGGCAGCGAGAGCCTGCTCGATGAGATACACCACGCGAGCGCCCGCGCGGTGCGCGGAGTTGAAGACGATGGACTTTTCGACAGCGGTGATGCCGCTAGGCACGCTGATAATGACGCGCGGGCCGACGATGCGCGAAGAGCCGTTGGCCTTGTTGATGAAGTAGCTCAGCATCGCGCTCGTGATGTCCAGATCGCTGATCACGCCGTCCTTGAGAGGACGAATGACGGAGATGCTGCCGGGCGTCTTGCCGAGCATTTCCTTCGCGACCACGCCGACCGCTTTGCCGTCATTGAGCACCTGGTTGGTGCCCTTGCGCACCGCCACCACCGAGGGCTCGTTGAGCACGATGCCCTGGCCCGGCACCGCGACAAGCGTGTTGCAGGTGCCAAGGTCGATGCCGATGTCAACGCTGAAGACGCGAAGCAGTTTGTCCCAAAGCACGCGAAGCCTTTCCCCGCACGAATAACGACGCGCTCCGGCGTGTCCATTCGGCGGCGTGCTGACCTTCCTCCATGAAGCATGGCGCAGTCGCGTGGAAGGACCGCGAAGGCGCCCACCGGTCTCCGACCGGCGCTCGAGCTACGTATCAGCCGGAGATTATGACGGGAACGCGGGCAACGTGCGTGATTCTGCCCGCCAAACCACGATTTCCCGTATCTGCGGCGACAGGGCAAAACGGGAAAAGCTGTTGCACGTAGAACTCCTGCCAGCCCCGTTCACGCATGTTCGCCGATTGACCAGTCGCCACTGCCGCACTCAGGCACTCAAGCGCTCGCTTTCCCGCACTACGCTCCCCCACCATGCTTTCGCCCGTCACTACCAACTTCCTCGGACGCCTGCGAGCCAACGACCAAGCGGCGTGGTACGAACTTTGGGAGACATTTGGCCCTGTGGTGCAGGCGCAGTTGACCAAGTGGGGCAAGGGCCGGATCGGTCAGGAAACGGTGCGGGACTTGTCGCAGGAAACGCTCGCCGCGTTATCGGAATCCATCGATCGATTCGACCCCAAACGCGGGGTGCGATTCTCGACGTGGTTGCTGTCTATCGCGAAGCACGTGCTGGGCGATGAGATGGATCGCCGCAACGCTCAGAAACGCGGCGGCAACAAGCCAGCAGCAAGCCTGGAAGAAGGCTGGATGGTCGCAAGCGATGAGCCGGCAGCCGACGCGCAGTACGAGGCCGCGGTCTTTCGCGCGAAGGTGGAGGCGGCGATCCGCATCGTCAGCAAAGAGAGCGACTTCACGGATTTTGCCACGTTCCGCATGCGCGTGCTCGAAGGTCAGAGCGGCAAAGACGTCGCGGCGACCTTGGGCACCAGCGAGCCGACCGTGAGCCGCCGCGTGGCACGTGTTCGCGATGTGCTGCGCCGGCGCCTGCGTGACGTCGTGAGCACATATTCGTTCACGGAAGATGAGACAGCGGAGCCGGACAAAGCGGGATTGCAGCTTTCGAAGCACTCCGTAAGTGGTGGCGACGGGTCTGCGGAGACGCAAACGGATGCGCAGGCCGATGCCATGTTTGATCAAGCGATCGGGGAGATCTACTCGCTGCAGGCGCACTTGCGCGAGGAGCAGGCGAAGCGGCAGAAGTAAACGGCGTGTGCAGACGAATGAGGCTGCGGGCCTGTTCTCGACGCGTCGACACACCATTACGTGCCATGACCACGTCGCAACCGCATCCACCGACGATCACACAACGACGCTCGGCGCGGCGTCTTTTTCGCCGTAAGCGCGTACTAGTTCTTGCCGTCTCGCTCACCGGAGCAGTTGTGGTTCTTGCCGCAATCACGTTCTGCCAGGGCGGTCCGCGGTACTACAACCGCAAGTACGGGACGGCGCCGCAGCGACAGCCACTGTCCGCGAGACCCGGGCATTTCACACTGGAATCGCAGACCGAACCGCATACGTGCGGTTTTCACAGCGTCAGCACGGTTTACCGTGCCTTTGGTATTGATCCGCTTCTCGCTGACTTGCGATACCGGCTCGGAACCGATCGCCAAGCACACATTTTCGACACAACAACACTGGGCACGATTCATCCTGATCTGCTGCGAGTCATGAAGCAGGACGGCTTTGATTGCGAGCTGCTTCTGTCGCCCGCGGATGATGTCGCAAAGGTGCAATCACACCTTGCAGCGGGATTTTCTGTCATCATTCTGAGCAAGCCGAAAGGGCTGCACTGGACGGTGCTCGTCCCTGGTGAAACATCAGATGAGGCCGTTATCTACGACTCACTCCAACCACAGCCCATTCGCGTTGACATGAAGACGTATGTGCAATCGTCGGCGATCAGCGCAATCCTGGTCAGGCCAGCCGGTTGAGGTACTGACTCGGACCGCAATCACCGAAAGGGATCGATGGCGGAGCATCACAGGCACAATTGCAATGACGCGAGATACAACGATCGCTTGCAGAAAAGGACAAAAACCAAAAGAGCCCCGCCTGGTTTACCAGACGGGGCTCAAAAGTCGGCGATGACCTGCTTTCCCTCAGAGAAGTATCATCGGCAGCGAAAGCTTAACTGCTGTGTTCGGGATGGGAACAGGTGTTTCCTTTCGCTTATACTCACCGACAATCCAGCGGACATGCTTTTCAGCATGTCTGCCGGCTTGATAGCCGGGACAGACGACATATTGACGTTGAATCAAGTTGCAAGTTGGCAGGCGTTATAGAGGAAGAAGATGCAGCACGATCCGCGAAGTGTGCCACTTGCGTGACAAACTCGCGACGGCTGGTTGGCGTGACCATCGACCGTTAGTACCGCTCAGCTACAGGGCCTTTCAGCCCGTACACATGCGGCCTATCAAGCAGGTAGTCTCCCTGCGGTCTCAGACCAAACCTCATCTTTGGAGGGGCTTCACGCTTAGATGCTTTCAGCGTTTATCCCTGCCGAACGTAGCTACCCAGCGGTGCATTTAGCAATGCAACTGGATCACCAGGGGTTCGTCCAACCCAATCCTCTCGTACTAAGGTTGACTTCCATCAAGTTTGGAACGCCCACAACAGATAGGGACCGACCTGGCTCACGCCGGTCTGAACCCAGCTCGCGTACCACTTTAACTGGCGAACAGCCAGACCCTTGGGACCGCCTTCAGCCCCAGGATGTGATGGGCCGACATCGAGGTGCCAAACCGCTCCGCCGCTATGGACGCTCGGGAGCGATCAGCCTGTTATCCCCGGGGTACCTTTTATCCGTTGAGCTACGACCCTTCCACACGGGATCGCAGGATCACTAGAGCCCTCTTTCGAGACTGTTCGACCCGTCGGTCTCACAGTAAATCCGGCTTGTGCTCTTACACTCGACACACGGTTTCCATCCGTGTTGAGCCGAACTTTGCGCTCCTCCGTTACTCTTTTGGAGGAGACCGCCCCAGTCAAACTACCCAGCGCGCACTGTCCGTCGCCCAGATAATGGGAATCGACGTTAGACCACAAACCAAGCCAGGGTGGTATTTCACCTGTGCCTCTTTCCGGACCGGAATCCGGACGTCAAAGGCTCCCACCTATGCTACGCAGTCTAAGCTCGTGGTCAATACGGGCCTATAGTGAAGGTCCACGGGGTCTTTCCGTCTTGCTGCGGGTAGGCGGCATCTTCACCGCCACTACTATTTCACCGAGTCGGTCGTGGAGACAGGAGTCCAGTGATTACGCTATTCATGCGCGTCGGAACTTACCCGACAAGGAACTTCGCTACCTTAGGACCGTCATAGTTACGGCCGCCATTCACCGGTGCTTCGGTCGCGAGCTTCTCTTTCGATGACCCGCTTCCTTGACATTCCGGCATCGGGCAAGCGTCACTCTGTATACGTCGACTTGCGTCTTAGCACAGAGCTGTGTTTTTGATAAACAGTTCCCAGACCCTTTTCTCTGCGGCCTTCCGTGAGGAGAGGCCCCCCTTCTTGCGAACTTACGGGGTTAACTTGCCTAGTTCCTTCACGACCGTTCTCTCGCGCGCCTTAGGCTATTCGCCTCATCCACCTGTGTCAGTTTTGGTACGGGCTATGCACCTGCTTTTCTAGTCACATCTTTGTCTCACTTCGGCCACAAGGGCCTGCCAATCTGGTAAGGCCGTGAAACTCAGACATGCGTTCTCGGTGCTGGCTCAGGAATATTGACCTGATGTCCATCGACTACGCCTTTCAGCCTCGTCTTAGGTCCCGGCTAACCCTGGGCGGACGAACCTTCCCCAGGAAACCTTGGATATATGGCGACCGGGATTCTCACCCGGTTAATCGTTACTCAAGCCGGCATATTCACTTCTTCGCGCTCCACGAAGCCTTTCGGCATCGCTTCACTGCTGCGAAGAACGCTCTCCTACCGCTCTTACGAGCCCACAGCTTCGGCTCTCTGCTTATTCCCGATCATTATCGGCGCTGAATTCCTCGTCCAGTGAGCTGTTACGCACTCTTTAAATGGTGGCTGCTTCTAAGCCAACATCCTGGATGTCACAGCAATTCAACTTCCTTTCGAACTGAGCAGAGATTAGGGACCTTAGCTGGTGATGAGGATTGTTCTCCTCTTGACGATGGATATTGTCACTCACCGTCTATCTCCCAGAATTACACACGTGGTATTCGGAGTTTGGTTGGTTCGGCTAGCCGGTAGGCCGCTCAAACCATCCAGTAGCTCTACCCCCACGTGCTACTTTCTGAGGCTAACCCTAAAGTTATTTCGGAGAGAACGAGCTATCTCCCAGTTTGATTACACTTTGAGTCCTCCCGTCAGTTCATCGGAGACCTTTTCAACGGTCACCCGTTCGACCCTCCAGGCGGTGTTACCCGCCCTTCAGTCTGACCAACGGTAGATCACAAGGTTTCGCGTCTACTCCGTACGACTTAGCGCCCTTATCAGACTCGCTTTCGCTCCGCCTCCGGCCCGTTGGGCCTTAGGCTCGCCGTACAGAGTAACTCGCCGGCTCATTATGCAAAAAGCACGCCGTCATCCCGAAGGACTCCGACCGCTTGTAAGCGCACGATTTCAGCTCTCTTTCACACCGCTCGACGCGGTTGTTTTCATCGTTCAGTCGCCTTACTTGTTCACTATCGGTCATCAAGTAGTATTTAGCCTTGGAGGGTGGACCCCCCATCTTCAATCCGGGTTTCCCGAGCCCGAATCTAATCAATGGGCTCACCAGTTTCCAACTACAGGACTTTCACCTTCTTCGGTCGCACATTCCAATGCGTTCGTAGTTCCACTGGCTTATTCGCTTTCGCTCGCCGCTACTCACGAAATCGCTGTTGCTTTCTTTTCCTGCAGGTACTGAGATGTTTCAGTTCTCTGCGTTCGCTCCATAGTCCCTATGCATTCAGGACTAGGTACTCTTTCGAGTGGGTTGCCCCATTCGGATATCACAGGATCACAGCCTGGTTGCCGGCTCCCCTGTGCTTTTCGTAGGCTCCAACGTCCTTCATCGCCTCTTGATGCCAAGACATCCGTCGTGCGCCCTTGTTCGATCACGCCAACCGGGCGTCGAAACTCGCTTGGTCTTTCGACCTCGCTCACTTCGCGACCAGCTGGTTTTTCGTCGTCCCGGCATATGTTCGGGACGAATCAGCTTCCGCAACCGTCTTGCGACGATTGGTTTCCACCGACAACTCAGCCATTTTTACGCGCTACATATTCTTCTTCTTATCACGATGGCTTACGCCACCGCGACTCGTTGCCATTTGCAGCTTCCTCCTGGCGACTCCCTGCAAGCACGTCACATTGGGAAGCGTGCTTCGCAGAACCGGCAGCTTCGAGTGGTTGCCCACTCTCCACTCCGATACCAGGAGGAGACATGTCGTCTGTATCCGGTTGTCAAAGATCAGGCCTTGCTGCACCCTTGCGGGCTCACTTGGCTGTCCCTTGCGTTTCAACCTTGCGGAAGAAACTTGGGGGAGAAGATACTAGGTTTCGATCCGTCAGGGTCAAGCCAGTTGACCCTTCAATTTTCATCACTTTTGCACCAAAGTCCCTAAACCGTTTCTGATTCAAGGCTTAACCGCCACCCCCGCCGCCACCCCCACCACCGCCGCCGCCAGGACCCGGCCGAGGCGGCGGAGGCGTGGGCCGGCCGCCCGGAGCCGGAGGCACGCTGGCATCCTCTTCCTTGCCCTGACGTTCGCCCAGTTCAGCGTTTGCTGACAAGCGCTTATAGAGCTCGCTCGTGCGAACAGCCTCAGACGCAAAGCTGCTGACGCTGTTGGTTTGGTCACGCAGCACGGCGTGCGTCCGCATGACGGGGTTGTTGTTGCTATCCAGGCCCGGCACCTGACGAATGCCCAGGAAGATCGAGGGAACCGTCAGCACGCGAGTTTCCGGCGGTGCAATCGTGCCCGGACCACGGTCAATCGCGGGCGTTGCAGGTGCGTTGGGGGCCGCGGGCCCGTCTTGGTTGGCAGGGGCCGCGCCGCGGCGACCGGGGCCTGGGCCAGGATCCTGCTGATCGTCAGGCGGCGGCACGCGACGGCCAGGAGGGGGCGTGCCGGGTGCAACCGGGGCCTTGCCGGCCGCAACATCAGCCTTCAGCTTCTCAAAGTCAAAGAAGTTGGGCAGCGTTTCGGGCAGGCGAGCACTCGCGCGGAAGCTATCGCCCTGCTCGACCGAGGCCGAAGCACGGCGGTAGAAGCCGTAGTAGAACTCAAACAACTGAGCGCTCGCGGTTGCACGGCCCGTCAGCGGGTCATTGCCTGCACTCACGATAAAGAACTCGCTGTTGCGATCAATCGGCACCACGCTGGTCCACTCGCTCCACGCCGAGGTCATGAGGCTCTGTTCCGCAAGCTCCTTCTGGGATTCCTGCAGGCCACGGCCAAACAGCGGACTGTTCATCACGATGCGAACGCGGTACTGGTACTCAGCGCCGGGCTCGACCGTGAGGTCGTGAGCGAAGACCTTGATGTCATTACGAGCAAGCCACGGGCGGGTGTCTTCCACCGCGGGCTGGGCCGCGGTGGGATCGTCTTGCGACTTGTCACCCAGGGCCTTCAGACGCTCAACGAGGCGTGCACGCTCGTCTTGCAGCCGCTTGATGTTCCGTTCCTTGTCCTGCTCGGGGTTGTCGGCTTCGCGACGCTCCGGAGGCGGCTGGCCACGGCCGCCACCGCGACGCGGCGATTCGTCGCGATTGGCCTCGCGGCGAGGAGCAACCGGAGCTGCTTGCAACCGGCGGAGGGCCGTATCGATTTGGCCGATGCGGCTCTTGAGGCTGCGGATCTGGCGAGCGTTGGGGTCTTCCGTCGTCGAGACAACCATCTCCGATGGCGGTTCCCATGCGGGACCAGCGATCGTGCGATAGAACTCAGGACGCAGAATCTCGTCCATCGCCACGGTGACTTCTTCCACCAGCGGCGGCACATCGCCCGCGCTGCGGGCTTCTTCCTTCCACACATCGATGAACGCGGCACGACCGGGCATGGGCGGCACCGTGGTCACGGCTTGGTCTTCCGCCGGTGTGCGACCGTCAGCACCGCGCACCAGACGACGCTCCACTTCGACACCCACGATGGTGATGCTCGGCGTTTCCGTCGCCACATCGCGCCACCAGCTCTGCGGCATGGGCTCGATGGGGCCCGGGCCGTCAGGGTCGGTCGCGAGCAGCTCGGCAACCTGAGCGCCACTGAACGTGGCTTCGATGCTCACGCTGGCTTTGTCGAAGGGCTGCTGAGGCGGCAGAATTGCAGCCAACTCAGGCAGGCTCGCAGCTTCCACGGGGTCAATCGTCGCGCGATACGGAGCGGCCACGACGGCGCTGGGAGCTGCAACGGTGGGCAGGGCAAACGACGCGTTGGCGACCTGCACCGCAGGCCCCGACACGCGCACGCGCGGATTGGGGCCAAAGGGCGTGGGTGACGTCGCGGTTGCGACGGCCGGCGCGTTGGCGCCGAGCTTGAGCCGCGACGCGAGATCGACGTTGGGAATCTCGGGCAGGCGAGGTTCCGCGGCTTCGATGCGGGCCCGCAGGCGGTCGGCCTCGGCCTTCACAGGGTCGAATGCGTCGGCCGGAGCGACGGTGTCGTTACCGACTTTGACTTCGGCCTTCTGGATGAAAAGCTGCCACACCAGGCCGCCGGCGAGTGCGATGCCGCACAGGCCCAGGACGCCCTTCTCGATGTGCTGCTCCCAAGGCTTGATTCCCTTGAGCTTCATGTGAACTTCCTCGTGCTGAACGCGGCCGGATCGCCGCGTGCGTGGTTGTGATGTTGCGTGAGTGCGACGTGAATGAAGGACGTCAACTGAGCGTTACGCCGGAGGCGCGGCTTCTTCGACCTTCATGCCCAGGGACTTGCGGAATTCTTCGGGCATCATGGGGACCAGCCAGCTCTTGAGCCAGATGCTCTCCACTTCCAGCGTGACGCGCACAACGTGCTCGTCGCCATAGAAGTAACCCTCTTCCAAAGCGGCCCAGGCATCGACTTCGTTCAGATCCAGATCGGTGACGCTCATGAAGTTCACCTTGGCAATAGCCGCGAGGAACTCGTTGAGACGCGCCGACGACACGATGCACGTTGCCTTGATGCGACGAACTTCGTAGATCTCGTTCCACCCGCCACGCACGCGACCGGTGATGCTCTTGCTCTTGTCCAGCGGCACCATACCCGCCGGCACATCGCTGGTGGGCGGAGCTTCGGGCTCGGCAGCAGTCAGAGCCGCCATCTCGGCGTCTTGCGGAGCAGCGGAAGCATCGATCTCCTTGATGCCGTCCGGCAGGCGAATCTCAATGCTTTCGACGCGCTTGACGACAGCCTTGTCGGCTCCGTCAGTGCCCTGGTTCGCGAGGCGCACCGCTGCGAGGAAGTCACCCAGCACCCACACGTCCCACTGCTTGAGGAACATGTTGTGACGCGTGAGCTCGGCGGGTGCGATGCGATCGTGCACGATCGCGCTGACCGCACGCGATTCCGTCACCGGGCCGCGACGACCGCGCTGGCCGCTCGTCATGCTCGCGGCAGGGTTGGCAAGCAGCGCGTCCATCGACATGTACACGCCTGCCCGGCGGGCGTTGGCCTGCAGTTCCGCCAGCCGGCGATCCTGCAGCTGCGCCTTGAGGCGAGCGGCTTCTTCTTCCGTCAGTTGACGTGCGTTGCTCGTGATCTTCTCGATCTCGCGGGCCCGCATGTCACGCAGGATCTCCTCGAGGCGAGCCGCGTCCATCGGGCCGCCTGCGCGCATGTCGTCGAGCAGCTTGCCGTACGGATTGGGACGGCCGCGCTTGCCCAGCATGGCGTCTTCCATCTCGTTAAGCTTGATGCCTTCCTGCTCGACAAAGATGTCCTTGGCGGTCGGGCTCGCGGCCTGGGCTTCACTCAGCGCAGGCTTGGGGAAGAGGCCTTCCACCAGCGGCTTGTACTCGCTGCGGCCAACGGCGGCGGCGAGCGGGCCCTTGCCTTGGTTGAACTCCACACCCTTGGCTGTCGCGGTCGCCGCCGAAGCTGCGACGCGTTCGTTGGCCTTCTTGAAGAAGTCAATCAGCGCGGCGTTGGGAGCGTTCTTCTCGCTCACAGCCGGCTGCGTGGGATCAACCTGCAGCAGGTTGTACGTGATATCCGCACCCTTCACGGCGGTCAGTTCCTTGCTCGCCGCTTCCTGCTGGGTGTTCACGATCTTCTTGAGCCAGCCGCTGCTGACGATGAACGCCACAGGCAGCACAGCGAGGATGAAGATCACGCTGACAACGATGACGATGTGGCTCTTGACCCACGCCAGAATGTCTTTGGCAGTCACTTTCATTGCGTACCTCCCGTCGTGGGCGTGGTGGCCCCAGCGTCCGTGCCTTCAGCAGGCGGTGTCGGCGGTTTGAAGACGAGTCCGAAGGCGAAGGCGGCGTTGGCCGTTCGCGTCGCAAACAGATCCGCCGGAGCTTCCAGCGGAGCCATTTCGTTCATCGACATGCCTTCGCCCGCAGCGGCACGTGCCGCGGCGGATTCGCCCGCAATGGCACGCACCGGCGCTGTCGCGCGTGCGCCGCGACGCGTGTTGCGAAGCATGTTGTTGGTGTTGTCACCCGTCCCGCGTGCGCCGCGGCGGCTGCCGCCTTCCTGGCTCGACGCGGTCTGTGAGTTGTTGTCCATGCCCGCCGTGTCAGCGGCCGAAGTCTCTTCCAGCAAGAACGCGCCGGTGTAGACCAGTTCGTAGGGCAGGTCCGCACGCAGCCCTTCGCGGCGAGCGTTGTCGCGCAGCCACTGCTGCACCGCCGCCTGCATGAACTTGCGAGGCTCAGGCACCGCGGTGTCAACCGACAGCAGCACTTCGATACGCGGGAACTTCTTGAGCTCGTCCGACCAGTTCACGAAGCTCTCCTGATCCGACTCCGTGCGCGTCGCACGATCAGGTGAAGCAGGAGCAGCCGCGTCTTCGGGCGGCAGATACATCGTCTGCACGCTCATCATCCGCAGAGCCGGCCCTTCGGGCATCGTCACCGGCGGCTGGCCGGGAATGCTCACCGCTTCCGCCCACTTTTCCTTGCGGGCGTTGGCATCGGCGAACATCGCCTGCAGGTCAGCGACTACATATTGATACGCCTCGCGCTTGTCCTGCAGGGCAACCAGGTTGGCTGCCTTGAAGTCGGGCGTGCCCGCCGTTGTCACCTGGGCCTCATCGGCCTGGCGCTTGAGGTCATTGGCCTGACGCAGCGTTTGCTGGATCATCGCATCGGGCCGTGCATCGGGGCCGTTGACGGCAAAGTAGTTGCGGAGCGGGTTAATGAACATGACGCCCGCCGTCGCCGCGGCGACACCGGCTGCCATGCCAAACCACTTGCCCTTCTCGCGCCACATGCTCTTGCGCACCAGCGTCGTGGGCATCAGGTTGCCTGACACACTATTAAGCCCAAGTCCTTGCAGCGCAAGGCCGTACGCAGTTGCCATCTCCAGGCTCACGCGGTTGAACTGGGCGTTGCGATCGTTGGGATCCGCCGCCGCTGCTGCCGCTGTGGCTTCTTCGTTGTCCGCATCTTCCCCAAAGCCGCCGCCGCCGGTGCCCACCTTCTTAAAGGTATCGATGCGGTACACATCCAGGCCCAGCTGCTGCTTGAGGTACTTGCGCAGGCCGGGCAGGTTCCAGGTTGCGCCCACGCCAATCACGCGGGTCAGCTCGGCATCGCGGTTGAGGCTCTGGAAATACCCGATGCTGCGCTGGATGTCTTGGGCAAGGTCCGTAAATACCGGCCGCATCGCTTGGAAAACCTGGCGTGCGTGCTTGGTGTCCTGGGCTTCGCGCTTGAGCTTCTCGGCCTTGGGGTAGCTCAACTGGAACTGATTGACCAGCGCCTCGGTGAACTGGTGGCCGCCCAGGGGGAAGGTCCGGACCCACATGCGGCCGGGCGTCGCCACCACCAGGTCGGTGCTGGTTGTCCCGATGTCGACAATGATCGTCCCGGGCGTCTTGTCGCCAAAGTCCAGGTCGTACGCCAGCGCGTTGTACACCGCAATGGGGCTCTGGACCACGAAGTCAGGCGTGATCCCCACGTCATCCAGCCGCCCGAGCTGCTCCTGCACCCGCTCCTTCGTAATGGCAAAGATGCCCACTTCGAGCTCAGGGCTGTCGGGCGTCACAAACGTCTGGTAGTCCCACTCCACCTGCTCCAGGGGGAAAGGAATCTGCTGGGCCGCCTCGAACTTGATGATCTCGGCAACCTTCTTGGGCTCCACGGGCGGGAGCTTGGCAAACCGGGCGAAACTGCTGTGCCCCGGCACCGAAATCGCAATCGTCGCCTTGGACAGGTCCACTTGGTTCGTGAACTGCCCCAGCGCAACGCGGATCACGTCGTTGGGATCAACGCCGGGCGTCGACAGCACCTTGGGGTGCTGGACAATCGCCCAGTCCACCAGACGGCACTTGCCATCGCCCAGGTTCTCCAGCTTCACGGCCTTGATGGCCGCGGCCCCCACTTCAATGCCCCAGCACACATTGCTCGCCGGCATGCGGAATCACTCCAGAAGGGCCCGTAAGCCCCGAAAACAGGCCGAAATGGCCCAGAACTCAACCACTTAACCACCAAAAACGCAACAAACACCGGTCCGCGCAGTACGCAAACTCGGGGGGCACAGGGTACACACCTGCCCCGCCCGCCGCCGCTTACGCGCAGCCACGATCACTATGAAGATACGAGCAAGGGCAGCAAGGGATGCTGGCCGGATTGTCACGAGTGTGTCACGGGGGGAGGAGAGCAAGCGAGCGAGGGGCGAGGCCGAAGGCCGATGCCCCGCGCGGTGACGTCTTGGCGGGTGGGTGACGTGGACGCGATGGGAGCCCAACAGGGTGGCGGCTTACGGTGCGAGGCGGCGATCGCCAATCACGGGGAGAATGGGAGCATGAACGCAGACGCAGCCTTCAAGGAACTGACCAAGCGCGCGGGTGGACTCCTGCGAGAGCATGGTTTCAAGGGTTCAGGCCAGAATTTCAAGCGTGACTGCGGCGACCAGTGGCAAGGCATCAACTTCCAGAAGTCGTCGTGGCGAGCAGATAAGTCCCAGCCCATCGAGTTCTTTCTCAACATCCACGTCTACTTCCCCACGGTGCAATACGACCGCTTCAAGGCCGCCGCTTCGTTTGATGAGTACGCGTACGGGTCGCACGACATGCAACTTCGCGCCGCTGACCTCGTGGCGAACGGAGATGACACATGGTTCAAAGTGAACGGCCCGTTGCCGCGCCTTGAGAACTTCTCGCGGCGATTCTGCACACTGCTCACCGAGACCATCATCCCCGCGATGGACACCATGCGCACACCCGACGGCCTGGAACGCACACTCCGCCGCGTGCCTTGGATGTGCGTGTGGGCCAATCTGTGGCTGCGGCAGCACGGTCGCAGCATCCACACGTGGAACCCGAATGAAGAAGCAGACTGGACGCAAGACGGCAACGGCCTCTGGTGGCACAAATCCGAGCGGCGTGCGCCTTAATGTGACATCGGCGAGGTTTTTCATGCACGAAACTGTCGGTGCACGCTTCGGTCACCGCGAACTTGTCGTGCAAATCTCGCGATGTGCTACCTTTCTTGGCTGCGGGTGGCTTGTCAACGGCGGCAGCGTGAGGGGCGGCTGGTGAGAAAACGCATCTTCATCGTGGTGATCGCCGCGTGCCTGCTGGTTGGTGCGGGCGTGCAGGTACTTACCGCGGTGCGTTGGGACAAAGATCGCGGCAACGTGGCCACCTTCGGGCCGGACGGACTGAGTTTTGGCTACCTCACCTTCGACAACGGCCGCGTGTGGCAGTTGGTGCGCTCGCACCGCGGCGGCTGGAATATGTTGCAAGCGATTGACTGGCCGCATGCTGATATCCCGCCTCCGCGGCAGACTCCGGAGGCGTTTCGGGCGGGAATGATCAATACCTTCGGGCAACCAAGCGAACCAAAGGAATGGGCTCGCGTCGCGTCCGTTGTCACAGCGCACAGCGCATCGCAATTCGCGAAGATTGATCTCGTGCAGGTTGGCTGGCCCGCGCGCTGTCTGGAGTTCATCCACGCCGACTATCGCGCAGGTGCCGCTGTCACTGCACGTGCCGCCGTCACTGGCGGCAAGACCTTGCGCGGCACCGACACGATAGAGGTCTGCGTGAGGCACAACACCATCTCGCAGTTGCTCAACGGGCGATGGACCGCCGACGCATTGCCCACCGCCGTCATCTGGCCCGGCATGATGATCAATGCCACGTGCTTCGCCGCGACGGGCGCGCTGCTGGCATGGTCACTCCAGCGCCTGCTGGCGTGGCGAGCAACACGACGCCGCACGCGCGGCCTGTGCCCGCACTGCGCCTACCCGCGCAACACGACAACCGACGCTGCGCAGCCCTGCTCAGAGTGCGGACGAGCCTGGGCGTGAGAGCCGACGAAACCCACGCGGCAGACGGGCCAACGCACGCGGCATGCGGCATGCGTGAATCGGCGTGCGTGCCACGCCGCCGCGCACGCACGCCGCGGGCTTCTCCTCCATCTCCCTCTGCGGCACTCTGCGTCCTCTGTGTTCCCGGCCTTCCTGCCTTTGCTTCGCCCCTTCGCGTTGCACGCCGCGCGCGTGCTTGCGCTTACCCCCAACCGACGCGCTTTGGTTTGGTCTTGGTGTCCCACACGGCGGAGCAGGCGGTGCAGGTGCGGTGGTGTGCGGGGCGTGGTGTGGCTGGCGGTGATGCGGCGGGGTCGGTCGCGGGCTGGGCGAGTGCGGCGGTGCAGGCGGGGCAGCGGTTGTTTTGGATTGCCGCCAGCGCGGTGGCGGGTGCGAAGAGGGCGGAGTCGGTGCGGAGACCCAGGACCATCAAGGGAATCTGGACGATCATGAACACCGCGCACAGGAGGACGAAGACTGCGACCAGCCAATCAACCGAGAGCGCGGGGCGCACGAGGATGGGAAACTTCAGCCATGTGAAGTAGCAAGCGGGGAGGAGCGCGAGGGTCGTGGCCGCCATGAACTTGAGCCGACTGGAGGTGGCGTAGCTGCGGGCCAGGGCGGTGATGGCAGGATCGTTCAGGCGCGCGAGTGGCACGCAGGGCTGGGCGATGCCTGCCGCGTCGATGACGTGGCCGCTGACAGCCCATGACCATCGGTCTTTGGGCGCGGGATGCGCAGCGCGAACGGCGTCGAGCTGTTCCAACGCGCGGCCCTGGAGCGTGAGTCGCCATGCGCTGCCGCACTCGGGGCAGGCGGCGCAGCCATCGGCATCGGGCGAGAGACGCTGCATGTCGTAGCCGCAGCTGCGGCAGAGATCACGCGAGGCCATGGCGGCGCGGTAGGCTTGCTGGTCTTCCGCCGTGGGAGGGGCGTTGATTGCCCAGTACCCGCCGGCCCACAGCAGGAGTGACCAGACGTAGATTTGCCAACTTTGAACAGGAAAAACCGAGTTGGCGAAGACAGCCACAAGGGCGCCGCACACGAAGACCGCGAGGATACGAGTGAGTACTTGTCGCGAGAGAGCTTGCCGCCACTGGGTAGCGGGCACGCGCGCCGAGTACGCCTGCATGAGCGCGGCGACCATGTCGGCCTTGCCGGTGGCGTTGGCTTCACGTATGGCTTTGGCCAGCGCGATCGGCGACATGAGCTTGAAGGGGCGGCCGCGGTCGTCGAGCTTGAGGGACGCGGCGGTGGCTGGTGCTTCTGGCGGCGCGACTGGCGGTGTGACGGGCGGTGCGACGGGCAAGACGTCAGACGTTGCGGCGGTCGTCGCTGGTGCGGTGTGGTCGCTGCCATTCCCCATGATTCATAGTAGTTTGCTGTGGCGTGCAGCACGGTGCCATGCGCGATGGATGCGTGCGCGTGATTTCCATCGGCAGGGCTGTGCCGTACCCTGCGCCCATGACTCCCTTTGCCACACGTACCGATGCTCTCTTCAAGCAACTTCGCGCCGATGGGCTGTGGAAGCAGTTGCAGACCATTGAGGGGCCGATGGATGCGGAGATCACGCTGGTGCGTGATGGCAAGCCGCAGAAGGTGCTGTGCTTCTGCAGCAACAACTACCTGGGGCTGGCGAATCATCCGGAAGTGGTGGAAGCCGGCGCGAAGGCGCTGCGTGATTACGGCGCGGGGACGGCGAGCGTGCGGTTTATCTGCGGCACGTTCGGGCCGCACTGGGAGCTCGAGAAGACCATCGCGCGGTACATGGGCACCGAGGCGTCGTACACGTTTGTGAGCGCGTGGACGGCCAACGAAGCGGTGTTTCCGACGCTGTGCGAGCCCGGCGACATCATCATCAGCGATGAACTCAACCACGCGTGCATCATCGACAGCATTCGCCTGGCGACGACCATCAAGAAGGGCGTGCACAAGGCGGTGTATCGCAACAACGTGCTGGAAGGTGAGAAGAGTTTGCGGGCTGCGCTCGAAGCGGCAAAGGCCAACAAGGAAGTGACCGGGCAGATCTGGGTGGTGACCGACGGCGTCTTCAGCATGGAGGGAAGCATCGCGGACTTGCCCGCTATGCGCAAGCTCTGCGATGAGTACAACGCGATGCTGGTGGTGGACGACAGCCACGGCCACGGCGTGATGGGCAAGCTGGGGCGCGGGACGCATGAACACTGGGGCATGATCAACGGCGGCTCGCATGCGGGCCGCGTGGACTTGTTCACGGGCACGCTGGGCAAGGCGCTGGGCGGCGGCGCGGGCGGGTTTGTCGCGGGCAGTCAGCAGGCCATTGACCTCATCATCCAGCGCGGGCGGCCCACGCTCTTTTCGAATGCGCTGCCGGTGACGGTGGCGGCCAGTGCGCAGAAGGCAATCGAGATCACGCTGCGCGAGCCTGAGAGAGTGCAGCGACTGAAGGACAACGTGCAGTACGCCCGCCAGCAACTGAAGGCCGCAGGCTTTGATGTGCTGCCCAGCCCCACCGCCATCTGCCCCATCATCGTGCACGACACGGCCAAGGCGATTGCGATGAGCAAGCGATTGTTGGATCTGGGCGTGTTCGTCATCGGCTTTGGTTACCCCGTGGTGCCCGAAGGCCACGCACGGCTGCGCTGCCAGATCTCTGCAGCGCACACGACGCAGCATATTGATGCGTTGGTGGGTGCGCTGAAGAAGTTGTGAGCGGGTAAAGAAAGCTCGACGTTAGCCACAAGGGGAGAACTGATGCTCACACTCGCCAATGTCGGCCTGCCCATGTTCATGGTCCTTGGCCCGTTCTACGTGCTCGCGTTCATTCCGATCGTGCTGATCGAGGCGGGGATTCTCCAACGTGTTGCCAGTCTGGCATGGAAACGCGCTCTCGTTGCGGCGATCTTCGCGAACTTGATCTCAACTATCGTCGGCGTTCCTTGTGTGTACTTTGCGCTCCTGGGTCTTCAGTGGACGAAGGCGAACGGTGTTGAATTCACGTCCTCACTTGGCGTGTTGTTGCGCTCGCCTTGGCCTTCACCGCCCTACGCGGGTGGTGAAGCAACACTGGTTGCTGCAGCAATCGTTCTGTGCATTCCGTTCTTCCTTGCATCGTGGATAATTGAGTGGATGGTGCTTCGCACGTGGCTTGACGATGTGCCCAAAGTGCAGGTGAGGCGCGGCGTGCTATTCGGCAATGCCCTGACGTATGCGATCATTGCTGTGTTCTGGCTGGTGATTCTGCTTGTTCACACGTGACGGGGGCGCGTCACTTCAGTTACACGCAAGTTAATGCTGCGACATACCGCGCCGCAAGCCGCGATTCTGTTGTAGTCTTGCGGGTTGCATGGATTGTCGAAACCTACGCGGGAAGCCCGAAGCCGCTCTCGATGCCGTCGAGCATTTCTGCGGTGGCAAGCCGCGACACTTCGTACGCCATGCTCATGCCATGGCCCGTGAAGCCGCCGCAGAACCAGACGTGGTCGCTCTTCGCATCGCCCGCGCCATCACGCGAAGCGTGTGAAGCTGCCGCGTTCTCGCCCCAGCACCGCGTGATGATCGGCAGATGATGCGGCGTGAAGCCCATGACGCCCGACCAGCGTGCGGTGATGTCGCTTCGCGAGAACTCGCCCAGCACATCGCGCGTGAAGCGTTCGAGATCGTCTTGCACCCAGGGCGTGACGCGGTCTTCGTATCCCGTTTCCTTCTCGGCGTGATACGTGCGGCAACCGCCCACCACCACGCTGCCGTCCCACGTCTGGCGGAAGTACTCGCTGCCGAAGTTGGCGTAGTAGCTCGCGGCGAGTTGGAAGACGCCCGGGCGGATGGCGAGCATCTGGCCGCGCTTGGGAGCAACCAGCGGCGCAAGGCCCGGCAGCAGCAGCGGCGCGTAGGCGTTGGTGCACACCAGCACCTTGCGAGCGAGCAGTTCGCCATCCGTCACGTGCACTCGCACGCCTGTGCCGTGCTGCTCGATAGCGTGGACCTCTTGCTGCTCGTGCACGGGGCAGAGCAGCTTGGCGCTGAGCATGCGGAGGGCGTGCACGCTGTTGGTCGCGCCGTCGTGCGGATTGACGAGTGCGCCGAGCGTCTTCGCGCTGCCGCTGGGAGAAATCCATGCGGCGTCACGCGGATTGGTCGCTGCGTCCCACCACTGGGCATCGAAGCCATCCTCGCGCATCAGCGTCAGGCTTTCGCGCAGGCGGCCGAGTTCATCATCTTTGAGAGCAAGCAACACGCTCGGCACACGCTGCGTGGCGGGCAACGAGTCGATGCCTTCACGCCGCAAGCCTTCGAGGTTGCGCTCGGTCAATCGCCACAACATGGCGGCTTTGGCCCGGCCATACTGCTTGATCGCATCGGCGTAGTTGTCGGCGCAGCCCCGCATGAGGAAGCCCGCGTTGCGTGCGCTTGCGCCGCTGCCCACGCCCCCCACGACGCCTCGCTCCACGACCCGCACGCTGAGCCCCCGCCGCTGCAAGTGCAACGCCGCCGAGATGCCGCAGATGCCCGCGCCGATGACAACCACATCGCTCTGAAGCGTGCCGAGCCGATTGCTGCGTTGCCAGTGCGAGGTGGTCATGGCGTGTGCCCAGCCGCTCGATCAGCTTACTTGGTCAGTTCATCGATGAGCATGGCGTGAGCCTTCATGCCCATCTCAAAGCACGCCATCTCGAACTTCTCGTTGGGGCTGTGCACGCGGTCATCGTCAAGGCCAAAGCCCATGAAGATGGTGTCGAGACCAAGCATGCTCTTGAGCATGCCCGCGACGGGAATGCTGCCGCCCGACTTGATCATGTACGGGGCCTTGCCCGCGGCGCGTTCGAGAGCCTTCATCGCCTTCTTGAGCGTCACGCTTTCCGTGGGCGTCGTCACGCCGTAGCCGCCGTGCAGGTCTTCGAGTTCCCACTTGCAGCCCGGCGGCGTCTTGCTATTGAGCCACGCGAAGAACTGCTGCGTGATGACTTCGGGCTTCTGATCTGCAACCAGGCGGAACGAAATCTTCGCACTCGCCTTCGCGGGAATCACGGTCTTCGCGCCTTCGCCCGTGTAGCCGCCCCAAATGCCATTGATCTCCGCCGTGGGCCGCCCCCACTCACGCTCGAGGAATGTGTACCCGCTCTCACCCACATCCGCAGCGCGCGTCAGGCCAATCTTCGCGAGCGTGCTCTCCGCCGTCACGCCCGTATCCGCGCTCAACTTCGCCCACGCTTCGCGCTCGCCTTGCGAAATCGGGCGCACATCGTCATAGAACCCCGGAATCGTGATCCGGCGGTCTTTGTCGTGCAGTTGCGAGAGCACATAGCACAGCTCTGTGATCGGATTCGGGCACCGGCCACCCCACAGGCCACTATGCAAATCCTGATTGCTCGCATGCAGCGTGACCTGCGTATACGCGAGGCCGCGCACTCCGTATGTGATCGCCGGCTTGTCGCGATCGACCATGCCAGTGTCGCTGATGAGGCAGACATCCGTCTTCTTGAGCATCGCGGCGTGATCACGCACGAAACGCTCGAGATTCGCGCTGCCGCTCTCTTCCTCACCTTCCAGCAGAATCGTGTACGCCGCGCCGTTGGTTGCGTGGCCGCTCGTCTGCTTCCATGCGCGGCATGCTTCGAGGAACGTCGCCACCTGGCCTTTGTCATCCACCGCGCCGCGTGCCACGATGCGCTCGCCGCCATGCTCACCCGCTCGCGCCGCACGCACAACCGGGTTGAACGGATCGCTCTCCCACAGATTGAGCGGATCAACCGGCTGCACGTCATAGTGTCCATAGAAGAGCACGTGCGGACCGCTGTAGCCAGCCTTGGGCGCAATCGTCGCGAGCACCACCGGGTGGCCCGAGCCCTTGCCGCTGGTCACATCGCCCGTTTCCACCAGCCGCGCTTCAAAGCCTAATTCCAGCAACTGGTCGCACGCCCACTGCGCGGCCTTGCGGCAGTCGCCGGCGTACTTGGGGTCAGTCGAAATGCTGGGAATGCGCAGCCAGTCAATCAAACGCTGCTGCGCGGCGGACTTGTTCTTGGCAAGGGTGTCGAGGACTGTCATGCGCAGAGCGTAGGTGTCGGCAGCCGCATGAATCATCAACGAATCTTTGCCGAATGTCGGCGGAATTGCAGCGATATCGGGCATGCGGCGTGTCTCATCCTGCGCGACAACGTCTTGCGCTCGCAGCAACTACGATTGCTCATGCCTTCGACCATTCGTCCCCGTCCGGTTGATGCGACCATGGCCGCTGAGCGGGCCGCGTCGTTCACCAAGCGATCGATCAAGAACGCCAGCAAGCGCGAGCTGCTGCTGACCGCGCTGAGCATGCTGGACCTGACGACGCTCGAAGGTAAAGACAGCCCCGAGAAGGTGCGCGCCCTGTGCGCCAAAGCCGCGCGCCCCTACGAGCGCGACGAACGCGTGCTGGGCCAGCGCTTGCCCAGCGTCGGCGCGGTGTGCGTTTATCCCAGCCTCATTCCCACGTGTGTTGAGATGCTGCGCTCGCCCGCCAACCCCAGCAGCGTCAAGATCGCCGCCGTCGCAACGGGCTTCCCCAGCGGCCAGTTCCCGCTCGACGTTCGCCTCGAAGACGTCCGCCAAGCCGTCGCTATGGGCGCGGATGAAATCGACATGGTCATCTCACGCGGCTTGTTCCTCGCGGGCAAGCACGACAAACTGTGGGAAGAAGTGCGAGAAACCAAGAAGGCCTGCCGCCGCGACGACGGAACGTACGCACACCTCAAGGTCATTCTCGAAACCGGCGAACTCGAAACGCTCGACAACGTGCGCCTCGCCAGCGACATCTCTATCCGCGCGATGCACGAAGTCTGCCCAAGCGGCACAGGCGACGGCAACGTGGACTTCATCAAAACCAGCACCGGCAAAGTGCAGCCCGCCGCGACGATGCCCGTCACGCTCGTCATGCTCGAAGCCATCCGCGACTGGTACCTCGAAACCGGCAACCTCGTCGGCATGAAACCCGCCGGCGGCATTCGCACCGCCAAGCAAAGCGTGCATTACCTCGTCATGGTCCACGAAGTCATGGGCCCGCTCAACGTTCCCGGCTTCGATGCTGTTGCAGGCAACCCGTGGATGACCAACGACTACTTCCGCTTCGGCGCAAGCACGCTGTGTAATGACATTTTGCGGCAGTTGGTCAAGCTCAAGACGGGGCGATATGGCGCGGGGTATGATTTCGCCGAGGCGTGAACGCGCTCGTGATCTGGAAGGGGTTGAAAATGAGAACTCTCGGTTTTGCTTTGCCACTGCTCGCTTTGTTTGCATCTGCTGCAGTTGCACAGACCCAAAGTCGGACGTCAGTGTGGTGTGAGAACGGACACTACTACCGAGTGGTCGTCATGCCGGACGCGTTTTCTTGGAGCGCAGCCCGATTGTTCGCGGAAAGCCAAGGTGGGTATCTGGCAAGCGTAAACTCAGCCGCCGAAAATCAGTTCATTTTTTCGCTCATAAACGACCCAACGTATTGGCGTACCGCCAGCAACTCCAATGCGAACTTTGGACCGTGGATCGGCGGAACCCAACTGGCCCAGAGTGCCGAACCTAGCGCCGGATGGACATGGACTCAGGAACCATGGGGTTTTGCAAGTTGGGGTGCCGGACAGCCGAACAACGCTGGTACGACAGGCCTCGAATGTTCAAACGAAAATCGTGTTCACTATTGGGCGAACGGAGCGTCCGTCCGTTCAGCAACGTGGAACGATCTGGTAGACGATCCGACGAGATGCGGCACCAACGCCGACTTCGTTACCTCGTTCGTCATTGAATTTGATCGTGCGCCGGATGGAGTCGGCTGCGCGCCGGGTTGGATTAGCACCGCTAATGAGATTGCTCCGCCCTTCGCGCAGTTGGGCATGATGGCTCACGATTCGCTCCGACGAAGGACAGTTTGGTTCGGAGGCGGCGACAACTGCACCGACAGTGGCGAGACGTGGGAATGGGATGGCAACGCTTGGACTCGCGTAGCTACTACCGGCCCAGCCGCCCGCCGCGCCGGCAAGATGGTCTACGACTCCGCTAGAGATGTAGTACTCTTGTTTGGCGGCGTTGGTTGCTTTCCAACACATTACGCCGATCTTTGGTCATGGGACGGCACAACGTGGACACTGCTGGCCGCTGGCGGCCCGCCGGCTCGGCGCGAGCTGTCGATGGCCTTCGATGAAGCACGCGGAGTACTAGTCGTATTTGGCGGTATTGGGTCAAACTTTCCCATTCTCCGGGACACTTGGGAGTGGGATGGTACCGTTTGGACTCAAGCCTCTTCAGGTGGCCCGTCAGCGCGAGTCAAGGCGGCTATGGCATTCGACCGTCATCGCAACAAGACGATTCTCTTCGGTGGACAAGTGAACTCCGCAGGAACGCCGAACGGCGAAACTTGGACTTGGAATGGGTCCGCGTGGATTCTCGAAACAAATCAGGGTCCATCACCTCGTTGGGGTTCAGAACTCGTCTTTGATGATCGCCGTCAACAGACAGTCTTGCTTGGCGGAACCAATGGCAGCGGCGTTGCGTTTGGTGAAGCATGGACACTCGCGAGTGCGGGTTGGTCGCTCACTGACACTTCTCGGTGCCTTATGCCGAGGTTTCAGTTCGGCGCAGCCTTCGACCCCATCGAAAGTTCCTTCATCGTGTTTGGCGGGACTGGCGCAGGCGGAGCACCGGTTGCTCGCGACACGTGGCGCTTGGGCTCGTTCGATCAGGACGGCATTTGTGATTGCATCGATTTCAATCGAAACAGCGTGTTTCCTGAAGACCAAGATGTCATCGACTTCTTTCAGGTACTCGCTGGCGCGGAGTGTCCGTACTCGCCACTGCCCGGCAACTCCTGCGACATCGACTTCAATAACAACGCGGTCTTTCCAGAAGATGAGGACGTAATCGCATTCCTGAGGGTGCTCAGTGGCGGGCTGTGCCAGTAGCTGGCCATGCTGCCGAAGCTGCAAGCGTGCAAATCCGCGCAGTCGCTTGTCCACTTCCTAACATTCCCCCATGCCCAGCGACACCAACGGCGTGCACTCAGCGAGTGAGAGCCAGACAACCGCTCACACCAACGGCCACCCAAACGCCAAGACCACCGCAGCCGCGACAACAACCGCTCCTAAGCCCCGCACC
>JBKDAN010000066.1:0-32540 GCA_046316615.1 Phycisphaerae bacterium
CTGCCTTCCCACGAATGCCGAATCACGAATGCCGAATGCCGCGACCCACCAAGGGCCGTCGCACTTACGTCGCGTTCACATTCAATGTGGAAAACTCCCCAACACAGCACACCGCGCGCGCACACTTCTCGAAATCTGCACGCGCCGACCACCCTTGTGCGCTCAATCCATGCCCTCAGCCCCGATTCTGCTTGCATCACACCAGACATTCTGCGAAAATGCGCACTGGTGGCCCGTCACGAGTCACCAAGTTCCTCTGTTCGCTTTAAGCGGCGGCAGTCAGTTAGCGGAGTCGACGGCGACAACGCGGCAGGCACGCCCGATGATCGAGCGACCACGGACTTGGTGCCAACCGAACCAACCACCAGCGGTCTTGGACAACTTTGGGGTGGGCCGCCCGTCCCGGGCGGCCGGATTCCCAAAGCCCTCGTGGATCACGCCACGATGTCGAGCGCAAGCTCGACAAGCCCAAGCCCGCCAATTCCGGTGCGCCAGCCGCTTACCCGCTTTGCTTACCCAAGCAAAGCGGGCCGATCATCCCACGCACGCGGAAACTGAAAGCTGGCTCCAATCCCACAAAGCACCGAAGCCGCAACAGCGGCCCCGGTCCTGCTTTGCCTTTCCTGCCTTCCCCCTCGTTCGCTCGTTCGCTCGTTCGCTCGCCCCCTTCCGCCCTACCATCTGGACATGTCCTCGCCCGCCGCTAATCCCGCCTCACCTTGCGTCCATGAGAAGGTCATGAAGGTGCTCAAGCTGATCCGCCCCGCCGTCCAGGCAGATGGCGGCGACCTTGAGTTTGTCGATGTGACACCCGAAGGCAAAGTGCAGATCCGCCTCCACGGCGCGTGCGTCGGCTGCCCCAGCAGCATGATCACCCTGCAAGTCGGCATCGAACGCAACCTCAAGGCCCACGTGCCAGAAGTAACCGGCGTGGAAGCCGTCGAGTAAGCAACAGACATTCTTATCCTTTCCAACTGAATTGCGTGACTGACACGAATTCTCGTGTGGATAGACCGTGGACAAAATGCCCCTCCCCATTGTGAAGTTCACGCAAAGTCGATCCCAAACTCCGATCTGAAAAGACGTTACAACTCTAGTTTTTCGGACGCATACTCAAGAATTCACATCTCACAAATGTCAGAAGCTCTTGGCGATTCGTGACATGCGCGGTATAAAGTTGCTCGGTGGTTCGGCTGTCTCGCGCCTGTGGTGGGCTCTCCGAGAAAGCCTCAGTGGTGGAGCGCCACGGTGGTCGCGTCACGATGACGCGCGTGCGCCCAGGATGGGAGTTGGATCATGTTGGTCATTACCCGCAGGGAAGGCGAAGAAGTCGTCATCGGCGACCCCAAGAACCCGATCGGCATTGTCCGCATCGCAAGCGTGAAGGGTGAACGCGTCCGCATCGCGTTCGACTTCCCCCGCGATGTCGAAATCAACCGCCGCGAGATCGCTGAGCAGATCGCCCAGCAGCCCGCGGAAGTGATTGGCAAGATCAAGCCGGAAAGCGCATAAGCCTCACGGTGCATGCTGCTGCAACTTGCTTGCAAACGCGAGTAATGCTCCGTCATTGCCCGACTGGGCCGTGAGCTGCACGCCCATCGGCAGCCCGTTGGTGTCTTTGCCCCACGGAATCACAACAGCGGGCACGCCCGCCAGCGACGCGGGCACGCTCAGAATGTCCGCGAGGTACATGGCCATCGGGTCGCTCGACTTCTCGCCCAGCTTCCACGCCGTTGTTGGCGACACAGGCGTCAGAAGAAAATCAGCCGTCGCAAACGCCTTGTCAAAGTCCTGTTTGATCAGCCGCCTCACCTCGCACGCCTTGCGGTAGTACTGATCGCTGTAACCCGCACTCGCCGCGTAGGTGCCAAGCATGATGCGTCGCTTGGCTTCGCTGCCAAACGCTTCACTGCGACTGCGAGTGATCATGTCGTCAATGCTCGTCGCATCCTTCGCGCGGTGGCCGTATCGCACGCCGTCGTATCGCCCCAGGTTGCTGGCCGCCTCCACGCACGCGATGATGTAATACGTCGCCAGCGCGTGCGGCGTCGTCGCCAAGGACGTTTCATGCAGCGACGCCCCCACCGCTCGCGCAGCTTCCGCTACCGCTCGCACCGCAGCGGCAATCTGCGGGTCACACGGCGGCGCAAGGTACTCGTGCACAATCGCAACGCGCGGCTGGGCCGGGGGCTGCACGGGCGCGAAACTGCGCGACGTCATGTCATTTTCGTCGCGGCCTTCGATGATGCTCAGCAGCATCGCCGCGTCTTCCACGCTGTTCGCGATCGGTCCGATGGTGTCCATCGAACTTGCATACGCGATCAGCCCGTATCGCGACACGCGTCCGTATGTAGGCCGCAGCCCGACGACACCGCAGAAACTCGCCGGCTGCCGCACGCTGCCGCCCGTGTCTGAACCAAGCGCCCACGGTACAAATCCAGCCGCGACGGCCGCAGCGGAGCCGCCGCTTGTACCACCCGGTACACGCGTCGAGTCGTGCGGGTTTGTGCTGGGCCCAAACGCGGAGTTTTCGGTGGAAGAGCCGAAGCCGTACTCGTCGGTGTTGGTTTTGCCCACGATGATGAGGCCCGCGGCGAGGAGCTTCTCGACGGCGGTGGCGTGGAAAGGCGAGACGTAGTCAGCGAGCATCTTGGAGCCTGCGGTCGCACGCATGTTGGCGACGACAATGTTGTCCTTGATGGCGATGGGAATGCCGGCAGTCGCCGGGAGCTGCTCTCCCGCTGCACGGCGGCGATCTATAGCACGCGCCTGGGCGATGGCATCTTCGCGCGGGACTAGCGAGATGAACGCCTTGACTGTCGACTCACGCTGGGCGATAGCGTCATAGCACCGAGTGACAATCGCTTCGCTGGTGAGCGAGCGATCGGCAAGGCGGGGGAGCATGTCCAAGACAGTGAGAGGCGATTGCATCGCTGCACTATAGAGAAACTCAGGCGGCTGCAGGGCGTGCGGAAACAAGAACCGGCGAGCGGCTCTGGTTGTGCCGCTCGCCGGGGAAGGTGTGGTGGTTGCGATGAGGACGGGTCGTATCAGAGATCACGGACCCGCGTCACGGTGTCACGCGGCGAAGCTGGAAGTTGGCGTAAACAGCTTCGTGGTCAGAAAGGTCGTTGCCGCAACCGGTCGGAGCGGTGTTGCGGCACCATTGGCCGCCATCGGTGCGACGGTACTGCTTGACTTCGTAAAAGGTGGGAACGACCTTGACGGTGCCATCGGCGCTACCAACGTAGAGAATGTGGTCAAGGATCGTGCTGTTGGTGTCGTCACCGAAGATCTGTTTGATCGTGTTGCTTCCGCATGAAGTGCAGTCGCTGAAGTCAGGGCTGCACGGGAAGTTGGTGCGAGCATCAGCGGTCGCTGCGATGCCGCCCATGGCGTTGGCCATGTTGATGAATTCGACGTTGTTTCCGTCGACGTTGAAGTCTCCCACGACGAAGACGACGTGCGAAGGGTTGAGAGCACGCCAAACGTTGACGGACACGGCGAGCTCATTGAGCTGGCCTTGGCGTGTGGTTTGGTTCTCGCTGCTGCTGCCTGCCTGCGTGTGGGTATTGAAGACGGTGACGTTGAAGCCGTCTTTCACGAATGAGAGACGGATGAAACCCTTGTTCGCGAGGCAGTCGAAGCCATCGCACTCGGTGTAGGACGACTGTGAGAAGGCTGACGGTTGGTTGCGGGTGAGCGTGAGCAAGCCGCTGTTGTTGGAGTTTCCAGCATCGCCAAAGAAGTCGCCGTAGTAGTACCAGTAGTTACCGCGAAGGGCATCGATGAAGTTGGAAGCGTCGGGGCTGTCGAGGCGGTAGTCCCAGACTTCCTGCAGGCCGATGATGTCGCAGTTTTCAGCTTGCAGGCGCGGGCCGATGAGATCGGCGCGAGCCTGATCAGCAAAGGTCTGGGCGGCAAAGAAGCCAGGCCAGAGGCGGACGTTGTAGGATCCAACGCGGAGCGTGGTGGTGGCACTCGCGCGACCATCGATGGTCGCGGCGCCGGTGGTGGCGGTGTAGGTGCGAGGCTGGTTAAGCGTCACGGATTGGAAGATCGTGCCAGGCCGAACGACGATCGTGCCGCCAGAGGACGACGCGCATTGCGCGGCGAGGACGTTGCTGAAGGGAGCGGCTGCCAGACCACTTGGGTTGAACCAGGGCACCGCACGCAAGTAGGTCTGAGCATTGGCGACTGTGGCGAGAGCGAGCGTTGCGCTGACAGCCGCGAGAGTGGTGAGAGTGCGTGACATAGTGGAGTCTCCTTGATCGAATGAAGCGAGGGGAAGAACGCGCGATCAGTGGAGGTTGACGAGGACGAGCACGTAGCCCTTGCCGGACTCGAGGCTCGACATCGCTTTGCCGATAGTCGCGCCGGCGGACTTGGCGGTGTCGCCAGCCTTCATGGCGTGGCCGGGCGTGTCGCTGCTAGTGAGCAGATCGCCAGCGGTGATTGCGCCGTGCGTCGCGTCGGCCAAGACCCACACGCGGCCGGTGAGTGCAACGGGGTGCTTGCCGTCGGCGACTGTGCCAGCCTGCGTGAGCGTGAGTCCCGGATTGACGCCGTTGGCGCCGGAGATGATGCCGGCAACGGTGCGGTCGTAGGCGGCGTCACTCACGCGGAGCTCGCCGGTGCGAGCCGGGTCGATCGAGACGACCATGCCCGGAACGATGGCGGTACCTTCGGCGGCGTGGATGTTGAAGGGTTCGGCGATGTCGGCACCGCCTGTGATGGTGAGCACCTGCGTGGTCGTGGTGCCTGCCACATTCAGCGCTGTGCCCGCCGAGGTGCCAAAGCGAACGCGCTCAACCGCGTTCGAGCCATCGACATTGCGGAATGACAGTCCGCCGCTGCTGCCTTGCATCACGCGCCAGCGTTCGGTGCCCGACTGACTGCGGAGGCTGAGCCACTCCTCGGCGCCCGTATGTGCGATGGCGAGCGGGATGGGATCGCTACCACCACGGCCGGCGAAGTTTCCAGCGGCGTCGATGGTGATGCCGCGGGTGTTTTGAGAGAAGACCGCACGCGGGGCGGAGGAGATGAGCTGGCGCGACGCGAGGGGCGTGACAGTGCCGACTCCGGGGCAGGAGTTGGTGCCGTCGGGGCGCACGCGGATTTCGAGCCAGCGATTGCCGTTGTACACCGAGCCAAAGTCGAGATTGACCGTGAAAAGGCCGTTGACAACGGTGACATCAAAGACGCAGACTTCGCTACCGACGACGTTCGCCGGAGCGTTGAGCGTGGGTGAATCGAAAAGACGGAACTGCATGTCGTACACGCCAGTCGCGGGCTGTCCTGCGACATCGAGCTTTCCCTGGTAGCTCAGCGCGGTGGCGGTCTGCGCGTGAGCGCATCCGGCAGCGAGGGCGAGAGCGAGCAAAGCGTTGCGGGCGCTGTTGAACATGGCAGAGTCTCCTGAGAACGTGGCTTGGGGCGGCACATGCCTGTAATCTCAACGTGAGAGAGCATGGCCTGACACCAGCAGGAGCGAAAACCGGCCGCACTTTCCCTCATGGCGCATGGAAATTTGTTCTTTCCGCGGTTTGGGTACCATTTGGGGTCGCATCGGAGGCATGGGCATGCAGCAATCACACGAAGTGACCATATTGCTCGAGCAGTTGTCAGCAGGAGATCGCTCAGCGGTCGGCAAGCTGATGCCTTTGCTCTATGATGAATTACGAGCTATTGCGGGCTCGATGTTCAAGAGCGAGCGTGTCGAGCACACGCTCCAGCCGACAGCTCTCGTGCATGAAGCATTCCTGCGACTGGCGGGCGGCGGCCAAGCCGGACACAGTCGAGCACAGTTCATGGCAGTGGCGGCGAAGGTGATGCGGCAGTTGCTCGTAGACCATGCGCGGGCGCAGCGTGCGCTGAAGCGCGGCGCAGGACAACCGATGACAAGGAACCTCGTGGCGCTGGAGCAGTCGTCTTCCCCCGATTCACTGCGCGAAGCGGACGTGCTGGACCTTGATGAAGCGATTGCGGCGCTGAGCCAGCAGTATCCGCGTGCGGCAGATGTGGTAGAGTTGAGGTACTTCGGCGGACTGAAGTCGGCCGAGATCGCACAGTGGCTGGAGATCAGTGACGCAACGGCAGAGCGCGACTGGCTTCTGGCCCGCGGCTGGCTCGCCCGACGATTGGGCACGACGGGGTGACGACTCGTGCAAGATGAAGGCGGCAAACCTCTCCACGAGCGTGTTGCACAAGCGCTGGACAGCGCGGGTGATCTCACCGGCACCGCGCTGATCGAACACATCGAGCGCTCTCACGGAGAAGATCTGGAGCTGCTCGCGGAAGTACGCTCACTCCTGGGCGCAGGGTCGCAAGCAAGCGTTCCGCTGCTTGATGATGGTGGCCCTGCACAGGAACTTGCCCGCAAGCTGCAAGATCGCCTGCTGACGTCGGAGCTCTTCACGCGTGGCGGCACGCCGCGCACGACGCATGATGCGTCAGCACCTGTCAGCATGCCGCAACGTGTGAGCGCATACGACATTCGTCGCATGGTGGGTCAGGGCGGCATGGGCGTGGTGTATGAGGCGATGCAGGCCAGTCCGCATCGCCGCGTTGCGATCAAGATGCTGTCAAGCTCCGTGCCCACGCGCACCGCGCTTGCACGGTTTCGACGCGAGGCGGAAGTGCTTGGACGACTCAAGCACCCGGGTATCGCTCAAGTGTTTGAAGCGGCCACTGACCCGGCCAGCGGCGCAGCGTTCTTCGCGATGGAGTACGTGGACGGCCCGCCCTTGACTGCGTTTGCGCAGCACAATCAACTCTCCGTCGCGCAACGCGTTGAACTGCTCGCCCGCGTGTGCGATGCTACCCAACACGCACACCAAGCCGGCGTCATTCACCGCGATCTCAAGCCGTCGAACATTCTCGTTGAGGACTCAAGCGACGGCACCGGCCAGCCCAAGGTACTTGATTTCGGCGTTGCATCACTCAGCCGAGAGGCAGAGCAGCATGCCACGCTCTCGCTCGATACAGGCAAGATCATCGGCACACTCGGGTACATGCCGCCCGAAGCGATTGATGGCAGCGAGTCGGCGGATACTCGCGGCGACATCTACTCGCTTGGCGTCATCCTCTACGAACTTCTCGCGGGTCGCCTGCCTGTTGATGTCCGCGGCGCGTCGCTCACGGAGGCCGCGCGGCGCATTCGGGAGAAACAACCTGAACCGTTGCCACCACTGCCCAGCGGCGGCGAGCGCGGGATGCGCGATGACCTTGACCTCATCGTGCGCAAAGCGCTCGCGAAGGAAGCGGCACTCCGGTACGCGTCTGCAGCTGAATTCGCCGCTGATTTGCGACGCTGTCTGCGGCATGAGCCGGTCCTCGCTCGCCCAGCCAGCACGTGGTACACGCTGCGCAAGTTCATGCGCCGCCGACAAGGCGTGTCAGCACTCGTGGCCGCTTCGGCATTACTCGTCATCAGCGCCGCGGTTGTGGCGACGGCTCAGTACGTGCGTGCGAATCAGGCACTTGCAAGCGAAGCAGAGCAGCGTTCGCTCGCTGAGCGAAAGCGAGAGGAGGCCGAACGAGGCCAGTATCGTGCCGCGCTCGCTGCTGCAGTCGCAGCGATTCGTACACAAACGCCGGTCGAAGCTCGCAAGTCGCTTGAAGAAGCGCCCGCAGACCTGCGCGGTTGGGAATGGCGATACCTACACAGTGCTGTGCACCCCGGGCGCGGCGTGCAACTGCCCGAGGCTGTTCGCACGCTGACTTCCTTCGCGAATGGTGAACGCGTGCTGTCGGAGTCGCGCGTCACGCCTTACAAGACCTTTGAATGGAGCACCGGCGATGGCCGTCTGATCGCGACACACGCGCTGCGCAGCATGCATGTGTCAGAAGACGGCGCGTTCCTCACCGGCATCGATTCCAACGGGTATGTCGTGTGTCTTGACGCGTCTGGCAAGGTGCTGTGGCGAGAACCGCCCCTTGCCGGCACTCGTTGGGAGTCGCCCACGCTGTGCCGCGTGCATGACGACGAGCCCTGGCGGGTCGTGATCTTCGGCGATTTCGCGATGACAAGCGTTGATGCCGCGACAGGGGAGCGCCAATGGCTGACCACCAGTGAATTTGGCTGCGATCGAGGGATCGTGCAGCGCACTGGAGATACGGCTTATCCGCTCATCCTTGCGATGTGGCAGGCGTCGCCGACACAGCAACAGGCGTGGATTGATGTTCGTAACGGTGCGTGGATTCCGAACGGTTCCCAGTTGCGTCTTTCACCACCATCCATCAATATGGGCGTGGGTTTCGGCTGGACGCTCTTTCTGCGATTTGGCGAGGAGTACCCCGGTCGCGCCGCCCCGCAAGACGCCGTCTGGAGCGTCACGAAGGTGAGTCATGACGCATCGATGATCGCGATGGGCGACACGCGCGGCGTTGTGACGATGTACACGCGCGATCCCGCCAACGAGTACGCCTATCTCGACGCAGGCACACTGCCCATGGGCAGCGGCGTGATTCAAGCCATCACGTTTCTGCGCGACGAGCACGAGATTGCGACCGTGGACCAGACTGGAGCTGTACGCATCGCTTCGGTGCTCTCGCTGCAACTGCCTTATCGCACCACTGCTGACTTACGAACCAGCCCCGGACCGATCTCTGCTGATGGCTCACGTGCCATGAGCATTGGATGGGGCTTCGTGAGCGTGACTGATACGCTGACCGGCTTTCCGCTTTGGCGACGCAATCTGGGTCGCACGTTTCCGGGTGCGACAGCGTTCTCGCCAGATGGAAGACGAATCGTCTGGTTTGGTGACCGCGAAGGCACATGGAACGAGTTCTTCGTGCTTGATGCGGAAACCGGCGAGCAGTTGGTCGGCTACAGCACCTCACCCACCACCATTGATCCTGCACACGGCTTCTCACTGGCTCCGTGGGACGCCAGCGTGCGCGCGGTGAGTTTTGATCCGCATCGTCCGCGCCTTGTGTCGGCTCATATTGACGGCACACTGCGCGTCATCGAGACGAACACATGGTCGATGCTGCCTGAGCCCGTCGCGCGCGTACAGGCGGTTTCGCCCGTCATGCATGCTTTGGTGCACAGCCCGGATGGCTCCAAAGTCGCTGTTGTGTATTCCGATCAGGTTGAACGCATGACACGTGCGCAGCCGGTTATGGTGGTTGACGCCGTCACGCTGGAGACGCTTGCGACGCTGCCTGCGGAAGAAGCCGCGTTCGCGGCGGCATGGTCGAGCGACAGCAACACGCTGGTCGTGGGCTACTCGGGAGGCGTTGTATGCGGTTGGGATTCGACGAAGGCCACACGCCTCTGGCGAACGGACTTGGGTAGCAGTGACAACATTCGAACAGTCACTGTGTCTCCCGACGGTCAACGCATCGCGGCAGCAGCCATCGGTCCGCAGATGCACATTCTCAACCGTGGCGGCCAGGCCGTTGCCACGCTGCCAAGTCCGGTTGCCGAGGTGCGTTCGCTCCACTTCACACCCGATGACGCACTGCTCGCAACCGCCATTCGTGCTCAAGTCGTTCGATACGGGGTCGACGACCGCGAACGCGAAACATGGTCGCCGCAGGCGATAGCTGCGTGGCCCCAAGACGTTCCGCGACCAGATTCATTGGCCGAAGCGCGCAACGTGATCCAGCAGGCCGACATGCTGGTGACTGATGCAATGTCGGAGATACGTCCATTCGGCGTGCGATCACGCATGATCCAACAAGCCGCCAGTTCGAACGACACCGCGCGGGCACTCGCCCACCATTGGCTCACGCGGCTGGGCCCGATTCTGACTTGGGGCAACAGCGACGCTCTGGTGCTGATGCGCGACAGGCCGAATGATCGACAGTCGCTCGAGTACGCCCGCGACATTCTGCTTGAGTTGGTGGATCTCAAGCCGCACGTGTTCAATCTCCGGGGCAATCTCGCTGAGGTGTATCACCGATTGGGCGATCGCGAGAAGGCCATTGAGATGATGCGCAACGCCGAGCCGCGTCTCGCCAACATGTCGCCGGAGTTTGACGCGGCCCCCTATGCGTCCGTTGCTGAGTTCTACGTCCGGGTGCGTGATCCGGAGAACGCCCGGCGTGTCCTGGCGACGATCGACGGACACCTCGCCGCCGGTAACACTCGCGGCGCGGGGCCGACGGTTCGCAAGCAGCTTGAAGACGTGCGCCGCGCGATCGATGAGCTCACTTCTGAGGCTTCACCGTCGCGATGATTTTGACCTCAAAGTGGATGGGCGTGTCGCCGCCTTGGGGCAGTGCGGAGATCTCACAAGTCGTGCGGGTGGGCTGCGGCGAACCCGCCGGGAAATACTCGCTGTACACGCGGTTGTACGTGGGCCAATCCCGCTTCATGTCTGTCAGAAAGACCGTGATGTCGACGATGCAATCCCACGAACTGCCAGCGTCTGCGAGCACCGCGGCAACGTTGGCAAAGCACGATCGCATCTCTGCTTCGAGGTCGTAATCAATCAGCGTGCCCGAAGCATCGACCTTCGCACCGGGTATCTGCTTGCTCCCTCGCACTCGTGGACCGATGCCCGCGAGGAACAGCAAGTCACCCACGCGACGGGCATGGGCGTACGCCCCCAGGGCTTCGGCGGCTTTCGCACTTGTGATGTTTGCTTGCTGGGTCATGGTGAACTCACGCGGTTAGAGAGCGATACACACGTTCTTGGGCTCCGTGAAGAACTTCAAGGCTTCCAGCCCGCCTTCGCGGCCCACGCCGCTTTGCTTCACGCCGCCGAAGGGCGTGCGAAGATCGCGCACCATCCAGCAGTTGATCCAGATGATGCCGGCTTCGAGCTTCGCGGCCAGAGCGTGAGCGCGCGTTAGGTGCTGCGTGAACACAGTCGCGGCGAGCCCGTAGCGTGTGCCGTTGGCGAGAGCGAGGGCCTCGTCGTCCGTGCGGAATGTCTGCACAGTCACGACTGGGCCGAAGATCTCTTCTTGCTCGACGGAGCAACGAGCGTCGAGGCCCCGAATGATCGTCGGCTGGAAGAAGTATCCGCGTTTGCATCGTGCTGGGAGCGTGCTCGCGGCGACTGGAGCGCCGCCGCAGAGGACCTCGCCGCCCAGGGACTTGGCTTCCTCAACCATCGCCGTCACTTTGCGGAAGTGGGTTTCGCTGGTCAGGGCTCCCTGCTGGGTGGCAGCATCGAACGGGTCGCCCACTTTCAGTGCGGCGACGCGGGCGGTGAATTCACGCAAGAACTCAGCGGCGATGGATTCATGCAGCAGTAAGCGTGAGCCGCACAAGCACACTTGGCCTTGATTCGTGAACCCGGCACGCACCGCCGTCTCAACAGCCTTGGACATTTCAGCGTCGGCGAAGACCAGAAACGCGTTCTTGCCGCCCATTTCCAGCGACACGCGTTTGCTCGTTGCACCGCAACGTTCGCCGATCCACTGGCCCACGCGCGTAGAACCGGTAAACGAAACAGCAGGCACCAGTGGATGCTGCACCAGTGCAGAACCTGCGGGATGCCCCAAGCCGTGCACGATGTTCAGCACACCTGCCGGCAGCCCTGCCTGTGAAGCGATATCCGCAAGCATGGTTGCGGTTGCAGGCGTGATCTCCGAGGGCTTGCAGACTGCGGTGTTGCCGGTTGCGAGAGCTGGCGCGATCTTCCACGTAAGCAGGTACAACGGCAAGTTCCAGGGCGAAATCAGTCCCGCCACACCTCGCGGCTTGCGCAACGTGTAGTTCAAGGCACGCATGCCGCCGGGGACGCCCGCGCCATCGAAGTCGTGTGTCTCGCTCGCAGTGTGCAACGCCGCCGATGCGAAGAAACGCAAGTTCGACGCGCTTCGTGGAATGTCGACGTTCTTTGCGAGCGAAAGCGGCTTTCCGGTATCGATGCTCTCGGCTTGCGCAAGCGCATCGAGGTTGGTGTCGATGAGATCAGCCATCCGCAGCAGGATCGCCGCGCGATCGTGGGCGGTTGTCGCACTCCACGCCGGAAAGGCGTCGTGGGCCGCTTGCACTGCTGATGCGATGTCAGCTTCGTCACTCGCAGGCACTGTTGCATATTGCTCGCCGGTCGCGGGCTCGCAGACTGCCAGCGTGGCCCCGCTCGCGGCCGGCTGGTGCTTGCCTTGGATGAAGTTGGTCAGCGTGAGCACGCGCGAGCCTTTCGTCTGGACATCCATCGTTCATCAACTTACAGCGACTGTGTACGTCCGCCATCCACGGGCAGGTTGATGCCGTTGATGTATGCCGCGGCGGGTGTTGCGAGAAACGCCACGGCGGCGGCAATCTCGTGTGCATCACCGAGGCGTCCTGCAGGAATGGTCGCAACAGCAGCTTTCGTCACGTCGTCGACCGACTTGCCGGACTTTTCCGCGCGAGCCGAGAAGAGCGACGCAAGCCGCTGCGTATCTGTGAAGCCGGGCAGCACGTTGTTTACCGTAATGCCATGCGGCCCGAGTTCACCCGCGAGGGTCTTGGCCCAGTTGGCAACCGCCGCACGCACCGTGTTGGATACGCCAAGGTTCTCGAGCGGCGCTTTCACGCTTGTTGAGATGATGTTGATGATGCGGCCGTATCGCTCGCGCTTCATATGCGGCACGAGCGTCTGGGCCAGCATGTGGTTGCAGATCAGATGCATCTCAAAGGCGGCGCGGAACTCGTCAAGTTGAGCATCCACGATCGGCCCCCCCTTGGGTCCGCCTGTGTTGTTGATGAGAATGTGGCAGTGTGCGCGAAGATCCATCCGCTGCAACGCGTCGCGCAGGCTTGCCGGCTGTGAGAAGTCGGCGACGAGATAGTCGTGCGTCTGCCCATCGCGGCGGGACAACTGCTCACGCACGCTGCGCAGCTGGTCTTCATTCCGAGCAAGCAGAGTGACAGAAGCTCCAAGCTCCGCAAGCTCAAGAGCGCAGGCCTTGCCAATGCCCTGCGTGGAACCGCAGACCAACGCACGCTTGTTGTGCAGCGACAGATTCATGCCGCATGGTAGAGGCAACACGCAGCCAGGCTGCGGGGCCATTACCGCAGAATCACATCGGGCAGTTCGTCCATGCCTTCGGTCAGCACGCGATTGCCTTTCTCCGTAATGAGCACGTCATGCTCATAGTGGACGCTCATGCTGCCATCGGCGATGTACTCCGGCCAGCGTTCGTAGGGCAACAGACGTGACGGCTTGTCGGCCAACTCTCCCGTGCCGATTGCGAGCATGGGTTCCACGGCAATCAGTGTGCCGGGCTCGCACAGCTCCTGGCTCTCGGGCCAGTCGCTGGTTTTGGCGGGCACCACGTTGGAGATGTATGGCGGGCCATGCAGCCAGGGCTTGTTGCCATCGATCAGGCCATGGCCGCCCATCGTCTTGACGAGGTGAAAGCCGTACTCCTTCTCAACGCATGTCTGCACTTCGCGGGCCCACGCCAGATAGGTCTTGCTCGGCACAAGTTGCTTGATGCCGCGACGCAGACTTTCCTTTCCGGCTTCCATCAGCTTGGCGATCTGCTTGCTGGGCTGCCCGAAGACGTACGTCCAGCCCGCGTCGCCGATCCAGCCCTTGTGCGTTACGCCGATATCGATCTTGAGCACATCACCTTCCTGCATCGGGCGCTGCACATAACCGTGCCAACCGTGCACGACGCACTCGTTCAGGCTCAAGCACGCATGGCTCGGAAACGGAGGCAACCGGCTCCGGCGGGGCGAGTACCCAAGGAAGCAACTCTTGGCGTGCTGATCCGCGATCTGATCGCCGACGAACTTGTCGATCTGAGCGAGCGTCTGGCCGGCCTTCAGGAATGTGGCGATGCGGCGGTGGCACTCCACCACCACCTGGGCAGCGGCGTACGCGGCGTCAACTTCAGCAGGGGACGAAATGCGATTCTTGACGGGCATGGAACGCAGATGATAGGGACATGATGCCGCATGTGCGATGTGCCCGGGCGCGGCAAACGGGATTCATGAGCGATAACGACCGGTTCTCGCGCCTGATTGCGACGATCGAGCGAACCATGATTCGTGCGCTTTCGAGCCCGCGATGATCGCGGCAATGTCATTCGTGTTCGCCTGGGTCTTGTCACACCCGATGACATCAGTGATACCAAGCGCCCGTGGCTTGTGCGGCAGTTGCGGCGTGCGCCCGAAGTGCTGATTCCACCCGCCATCATGGTGCTGGGCGTGGTGATTCTGGTTTCACTCGCTCTGCGTGAAGGACCAGCGGTGATCGCTGTCACACTGTTCAGCCCCGTCAGCAGCACGCTCATCTTCGTCAGCATCGCGCTGCTGCTGTGGACCAATCGCGCGCTGGGCAGACACCTGACCCGAACGCGGATTGCTCTGAAAGCACGCGGACGCTGCCCTGCGTGCCGATACGACATGCGAGGACTGGAAGCCGAAGAAGAAGATGCGTGCACGCTTTGCCCGGAGTGCGGCGCAGCGTGGGACTTGCGCGAGAAGCGCGGCACCGCCCGCGTCGTTCTGCGTGCCGACGGGAGAAGCACCACCAACGCGTCGCTTTAGCGAACTACTGAGACAGGCGCGACATGAGCACTGCTGCAAGCTGCGTGCGTTGCACCAGACTCGTGAGATCGATCCACTCATCCAGCGTGTGCAAGCCGCCCCCTCGCACGCCCAGCGTGTCGATCACGGGAAGCCCCACCGCCTGCATGTTGTTGCCATCGCACACGCCGCCGGTCACGCCAAACGGCAATTGCTGGCCCAGAGACTCGGCCGCCTGACGAGCACGCTCCGCTAGTTGCTGCACGGCTGGTGTAGTGGGCTTGCTGGGGCGATTGAACAACAGTTCCACGCGCGTGCTAGGCACCGCATTGTGATTCTGATTGAGAGCCAGGAGCCCCTCTTGCGCGGCAGCTTGCGCGGTGGCGGTTGTGCAGCGCACATTACCCCAGGCACGCGCACGGTCGGGCACGATGTTGGTTGCGTCGTTGCCTTCGAGCGGACCGATGTTCACAAGCAACCCGCGAGCAGGGTCTGCAAGGTTGAGCGCACCGATGGTCGCATCTGCGAGAGCCCTTACTGCTGATATGCCCTTTGTGAAGTCGCGACCGACGTGCGCGGATCGACCTCGGCACTCGATCATGAACTGGCCGCTGCCGGGTCGTTCGATAACCAGGCTGCCATCGGGCAGCGCCGGCTCAAAGACCAAGCCATGCGTGTAGCCGCGGGCCGCCTCCTCGCGAAGCGCGGCATCTGCATGAAAGGTCCCCGTCTCTTCATCGCTCACGATGGCGAAGCTCCACGAGACAGGCACGCCCGCCGCTTCGAGTGCCTCGAGAGCGGCGATGGCGACAAGTAAGCCGCCCTTCATGTCGGCACATCCGGGCCCCGTGGCTTTCGCGCCGTCAGATGAGATCATGAGCGTGCGAAACGAACCCGCCGGATCGTGGACTGTGTCGATGTGGCCGCAAAGTAGAATGTGCGCTTTCGCGTTCTCACGCCGACGACGGCAAACGACGAAGGGAGGCGGCTCGACGGCATTGGTCGGCCCTTCGCGCAGCCATGCCGGCGCGGGTGCACCGGGTGTTTCGGCGGGCACCGCGCCAAGCTTCACGAGGCGACCGACCAGCATGCCCCGCATTTCATCGAGCGCAGGCTTGTGGCCGCGACCACTGGGAATAGCGACCCACGATGCCAGGTCCTTTACCAAAGCGTTGTGAAGCGATGCGATATCACCCGTGATGCGTTGCTCAAGTGCGGAAAGCATGCAGCAGGGTACGGGCGTGCCCGCCACGTGTGGTCAAGGCAGCGGCAGCAGCATCGCCGCCAGACCGATGACAAGCGTGACCGCCGCGACGATCTTGATCCGCTTCACCAGGCGATCAATGGGCAGCGCGGTGATGGGCTTGCCCACCAACTCACGCGCCTTGCGCTGGCGTGTGGCAATTGAACCGTGGCGCAAGCTGACTTTGTCAATGCTCATCCCATTGGCATGGGCCACTTCACCAAGCGTGGCGGCGACCGTCGCAGCACTCGCTTCATCGATGTGCTCATGGCCACTGGTTCGCGCCAAGTGCTGCACACTGAACGCATCGGCTTGCCACTCGAAGCGCTGGCTTGTGAGTACGAACGCCGTCAGGGCGAGAGCAAAGGCGATGGGCGTTGCCGCGACGCTGATGATCGGCGCGCTGGCTTCTGTGGCGAACGCCCTGTAGACAAGTTCCAACAACCAACCTGAGGCCACGGCCGTGGCGGTGACAACGATGCCAAGCCAAAGCATGTGCCGTTTGCGCACGTGTGCCACCTCATGCGCGACGATGGCATCCAAGTGCAGCGGAGCCATCCGCTCGAGCAGTGCGTCTGTCAGCAAGAGGTATCGGGCAGGCCAGAAGACGCCCAGAATCGCACCGTTTACCATCGAGCCGTGCGTGCGCCACACGAGCGGACCGGTGACTCGCACGCCATGGGCGTCGCACACCGCGCGAATACGATCGCGCAGCGCGGAATCCTCCAACGGCACCGTGTCCCACACGGCACGCATGATGACCGGCGTGAGCATGAGGATGCAGGCGATTCCAAGCCAACTCAGCCACGATTCGTTCTGTGAGAGCCATTCACCGGATGCACCCAGCCAGTGAGGCGCGAGATCGAGCGTGTCATGCCAGGCGACCATCAGGCTGATGGGCACCAGCACCAGCAGCATGGTGAACCGCGTGTGCTGCCACACCGACTGCCAACGCGTGGGCAACGGAGCGACAACGCCGCCGTCATCCAAACGCCGAATGAGCGTGAGTTCCTGCATGGCTCGCTCTACCGGCGCCATGCTCCACCACGTGAAGATCAGGGTGAGCAGGACGGGTGAGGCGATCAGCAGCTCATCCAACAGTGGCACACGGGGAAGAGCGGCTCGCAGCCAGACGTCCCACCCGAAGGCGAACACACCGGCAGCGAGCGTGAGCAGCGAGGCCCAGCGCGTCGTATCGAGCAGGCGATACAGCGACTGGATCCGACGACCGCCGCCGGGTTTGTGCAGCGTGCGTGCCGCATGACGCGAGATGACATGGAACACCGTCCACAGGCCGAGCGTTGCAGGTATCGGAATCCACGCGAAGTCTGACAGTGGCGCGGTGAAGGCGATGCCCACCAGCACATCGGGCAGACGGGCAAGGGCGAGTGCGAGAATGATGAGGACGTGTAGCACGCGGGGATTACTGCTTCACGATCTGATGCCAGAGCTCCATCATGCGCTTGCCGGACACAGGCACCGCGGTTCGCAGATCCTGTGCGAAGAGCTGCACACGCAGCTCCTCCAGCAGCCACCGGAACTCTTCGACTTTCTGCGGATTCAGCCCCAGCTCCTTCTGGCGACGAGCCAGTTCCTCATATCCGCGCAGCAGCGGAGCGATCTCGGCAAACTGCTTCTGATCCTTGGTGATGCCGCCGCCGGGCAGCCGCGACAGCCGCAGCCGCATGGCTTGGAAGTATCGCGGGAAGTGACGGAGCCACTCAAAGGGAGTCGCGACCATGAAGTCCGGCCTCATGAGCTTGCCAAGCTGATCGCGCATGTCATTCACGGCGGGCTCAAACGCGGGGGGATGCTTGATTGCCAGATCTCTCGCTACCGCGTGATACAACTGCATGAGACTTGTCAACAGCGGCGCGACTTCCTGCGTTGCGGGACCAAGCCGCTCGATACCGCGCGTGACGCGGAAGGCGAACTCCTTCTCCGTGCGAACCGGCAGCATGTCGCCGATGAACGCGCGGTCGGCGATGAGTTCGGCCACGCCCTCACGAAACTGCGTGGGGGACCCCACCTGGCCGAAGAGCATCGCCGCGGTTTCGACACCCGGGATGTACGTGGCATGGCGGCGAATGGCATCTGTCGCTGCGAACATGAACAATCGACGCGTGCCGTGCCGCGTGGCGGCCTGCGAACTTTCAAACGTGTCGAAGAGTCGCAGCGACACGCTCGCTTTGCTGTCCACGATGCCTGGAAACGCGCCGAATCGCACGCCGCCGCGGTCAATCTCCACCCGCTCGGGAAGATCACCAAAGTCCCACTGCTTGATGCCATCGCGGTTGTAGCGATTGGGGCTGGTGAGCATGCCCGCCTTGAGTTTGGGCGCTAGCAGCGCCTTGAGCTGGTTTAGATCACGCCCCGCCGCCAGCACTGCGTCGCCGTCGCCTTCCACTTCAAACCGCATGTTCATCCACAGCGGCAGCGCGACCGCACTGAGCGCTTCGCGCGGCACGTCGATCGTCGTCACCTTCAGCATCGCCAGCCGCAACTGCTCAATGAAGATGCCATCTGCGAACTTCAGGAGTGGCAGCACTTGATCTGTCAGTTGCGAAGCAGGCGGGAGCAGCCTTCTCCACTCTTTGCTCAAGCCGCGGAGAATCGTCTCAATCTTCTCACGCATGTGACCGGGCACCAGCCACGCGAATCGCTCGGGCTGCACCTGTCCCAGAGCATCGAGCGGCACGTGCACGGTGATTCCGTCCTTCTCACTCGCCGGATCGAGCACATAACTCAGCGGGAGCTTGAACGGGCCGATATCGATCTCATCTGGATAGGCCTCAGACGTTGGCAGGCCCGCATTGTCGCTCAGCAAGTCTTCGAGGGACATGAACAGCAGCCGCGATTCCTTCTTCGCCTGTTCATGTCGCCACTTTTCAAACGGCCCCGACGCGATGATGTCTTTGGGCACGCGGGTGTCGTAGAAGGCGAAGCGCTTGTCGCTGTTGGCGATCAGGTTGTTTCGACGCGTGCGAACTTCAAGTTCCTTCACGCGATCTTCCAGATCGAGATTGTGCCGCAGAAACTCAGGCGGGCGTTCCACTTCACCAAGGACAAGCGCGTGATGCACGAAGATCTGCCGGCACACATCAGGCGCGATGGGGCCGTAGCTGATCCGTCGCTTCGGCACCAGATCGAGGCCGTAGATCGTGACGCGTTCATTCGCCACGACTTTGCCCGTGTGCTGGTCCCAGCGGGGTTCGCTGTACGTGCGTTTGAGCAGGTGCACGCCCAGTTCTTCGATCCACTCGGGGGTCACGGGCGCGATGGTGCGGGCGTACACCTTGGTGGTGTGCACGATTTCCGCCGCCATGAGCCACTTGGGGCCAGCTTTGAACAACGCGGAACCGGGAAAGATGTTGAAGCGATTGCCACGACCGCCAAGGTAGTTTCCCTTCTCACGGTCGGTGGCGTCAAGCTTCTCGGGTTTCTGCCCGATGTTGCACAACAAACCCGTCAGCAACGCGCGGTGGATGCGCTCGGGCGTCGCCTTCTCGCGATTCATGCGCAGTCGCAGTTCACCCGCCAGCTCCGCTAGCTGCGCGTGCACATCTTCCCATTCCCGCATGCGAACGAACGAGACAAACGACTCTTTGCACCATCGCCGCAGCTTGCTGCCTGACAGGTGACGCTTCTTCTCGCGCCACGCTTGCCACAGGTTGAGGTAGCTGATGAAGTCACCCGCCGCGTCGTCAAACTGCTCGTGCGCCGCGTCCGCTTTCTCGGCGAGCGCCATCGGTCGCTCCCGCGGGTCCTGAATGGCAAGCGCCGCCGCGATGATCAGTACTTCCGCAAGCGCCCCCTCTCGCCCCGCCGCGAGAATCATGCGGCCGATACGCGGATCGATCGGCAACTTCGCCAGGTCGCGCCCGATCGCAGTCAACTGCTGATCGTCATCAATTGCGCCCAGTTCGTGGAGCGTTTCGTAGCCGTCACGCACCGCCCGCGGGTCCGGCGCTTCGACAAACGGAAAATCCTCGACCTTACCCAGTCGCAGATACGCCATCTGCAGAATGACGCTTGCGAGATTGTCGCGAGCGATCTCTGGATCGGTGAACGGCGCACGATCGGAGAAGTCCTTCTCGTCATAGAGACGAATGCAGACGCCCGGTCCCAGACGACCACATCGCCCCTTCCGCTGGTCCGCGCTCGCTCGACTGATCGGCTCAATCTCCAGTCGCTGCACTTTGGTCTTGGGGCTGTAGCGATTGATGCGGGCGTAACCCGGGTCAATCACATACCGAATGCCCGGCACCGTGAGGCTAGTTTCGGCCACGTTGGTTGCGAGCACAATCCGTCGGCCGTCATGGGGCTCGAATACCTTCGCTTGCTCTTCGGCTGTCAACCGCGCGTAAAGCGGAAGAATCTGCGTACGCAGTCCCGTTGGATCCTTGTGCTTCTCCAGTGTTTCCGCTGTTTCACGAATCTCTCGTTCGCCTGAGAGAAACACCAGAATGTCGCCCGGTCCTTCGCGGCATAACTCGTCCGCGGCCTGCATGATGTGGTGCTGAAACTCCTCATCGCGTTCGTCAAGATCGTCGCTCGCGGGCGGCCGGTACCGCACTTCCACCGGATATGTGCGTCCCGACACGGTGATGATCGGAGCCTCGCGAAGCACGCCATCGCGCTGCGTGCCGAAGTGGCGTGCGAATCGCTCCGGGTCGATCGTCGCGCTGGTGACGATCACCTTCAGATCGGGGCGTCGCGGCAACAGCGTCTTCAAGTAGCCGAGCATGAAGTCGATGTTCAGGCTGCGCTCGTGCGCTTCGTCGATGATCAGTGTGTCATACTGACTGAGGAACCGATCCGTCTGCGTCTCCGCAAGCAGAATGCCGTCGGTCATTAACTTGATCAAGTTACGAGAACTAGTCTCATCACCGAATCGCACCTTGAAGCCGACCAGTTCTCCCAGTCGCGAACCGAGTTCATCGCTGATGCGTTTGGCCACACTGCGAGCCGCGATGCGCCGCGGCTGCGTATGGCCGATCAGCCCGTGCACACCTCTGCCAAGTTCCAGACAGATCTTCGGCAACTGCGTGGTTTTGCCGCTGCCGGTTTCGCCGCAGAGCACCACCACCTGATGGTCCGTGATGGCCTTCTTGATCTCATCACGCCGCTGTACAACGGGGAGCTCTTCCGGATAAGCGATCGCTGGCACCAAGGCCGCGCGATCGATCACACGCTGCTGAGCCTTCTCGACATGCTGGAGCAACTCCGCGACGTCCTGCGCCAGCCGTTCCGGATTCACTGACTGATTGCTTCGCCCACGGGCCAGATCTCGCAGCTGATGCATACGACGCATCAGGCGCTGACGGTCAACGATCATCACCTGCTGAAGACGCGGCGCGAGCTGTTCAAGGAGTTGGAGGGACTGGTCAAGAGCGGGCATTGCGGGGCCGTCACGTGCGTCGAGGGAAGCGAGGATGATAGGAATTCACTCGCGAACGCGCACTGGATGAAGGCATTTACTGCACACGCATCCGCAGCACTTCCAGCCGCTTTGAGTCCCGCTTATCAGGGCCAAAGAGCATCAGCGTCGGCACACCGTCCCACGTGACCACGCGCGGCACGTAAGGCCCCGCGAAAACGCGGGCAAACTGCTCATCGCTTCCCAGTCCCGCATCGGGCACGAAAATCAGCCCTTGCGGCGAAGTCGCGAAATAGCCGCGATTGGTGGCATCTTCGTAACGTGCCGCGGCAATGGTGCGTGCCGGCAGATTCGTCACGGTGTTGCCGCGTGGAGCGTAAATCGCCGCGCGTCCGCGCGTCGGGTGAATGAACAGGCCTTGCGGATCGTCTGTCTGCGAAGGTGGCGCGGTACTCACGCTTGGTTGCAGCGGCGCGAACATCTGATACGCCGTGAAGAGATCCTTCGCGTCCGTCAGGCGTCGCGTTGCAAGCGGACCAGTGAGCTTGGGCCCGCTGGTCGTCGTCGCCCCGACACTCACCAGACTCACGCCATCGAATGTCACGTGCGTGGCGAAGATCACATCCTGAGCTGAAGAAGGCATCGGGAACGCAAACGTACCGATCGTCGGCGGAAGCTGGGCCTCGGAGCCATCGCGAGCTTGCAGCACGAGATTCGCACCATCAATACCTTGGCGGCGCCGCGTGAACGCGATCGCACCACTATCGCCGCCGCCGACAAACACGGCATGCGCCGCAACGTCCGTCCCTTGCGAGATCCACTTCGCCGCGCCCGTCACCCACGAGACGGTGGCTATCCACCGAGAACCGTCGGGGCGTTGCTGTTCAACAAGAAAGCGGTCATTTGTCGCATCGCGTCCCAGAAGCAGGCCATCGGGCAGCGGATCGACAGGAGAAAGTTCCTGCACACCCGCGGGCGTGCATTGGTAGATCACGACTCGAGTCTGACGCGGCAGCGGTGCACTGTCTTGCGCCAGCACCGTCTGCCATGCGGGCGGCTGACCTTGCTGCACCGCAATGAAGCGCCCGTCAGGCGACACGAGTGGCAGCGTCTGCCCGTCATACGAAATCACGCCAAGCGGCACCACCGCCACCTGCACGCGGCTGGTCAGCGTCGGCGAATCCGCGCGTCGAGCGATCTCGCCGTCGGGCAGTGGCGGCAGCTGACCGGGAGGCACAACTTCCGCTGGTTCCGAAGGCGAACGCTCGCTTGTCTTGCCAGCGGGCTTGGTGGGCAGCTTGCTTCGCTGTGTTTCCTTCTGCTTAGGCAGCGGCACGCCGCGAGGGTTGTCTACTTCGGTCACGCAGCCGCTGAGCGAAAGCACTGCAGCGCACCCGAGCGACGTCACGAATGTCGCTCGCACTCGCGTGATGTGACAAGCCAGCGGCCTCATGATGGCGCGACCTCCGCAGGCTTCTCGTCAGGATCAGGAGCAGCTTCACCCTCGGGCTGCACCGGCGTCAGCACGGGCTTGTCCTTCTCGTCCTCTTTCTCGCGTCCCATGCTCTCACCGACGCTCTCGCGAATCGCTTCCAACCGTTCGATGAACGGCGCGTTGGTGGGCACGTTGTCTGACGTGTTGTTCACGACAATCGGCGTGATGAAAACGAGCAGTTCCGTGTTGCGTCGTGAGACATCGCGGCTCTTGAACAGTTCGCCGAGAAACGGAATATCACCCAGCAGCGGGATCTTGCGGACGATGTTCGTCGCTTCTTCGCGCACGATGCCCGAGATGACGATGGTCTGCTTGTTCTGGATGATGGTGTGCGTCGTCGTTTCGCGACGATCAACCACGAAACCGCCGAAGAGCGTTTCGCCCGGAACAATGCTCGAGAGTTCCAGGTTCACGCGCAGGTCCACGTCGCCGTTGATGGTGATGCGAGGCCTTGCACGAAGCTGGATACCGACAGCTCGGTAATCAAAGCTCTGCACCAGGTTGCCCTGCGAGTTGGTCTGCGTGTCAGTCACGAACGGAATGTCCTGACCGTCAAAGAACTCCGCTTCCTGGTTGTCGCTCGTGAAAATCTTGGGTTCGCTCAGGATGCTCACGTCGCTCTTCTCGTTCAGAGCCTGCAGCAGCAGGTTGAGGTCGGCGTTGGCCGTCAAGACCGACGTGTCAAACAAGCTGTTCGCAAAGGTCTCTTCCGAGCCACTGCTGCTCAGGCGCACACCCACACTGTTGTCGGGGTTGGTCGTTGTGATCTGCTGATTGCTCCACCGCAGACCTAGGCTCGTCGCGTCCTCGCGCGAGACTTCGGCAACGATGGCCGAAATCAGAACCTGCCGTCCGGGCTTGTCGAGCTTCGCGATCAGATCAAGGATCGATTCGCGATACTCCGGCGGCGAAACGACCATGAGCGCGTTCTGCCGCCACACCGGCACGATGCGCAACTGACCGATCAGGTTGCTGGCATTGCGACGATCCGTGGGTGTGCGTGAACGCTGCCACCAAAAACTCAGATTCTCACGTGTCGCCGCCTCTTCGGTGTTGCCTGCCGCGCTCGTGTCCGTGGCGAAGGGGCTCGCGCCGGCGCTATCGCCCGCGCTCAGACCTTCTTCAGCTCGGCGAATCTGGGCGAGCGTGCCATCTTGAGCGAGCAGGGCGTTGACCTGTTCCGCAAGGTCTTCGGCGCTGGCGTGCTTGAGTTCGATCACTTCAGGCAAGCCCACCGTCTGCGGCTGGTCAATGCCTTCAATGATGTTGTCGATCACGGCAAGATTGTCAGGGCTCTTGGCAACCACCACCAGACGACTCGCATCCGGAATTGCCTGGAACGTGAACTGCCCGGCCAACCGTCCCGCACCCTGACCGCTTGTGGGCGCGCCTTGATCCTGGCGGTTCTGGTTGCCCTGCTGGTTGTTGCCGCCGCCGGTTGTGCCCGTGGTTGCAGTGCCGCCGAACAGCCCCGTCAGCAGCTGCGCGACCTTCACCGGGTCGGTGTGCTTGAGGTCGTAAATGCGAGGAGTGACGGCTTCTTCAGCGAGCGGGCGATCCCACTCGCTTTCGATCTGCATGCGAATCTGCTGCAGGACCGCGGGATCTGCCACCACCGTCACACTGTTCTGCTGGGTGCTGGCGCTCACGCGGATTTCGCCCGACGTGGCTGCACTTGCCTGTTCGCCCCCACCGCCTCCGCCGCCAAAGCGCCACTGCTGGCGGTTGTCGTTGTTGTTGGTGGCACGAGCAGCGCCGGAACTCTCGCCAAACAGGTCATTGATCTGATTGCGCACGCTCGTTGCGTCGGCGTACCGCAGCCGGAACGTTTCCGTCTGCAGCGCACCCGCCGCAGGACGATCCAGCGAACTGATGAGCCGCTCAATACGTTGCAACAGGGCCACGTTGCCCATGACGGTGAGTTGGTTGCTCTCTTCGTCGATGGTGAGCTTGGCGAACTCCGGCAGGCCCACCTTCACCACGTCGCCCATCTTCTTGGCGGTGTTGTGACGCAGGGCGTATACCTTCTCGACAAACATGCCCAGGTCCGTGCGATCAAGCGTGCTGGTGTCGGGCCCCAGCACAGGCACGTCCTGCCGCGTGATCTCACCAATATCGCGCAGCGTGATGGTCTTTTCGGTTTCCACCACTGCCGTGCCGTTCTGTTGCAACGCGAGCACGACAAGATCCAACGCTTCTTCACGCGGAATCGGCTGATCGTTCAGCACCGTCACACGACGGCTGAGAACCGCCTGCTGCGGCATGACGACCTTGCCCGTCACCTGCACGATGAACGGCACGATCTCTTCGATCGTCACGTTCTTGAACGCGAGTGTCGTGGGTGGGCCGTCGATCACGCGACGACCGTTGGGTGCGAGCTTGGCTGGCTCCCCGTCTTTCGCGGGCTGGTTCTGCGCAAGAGCGGGCGCGAGCGTGCCTGCGCACGCGGCGAGCAGGCAGGCTGTCACAAAGCGGTGGGCGGTGCGTCTCATCGTCATCATTCCTTGGTTTCCGTCGTTGAAGAGTTTGATCCGCTCGCTGCGTTGCCCGCTCGCGAAGCTTCGCGGCTGGACGCGTCCTTGAAGATCACACGATCGCGCTCAAAGAACGGGACCGTAAATTCCTTCCCGCGGTAGCGGATCACCGCGTCCCACGGAGCATTCGTTGATACAACCTTGATGCCATCTTTCTCATCATCCGTCGTCGAAAGTCGCGTGCCGTCAGCAAACCACACGCTGTCGAGCACGATGGCTGCGATGGCGGGGCCGTCGTACTTCGCTGGTGCGGGCTGATCACCCTCCGCCGGCTCTTCTTCCACCACCACGGTGGCATCGGTGCCCGGCTTGCTTGGTGTCCACCAAAGGCTGCGTCCGTCAAGCTGCTTCACAAAGCCGTCAAATCCCGCGGCGTAAGCCTCCGCAGCTTTCTTGTCGTCTTGACTGGCTTCAAACTCGCCCGGCGCGGGCAACAGCGTTGCTTCGATCGCCTTGTACGCCGGCTTGGCGCAGACAACTATGGCGACCACCACCAACGCAGCTGCGATCTTGCCGCCCACAGTGGTGTTGCGCCAGGCCTGCATCGCCGGAGGAGTGTTCGCGGTTGAGGTTGGCATCATTTGGCCTTCTCCACCTTGCTCATCGTCCACGTCTCCAGTTCCAGCGACACGCGCAGCAACCGGTCAACCTTTTCCTTGCCTTCGCTCTGGCGCACTTGCGCACGGCGCACGCTTGTCACGAACTTCTCACGTTCAAGGTCAGCCAGCACCGCGGCGAATGTCTCGGGCGTTGACAGAAATGACACGTCCGCGATCTGCTTTTCCACGCGCGACACGCCCTTGACATGATCAACCAGCGGCCCCTGCGTAAACGAGCCCGATCGCGCGCTGATCGTGCGTTGATCCACACCCCGCGCGTCGAGAATGCGACTGATAGCGTCCCGGAACTCATCGGGACGCGTTCGCGGATCACCAGGCAACGCAACTTCACCGAACTGGCGCTGCCCGAGCTTGATGGCATCGCTCGCGGCGCGCAGTTCAGCTTCCTGCTTGCCGTAGTTCTTGAGCGCTTCCGTCAGCACGTCGCTCTGCGCGTTCCATTTGTTCATCTGATCGATCGCGGGCTCGATCGCCAAGAAGTAAGCCAGCACAAACACGCCGAAGACCAGCGCCCAGCGCACCGCACGTGGCAACTGCGAGAAGCTTGATGACGGCTTCCCACCCGGTTGGCTTGCCGCGGGAGGCTGCATTGCAGCAAACTGACTCACTTTGCACCCCCTTCTTCCTTGCCGGCTGCTGTCATGCGTTCACGGAGCTTGTCGCGCTCCGCCACCACACGTTCCCGAATCGTCGGATCCGCTTTGCTGTTGGCCGTCACCCAGCCCGCACGCAGACTCCACGCCTTCATCGCTTCACTGCGATTCATCTTCGCTATGTCTGCATCACTCAGTTCCGGCGGCGGCTCCGTGCTGCTTGCCGATGACGAACTGCTGGGTCGACGGTCGACTGACGCTGTTGCTGCTGAACCTGCCGCACGCGTCGCTCCCGTCACGGGCTTGCCGCTCGCCGTCACTTGGCGAACCGCACCAACCGGCATCGTGGTGTTAGTCGCACCTTCGCCCCACAACTGCACCGCCAGCGGAAGCGTCGTGAAATCCGCCGACGCCTTCACGGGCAGATGCGGATTGTCCAGCTTGGCGGAGAGTTCGAATTCTGTCACGCCATCCTTGCTCTCTGTGCGCGTGGGCTTCACGCTCCCTGCAAAGAGCTTGGTCGCGTTCAGGTTCTTCACAAACTGCGCGTGCAGATCAGCCGAGGTCGCCTTACCGCGAATCGCAATGTCTTGATCCACGCTCAGACGCGTCTCCACGATCTCCACACCCACCGGCGCTGCGCCGGCGATATCGCTCAGCAGCTTGGTCATCGGCGCACGCGATGTCTCAAGCTGACGATACATCGCCGCTGTCAGCTTGATATCGCCTGATGACTTGTTGATGCTCTCCAGCCCCGCTCGACGGCTCTGCAAAGCTGTATGCCGTGCGTACGCCAGGCCGAATGGCACACCCACAAGCATGACCAGCGCCACAGCGCCCACAACAATCGGCCGTGACCCGGTGCTCAGCCATTCACCCAACGTCACCAGCGCGGGCTTGCGAACTTTCGGCGCGTCTGATGTGATTTCACAAAGCGAGCTCAGACCAAGCTGCTCATCTGCCAAGAGCATCGCAGCGCCCAGCGCCGTGCCATACTTCTCCAGCCAAGCGCTGTCAATCAACGTGCCGGTCACTCTTCCCGAGAGCCATTCCGTCCGCTTGCTCCACGCGCTTTCCGCCACGAGCTGAAGGGCCGCTTCATCGGACAGATCCGCGCCAGACATGGCCGCAAGATCCTGCACGCTGGATGCCGCCAGTCGCTCCCAAGGAACATCATCGTTCACATCGTCAATCACCACGCGTGCCGCCTGGATCGCGTCATCCTGCAGCAGCACGGCCACAGCACCCGCCTTGCGATCTGCAAGCACGATGGCCCCCGTCTTGCCGCCGCGCAAACCGACGAGCGCGGAGAGCGGGGTGGTCCAACGCTCACTCATTCCATCGCGCAGCGACCGCGCCGCGCTCCGCCCGAGCCACGCCGTCAAGAGCGCGGGGCGAGTCTGTGCTGGCGAACCTGGCAGTACCGCTGCCGCTATGCGGTGGGCCGGCACACTGCCCGGAAACTCCGCCTCGGCCATGAGGTTGACCGCAGCGGCCATCTCCGCGTCACTCGCCGTGGGCACAACCCCCATACGCGCGATCGTCTGCTCCAGCGGCGCGACACGCACGACCGTCGCGCCCTTGAACATGCCCAGTTCGGTGCTGAGTGATGCCGCGCTCAGTGACTTCGCAAACACGATGCGGGCCGCCTGCCCCGCGCCGCTGGTGCGAACCACAACCATCTGCGTGACATCGCCCGACTCTTGCAAGCCGATCACAACATCGGGGCGCTGCCTGCGCGAATTGCTAGACCGTGTGCTCATGCTCATCCTCTGACCAACCCGCTACCGAACTCGTACTTCACGAATCACCGCCGGCAGCGTCGTCGCGTCCAGCGTGGCGATCATCTCCACTTCCAACCCTGACCGTTCATCGACGCCCTTGCACGTCACGATGTACACATTACTCCGCGTGCACACCAGTTGCGCCACAATCGACAGACTCTGGCGAGTCATGCCGGGTACATCCAGCAGTTCCGCCACGCTCGCAAATCCTTGCGGCTTGCTTGATCGCTCCGCGATAATCGAGTCGGCGACTTCAGGCTCAATCTCAGGCAGATACTCGAGCGTCTTGACGTTCGCGGTGTTCACATTCAGCCGGCTGGGCACGAATCGCAGTACCTCCGCCGGAATGGTCGTGCCTTCATCAATCAGCAACCCCAACTGCTCGCGCGATAGGTTCTGGGTGCGTGCCGCCTGCTGCTGCTCCTGACGCGTGCCGCCCCGGCGCTGCACCGCCACTCGCGCAAGATCACTCAAGTTGTTGCGAATAAAATCAGGAATGCCGCCCGTCTGCCCGCTCTGCATGTAATCGCGAATCGCCTTCGCCTGCTCGGCCGACACACGGAAACGCTGCTGAATCTCTCCCTCTTCCGCGGCAGTCAGATCAAGCTTGGGCTCGCCGCTGGGTCCGCGGCTGTCTTCCACGCTCATCGTCGAGAAGATTCCCGACCACCCGCGATCGAGTCGACCGTCCGCATTGTCTGGCGGGAAGCTCGTGTCGCCGTCATCCTCATTCGGGTCGAGCAAGCCGTTGAGGTTCCAATCCTCACCTCGTACATCATCTGCCTGCACGCCCGCAACCAGTTCCATTTCCGCGATCGTGCGGAAGCTCCCATTGCGCGGCCCCGCGGCGTACATCAGTCCGCCGTAGTAGCCGGCTTCCGCCCCCTGCGGCAACGCATCATCGTCTCCATCTCGCCAATCCTGAATCGCATCAATCACGTCGGGCATCATGAACGGCTCAACCGTGTTGAGCTGCTCCGCCGTCGCTAGATTGACGTTGATCCGACTCGCGGCGTCAGCCGGCCCGGCGACTTCCCTGCCGTCGTCCGTCGATCGCACGCTCCACGACGCGCCGTCCATTTCGCCGTCAGCGACCGCCGCCATTTCATTCAGCATGCGATACGCATCGCTGTCATCGTCATCTTCGCGCACCGCTTCAAGCCGCGCGAGCGCGGACTCAACACCCGCTCGCGCTGCCCATTGCGCCCGTACCCGTGCCATCGCTTCGCGACCCGCCGCCGCTTGCGCGTAGCTCGCGCTCTGCACCATGCTGACGACCATCGCCCCGAAGATGATGACAAGGAACACCATCAGCGTGGCAAAGCCGCGTCGACGAGAGAAGCTGGGCAGGCGATTGCTCATCCGCCACCTCCCCCGCGTGTTCCGCCAGTGCCACCGGCCCCGCCGCTGCCGCCACCTGTGGTACCAGTCCCGCCACCGGTTCCGCCACCCGTGCCACCGGTGCCAGTGCCGCCCGTCCCCGTACCGCCAGTACCGCTGGGCTGGGTTGGGGTCTCGCTGGGTGCGGCGCTGTCGTTGGCGCTGTCTGCATTACCGTTGTCGTCTTCACTCTCAGGCTCAAGCGGCACGCGATCAATCGCCACCACGCGCCGCACGGTTGTCTCCGTACGTGAGTTGTCGCTCCGCGCCGTCACCACCACGCGTACTGCGTGCGGCAAGCCGTCACTATCGCTATCCCACGTGCTGTACCACTTCGTGCCGTCGTACGCATCAATCGAAAGTGACGTCAGCCCCGCCACCACGGGGCTTGCAACCCCGCCGCCATCAACCGTTTCATCCAGCGCAGGGTCCACGCGGCGCCACAAGTCCATCATGCCGCCGTCACCCTGCACCAGGCGATACTGGGCTTCAAATTCGTCACCTTCCGACGCACTGCCACGCACCGCCGCGCCGCGCACGCCGCGCAGCGACCGCATGAGCACCAGCAGTTCATCACGAGGCGGGCCGCTTGCGCCGCTGTCGATCACTTGCACCTTGCACTGCGCGAGTTCCGCGTCGCGCACTGCGTTGGACAGATCCAGCGCGATGCGACTGGCCGCATCGTTCGCCCTTGCAAACGCCTGGCGATTGCTCGCCGCCGCCTCGCGTGATGCCACAAGCCGCGTCATGACCGTTGTTGTGCTCGTCGCGATCATCGCGATGATGACGATGCCGACAATAAGCTCAGCCGCAGTAAACCCGCGGCGATGCACACCCGAAAAGCGATTCGTAGTACGTGGCGTGCTCATTGCCGCACCACGCTTTCCGCCGGTTTGCGATCAGGATCAGGCTCATCACCACGGCGCGGCGCCACGCGTGTCTCGACGCTCTCGTTCAGCAACCGAGAACCCTCGCGCCACGAGATCGTCGCCTTCACGCTGTATGCATCAGCACTGCCGTTGCTCGTAATCGCGAGTTGATACTCGTAATCCGCGAATGGAATATCGCACTTGCCGTTTGCCGGGAAACGCTGCAGGTAGTTGTCGGGCCCACGGGCCACCACCATCTGCAACTGCTCATCCAGCAGCATCGCCACGACTTCCAGCCGCTCGCCCACGCGCTGCGCCGCGAGCGCACGCCCCACCAAGCTCACGATGACAGACAGCGCCGCTCCCAGCATCACCGTGGCGACAATCGCATCGGCCAGCACAAAGCTCGGACGCATGATGCGTGCATCTCGGCGAGAAGTTGGCTTGCGGCCGCTCACCAAGCTTGCCGCTCCTTTCCTTCATCGTCAAGATCGATCGAGCGCGAGCCGCCCGCCTGCTCGCGCATGTCGCCATACACCACCGATGCCTGCAAGCTGCTCGCGGGCAGATCCACCGTCACCAGGTTCCCGCCCTTCGCGTCACTCAATACCACGCGGAGCGCAGGCCGCGGCTGATACTGATCAAACTCAATACGCATCGCGTCAACACCCACTTCGGCGCCGTCGCTGGTCACCGCCACGACACGCGCATCAAGCAGATCCGCGTCAGGCAGCAACGGATCAACCTTCCACGTCACGTCGCCGGTTCTCGCATCGCGTTGCAGCACGCTGGTCCGCAGCACGTTGTTCGCACTGTCATACGTCAACGCCAACGGCTGGCTCAGCATCGCATCGCGCCGCGCCAAGGCGCTGAGCGTTTCCGCCGCCGACTCCGCCGCCGCCGTCACGCGACGGCTTGACGTGTTCGTCAGCCGCGGCGCAACCAGCCCCGCAACCGCCGCCAGCAGCACGATCACAACGAGAATCTCCACGACCGTAAAGGCGCGGCGAACAACACGCAAGCGATCGCTCACGAGTGTTGTCTCACGTTGTGCTCGCTCGCTTGCCACAGTCACTCACTTCAGTTGCGCTTGCCGTGCACGATGTCCGCGTTCTCACCTTCGCCGCCCGGCTGGCCATCCGCGCCGTAGCTCACGATGTCAAAATCCGCGTTGAACTCCGGCGGAATCCGCAGGACGTACTCACGCCCCCAAGGATCCTTGAGCGCATCAACGTTCTCGACATAAGGGCCCTTCCACTTGCCCTCTTCGATGTTCCCGGGCCGCTCCCACAGAATGCTGACAGTCGCGCCACCCTCAGGCGTGCCGCAGTCCATCACGTAGCTGCGCATGGCTGTCGCAAGGCTCGACGCATTGCTCTGCGCCACAGCGGTGCGGCTCTGCCCCACGCGTCCAAGCAGGCGCGGCGCGATGACCGCTGCCAGCACACCGATGATGACGACCACCACGATGACTTCCATGACCGTGAAGCCTGCGCGACGCGATCGGCGGGCCTTGCTCGTGTTGTTGCGAACGTGTGTCACTTCCTGTTCCTTTCTCTTCGGCCATCGCGCATTAGCCGCGCATCGCCGCATCTTGCATACTCAGCAGAGCCATCAGAATCGCCAACACAATGAATCCCACCAGTCCTGCGAGGAACATGATGAGAACCGGAGGCAGCGCGGCTGTAAACAGCTTGACTGCCTGTTCAGTTTTCTCTTCAAACGCATGGGCAGCCTGCCCAAGCAGCTCTTCCAGCCGACCCGAACGCTCACCCATGTTCACAATCTGCACGAGCATGGGCGGGAAGTAGCCACTCTCTTCCATGGGCTGCGCAATCGTGCGTCCGGCCGACACCTGCTCAATCACGCGTTCGATCACCAGTTCCATCGCGCGGTTGCCCAGCACGCCTTTGGTGATGCGCAGACCCGTCACCACCGGAATGCCCGAACCCGTCAGCGTCGCAAGCGTGCGAGTGAATCGCGCAACCGCCACTTCTCGCATCAAGGGGCCAAACAAAGGGGTCTTCAGCATGAAGGTGTCAACAGCCAGCCGCCCCGCGGGCGTCGCGTAGTACCGCTGAAAAGCAATGACGCATGTGGCGATGACCAGCAGCACCAGCCACCACCAGCTCGCAAAGAAAGCAGCGCTTTCCTGCAGCACGCGTGTGGGCCAGGGCAACGTGGCCGCCTGCGCCGCAACCTGCTTGAAAATGC
>JBKDAN010000067.1:0-33800 GCA_046316615.1 Phycisphaerae bacterium
GACCCACGCCGCTATACTCTCGACCCATCGGGCGCATAGCTCAGCTGGCTAGAGCGCGGCTGTCACATAGCCGAGGTCACAGGTTCGAATCCTGTTGCGCCCATTCGTGTTTGCAAGCCGCCCACAAGGCGGCTTGTTGCATTTGGTGACTGGGCTTTCGAACGCGGTATTGCTATTGCTATTGATCAGCGGGCTGCCGCACGGCGTGCCGATAAATCTTTCAAGTTTTCGCGCCCACGAGATAGCTCGGGATGGGTAATCTATAGGGACGCGGCTGGTTTGGCCGTGTGGTTGGGCTTGGCACGGAGTGCCGCGTGCGGTTGGCCAGTGTGTGTGGCCGGCGATCGCACGATTCGCAAGGAGGCGGCTTATGGCGTCGCAGACGCTGGTTGATGGCGTGCACGTTGAGCAACAGGTGACGGATGCGGCGGCGCAGAGCGTTGCTGGCGTCGATGGTGCTGCGCCCGAACTTATCGCCGCTTCTGCCGGGCACGCCGTGAGAGTGGGTGCTCCGACGACTGTCCAGTCTTCCACTGGCCAATCTTCCGTTGATCGCGACTCCGCGGACAAGGGTCTGGGCATGCGGTTGGCGAAGCTCACGGTGCAAGGCTTCAAGAGCTTTGCAGACAACGTTGAGTTTTCGTTTGATCACTCCATCACCGGCATTGTCGGTCCCAACGGTTGCGGCAAGAGCAACGTTGTGGATGCCATCAAGTGGGTGCTTGGTGAACGCAGCAGCAAGAGCCTGCGCGGCACCGAGATGATCGACGTGATCTTCGCCGGCAGCGCGGGCCGCAAGCCCATGGGGATGGCGAGCGTCAAGCTGACGTTTGAAAACCCGGTGATGGAGGCGAAGCCGGCGTCGCAAATGCAGGCCGCGGAGGATGCGGAGCAGACAGCCCCGAATCCGGAGACGATGCAGACTGAAGGGAACGCCAACGCGACAGCCGCAGGTGCTTTCGATGAAGTCGCTGGGACTGAAGAGTCTGCGTCACCCAACAACACCGCTGGTGCGTCAGCATCTGACGCCGTATCGCTCTCGTCGCTCACTGCTCCCCTTCGTTCCTCCTCGATCCGCCGCAAGTTCGGGCGGCCACTCCCGGTTGATAGCGACATCGTTGAGATCGAGCGGCGGCTCTATCGCGATGGCGGCAGTGACTACCTGATTAACGGGAAGTCCGCGCGACTGAAAGACATTCGCGAGCTTTTCCTCGATACGGGCGTCGGGGCCGACGCGTACTCGATCATCGAGCAGGGCAAAGTCGATGCAATGCTCATGGCGAGCCCGCAGGAACGCCGCGTGATCTTTGAGGAAGCGGCGGGCATTGCAAAGTACAAGCAGCGTCGCATTGAGGCTTCGCGCCGGTTGGAACGTGCGGAAGCCAATCTCAAGGTGACGCGCGAAGAACTGGAGAGCACGGAACGTCGTCTGCGATTGGTGAAGGGCCAGGCGGCGAAGGCTCGCAAGTTTGTTGAACTCGACAGCGAACTGCGGGCGTGGCGCATGGCGCTGGCGTTTGATCAGTATGACGATCTGCGGACGCGCATCGACGGGCTGACAAGCCGTCAGGCAGAAACTGGTTGCGAGCAGGAAGCCGCCCGCGCGAAGCTGACGGAACTGGAAGAAGCCAAGCAGCAGTCCGAACTGGAGCGTCACGATGCGCAGCAACAGCACAAACAACTCGAACAAGCACTGCTGACCGCACAGCACTCACTGCAGCAAGCCCAGCAACGTCAGATGATGACGCAGCGGCTGGTGGAGCAGACGCAGCGCGAGAACCAGAGCGACACTGCGCTGCAAGCTGACTTGACGCAGCGTGAACAACTGACTGAAGTCGCAACGACAGACGCACGCGAAACGATCGCCGCGCTGCAAGAAAAGCTCAGCGAAGCCGAACGCCGCCTGCAGGAGTCGGCGAGCGCGAAGGCCGCGTTGCTTGAGCAGTTTGGTGAAAAGCAGCGTGTGAGCGCGCAGAAGAACGCGAATGCACAACGCATCGATCGCGAGCGTCTGCAGTTGCTTGCGAGCATTCAAGGCGATGAGAAGCGGGCGCTCGGCATCAAGGAGCAGGTCGAACGCGTGGCGGCGACGCTCGCTCGACTTGCCAACGACAAGGCGGGTGTTGAACAGCAACAGTCGCTCGCGCAAACGAAGGTTGATGAACTGAAGACACGGGCGGCGGAGCTTGAAGCGAACCTCAAGTCGCTTGACGAGCAAGTGAAGCAGCTTGGCAGCGACAGGCAGGCCCGCTCGGCGGAAGTCGCCAGCATTGATCAGGAACGCGTTCGAGTCGAAAGCCGTCTTGCAACGCTTGAAGAAATGACGCAGGCTCGCGTGGGCTTCGCTGAGGCGGTCCGCCGGGTCATGACGCTTCGTGACAAGCACACGGGCGAAGGCAATCCGTTCGCGGGCATCGTCGCACCCCTCGCTGATCTGATCGAGATTCGCAGCGACCTGGGCGCCAGTTCGGCGGAACAGCCTTCATTGGCTGCGGACGCGGGCAATGCTGTTGAACTTGCATTGGGCGATGATTTGCAAGCGCTGGTTGTGAGTGAGCTGGCCAAGCTGCCCGACGCGGACGCACTTGCGAAGGTTGGCGGGCGATTGACATTCGTTTCGCTGGCGAGCGAGCTGCCGACTACGACGTCGGCCCCCGTCACGATCGAAGGCGTGGACGGGGCGAGCATGGCGTCGCGCGTTGTCCATCTGCGTTCGCTTGTTGCCGCTCGCGATGGCGAACACAGCGAGCGGATCGTTGCGATTCTGGATCGCCTCCTTGGCGACACGTATCTCGTGAGCGATCTGGATGCGGCAACTCTGCTGCTGGCTGGTCCGCTCGCGGGCAAGCGGCTCATCACGCGTCGCGGCGATGTGATCGACACCCACGGACGCGTCACGGCGGGCCCCACCACTGCGGGCAATGCTGACAGCGCGACCAGCCTGCTGCGGCGTCGAGCTGAGCTCGAAGCCTTGCGCACCAAAGCTGCGGAGCTTGCCGCACAGCTTGCATCGCGTCGGGAGCTGCTCGCAAGCGTGGACAAAGAAGCGAGCGAGCTTTCGCAGAAGGCCAGCAGCGTTCGGAGTGAGCTGTCGCAAACCCAGCGCACCGCCGCGAGCGAGCAGGCCAAACTGGAACGCTTCGGTTACGACCTGCAGCGATTGCTTCGTGAAGCCAACAACGCGACGCAGGAGAGCGAACAGGCTCAACAGCGGTTGGCAAAGATTGACGCCGACTGTGCGACGATGCGTGAAAAGGCGCAGAGCCTGGGCCGACTTGCCGAAGAGGAACTCGCTGCGGCCAACGCGCTTGCTGAGGACGTCCGAGCGTTCCAGTCGCGGACCGACGCCGCGAGCGAGCAGGTTACTGCGGCGAAGGTGGAAGTATCGACGCTGAGCGAGCAGTTGTCGTCAGCACGGCGTGAACTGTCGCGACAGGAGAGCCTGCGCGACGATCTGGCTCGCCGCCTGCGCGAGGTAACGACCCGGCTTTCACATCATGAAGGGCGACTGGCAGAGCATGCTGTCGCCATCAACGAAGCGATCGCGACCATTGCAAACGCGACGACGCAAGGCGAGGAACTCACGCAGCAGCTCGCAACGGCAACGACGACGCTTGAGGAAGTCTCGGCGAAGGTGACGGCGCTGGCTGAGCAGGTCCACACGGCCCGCCAGCATGCTACAACGCTTGAGCGTGACTTCCACAGCCTCGAAGTTTCTCGCCGCGAACTCGAAGTGAAGCGCGAGAACATGGAAGAGCGCACGATGCAGGAACTGGCTATCGACCTGCAGGTCGAGCATGCCAGCTACCGCGAACTCATCGCAAGCGATGTCGCACGTGTTGACCACACGATCGCCCAGCACACTATCGACGAGCTCAAGAGCCTCATTCGCAAGCTTGGCAGCGTGAACCTGGATGCGATGTCTGAAGAACAGACGCTCGAGGGACAGAATGAAGCGCTCGTGAAGCAGGTTGCGGACATCGAGGCGGCTCGCACGCAGCTCGTTCAGCTCATCGATGAACTGAACCAAGTCAGCAAAGAACGCTTTGGCGAGATCTTCACCACGATTCAGCATCAATTCGCCAGCGAAAACGGCATGTTCCGCAAGCTGTTCGGCGGCGGCAAGGCCGAAGTTCGTCTCATGCCGCTCATCAAAGAAGTTGAGCAGCCCGACGGGTCGATCGCGAAGGTCGAGACCAATGAGATCGACATGCTCGAAAGTGGCGTGGAAGTCATCGCCAAGCCGCCGGGGAAGGAACCCCGCGCGATTTCGCAGCTTTCCGGTGGCGAAAAGACGCTCACCGCCGTTGCGCTGCTGCTGAGCATCTTCCGCAGCAAGCCCAGCTGCTTCTGCGTGCTCGACGAAGTGGACGCCGCACTGGACGAAGGCAACGTCGGTCGCTTCAACGCGGCGATTCGTGACTTCACGGACAAGAGCAACTTCATCGTCATCACGCACAACAAGCGAACCATGCAGAACACCGATCGTCTCTATGGCGTGACGATGCAGGAACGCGGCGTGAGCACTCGTGTCAGCGTTCGGTTCGATCAAGTCAACAAAGACGGTTCGATTGATCCGAATCTCAAGCCGGTAAAGCTCGAGATGAATCCGATCACACCGACGCAGCCGGCCGCGGCAGCCAGCGTGACGGCGCCCGCAACGGATGAAGGCGACACAAAGCCCAAGCGCGCGGTGCGCCACAAGCCGGCGAAGGTGACCAAGCAAGACGAATCGACGAAGCCGTCACAAGCGGCGACGACGGAGCAGCCCGTGGGGACAACTGAAGGTGCGACTGCCACAGCGGTCGAGCCGCCAGTGATCGAGGTGGTGACTGTTGCGCCGAAGGAGCATGTGGTGGCAACACCCTCTCCAGAACCGGTTGCGGCAACCATGCCTGTCAGTGAGCCCGCGCCGATGCCGCTCGTTACCGCACCGCTGGGACTTGGGGATCAGCCTGGTCAGCAGACGACGCTGGGCATGTCGCCCCTGAAGCGTGCTCTTGCGAAGCTTCGTGAAACGGTGCAGCAGGAACAGAAGCAGGAGAAGCCCTCACAGCAGTGAAGTCTGTTCAGGTGGGTATAACAAGAAACGCCGCGAGGTCTCGCGGCGTTTTTCTTTACCATCGCGCTCTCAGCAAGGTCATCCCCCAGTTGCAGGCGGAGTGTCGTTGATATCAAACTCGCGGGTCCGAACCACAAATACAGGGCCATTGGGACGAACTTCAAGCAGCATACGAATGCGATCGGCCGGGGCCGCAAGCAGCGAGGGATCAGGCGTGACGCCTGCGGCGGCTTCCTTGCCACGTCGCAAGTCAGAGAGATCGAGCACAAGCGTCACGGACGTGTCAGTCTTCGCTTCGATCTCCACCGTGGGTGTCCACTCGCGGTAACGCTCGATCTGCGCGTCGAGCACGGTCTTGACGGTCGCACCCTCGCCGCCTTCGCGGTTCTCGATGTAGTCTTGCACAACGGGGCCCCAATCAGCGGGCGCTTCGATGCCAGGCAGGGCCGCGGGCTTGCTGGCATCGGACTTGCGGCACGCCGTCATCATCGCACACGCCGCCAGACACGCGATCATTGATACTTGTCGCATGATCGATTGTTGGCACGTTGCGATGGAAGCGTCTTGCGCGTGTAATGTGTAGCGTCGGCGCGAGCAGCTCACAAGAGCGGCCCGGCGAGTTGTGCACAGTTCTCCCAGAATCGACGCAGCCGTGGCCTGCGCTTCCATGACGCGAGCTTGATCGGCACACTCTCGGTCAGGTAGCTGGTCTGCAGCCATCGCAACTCGCCCGCGAAGTCATCGTCATACACGAAAAGCGTCGCTTCAAAGTTCAGCCAGAAGCTTCGCATGTCAAAGTTCGCGCTGCCGATGACGGCCAGTTCGCGATCCACCGTCGCCGCCTTGGCGTGCAGCATGCCATGCTTGGGTCGATGCAGGTGGATCTTCACGCCCGCCTCCATCAGGTCCTCAAAGTGGCTGCGTGCGGCGGCGCTGACGAGCTTGCTGTCACTCTGTTCGGGCACCACGATTGTGACTTCGACGCCTCGTAACGCGGCGTTGATGAGCGCCCCCTTCGTGGCTTCATCAGGCACGAAGTAGGGCGTGGTCATCATGATCTCTTCGTGGGCTCCGTGCAGCGTGGCAAGGAACGCCTGGTGAATCGCGTCGGGGCGGGGGCCGGGACCGGAGGGAATCACGTGGACAGCGCTGTCACCGATGCGCAGCGGCTCACACAGGAACGAAGAGATATCCGTGATGTGCTCATCGCTGTCATGCAGCCAGTCTCGCATGAATGTGCTTTGCAACGCTTGCGCAGCCGGGCCGTGCACACGGACGCTTGCGTCGATCCATGGGCCAGGTCCGCGAGCGCTGCGTCCGATGCGGCGCGGACGGAAGTTCTCGTCAGTGATGTTCTGGCTGCCGCAATAGGCGATCTGACCGTCAATGACAGCGATCTTGCGGTGATTGCGAAGGTCGACACGGGCAAACAGAGCTCGCAGCAGACTGGCGGGCAAGCTCTCCACCACTTGCACCTTGGCCGCTCGCAAACGCGGAATCAGCGACGATTGCAGCATCGGGCGACTGCCCACGGAATCAACGAGCACTCGGCAAGGCACGCCTCGCTCGCTCGCTCTGATCACCGCATCAGCCAGTCGCGTGCCTGCGTTGTCAGGCTCCCAGATGTAGTACAGAAGGTGAACATGCTTGGTCGCTCGATCGATATCCGCGATCAGATTCTCGATGAAGCCGTTGGCGTCAGCGATGAGCTCAAGCTTGTTTCCCGCGAGAGCGGGCATGCCCGCCATATTGGTCAAAAGTCGCGACAACGGCACGTGGCGAGCCGACACGTCGCACCAATCCAGATGCTGGTGGGCCCACAACCGCACCGCCTGCAGTTCAAGATCAGCTGTGTTGCGCTCAAAGCGCTTCACGCGGCGTGTGCCCAAACGCCGCTCACCCATCAGTGCGTACAGCATCCAACTGATGAACGGTGCAAAAAGCAGCAACACCAGCCACGTGAGCGTGTCGGGCACTGGCGTGCGCTTGGAGATGACTCGCACCGCGAGCGCCACGCGCAGCAGGAGATCAAGCACGAACAGTGTCAGCGAAATGGATGCCCACAGACCCGCCGGCATGACGAGAGCGTATGTGCCCGATCAACCGTGTTTGTTGGTGCGTTCTTCACCCGGGCGTGAATAGTCTCGCACAATCTCGACCTGGGTCGGAAAGGCGAACTCAACACCCATGGTGTTGAACCTCTCAAGCAGCTCGATGTTCAATGCATGCTGAATGTCCTTGTGCAGCACGAAATCAGGGCTCTTGACCCAGTACACCAGTTCAAAATCGAGCGAGAAGGCTCCGAACTGCTTGAAGTGGCAGCGTTCAAAGCGAGCTGCTTCATGACGCTCGACAGCCGCCTTGATCACGTCAGGGAGTTCACGCAGCTTTGCCGGCGGCGTGTCATACGTCACGCCATACGTGGCGACCACACGCCGTTCCTGCATCCGCTTGAAGTTCTGCACAGTGCTGCCCAGCAGCGATGCGTTGCCGAAGATAAGCTGCTCACCGCTCACGGCCCGCACACGGGTAGTCTTGATGCCAATTTTCTCAACCGTGCCGGTCTTGTCGCCCACCGTGATGGCATCACCCACGACAAACGGCTTGTCGAAGATGATGATGAAACTCGCGAAGAGATCACCCAGAATGTTCTGAGCGGCGAGTGCGATCGCGATGCCGCCGATACCAAGTCCCGTCAGGAGCGGCGCGACGGCGATGCCGAGATTGTCCATCGCGAACAGCACGACGAGCGTGCAGATCGCAAACATACCCACAGCGCGAAGCACACCCGTTGACGTGTTGATGGTGTCATCGACCGTTCCATCGGCGTGTGTCGTGCGGCGCAACAGGGCCTTGATGGCGTAATCGACCACGATGCGAGAGCTGATGAGCATCTGCACGCCAGTCGCGATGATCGTCACGTACTTGAGCACAAGCGGCAGATTGACGTTGCGAGCAAGCAGCGTCGTCGCGCCCGCTGGCGGCGGCACGTGCAGGTACTGGCTGGCGATATAGATCGACACCGTCGCGACCCACCAGTAGCGCAGATCACTGATGAGTTCGACGACAAAGTCGTCGACGAGACTGGCGGTCTTGGCGGCAAGGCGCTTCCCACGCCCCAACACCACGAACCTGCGGAAGACCCAGAAGGCCATCTGAATCACAAAGGCAATGGCCAGCGCGACGACCCATGCGTGCATGGGGTTGTTCCACAACACAGCATCCCAGTCCCACGTGGCGATATCCGTGAACTTGAAGGCCGGGCCTTGAACAATGGGCATACGGACAACCGCCTCCGCCGCTGCTTGACCAGCCGCTTGCGTCGCTTGCTGGGTGGTCTGCGTCGCTTCCTGCATCATCGTTGCCATCATGAATTGATCATCCTCTCATCGCGCGTGTCACCACGGCGGACAACTTTTGTCCTCGCCCCACGTTCGTCAAGCCCCGCTTCAGGCCATCGCAGCAATCGCCGCAGACTTATCTTTCGCGACGGTGAAGATCGCACTCAGCCGCGTGATCTTGAGCATCTCCTGAAGGTCGTCATTGAGGCCGAAAAGGACAACTTTGCCCTTGTTCGCCAATGCTTCCTTCCGGAGATTAATGAGCATACCCAGCGCCTGGCTGCCCATCATCTCGACCTGCGTCAGATCCACCGCAATGCGCCAAGCCGTCTCGGCCGCGGATTGCTTGAGATCGTGTTCCAGCGGAGCGAGATCAAACGGCGAGATGGAGGGGGTCAGCAGTGTCGCCACCGTACCCGTTCCGGCCCGCTCTGTCTGAATTCGCGTGGAAGCCATGCGGCAGCGTAGGTTCTTGCGCGGGCACTATCATGGTGTGAGGTTTCGCCATCGCTTTGTCCAGCCGTCCGGGCTGGCGGTTCGATGGTGTCCATCGCACGGCTTGTGCCGGGCGGAAACCGGTCAGGGATACACGCACTATGAAGATGACTTTGCAAGCAGACTCTTGGCGTACTCGCGCACTCATTCTGGCCAGCGGGATGGTTCTCTCCACTGCCGGTGTCGCCGTCGCACAAGACGCGACGCAGGTGCAGACTGAAGTCAAGCAGAACGAGAAGCCGTTCGGCGGCGCTCAGCTTGCCCCGGTGCCCGACGCAGCACCCGCGACGCCCAAGCCCGTCTTCAGCGAGCCTGAGTTTGAGAAGATCGCCGGCATGCTCGCGGGAACGTGGAAGAGCAGCAAGCCCATCCGCGTTGGCTCCGACAGCCTTGAAGTAGTCACCAGTGTCGCGCCGGTCTTCGTGCCCGGCATCACCGACACGTTCTACGCCGAAGTCGCCCGCGGCGATGCGCTGGACCGCCCCTACCGCCAGGCCATCTGGCAGCTCCAGCGCGTGAAGGGCAAGATTCGCCTCAAGACGATGGAATTCCGTCGCGCTCGTGGCGAGCAGCTTGCCGCAGTGGGCCTGTGGGCCGCTCCGGACAAGTTCCCCATGATCTCCACCGACGAACTGGTGACGACGCTCATGGTGGAGCTGTCGGCCGACGGCGCGGGCTATCGCGGCGGCACCCCGCACGCGTACCCCACCAGCGCGGGCAACGCAGTGGAGATGACCAGCCAGATCGCTTTCGATGGCACCACGTTCAAGAGCGCGGATCGCGGCTTTGCCGCTGATGGCAGCGTCGCGTGGGGCCCGGCAGAGAACGAGTTCTACGAGTTCTCGCGCGTCGACAGCCCCATCGCGGTGGCCCGCACGCCCGAAGGGCTCGTCATGCTCACGTACAACACCGTGACTGAAGGCGACGTCTTCAAGCAGGGCGACCGCATCGCCATCCACTACATCGGCATGCTGGCGAACGGCACGATGTTCGACAGCAGCTACGAGCGTCAGGCTCCGTTTGAGTACAACTTCGGCCAGAGCCTCATCGCCGGCTGGGACATGGGCATGGCCGACGCCCGCAAGGGCCTCAAGCGGCGTCTGGTCATTCCGGGCTCCTTGGGCTACGGCGAGCGTGGCAACGCGCGAGCCAAGATTCCGCCGAATGCCACCTTGGTGTTCAGCATCGATGTGTTGAGCATCACTGCGGCTCCTCCGCCGCCCGCTGCGGCAGATCCCGCGGCCCAGCCGCAGCCTGTGCAGGCCCAACCGGTGCAGGAAGCCAAGCCCGCGGAAGCCAAACCCGAGGGTTCCAAGGCTGACTCATAACACCAGCACGACACGCACGACAAAGCCCGGCCCACGCCGGGCTTTTTTCATTGGTCTTCCTACCCTCGCTGCGTGGCTGATCACTACACGACTCTTGGCGTTGCACGTTCGGCCTCGGCGGATGACATCAAGTCCGCCTACCGCCGCCTCGCGCGGCAACTGCATCCCGACGTCAACAAGGCCCCCGACGCGCAGAAGAAGTTCGCTGCCGTGCAGCAGGCCTACGAAGTCCTCTCCGACAGCGAGAAACGCAAGCTCTACGACATGTATGGCGACGCGGCCTTCGCGCAGGGCGGGCCGGGGAGCGCGAGTGGGCAGCAGCGGACCAACTGGGGCAACGCGGGGCAGGCGCGCGGGCGAGGGCGGGCCAGCCAGCACCCCGATATCGACGCGGAAGACCTGGGCTCGATCTTTGAGAGCATCTTTGGTGGCGCGAATCCTCGCAGCGCCAGCGCGAACTCGCGCAGCGGCGCCCGCGCTCGGCCCGGCTACGAGGACTACGACGACGACGGCGATGACGAAAGCGTGCAGGAAGTCCGCGTGGACTTCATGACGGCGGCCAAAGGCGGCACGGTGCCCGTGCGCGTCCTCACGCGAGACGAAACGTTCAAGACCATCGACGTCAAGATCCCCGCGGGGCTCGAAGATGGCAGCGGCCTGCGCGTGCGCGGGGCTCTGCGCGGCATCAGCACCGGCTCGCCTGATCTTTTGCTGCGCGTGCGCATCACGCCGCACGAGCTGTATCGCCGCGGCGACGCAACCGGCGGCGCGAAGGGCCTTGACATCTTCCTCGATGTGCCGCTGTCAATCGCCGAAGCCACGCTGGGCGCGACCATCGACGTGCCGACCATGCGCGGCGTCGCCCAACTCACCATCCCGCCCGGCACGCCCAGCGGCCGCCGCATGAAACTCGGCGGCATGGGCATCCGCGATGACGCGGGCCGCCAGGGCGACTTCTACGTCATCATCCAGATCATCCCGCCCGCCCAGACCGCCGTCACCCGCATCTCCGCCCTCGAGCAAGATGTCCTGCGCCGCATCGCCGACCTGAGCGGCAGCCCACGCAGCGGCCCGGCGTGGCAAAAGCTCACGTGATGCGTGCGTCGTTGGCGGCTCGGCAAGACCGTTTGAACACAGAGATCACAGAGAGCACAGAGGGGATGCGGTGTGAAAGGCACGAGACGCGAACGCGTGTCGATGTCTTGATACCCCACTCCATCTTCGTGCCTCTTGTGTGGCCCCTTGAGCGACCGGCGCGGGCGGCTGGTTGTCTCCTGATGCCAAAGGAAGGGGAAGACCCCTTCCTCTGGCGACTCCTTCCCCTTGGCGCTCGGCGCATGCGTGCGTGGTCACGACGGGCACAACAATGCTGCATGCGATATGCCGTGCTGGTGACGATTGTGCTTGGGTTGATCTACTTCGTCGTATCCATGGCGATGGGGCTTGGTGCATATTCGAGCGCGATGATTCGCACCTTTCACAACTACAAGCAGATGGAGGCAGAGCGCATGACGTCGGCGGACCCTTCGGCGCTCGGCCGGCTGACGGAGGGGCTTGAACGTTCGTTTTATGAATTAGGCGAGGCGCACGCGTTGATGTCGCTGGTGATCTGCATCACGCAACTGGTCGTCCTGTTCTTCGTGCAGCGAGCCTTCAAGCGCAAGATGCTCGCCCAGATGCATCCTCCGCAACCACCCGGCCCCGCTGCACGTGCATAGCGCCACCGCCCGCCGCCGCTGCGCGGTGAGGTGATGAGGAGGCGTGTTTCCGGGGGTGCCGCTGCGCTGGTGGTCCTGCGCGCTGCGCTGTTAGCCCGGCTATTCACCGCCGTCGCTTCGCGACGCGAGGCATGGGCGAGCGAGGACCGTGACTGCGGCTGGTTGCTATCGTCGCCATCATCACGCCGGTACGCTTGGTGCATGGGCAAGCGTGTTCTCCTCTGCCATCGCAAGTATCTCGCATTCGACGAAGCAACCGCGAAAGGGTTGCCGCGCGGCGGTTCGAAGCGGGAGGTGTGCGAGCGGATGCTGAGCGATGTGATCGGCAGTCTGGAGCGCGAGTACGACTCGGTGCCGAGCCGTTCGCGCGGGACCCGCGATGATTGCTGGCTGCTGGTGATCCTTCCCGGCGCGATCCTGGGCGAGGGGCTGGTTGTCGGCATGGGGTGCAACCACCGCAACAGTCTGGCCGCGATGATCGACGTGTGTACGCGGCGCGGCATGCCGCGGGGCGCGAAGGTGCTGCGCGAGTTGCAACAGCGCATCACGACGCCGCGACTGTCACGCGAGCGGCTGGTCAGCTTCCACAAGGATCCGCAACTGGTCAAGCTGCTCGGCGGCTTGCAACGCGAGGCCGAGCGCATCGAGATATGCGCGAAGCCGTGGTTTGAACCGCTCATGCGCATGGTGATGAGCGATCCCGCCGCGTTCTTTGAGACCCAGCCGAAGAAGTTGAAGCAGCGGAACAAGAAGAAGTGACTGGTGGCGTCGTGCCAACGCCGCACGCACCCAACCTCAAAGCCCGGGACACCGCTGCGATCCCACCTCACCTGCTCACCTGCTCACCTCCCCACCTGCTCACTGTCTTCCCCCACCCGCTCACGCCCCCCACCACCCCCCCACTCCCCCTTCGAGCCCTTCGCATCTTCGCGTTACAACTCCGCCTTCCTCTCCGCGCTCTCCGCGACCACTGCGTTCAAATGTCTTCCCGGCCTTCCCCTCCTACTCTGGCCGCCTATGGCACTTGTCGTCACTGGCACTATCGGGATTGACACGGTTCACACACCTGCTGCGTCGCGCGAGCGGATTCTGGGCGGGTCGGCGGTGTACTTTGCGGCGGCGGCGAGTCACTTTGGGCCGGTGCGGCTGGTGGCTGCGGCGGGTGATGATTTGCCTGCGGCATTTCGGCAGACCATCGCCCACTTCAAGACCATTGACAGCCAGGGGCTGGAGATTCGTAGCGGCAGCAAGACGTTTGCATGGGGCGGCAAGTATCACGAGAACATGGTGCAGCGCGAGACGATCTTCACGCACCTGGGCGTGCTGGAAGAGAAGCCGCCCACCGTGCCCGGCGCGTACGCCGACAGCGAGTTTGTCTTTCTGGGCAACACGCACCCGGGCGTGCAGCAGTCATTTCTGGCGAGTTTCCCCAAGCGCAAGCTGGTCGTGGCCGACACGATGGATCTGTGGATCAACATCGCCAAGCCCGAGCTGCTCGCGCTGCTGAAGAACGTGGATGGGCTTGCGCTCAACAACGACGAAGCCGAACTGCTGACGGGCAAGAAGAACCCCGTGACGGCGGCCCGGCACATTCTGGCGATGGGCCCGCGGTTTGTCATCGTGAAGAAGGGCGAGCACGGGTGCATTCTGGTGCACAAGGACGGCATCGCGAGCCTGCCCGCGTATCCGACGGAGAACGTCGTGGACCCCACGGGCGCGGGCGACAGCTTCGCGGGCGGCGTGATGGGTTCGCTGGCGGCGACGAGCATCGCGCAGCACGGCAAGATCGATGCGGGCAGCTTCGAGCACGTGCGCAAGGCCCTCGTGTACGGCACGGTGACGGCGAGCTTCACGGTCGAGAGCTTCAGCCTCGATAGCTTGCAGGCGATTCATCGCAACGACATTGATCGCCGGTACAGCGAGTATGCGGCGATGGTTCGCGTGTGACGCGAAAGGGCTAAATTGCCAAATAGCCAGATGGCCAAATAGAGGCCGAAGGCATGGGCGCTAGCGGGTGGCGTGCTTGCGGACTTGGCGCAGCACGATGGTTGCCATGACGAGGGCGACGAGCGCGACTTCGATGAGCAGCAGCGTGTCGATGTGGCTGGAATCCAGGCCGCGTGCGGTGACGATGCCGACGGCGGCGATGCCGCACAGCGGGCCCAGCGTGTACCCCGCGCCGATGAGGGCTTCGTGGGCTCCGCCGGCGTCCACCTGCGACTTGCCGACCTCCATCGCGTAGTAGATCGCCCCGCTGTAAATGATGCCCATGCCGCAGCCAAAGAGCGCGAGCCCCGCCAGCAGCACCGCCAGCCCGCCGCCGCCCGCCAACGGACTGACGACGCAGATGGCAAAGCCCGCGAGTAGCGCGCCGCCGCCCGCGAGCGCCGGCCACCAGCGTCCGTGCCATCCGGGCCAGAAGCCAAAGGCCGCGAATGTCAAGCAGCGCGGAATGAGCCACGCGCTGGCCGTGATTGTCTGCATGCCTTCACGCACGCCGAGCTTGGGCATGAGATCGGGCAGATACGGGCCCAGCGCACTGCTGACGACGTAGCTCATCGGCAGCAGCCACCGGAAGGTGACCAGCAGCTTCTCGTACACCGGCGGGTGCGGCTCGTGCTCCTCGTGCACGTGCTGGGCGGGTTCTTTGGCGAAGGAGAACAGACACGCCAGCCCGACGACGTGCGTCATGCCCAGCAGCGCGACCGCTTCGACCGCGTGATCCTTGATGAGCGGCGAGATGGCCCAGTACGCCACGACCAGCGCCGAACTCCACACGATGTTCCATACGCCGATGATGCGCCGCAGCGCGTTGCCGCTGCGCCCGCCTGACATGTAGCTCTCGACAATCGGCCACAGCATGCCCGAGAGCGGGCTGTAGATGCCAACCAATACCCACGCGGGCCACGACGCCGTGACGCCCGCTCGCTGCGCGGCGATGGGCAACAGACACATGAGCGTGAGGGCGAGCATCACGCTCGCAAGCACCGCGCGGGTGGACATGAAGCGTCGCAGCGACCGCTGCACGGGCCCAGCGCCCAGCGCGCCGATGATGTACGTGACACCCAGCAGCACCCCCAGCGCGAAGTTGGACAACGCCGAAAAGCCGTACGCCTGCTTGGTGATGAAGAAGATGCCGTTGGTGACAACGCCCGTGCCCAGACTGTTGATGAACGTGAGGGCGTGCACACTTGCCAGGCTGGTGTGATTGGATGGTCGCAAGGGAGGCAAGGCTACGCGTGCTACCGTTGCAACAACAACAGGAGGGTGCAGCATGTCGCAGGTCGCTCGCGTTGGTCAGTTGGTGCAGTTCAGTCGTCGCTCGGGCCGTTCGCAGGTTGCCATGCTCGCGGTCGCGCTGGTCATCGGCCTTGCCGCGGTGCTGGTCATCGGCAACAAGCTCAAGAAGCAGCCCGCCAGCGAGACGATCGAAACCGAAGTCTCCGAGGCTCCGGTCATGCCCGATCCGGCAGTTGCCGCCGCGGCCCCGGACATCTCGTACTTCGATCACGACATCTCGCTGATGGACGCCAAGAACAAGGCCATCAACAGCAACGGCAAGGATGTGCTGCTGTACTTCACCGCCACCTGGTGCCCGCCCTGCAAGCTCATGAAGAGCGACGTCTTGCCGCAGTCCGAGGTGCGTGACGCCATCACCAGCCGCTACGTGCCCGTGTACATCGACATCGACAAGCGCCCCGAAGATGCCCGCAAGTACGGCATCAGCAGCATTCCAGCGTTCGTCATCACGCGCAAGGGCGAAGAGCTCAGCCGTCGCGGCGGCTTCCAGCAGCAGCAGAACTTCGTTGAGTGGCTGAAAGAGTCCCGCTGAATCGGCAACAGCTAGGCGTAGCCAAGTCGGTCCAGATCGTCCTCATCGAGCCCGAACTGGTGCCCAATCTCGTGCAGCAGCGTGATGCGAATCTGCTCGCGAATGGCCTCGGGCCCGCCGCGAAGCGCTGTGTCGTGCTCGGTAGACTCGCCCGCCGCGCGGTCGCCTGCCTGCTCTTCCCAGCCGCCGGCTTCCGCCACGATGCCCACGCGATACAGCATGATCTCGCTGGGCAGCTCGCCGCTTGCCTCGACGCTTTGATCAGTGAACGCAACGCCTGAGTGCAGGCCGCACAGTTCGTCGGCGTCATCGCGCGTCAGGCCGAACGCGGCGAGCGTCGCGTCATCGGGCTCATCTTCCACGATCACCGGCACTTCTTCCAGCAGCGCGCGGATAGCCGCTGGCAGAGCTTCGATCTCCGCTTCCACCATCGCGTCAAACATCTCTTGCTGCTTGCGATGCATGAGAAATCGTAGGGTTCAGGCTATCCGATCCTGGCGTCAGTTCGTCTTCGCATCAGGCCCGCGCAGCACGCGTTCGAGCGTGAGCGGCGGCTCTTCCAGCACTGGACGCAAGCGCAGGCAATCGAGCGCGACGCCGGCAAGCCCGAGCGTGAAGAGCGTGCTGCCCACCAGCACAACCAGCCGCCCGACCTGGCGCAGTTGTTCTTCCGTCGGGCCGGCGATACTCGCACTGGCCAGCAGAATGACATCACCCGCGAGGATGATGGCCAAGACGCCCAGCATGGCGGCCATCGTCTGGCGATCGACCCGACCGGTCCGCATGAGATACGACCGCGCCGCCAACGCGCGTGCATTGCCGCGAAGGCACCAGAGCATGATCGCGAGCGTGAGGGTGGTTGCGATGCGAAGCACGACTCGCTGGGGATCCGTCACCTGACCAAACGCATAGGGCGCGGAGTGCGCGAAGTCATATGTCACCAGCGTGCGGTAGAGCAGCACCACCAGCGGCACGTACATCAGCACACCCACCAGCGCCAAGCGTCGATCGCGCGATGATAAACCCTCGTGCGGATCAAGCAGAGCCGTCGCCCCGATGCCCGAAAGCACCGCCATGAACACAGCGACCATGGCAAGTCCATCAGGCGTCATGGCTGCGAGTGATGCCTGGCCCGCCAGTTCGATCAGTCGTGCTCCCCACACACTCAGTGCGCACAGCAATCCCGCCACACCCCACAGCACCATGCCCCACGCCGTCCACTTGGGACGGTACAGAGGTCGCAATTCCGATGCATTCGGATCAACCACGCTCAGCAAAGTGGCTCGCACCGGCGTGCCACATTCCGGGCATACCGCCACCACACTCAGACCCTTCAGGTCGTATCGGCAGCGGGCGCACGGAAGCGAGCCACCCAACTCCCGGCCCAGCGCAGTGGGCCGCGGCGAGGGCCGGGGCGAAACGGGCGAATTGTCAGCAGCCGAGACCGGCGGCTGAGACATGCAAACGACTCCGGTCTCACGGGCAGCAGCACCGTGAGAGGGGCTGAACAGAACCATCCTCCTCTGCCTATCCGCTATGGCAATCGCAAGCGTATCAGCCGCCCCACCGCCGAGGTAGTGTCTCGCGGGAACTCTGGGCCCCCCATTCCGTATGATCAACAACCCCATGACTCCCAACGCCGCACCTTCCCTTTCCAGCAACGGCACTCACCATCGCGCCGGACTGGCCGCCCTCAAGCAGAACATCGCCAAAGTGCTCTTCGGCCAGCAAGGCGCGATCGATCGCGTGATCTGCTGCCTGCTCGCTCGTGGCCACTGTCTCATCGAAGACGTGCCAGGCGTCGGCAAGACCGTGCTCGCTACCGCCCTCTCGCGGAGCGTCGATTGCACGTTTACTCGCCTGCAACTCACGCCCGACACGCTTCCGGGCGATGTGCTGGGCGTGAGCATCTATGACAAAGCCACGGGCGAGTTCATCTACAAGCGCGGACCGATCTTCGCCAACATCGTGCTGGCCGACGAGATCAATCGCACGCCGCCACGCACGCAGAGCGCGCTGCTGGAGGCGATGGCGGAAGCCACCGTGAGCGTCGATGGCCGCGTGATGGAGCTCGAGCGGCCCTTCATGGTCATCGCCACGCAGAACCCCTTTGACTTTGAAGGCACGTATCTGCTGCCGGAGAATCAACTCGATCGTTTCCTCATGCGACTCAGCCTTGGCTACCCCGACCCAGCGGAAGAAGCCCGCATTTTGAACGAACGACCAAGCAACGTGCCGCTGCACACGCTGTCGCCGGTCATCTCGCGTCAGCAACTGGTGGCGATGCAGGACGATGTGGACCGCGTGAAGATCGATGCCAGCCTGCTGCAGTACATCGTCATGTTCGCCAACGCCACGCGCCGCCACGAGGCACTGCTTCACGGCCTCTCGCCGCGTGGTAGTCTCAGTCTTGCCCAGGCTGCCCGCGCTCAGGCGTACTACCAAGGCCGTGACTACGTGATTCCCGAGGACATCACGCAGAATATCCACATCGTCTGTGCGCACCGCGTGGTCCTCAAGACAGGCCCAGCAGCCAAGCTGGATGCCGCAGCCGACGTGCTGGATGAGATCCTCCGAGCCGTGCCGAGTCCTGCATAAGTCAAGTGACGCAGTCACGAAGTAACAAAGGAGCGAAGACCCGGCCCACGCTTCCTCCCAACTTCGTCACTGCGTCGCCACGTCACTTCGTTACTATCCCCCATGCCACGCATCGTCCGTCTCGATTCCACCGTTCCGCTCAAGGTCGATCCCAATCTGGCCCCGGGCGACACGCCGCCCGCTCCAAACATCATGCCGTGGCCGAGAGACGATCAAGGTCGGCTCAAGGTTCTTTCAATCTGCACCTGCGGCATCTCAGCAAAGTTCCCCTTCTGTGACGGTGCCCACAAGACGTGCAAGGATGAAGATCCCGCGACAGACTACATCTATGACCCCCAGAGCAAAACGCGGCGTCCGATCGATGCGACGCCGCCCAATCCGCTCGTTTGAAATATGAAAAGAAAAAGGCCCGCAGTCTCCGCGGGCCTTCTCGCTATTTCACCATGAGCACATCGCCGGCTCTTTGGCCCGGCGACACGCCACATTACTTCACATTGTCCTTGCCCGCGATGTACTTGATCAGGTCCACGCAGCGTGTCGCGTAGCCCGCCTCGTTGTCGTACCAGCTCACGATCTTGAAGAACTTCTTGTTGAGCTCGATCCCGGCCTTCTCATCAAAGATGCTGCTGCGGCGATCGCCGATGAAGTCGCTGCTCACGACTTCTTCATTGGTGTAGCCCAAGACGCCGCGCATCGAACCTTCGCTGGCCTTCTTCATGGCAGCGCAGATCTCCGCGTAGCTGGTTTCCTTGGCCGTCTTGAAGGTCAGGTCCACGCACGAAACCGTGGCGGTGGGCACGCGGAAGCTCATGCCGGTCAGGCGGCCCTTGAGTTCGGGGATGCACAGGGTCACGGCCTTGGCCGCGCCGGTGCTGGCGGGAATGATGTTCTGATACGCGTTGCGCCCGCCGCGCCAATCCTTCTTGCTGGGGCCATCTTGCGTGGGCTGCGTGGCGGTGGCGGCGTGCACGGTCGTCATCAAACCTTCTTCCAGGCCGAAGTTGTCCTGGATGACCTTCGCGACAGGAGCCAGACAGTTGGTCGTGCAGCTCGCGTTGCTGACAACCGTGTGCTTGCTGCCATCAAACTTCTCGTGATTGACGCCCATGCAGAACGTGGGCACCTGCGCGGCCTCGCTCTTGGTGGGGGCGGAGATGATCACGCGCTTCGCGCCAGCGTTCACGTGCAGCATGGCCTTCTCAAACTCCGTGAAGAGCCCGGTGCTCTCGAGCACGTAGTCCACGCCCATGTCCTTCCACGGCAGCTTGCCCGGGTCCTTCTCGGCCATGGTCCTGGTCACCTTGCCATTGACCGTGAAGCTCGTCTCCGTCGCCGTCACGTCGGCCGGCTTGCCACCGATCATGAACTGACGGTGCATCGTGTCATACTTCAGCAGATACGCCAGGTTGTCGGCGGGCACCAGATCGTTCACCGCGACCACATCCACGCCCTGCTCGGCGGCGATGCGGTAAACCAGGCGCCCGATGCGACCGAACCCGTTGATGCCAATGCGAATGGCCATGTGAGAAAGTCCTTGCAACCAATTGTGCGAAAGGCTCCGGGCGGAGCCGAACGTCGCAGTTTAGCGGGGGAACACGACAAAAGCCCGATCGCTCGGCCATCAGCGCGTGTGCAAATCACGCTCAGACCATGTCGGCACGAACTAGCAAGAAAGTGCCGGTTTCGCGAGAAATGGGTCACGATATCGCGACGCCGCGGTCAATCCCACCACCATGTCCATGCTTGCTCTGCGTACGGCCACAAGTTGTACAAAGGCCACCACGCCAGCGCCAGGACCACGAGGGCAATCCACATTGCCGCAAGTCGAAGGACGTCTCGCGAACTCAGGCTCCACCGCGAGTCGTACAACAGAACAAATGAGACGATCGGCGACCACAATGGAAACAACAGACAGCCACACAGCGACCACGCGATGTAGACAACCGTCGTCGCGACCGTTCCAGGATGGTTCCACCGACCCGCGCCCATGGGATCCACCGTGTTGACGTACCAGTAGCACAGCACGGGCGCAACCGCAAACACCAAAGGCAGTGCCGCAAAGGTCGTGCCCCACCAAAGCAGTCCCGTACGGGAGAGTTTTCCCGGCTGCTTTGCTTCGCTCGTCATCGCAAACGCGAGCGCGACACGGTCCACCTGCGCACCGCACTCAGGACACGGGCCGCTCGTCCCGACGAGGTCATAGTGGCACTGCGGACAACGCACCATGCATGACGGTAGCCGCGGGCATATATCGCGAGCCACCATCCAAAGCAAGAACGCTGCATGATCGCATGCAGCGTTCTTGTGTTTTCCGTTCGCTCGCCGCACTTCGACGTGCGTTGATCACTTCGCGTTTTTCACATGCTTGTCCAGCCACTCGACGGTTTCGGCCTGCACGTGCAATGCGCTTTCCATGCTCGCGTAGCCATGGCTCTCGTAGGGCAGCATCACCAGCTTGGCGGTACCACCCAAACCCTTGATCGCCGCATACAACCGCTCGCTCTGCATCGGGAACGTGCCAGGGTTGTTGTCAATCTGCCCGTGAATCATGAGCAGAGGCGTCTTGATGTTCCCGGCATACGTGAACGGACTCATCTTCGTGTAGGTATCCGTCGCTTCCCAGTACGTGCGACGTTCACCTTGGAATCCAAACGGCGTGAGTGTGCGGTTGTACGCACCACTGCGAGCAACACCCGCTTTGAACAGATCGCAGTGCGCCAGCAGGTTCGCCGTCATGAACGCCCCGTAGCTGTGCCCGCCCACCGCAACACGATTGGGATCGCCCACACCCAACGCAGCCGCCTTGTCAATCGCAGACTTCGCACTCGCGACGATCTGCGTCACAAACGTGTCGTTCACTGTCTCAGGATCACCGACAACGGGCATGGTCGCTTCATCCATCACCGCGTACCCGGCAAACACCAGACACAGGTGACTTGTCCCGCCCATGCGAGTAAACGTTGTAGGCGTCGCGCTCACCTGCCCCGCCGTCGACTTGTCCGTGTACTCCAGCGGATACGCCCAGATGAACAGCGGGAGCGGCCCATCGCGATCCTTGTCATAACCCGGCGGCAGATACAGCGTGGCGGAAAGTTCTACGCCGTCATCACGCGTGTACTTGATGAGTTCTTTCTTGACCTCCCGCACCTGCGGTGTCGGGTCCTTGAAGTTGGTCAGCGGCACGCGATCACCAATGTGGGATTCACTCACCGACTTGGGCTCAGTCGCGTCACGTCCGATGTGAACGACGGCCAAGGATCGCTTGAAGAAGTTCGGGAACTTCTCTGGACTTTGGTGGCTCGTCAAGACGGTCTTGTTGTCATCTGTCACATCGATGACGCTTTCGTACTCAGCTTCGCCACACTGCCACACCCGCGTCTTGGCAAAGTCGCTGAGCGACTCACGATCAAGAAACGGCCGATTGCCCGTCGGTGTCGCACCATCACCCGTCAGCCAAAGTTGTCCATCATCCACGCGCGCCACACTGCGACCATTGGGAAGCAACCGGGAAAGCGGCGAGCCCGGGTCGTTGTAGCGGTCGTTGATAGACAGATCGCGCATCTTGCGGGGTTCGCTGGCCGGTTTTTCCAGGTCATACAGCCACGTCGTCTCCCACTTGCGATCCCGGTCATACTCGCTCACCATCGCCAGCATGTTGCCCAGCGCCGTGGGCTCAAGAAAGCTCATGCCGCTGAAGCGATGCTGCGTCCTGAGCATGGGACTCGGATCACCAGCAAACGGCGCATCCCACGCGAACAACTGGTCGCGGTGATCGGCTTTGTTCTTGGGGTCGCCGCCATCCAGCGCCTCCGCGTAGATCAACTGAGCCGGAGCGAGATCATTCCACATGAACCCGCGCGGCCCCGTTTCCACCCCTTCGATCGGAATCTGATCACGCAGGCCCACCTGACGAAGCTGCTTGACGACCTTGCCCGTCGCCATCTCCATCACCACATCCACACGACCAAACTGCGATGAGGGCACCAGATATGAGTAAGGCCTCGCAATACGGCCCGCCAGCAGATACTGGCCATCTGGCGAAACATCCATCCCGGTCCACAGCCCGGCTTCTCCCACAGGTCGCACGCTTCCCGTCGTGACATCAAGCACGGCAAGCTGCGTCGTGATGAGCCAATCAAAAACCTGCTCGTCGTACTGGTTCTTGAGCAAGTCCTGATACGTCCGCACCTGCGCCTTCTTACCTGCTGTTTCCTGCACAACCGGACCAGTGGGCACCACGGGTTCCGCAGGCATCGGCCCGCGCGAGTCAGGCACCAGACGGACGAGCATGCTCTTGCCATCTTGCAGCCAGCGTGTCATGCCGCCCGATGCCGCGTTGAAGCGTCTGCCGTCAAGCAGTTCCCGCACCGAGCCGTCCTTCGCGGCCTTTTCCGTCTCACCAACCCATAGCTCGACGCGATCAGCAAACGTGACCGCAACGGTGAAACGTGTGCCATCCATGTTCCACGATGGACGCCCCAGCGAAGCACCCTGAGGAAGTTGGAGCGTCACGCCCACCTCGTCCGCCGGCGCGTCCATCCGACGCAAACTCAGCGAGACAAACTGACGCGGTCCGTGCACCCCGTTGGTCAGCGGATTGAATCTGCCGCCTGCCAGACGGAGCATCGGCGCAGCCAGATCACTCACGGGTGGCAGAGCCTCTCGATGCAGCAGCATCATCCATGTCCGCGTCGGATCCATCGCGACCATCGGCGCAGGCCGTGCCTCAACGATCTGCGCGATCGCATCAGGCGGTCGCTTGTAAGACGACGCTGTGTCCTGCGCGTGGGAAGAACCGGCGGCGAGAAATGTGCTCATGAGTACCGTCGCGATAGTCAGCTTTCGCATCGCGGATGGTACTAGCGTCGCGCCACCGCGTTAGCCAGCGGCATCCACCGCGTCCATATAGGCAGCGACTTCACCCGCCATCTCACCGTGCAGCATCTTCTCCATGCGCATCATCTGCTTGCGCATCCATTGCTTGTGGGGAGTCGAGATCGCCGTCACATCAAGCGGCTTGCCCCAGAGACTCACGACCTTCTTGCCACGCGCCAGTTGCTGCGTGATATCGCGCATCAGCCCGCCGTCACCGCCGATGTGCTCGTAGTAGGGAATCATCAGCAGGTTGTTGTTGGTCGGCACACGCCCGCGTTGCGCGTTGAAGTCAACGTACTGGCAGATCATCTGGCTTGGGTGCACCATCTCCTCTTCGGGCAGCGGCATCACGCTTGTCTTGCCTGCTCGATGCTGGGCGTTGAGGAACGTGTCAAACTCCACCCGCCGACCGGCAATCGACTTCATTGTGTTAAACAGTTCGATCGGCTTGAACGTCTTGCGGACGAACTCGCAATCAAACATCAGTTCAAAGGTGCGCACCAGGCGATCATCTTCCACTACGCCGCCGCCCGTGTGATGCGCAATGCCAAGAAACTCTACGCCCCGCTGCTGCACCTGCGCGTAGCGCTCTTCCAGCACGTCGGGGTTGAGCAACAATGCGTCAAAGTCGTGCAACATCGCGTACCGCGTCGTGCACTCGCGAATGCCGATGCACCAGCTCAGCCATGCATAGATCCAGCCCCAGTCCACCATCCGCGTCACGCTGATCTGCTTGCTGCTGTAGTGCACAAAGCGAATGGGCATATCGCCGCACAATTCAGCCGCGCGTCGCTTGATGTCAGCGCCAAGTTCCTGCTCAGTACCGTCAATCGCAAGAATCACTTCCTTGCAATTCGTTCGCTTCTGGCGTGTCAGCAGGCGCAGGTTTGCCAGCAGCATCGGTCCCAGGTTGCGGTTGCAGCCAATGAGCAGCGAGTAGCCATCACGCGGCTGTTGCATGGGCTGCCATGACACCAGCGGCGCGATCATCGCGGCCATACCTCGCCGCGCGATGGTCTTGCGAACGTACTGCGTTAATGTGTGCGGCTGTGATCCCATGTCTGGTGTTGCCTGTCGCGCTGCCCGGTACCCGTGGCATCCTTCTTTAGCCAGTTATCGCTGTGGCCAATTATCGGCGATTCACCGGGTCAAGGCACGCATCCGATGCTGCCTCAGAGATTGCGTCACCCTTCTGTACCGCCTGCGCCATGAAAAACCCTCCGATGCCGCAAATTCGTCCTGTAACGCGCACGATATCCGCTTCCCACGCCGCCCAAACTCCAGTACCCTTACACCATGCCACGATGCATCGGCGTACTCGCCGCCCTCACGCTCACCGGTTTCGCCTGCGCTCAACAGCGCGAAACTGTCCTGTTCTCCACCACGCAAACCACCGTGCTGGGCGAGAGCATCTACATACTTGGAGACTTGCCCGAGCTGGGCAACAACGACATCACCCGTGCGGTCAAACTTGAACCCTCGCAGTACCCGCTCTGGCGCGCGCCCATCAGCCTGCCGACCAACCGCACATACACGTATCGATTCGTCAGGCGGCTCGACAGCGCGAGCACCATGAGCAACCCCACTAACGGCACCACCGTCGCCGGTCCCGTCTCTGCAAGCACCGCCGCAGGTTCACTCACGCCCGCAACCAAAGCCGTGCTCTACCACACCAGTTGGGCCGCCCCGACCCTGTGGTTTCGCACCAATCCCACCGATTCCTTCACGTCGGTAACGATGACCGACGTAGGCCAGGGTCGCAACGCGAACGAACGCCGCTACGTGGCGCACAACCTGCCACAAGTGAATAGACCGATTGAGTTCTACGTCACGCAAGGCTTTGGCACAGGCCGAGACCCTGCCAGTGGCAGCTATTCCACCCAGCTCGATGCCGCATTACTTCAAGATGGCCAGTTGTTCACCTACGTGCCGTCGAGCTTTGTTCTGCCAGGAGTCAGAGACTACTCCGCCTCATCACTGCCCTTTATCGACTCCACCAACCTGAGCGAACGGCGGTTCTACCGGGTCTGGCTCCCGCGGGGCTACAGCCAGCAGACGACCAAACGCTACCCGGTCCTCTACATGCACGACGGCCAGAACTGCTTCGAGCCCGGCCCCTTCGGCACCTGGAACGCCGACACCGCCGCCGCCCAGCAGATCGCCCGCGGCTCCCTGCGAGAGATCATCATCGTCGCCGCCGACAGCAATAGCAACCGGTTCCTCAACTACGTACCCAACTCCGACACGATGCCGGGCGGCGGCCAAGGCAATGCCAGCGCCTACCTGCGCTTCATGCGGGACGAACTCAAGCCACGCATCGACGCCCAGTATCGCACCCTGCCCGACGTAGCCAACACAGGCACCATGGGCAGCAGCATGGGGGGCCAAGTCTCCATGGTCTTCGGCTGGGACGCCCCCACCACCTACAGCCGTATCGGTGCCCTCAGCAACTACTGGAGCACCAACTTCCGCAACCGCGTCACATCGACCGCCAAGCCCAACGTGCGTCTCTACCTCGACAGCGGCGACAGCGGCACCGCCAGCGACAACTTCACCCCCACCTTTAACGTGCGCGATGCGCTTCTCAACAACTCACGCGTCGGCGGCCCCTTCGTCAGCGAGCTCAACTTTCGCCACACGATCGGCTTCAGCCAGCAGCACAACGAAGGCGCCTGGGCCCAGCGAGTTGGGCCCGCGATGAGCTTCCTTTTCCCCGCAACCGAAGAACCGAACGCCCTCTTCGCTTTCGCCGATGGCGCACAGTTCGACCTCACGTCCGACGCACGCATCTCCACCGAAGATGCGTACCGCCAGTCGCTGGATGCTGCGCGTGATGTGAACATTTCCGGCGAAATCAACGCCGACGACGCCCGCGCGATCGCAAACGCCTCGCGAACATCAGAACGCGCAAACCTGCTCTCCCGCTGACTTACCTGCCGCCTCGGGCACTCGGCAACCTCGCACCCCGGCACTTTTTCTAGAACTTTACAAAACTTCCTCTAGCGTTCTGCGAACCAGCCGATAGCATGGTGTCAGTACGCCGCGCTCGCGCGGCCTGACTTCACACCTTCTGGGTTGGTTCACCTCACCGCGATCACAGCATCAACGCTCGCGATAGGAGGCACGCATGCGGATGGGCGTCACGCATTCGGCATATTCCCTCTTCTTGGCCGCTGGCTCCGCGCTCACGCTTGCTCTTGGATCTGCCCACGCGCAGGTCGTCCCGCCGCCGCTCGCGCAAGCCGCACAGCAGCCCGCCCCCCAGCCTGTCGCCCCCCCGCCCGCCAAACCCAGCACGCCCGACCAGTCAGGCACCACCGTCACCCTCACGCTCACCAGTGGCGAAACCATGCGGGGCGTGGTGAAGGCCCTCGACAACGATTCCATCACCATCATTCACCCGGTGCTTGGCAAAGTGCGCATTCCCCGGGTGGGCGTTGCGACCAGTGAACCCACGCTCGACAAGATCCCCGCTCCTGCCAGCCCCGCCGAAGAAGCGCCCAAACCCGCGCCCAAGGCAGAACCAAAGCCCGAGCCCAAGCCCGCGCCGGCTCCCGCCGCGCCCCAGCCAGCTCAAATCAAGCTTGAGCCCACCAAGCCCGTCGCCCCGACCAACCCCGTCGAAGCCCTCCTCGCCGACGACGAGAAGCCCTTCCTCGAAGGTTGGAAGCGCCAGATCGAGCTGGGCATCAATGGCACCACCGGCCCCATCGATTCACAGAACTACCGCGCGTACGTCAACCTCACTCGCGCCACCACACTCCAGAACACTGTCGCCACCCTCGTCTACGTGCGTGGCGAGAACAACTTCGGCGTCACGCAGGACCGCGCCGAATTCACCGCCCGTAACGACTGGAAGATCGCCGGCGGCAAGTGGAGCATGTGGGCCAGCGCTCGCATGGAGTGGGACAACCGCCAACGCTGGGACGGCCGCGTCTCCGCCGCGGGTGGTCTCGGCTACGTCATTGAGCAAAACGACAAGCTCAAGCTCGTGGGCCGGGTCGGCGCAGGCATCGCCCGCGAAATCAATGGCGACAACGCCATCATCCCCGAAGCCGGCATCGTCGCCCTCAGTGCCGACTACAAGATCAACGACAAGTGGAACGCCTACGCCAATGCCGAGTTCTTCCCCAGCGGCAAAACCTGGGGCGACTACCGCACCATCACTCGCGCCGGCTTCAACTTGGTCGTCGATCCCGAACTGAAAATGAACCTGCGTCTGGGCACTGAGTACCGCTTCGACAGCACCGTCCGCAGCGACAGCACCAACGCGCTCGATTACTTCGCAGTGCTGGGCTTCTCGTTCTAGCGGCTGTGATCACGGGGATCAGTTCAACCGCGACGGTTAGCTCAACCACTTCCAATCCAACCCGCTCACCGCGCGGAGTTTGGAGAGGTCGCCTTTGCGAATGCATGCGAGCAGGCAGTCTTGGCCATCTGTATCGACCGTTGCGATCCGTCGCTCTGAGCCCCTCGACTCTAGCAGTGCGGCGAATCGTGTGACGATCGACATATCTGCCCAATCGTCATTGACCGCCGCGTCCCAGTGACATCGATCGCTCCCAATATCGAAAGCGACCCACGCCTTACCGGCATCAATCTCAACAGAATCAGCCACATTCGATATCTGCAATTCACCGCTCAACAGCCGCGACAAATTGTTGATGATCGCAACGTAGTCGCCGGAGCCAGTCACACACTCTGTGTCAAATCGCCACATGCGATCACAGAATTGCTCGCCTTGCGCAGGACCGACTTCCACTTCGCTGCCCAGTGACAGATAAAGCAGAATTGGATCTCGATCAAACGCTTCACGATCCCACGACTCGAGCAACTCCGCAACCGTTCGACCAGCGTTCAAACCCAACCCGAGAGGCGCAAGCGCGGCAAGGCGATCTTCGATGCTCTGCGGCGTTTTGTTCTTTGGACCCTTGAACCAATCGAAGATACTCATGCAACCTCCTCAAACTCACCGCAAAGACCAGCTCACATCCCAAGCCGCTCCAAAATCCCATCCAGCGTGCTCCGGCAACTCGCCTCATCACCCCAAGGCGTGTGCTCCACCACTACGCGCGTCCCACTTGCCACACGCTGGGCCATCACCGTCACGCGCGGGTAGCCACTGCTCCGTGGCGGCAGCGCAACGATCTTGCCGAACTCATCCGTCGCTTCCCGGCTGCGAATGCTGTACGCCCGCGCCGCGAATGTTTGATCAGCCGCCGCAATCACTGCCTGCACGCGTGCCGCTTCCGGCAACGTGGTTTCCAGTTCGCCCGCGCTGTACGTCGCCATCACCATGCTTCGCCCCTGCGGCAGCGCCATGGGCTTGCTCGTGCACGCGCCTAGGGCGAGCATTGCTGCGCTCACGCATGTCCATCGCGCGAGCGTCCACGCCGCTCGCGTGCCGGCTTCGCATCCACTTGTTTGCCCGACTTCTCCGCCGGAAATTGCTTCAGCCATAGTTCCATATCCAGTTGCGAAGCTTCGATGTCATCCAACTCGCGCACACCGTCATGCAGTGTTGCATGCAGTTGCTCATGCAACGCATCGAGTGCGGCAGCCTGGCAATCGACCCGCTCGCTCCTGCTTTCATCGGCCGCAGGCCTCACGCGGCTCGCGTTGCGACGAGTCGGACTCGCGGCGGTCGCGGGAGTTGCTCCCTCCGATGTTGGCAACCGATCGCGTTTCGACGTCCGCCCGCCATCGCGTCCGGGGTCCCGCGCCATCCCCGTCGCCAGATCAATCCCGAAGTACGCCGCCCACGCCGCCGCGGAAATGTGACCCACGTCGCGGCTCGACTCCCCCGTAAACGCACGCCGCCGGGCGTCATCGTGCAATTGCTCCGCGAATTCTTCACTTCGCAGGCTCTTGGCCCCCATGCGCTTTGCCGCGTCCCGCAGTCGCCGGTCGCTCGATACAACTAGCACGTTGCCGGGCGAGGTTGTGTGCTCCAGCAGCCCCTCCACCACGTCATCCGCCTGCTGGTTAGGCCCCGAGAATAACAACTGCCGCGTGTTCCCCGCTGCTGCCATCGCAGCCACCACACGATCTCGCAACCCACTGGCCCGCATGGGGTTGCCATCGCAAACAAGCGTGACTTCCTGCTTGCCGTACCGGCTGTTTGCCAGCCAACCTACCAGTTCCAGCACATCGCCATCACCCGGAGCCCTCCCTCGCGTGAGTACGTGCAAGATATTGGCAACATCCAGAATCAGCATGACAGCCCGCCGCAAGCGTTCGCCGCCCATCCCGCCCGGGAAGCACACCACATCGAATTTTCCCGCTTGAATACCGACCGCACCCCGCCTTCAATAGAGGCCCGTCCGAGCGTGAGCCCGGCGGCTTCTCTATCGAACCAGCAAGAGGTGTCTATGTCGATTCGGGTCAAAGCCCGCAGTGGCGAGAGTGTCGAAGGCCTGATGCGCCGCTTCAAGAAGCTGTGCGAGAAGGAAGGCCTGACCAAGGACGTCAAGCGCAAGGAGTTCTACGAGAAGCCCTCCGAACGCATGCGTCGCGACGCCCGCAAGAGCGTCTCCCGCCGTATGAAGGAAGATGGCACCTTCATCCCCAAGGGCCCCATGAAGGGCGGCAAGGGTGCAAAGGGTGCCAAGGCTGGCGCGGGCAAGGGTCCCGGCGGCGGCGGCGGTGGCATGGGCTACGGCGGCGGCCGCGACTGATCAGCGTCTCCATCCAATCGCAAGGCGAGCCTCCACTGGCTCGCCTTGTTTTTCATAGGTCAGGTTTTCAGAGTTCAGGTTTCTGGCTTTTCTCCCGGGGCACCTTCGCGCAGTTCATGCCTGCAACGCGGAACGGCCGATTTATCGCCCCATACTTCCCTCGGATAGGCCTTCACCGTCTCTTGACCAAAGACACTGAGTGGCACACCCTTGGGGCCCTTCAGGCTGGAACCGGGTTTGCGTGCTCTACCAGCCCCGCATGGATCTTTCGGCGCACCTCGTGCGGCCATGCGATCAACGGATTTTCGCGTCATTGACATGCAGTCAACGACATCAGGAGGCAGTCGCGTGCGACAGAACGCTTTCACTCTCGACAAACTCAAACAATGTGCCACGCACACCAAGGCCGCCTTCGCGGGCGCTCTCGCCCTGGCGTTCAGTGCCACCACTTCGCTCGCCGCAGGCGTGCAAGGTGCCGACGTCCCCGTCTTCCAGAAGCCGGGTGGCGAAGCCAACCTTGTCATCCCTGATCTGAACCAAGTCAAGTTCTTCGGCGTGGGCGGCCACGACCTGCTGCTGGTCGGCTTCCTCATCAGCCTGCTGGGCCTGGCCTTCGGCGCCCTCATCTACATGCAGCTCAAGAAGATGCCCGTCCACAAGAGCATGCTTGAGGTCAGCGAGCTCATCTACACGACCTGCAAAGCCTACATGATCCAGCAGGGCAAGTTCCTTGCCAAGCTCTTCCTCTTCATCGGCGCCATCGCCGCCGTGTACTTCGGCGTCTTCGCCCCCACTCCTGTCATCGACACCGCCACGGGCGAGTTCAAGTCGGGCTTTGACATCGGCCGCGTGGCCCTCATCGTCCTCTTCGCCGTCATCGGCGTGCTTGGTTCGTACGCGGTGGCCTGGTACGGCATTCGCGTCAACACCTTCGCCAACAGCCGGGCCGCGTTCGCCAGCCTCAAGGGCAAGCCCTTCCCCTGCTACGCCATTCCGCTCAAGGCCGGCATGTCGATCGGCATGATGCTCATCAGCGTCGAGCTGTTCATCATGCTCGCCATTCTGCTCCTCCTGCCCGCCGACCTCGCCGGCGCCTGCCTCATCGGCTTCGCCATTGGTGAGTCTCTGGGCGCGGCCGCTCTCCGCATCGCAGGCGGCATTTTCACCAAGATCGCGGACATCGGCAGCGACTTGATGAAGATCGTCTTCAAGATCAAGGAAGACGATGCCCGCAACCCCGGCGTCATCGCCGACTGCGTGGGCGACAACGCCGGCGACAGCGTCGGTCCTTCGGCCGACGGCTTCGAAACCTACGGCGTCACGGGCGTCGCGCTCATCGTCTTCACGATGATCGCCGTCACCCCCAGCATCTTCGCTCCCAAGACGGTCGACATCGACCCCGGTCAGGGCGTCCGCGAAGTTTCCTACGCCTACGCCACCAGCATCGTGGACGTTGGCGGCAAGAACGCCGATGGCGCGCTCATCAACCCCAGCTACCTCCCCGCTCTTGACACGCGTCTGGCCAAGTCCACCGACGCCGAGCAGAAGGCCAAGCTTTCCGCTCTGAAGGCTGACGCCAGCGACGCCGCCGTCGTGGCCGAAGCGAGCAAGGTCGTCACCGTCGCTCAGAGCACCACGCAGGCCATCCAAGTGAAGATCCTCGTGTGGCTCTTCATGATGCGCATCATCATGGTCATCGCCAGCGCTCTCTCCTACTTCATCAACGAAGCCCTCGCCAAGGCCAAGTACGCCAACGCGAACAAGATGGACTTTGAGCACCCGCTCACGGTCCTGGTCGTCCTCACGTCCATCGTCTCGGTCATCCTCACCTACGCGGCCAGCTGGTTCATGCTCAGCCCCGACAAGTGGGAGACAATCACCGCCGCCTACCCCGGCAACGACATGCTCGCCAAGCTCGCCGGCAACGCCTGGTGGGTTCTCGCCAGCATCATCAGCTGCGGCACCGCTGCAGGCGCGATCATTCCCGAACTCGTGAAGGCCTTCACCAGCGTGCACAGCCGCCACGTGCGCGAAGTGGTCAAGAGCAGCGAACAGGGCGGCGCATCGCTCAACATTCTGTCCGGCCTCGTCGCAGGCAACTTCTCCTCCTACTGGCTGGGCCTGGCCATCATCCTGCTCATGGGCCTTGCATACGCCTTCAGCACCTTGGGCCTGGGCAGCATCATGCTCGCTCCCGCTGTGTTCGCCTTCGGCCTCGTGGCCTTCGGCTTCCTCAGCATGGGCCCGGTCACCATCGCCGTCGACAGCTACGGCCCGGTGACGGACAACGCCCAGAGCGTCTACGAACTCTCGACTATCGAAACCATTCCGGGCATCGAGAAGGAAATCGAGCAGCAGTACGGCTTCAAGCCCGACTTCGAAAAGGGCAAGGAGTTCCTCGAAGAGAACGACGGCGCCGGCAACACCTTCAAGGCGACCGCCAAGCCCGTGCTCATCGGCACCGCCGTCGTCGGCGCAACCACCATGATCTTCTCGATCATCGTGGTGCTCACCGGCGGCCTGCAAACCAACCTCGACAAGCTCAGCCTGCTCCACGCACCGTTCCTGCTGGGCCTCATCACCGGCGGCGCGGTCATCTACTGGTTCACGGGCGCAAGCACGCAGGCCGTCACGACCGGCGCGTACCGCGCAGTGGAATTCATCAAGGCCAACATCAAGCTTGATGGCAGCACCAAGGCCAGCGTCGAAGACTCAAAGAAGGTCGTGACCATCTGCACCGAATACGCGCAGAAGGGCATGTTCAACATCTTCCTGGGCATCTTCTTCGGCACCCTCGCCTTCGCCTTCTTCGAGCCCTTCTTCTTCATCGGCTACCTCATCTCCATCGCCCTCTTCGGCTTGTACCAAGCCATGTTCATGGCCAACGCCGGCGGCGCATGGGACAACGCCAAGAAGATCGTCGAAACCGACCCCGAATTCAAGGGCACCGGCCGCGGCAAGGGCAGCGACCTCCACGCCGCCTGCGTCGTGGGCGACACCGTGGGCGATCCCTTCAAGGACACCAGCTCGGTCGCCCTCAACCCGGTCATCAAGTTCACCACGCTGTTCGGCCTGCTCGCCGTCGAGCTCGCCATCCACGTGAAGGAACCCGGCTTCGTCCACACCCCCATCACCATCGCCCTCGCGATCATCTTCTTCATCATCAGCATGTTCTTTGTCTACCGCAGCTTCTACGGGATGATGATTAAGAACTAGGCACTAGGGACTGGGCACTAGGCACTAGTGAAATGCAGAGACCAAGACCCCGCGAGCAATCGCGGGGTTTTTTCATCGTGCCACCGATCCGCTGCTCTGAGCGGATCGGTGCAGCCAGCGACGCCGGGAAAGGCCAAAGGCAGGTTCACCACAGAGAACGCAGAGAGCGCAGAGATGAAACAGCGAGCGAGCGAGCAAGCCAGCAAGCCACCGCAGGAGAAGCCTCACGCCTTGCGTCGCGAAGCGACGCCGTTGAATAGCCGGGGGTTGAGCGCAGCGAAACCCCCGGACGCCCGATCGCGCACCCACGCACCGCGCAGCGGTGCAGGTCGGTTGCCCGCCGCACCTGCCCGCACCGCGACGCGGTGCAACCACATCCTCTCTCGCATCCCGGGGGTTTCGCTCCGCGTGAGCCCCGGCTACTCACCTTCCATCGCTCCGCGATGGCAAACCATCCGAGCGCACCCGCGCGGGAATCACGCGATGCCTTCCACCAGTGCCCAGTGCCCGATGCCCAGTGCCTTCCCCCCAAGGTCCAATCACACGTGATCTGTCACAGATCACGCCCGCAACATGACAGATCACGCCTTGAAGATGACAGATCACGCCCGCAACGTGACAGATCACGCCTTGAAGATGACAGATCACGCCCGCAACG
>JBKDAN010000068.1:0-1804 GCA_046316615.1 Phycisphaerae bacterium
ATGGCTGGTTGTCCGCCGCGAGGGCGAGTGACTCCATTGTGAGCGTGACGTTGAGCGGACGAGCGAGCGTGACCTTGCCCGGTGCGGATTGAGGAAGCGACTTGGCATCCAGCGGCTGTGGGTCCAACTGCACCGTATCGATGATCCATCGCGGCTGCTGCACGCGCCACTGCGCGAAAAAGTCACCCAGTTGCGGCAGCGTGACGGCGTTGAGCGTGACACGTGCCCGAATGCGCTGGTAACGCACGTTCTGAAATGTCTCGATGCGAGCACCTTCGGGTGACACGGCCGACACGGCTGACGAAGCGACGCCCGCACGGCTCAGACACGCTGTGACATCGTGAATAAGTCGCGTGTTCTGCTGGTTTGATGCCTCGGCGATGACAGGATCGGCATCTCGCAAAGACAGCACTTCGCCAGCCAGTTGATTGCAACTGACCAGACTTGCCCGCGCCTCATGCGACGCCTTAACAGCGTGCACCGCGTGCGGCATACGCCAAGCGACGACGCTAGCGAGTGTGATCGCGAGCAGCGTCCACAGCACGCCTGCTCGCGACCGACGCGATGTGATCGCGATGTTCATCATCGCGAAGCCTCCTGCGCCAGCGGGCGAAGTTGCAGCGAGAGCAAGGTGCCATCTACTCCCTGTCGCAAGCGAGGAGGCGCAAGCTCCCAGCCCGCAGGGGCTTTGAGTCGATCAAGAAACTCTCGCGCGTCAACCGTCGTCGTCACGCTCGCGGTGATCGCGTCAGGCGCGACCGCGAGCGATGTGGTCTGCAAGACCGGTGCGTTCGACACGTCCGCTGGTGCGATGGTCGGCCACACGACGAGCAGTGACGCGAGAGACTGCGTGGCATCACGTGGCTGTGGCGGCAGCACGCGGGGGGCGCGTGTGAGCAGCAGCGTGTCGCGCTCTTGCATCAACTTAGCTTGCAAGCGAGCGACATCCGCCATGTTTACTTCGTCGTTGATCACTAAACTCTCGCCGATCGTCGCCTGTGCAAGGGTGTTGTGATGCGACATCGCGTCGCGGGCCGCCCGCTGGTGTGCGGCGGCGAAACGTTCCGTGCCAACTAGAAGCAAGGCGAGCGATGCGCAGACGGAGAGACCGACCGCATGCACACGTCGTCTACGAAGCGTCACAATCTCCTGCGGTTCAGCGTCACCGATGAGGAAGTTCATATCATCGGGCGTGATGCGATGCGGTTCCTGCTCGCGCTGCAGTGAGTCAAAGACAAACGTGGGAAGTTCGTCGGGAGTCACGAGGATTGCCTTACCGCCTTCAGCGATGAGTGCCGGTGGGCACGCGCATGCGACGAGCACCCGCGAGCCGCGCCATCCGACCACACGCATGCCATCAAGCGAGGTTGGGAACTGCGTTTGCAGTTCGTCGACATACGGCTGCATCGCGCGATCATCAAGCTGCGATGGCCTGCCGCCCTGCTCGTGTTCGGGCAGGGGGAACACGGCAAACTGCAATCGACGATATGGGATGCGGTGGACAGCGGTCACGGCACACCTCCCCGACTTGATCGCCGGGCGGGTTCAGCAGATCGCACTGCAACATCATCAAGCGAAAGCGTCTGGGTTGCACCAGCCAGATCGAGCACCACGGCGTCCTTGCGGACTTCGCGGACGATGCGATGGTTGATCACATCGCCTGTACGGAGTGATCGCAGCACGTCTGCGGCGGTGTCGTACACGACGGCGCGATACCCACCTTCAATACCTTCGATGCCGATCAGTTCGCACGCGAGCGGGGGTGGTGGTGGCGGCTCTGCGGGCTTGGGTGGCGGCGGCGGCG
>JBKDAN010000069.1:0-82686 GCA_046316615.1 Phycisphaerae bacterium
ATGCCACATTGCATCTTCCAACCCCATACCACCCCCACGCCCGGTGAAATCCTCACCGTTTCCGGACCTGAAGCCCACCACGCCGTCCGCGTCAAACGCCTCGAGGTCGCCGACTCGCTCCACATCCTCACCGGCGCAGGCCACCGCGCCGTCTGCTCCATCACCACCATCACCAAGCCTCGCGGCGAGTGGCAGCTCACGCTCACCGTGCAATCCGTCACCCTCGAACCTCCGACCGCGCCTCGCCTGCGCGTCTGCTCCGCCGTCCCCAAAGGCGACGCCCTCGAACAGATGATCGACGGCCTCTCCCAAGCCGGCGCCGCCGCCTGGTTGCCACTTACCTGCGAGCGCACGGTCGTCGATCCGCGCGATGCCAAACTCGCCCGCCTCGCGCGCGTCTGCGAAGAGTCACTCAAACAGTCCGCCCGCGCGTGGCTCATGTCGGTCGAGCCCGCCCTCACCTTCGCCGACGCGCTCAAGCTCCCCAACGTCATCGTCGCCGATGCGACCGGTGAGCCATACGCGCCCACAACGCCCGCCGCTTCCGATCAGCCTCTCACGCTGCTCATCGGCCCCGAAGGCGGCCTGACCCCCGGCGAACTCGCAGCCGCCCGCGCGAGCCGCGCCCGCATTTGCACGTTTGGGGTCCACATCATGCGCATCGAAGTCGCCGCAGTCGTCGCCACCGGCTGCATCATGTCGCCGCGTCCGCTCGCGTAAACTTTCGACATGAACAAGCTCATCACGCTCTCCGCTCTCGCTCTGATCGCACTCTCAGGCTGCGCCACAAGCAAGCCCAAGACCGCCGCCGACATGGGCGCGGTCAACACGCTCTGCCCCATGCAGCCCGACTGCGCTCTGCCCGCAGACAGCCCCACGACCAACTGGAATGGCCAGAAGGTCGCCTTCTGCTGCCAAGGCTGCGTGGGCGAATGGGGCCGCATCGACGACAAGGAACGCGCCGAACGCCTCGCCAAAGCCAAGTAATCTCAACTCCACACGCAAACGAAAACCCGCGACACTCTCGCGGGTTTTTCTTTACCTCTTTATGCCGTGCCGCCGTGTCTCCCGGCCCACCTCACCAACAACCACCGCCCGCCAGCACCGTCAAGAACGCCGTCACATCGCGATCATCCGGAAAGACGCCATCGTTGTTGAAGTCAATGTCAGCGCACGCGCCACACGGTTCGCCTGCAAGCACGCGGAAGAAATCCGTGACATCCTGATCTTCCGGAAACACGCCGTTGCCGTTGAAGTCAATCGAGTCACACACCGGCACAAACGCAAACGCGCTGCTCACCGCAAAGAACACATTGCCGTTCGCTTCTACGCGCACGCGGCAATCCGGCGCGACTTGCACAGGCACCGTGAACACCTGCGCGCCGTCATTGAGCGTGTTGTTCGTCAGCACGATGGGCCACGTCTGCCCGCCATCCGTTGACATCGTCACGCGCACGTTGCTCACGTTGAAAGGCGCGACATTCGTCCCCGCGACGTTCCATCGCACATCAAGCTGCTGCGTCCCCACTCGCGTCACACTCGTCACACTGAATGGCTGCGTCCCCGCCACGTTCACCAGAATGTTGGGCGCAATCACCACACCGCCCTGATTGTCTCGCACCGTCAACCGAAACTTCCGCGTTGTGCTCGCCACGCTGGGCAGTTCTTCCGCCGGGTCCGCCACGCCGCTCAGCAGCACACTCATACGCGGAAACGTCCGCTCATTGCTGCTGCTGGGCAAAAAGCTCCGAAAAAGCGGGCTCGTGCCATTGTCTTCGCTGCCCGTGCCCGTCAATGGCTGCCCCGCCCCGCGGTCGTAATGCTCAAAGCAATACGTCACATTCGGGCTGTCATCACTCACCGTCGCGCTCAACTTGAAAGGCGTCAGTGGCGGCACTGTCACCGCCGGCGTGATCGACGTGATGAACGGAATCTGGTTGCTCGTCTGCAGCAGTTGTGCGCAGTTCGATGTCGTTCCGGTCAAGAACGACGTGATCTGCCCAACGTTGTGTCCGTGAAAGTACGGATCAGCGAAAATCGCCACGTTGTCACTCGGCGCCGCATCACCCACCGGGCAACCACCCGGATACGCCATCTGCGTGCTGCCTGAGCCCGGCTCGTAGGCGTTCGCCGCGCTGATGTTGCCGGCGCATCGCCCGCGTGTGCCATTAAACGTGTGCTGCGCACTGAACTGGTGCCCCAATTCATGCACACTCACCAGCGCACCCACCGGGTCGTTGTCCCCACCGCGTGGAACACCCGACGCGCCCTTCGCCTTGCGATCAGCCCGGCACGTCGCACTCAGATTCGCCACGCCGCCCGGAATGCGCGTGAGCACATGCCCCACGTCGTAGTTCGCTGAGCCGATGGCTCCATCGACGACCGACTGATTTGCCTCCATCACCTGCACCGAGCAGTCAGAGCTGGGCGATTCACAGCCGCCAGGCGTGAATGGATCCGTTGCCGCATCAAAGAACACAACATTCATGTTGTTCGCAACAAGCACGAATCGCACGCCTGCATCCGCCTCAAACACGGCGTTCACGCGATTCACATTCGTGACAATCGCGTTCATCGGATCAACCGCGTTGGGCGCGTTGCCCATCAGTGCGCTGTGATACGCCCCATACTCACCCATGCAGCTCATCGCAATGCGAAACTGCCGAATCGCCACGCCCGGCCCCAGCAGCGCACTCACGTCAAACCCCGCGCCATCATCCACAGGCACGGCGCCGCCGACTTCATCATGCGTAGCGCACGCCCACAACGCACGCGATGGCTTCTCCATCACGTAATCACGCAGGTAGTAGCTCACCACGTGGTCACGGTCACGCACATACGCCGGATCGACATACCACGCGCCCGTTTCACTGCGAATCATCGCCCGCAGTCCCTGGTTCGATACATCAAACCGTCCCCACGCCGATCGATCATCCACGCCCCGCGCTGTAAACGTCTTCGTGCTGGGCAACTTCGCAGCCAGCCCCGGCTCCATAATGGGCGACGCATGCACTTCAAACGTCTGCGTGTCGCCCCAGGGCGTCGGCAGCTCCACCAGCAGACCGGGCCCACCCTCCGCCGGCGCATCGCCCAGCAGCTTCACCAGCGCATCAAACTCCACGGCATATCGCACGCCCACCTGCGTGTCGATGAACAGCTCCGTGGCATTCTGACCCGCCGCGTCATCCACGCGAACAAACTGCTGCGCCATCGCAACCGTCGGAATCAACGCCACAAGTGCAAAACTCTTCATCCCCTAGTTATACCACATCTTGCAACCGCGCCAACCAAGAAATCCCCGCTTCTCACCCGCTCCCCGTTTTCCGCTTCCCCGCCTCACCCCACGCCCGGCAAGTGCTTATCAATCCAATCATCCTGCTTCAGCACGCTGTCACGGTTCCGCCGGTCGTGCGCCTGCGCACGCCGCTGCGACCACGACAGCAACTGCAGAATCCCCGGCACATCCGTCAACTCACTCCGCGGGAATCGCTGCCGAATCAGATGGCTAAGCCACTTCGCAAACTTGCGCAGCAGCTCGTCTTCCAGACTCACAAAAATCTGCGCACTGCCCGGATCACCCTGCCGCCCCGCACGCCCAATGAACTGCCGGTCAATGCGCTTGGCCGAGTGCATCTCCGTCAGAATCACATGCAGCCCGCCTGCCGCTTTCGCCGCCTCATCGAGCTTGATGTCAGTACCGCGCCCCGCCATGTTCGTCGCGACGGTCACATGCGCATGCAGCCCGCCCTTGCCCGCCCGCGCGATGATCTCCGCTTCATCCTTGTCAAAGTTCGCGTTCAGCACGCTGTGCTGAATGCCGCGCTGCTCCAGCATGCGCGAGATCGTTTCGCTCGCGGCAACACTGCGCGTTCCCACCAGCACAGGCCGCCCCTGCCCATGAATCTCCGCCACGCTGTCCGCGATCGCCGACCACTTCTCCCTTGCGCTGCGAAACACGCGCGTGGGCATCTGCTTGCGAGCGATGGGCCGGTTCGTCGGCACCACCATCACGGGCCGGCGATACGTGCTCTCCATCTCGCCCGTTGCATCCGCCGCCGTACCCGTCATGCCGCACATGAACGGATAGCTGCGGAAGTACCGTTGAAAGCTCAGTCGCGCCAGCGTCTCACGATCTGCCGTGACTTCCACGCCTTCCTTGGCTTCTACCGCCTGGTGCAACCCATGCTCCCAGCTTCGGTCAGGCAGGAATCGCCCCGTGTACTCGTCCACGATCACAACCTTGCCGTCCACCGCTTCGTACTGCTGTCCGCGGATATAGCAGTGCTTCGCGACAAGCGCCTGCCGCACGAGTTCCTCGCCGCGCCGCGTCGCCCGCCAGATCGCGCTGCCGCCTCGATCCGCCAACGCGCCAAATAGTTGCTTACATCGATCTTCGCCGCGCATCTTCAGCGTCGCCTTGCGCCGCACCGGCTCAATCGTATAGTCCACGCTATCTTCAAGCTTGCCCGCAAGCTCCGCCGCTTCGCGGTACACCTGCGACATCTCATCTTCCTGCCGCGCCCGCGCGATGATCAGCGGAATCACGCCCTCGTCCACCAGCACCGCGTCCGCTTCGTCCACGAGCGCCGCATGCAGCCCAGGCACCATCGGCATGATGCTCCGGCTCTTGTCCACCGAATCCTCCCCGCTGCTCAGACTCGCCATTGCCCGCGCGTGCCATGGCGTCGTCGCGCGTCCCAGTCGAATCTGGTCGCGCAGCCAGTCGGCCACGATTTGCTTGGGCGTGCCATACACGATGTCGCGCGAATAGATATCAAATCGCTCGCCGTTCTCGGTCTCCTGCGTGATCGCCCCCACCCGCAGCCCGCACCGCTTGAAGATACACGCCCGGCTCTGCGCATCGCGCTGCGCCAGATAGTCATTCACCGTCAGCACATGCAGCCACCGATGCTGCCACGCAATCAGCGGTGCAGTAATGCTCCCCGTCAGCGTCTTGCCCTCGCCCGTCAGCATCTCCACCATGCGCCCATACTGCATGGCCAGCGCAGCGATCAACTGCACCGCAAACGGCTCTTCGCCCGTCTCGCGCCGTGCCACTTCGCGAATCATCGCCATCGCACTGTCAATGTGCTCGCTGGTCTGCCGGCGTCGCACAAACGTCTCGCGCACATCGCTGATCTGCTGATCAAGCACCGCGTCCGACACGTTCCGAAACTTCGGCGCCATCGCGATGATGCTGTCCGCTCGCGACCGCAGATCCTTCAGCGTCACCCGCCGCCGATCCGCCGCCACTTGCAGCTTCACCGCGAAGATATCCAGATTCTTCGGCACCACCGGCTTGAGCTTGCGGCTCCGCAAACTCTCATACAGCGCGGTGTAGTTCGTCATCGCCGCGCCGCCACCTTTGCTCCCCCCAGGCAGCGACGCAGGCACCGAACTCGCCGGAAACATCGTCATGATTCTTCTCTACGTGCCTTCGTGCCCCCGCGCCTTCGTGCCTGCTCTAAATCTTCGCTCTCCCCTGCAGAGCCTTCTCCAACCGGTCCACCCACTGCGCAAGCAGCGGCTTGCTGGGCAGTTCAAAACGCAGCTTCACGCGCTCACCCGTCGGCCCCAAACTCGCCAGCGCCGTCGCCCGATCTTCATCCGTCGCATCCGCCGCCAGCTTGGGCGTGAATGCCGCCGTAAAGATCGGCCGCTTCGCCACGTTGTCCATCTGCTGCGCCTGCGCCCGCGGATCATTCTCAATCGTGCCGCCGCCCATGAACGTCAGCGCCCCGTGCGGCACCTGCGTGCTCGCCGACCGAGGCAATCGCGTCGGCGTCAGTTCCAGCACGTCACCCACCGCGCTCACGCGCCTCCCCTCCACCACATACCTCTCCGAAGGCATCGACGCGATCCAGTCCGCCTCCGCCTGAGGCAGCACCGCCGCCACGCGCAGCGTGCGCTCATCAATCACTTCAGCAAGCGGCGTCCCCTCACTCACAAACCGCCCGATATCGCGTGAGCCCTCGCCAAAGACCACCGTGCCGTCATGCGGCGCGACGATCGTCAGCTTCTCCACAAGTTCATGCATGTACGCAACCTGCTTCTCCAGCATGCGTGCATACTCCGCCGCCGCCTGTTCCGAAGCTGGCGACTTGGACAGCGCATCGCTCTGCCGCAGCTTCGCCTCGCGCAGCTGCGCCTTGGCATACCCAAGACTCGTCAGCAGTTCCGGAGCATCCAGCGAGATGATCGCCTCACCCTGCTTCACATGCGCCCCGTTGGGCACATGCACCGTCTTGATCGTCCCGTTGTTCGCGCTGAACAGCCGCGACTGCATATCCGCCTGCACCACGCCCGTTGCACGCCGATAGTCAGGCCTCGGCACCACGCCAATCAGCAGCAGCCCCGCTGCCACCAGCCCCACGCTCGTCGCAATCGCCCGGCTGCGCATGTGCGAAAGCGATTGATGCGTCGCCAGCCAGTGCACCCACTGACCGATCGGCAGAATGAACCACATCGCCGTCGTCCAGACCGCCAGGAACACGCCCAGCGCGAACATCTTGCCCATGATGTACATCGTGATGCTCAGGAAAATCACCACGCGATAGATCAACGCGCCAATGCCATACGCAATCAGAATCAGCGCCTCGCTCGGCCGCGAGGTCGGACTCTGCGGATTCTCCACGCGATACAGATGCTTCTGGCACAGGAACTTCAGCATGTTCATCGAACGCTGCATGAGGTTGGGCACCTCAATCAGGTCGCTGAGTATGTAGTACCCGTCAAACTTCATCAGCGGGTTCGCATTGAACACCACCGTGCTCACACCGCTCGTCAGCATCACGTTGTACGCCACCTGGTGTACAAGCCCCGGGTTGTCCTTCGTCCCCAGCCACACAAACGCCGCAATCGCCGCGACGAACAGCTCAAACATCATCCCGCCGCCGCCCACCGCAATCCGCTGCCACTTGCTGCGGAAACTCCACGATGCCGACGCATCCACATAGGGACTCGGCACCAGCACCAGCATCATCGCGCCAAACACCGGCACCTGCCCGCCAAACCGCTTGCAGATCACCCCGTGCCCCGTCTCGTGCCACAGCTTCAACACCACGTACGAAGCCAGCAGAATGGGCCAGTTGCTTGGCGCAATTGCGCTGTCAAACCCGCCCACCAGCGTCCGCCAATGCGGCACCAGCGCCGCGATCGCGGTGACGACCAGCGCAAGCCACGCGACAAACCCCCACTTGTTCAGTAAGGGCCGCATCACCGGCTCGATCATCGCCAGAATGCCATTCGGATTGAAGAGCGGAATACGGAAGTACATCAGACCGATCGCCTGACCGATGAACTTCTTCTTGCGCCGCTCATTCCCGCGCGACAGCAGTTGTTCCGTCTCTGGCGCGATATCCGCCTGCAGCAGGTTCGCCCCGTACAGCTGGCTCAGCACCGTAATGACATCATTCTGCGTCAGCGCCTCGTCACCATGCCGCGTCAGTCCCAGTTGCCACACCTCGTCCACCGTGCGCGATCCATCCAGCAGCGCGACCATCTCATGCGCCACCGGGTTCAGCCGGTAGAACCCGTTCGAGCTGGGATCCTGCACCACATACCACCGCCGCCCCAGGTATCCCTGCCGCGTGATCTGCACATGAGGCCGCAGCCGAGGCTTCAGCGCCCGTACACGGTGCCAGAAGGGAGAGAATGTGTTGCGTTCAGACATGGGGGAAAAGTGCCAGAATGCGAAGTGCCAAAGTGCAGTGTGCGGAGTGCTTCAATCAACATCGATCACCAGAGACGTCTCGCGCCAGCGCACTCCGCACTCTGGCACTCCGCACTCCGGCACTTCCATCCTCACCACCACAACCACACCCGCAGCTGATCCACAATCCGCCGCGAGGCGATCCACGCAAAGCTCCGCTTCTCCGTGTTCAGCTTCACCTGACCCTCAAGGCCCGGCAGGAACCACGGCTGTGCTTCGGCATCAAGCTCGCAGCGCACTTCAAACGTGTTCGAGCCATCCGTCGCCTGCGCCAGCGGCACAATCTGCCGCACCTTGATCGGCACCTTCAGGCTCGGGTTGCTCTTGGGGCTCACCTCACCCGTCTGCCCCACGCGAATGAAACTGATATCGCGATCATCCACCTTCGCCCGCACCGTGATGGTGTTCAAATCCGCGACGATGAACATCTCATCGCCCATCTTCAGCGTCGCGCCCAGTTTGTCGCGCAGATCACCGCGAATGATCGTCCCGCTGATCGGAGCCGTCAGCGTGCTGCGATCAATCTGCAGTTGCATCATGTCCATCTTGGCCTTCGCCTGATCCGCCTTCGCGCGAGACTGCGCCGCCGCGCCCGCATCGCCCTTCCGCAGCGCATCATCCGCCTGCTTCTCCGCCAGCGAAAACTCCGCCACCGCCTGCTGCAGACTCACGCGAATCTCCTGCGTGTCCAGCATCGCCAGCGTCTGGCCTTCCGTCACCTTCGCGCCTTCATCAATACCGTCCGCCACGCTCAGCAGTGGCGCGTTCACCGGCGCGCTCACCACACGCTGCATCTCCGCGCGCAGTTCCATCGGCGCGCCGATGCGATACGTCGTCCGCCCCAGGAACAACACCGCCGTCGCCACCATCAGCGCAATGCCCGCGACCTTCCACACCGTGTGCTTGGGGCCGACCGCCCACGCCGCCGCCCGCACCGCGCTGTCATAGGTCCGCAGGCCCAGGTTGCGATCATCACTCGCCCGCACCGCCAGCACCGGCGCAACCAGGTCCAGCGTCGCCTGCACCAGTTCCGCCGCCGCCGGATCAAGCTTGCCCTGCCCCGCGCTCTCAATCAGCACCACGCCAGCGATCTTCTCGCCGTTGGTGTCCACCACTCGCAGCGGAAAACTCGCCACCCGCAGGTTCGCGTCATTGCGTGCAAGGTCGCGGTGCGCATGCGTGATGGTGTTCGCCAGCAGCGGATCACTCAGCGCACTAGGCGGCGGGAACAGCACGGGCTGCTCCTGATCCAGACACTCTTCCATCGCATTCTCGATCTTCCGGCACATCTCCATGCGCCGATCAAGATGCTCCGTGTCGCTCATCGCTTTCAGGTGCACACTCGTCGCCGCTTGCGACAGTCGCGCCTCACCCACGCGCCGACCAGGCCACTTCGCAGGCGTCCCAGGCACCCACCCCAGCGCCACGCGATCCACGCTCAGTTGCCGGCACAGATCATTCACAAACTGCATCGAACACGCACGGAATCCCGCCGTCGCGTTCATGCTCGCGATCAATCGCGCCGCCAGGTCCAGCGCTGCACTGCTCTGCCGCGTCCGCCGCAGCGCTTGCTGCGCTTCATGCGCGAACACATATCCGCACAGCACTTCCACCAGCGCCACCATGCTCTGCAGCGCCTGCTTGTTCCGCGTTTCAACCTGCAGCGTGATCACTGCTCGCGCTGGAAGCTGCGGGCTCTCATGAGGCAGCCCTTGCATCACCGCCGCCGCGATCACAAACATGCCCGTTTGCTGCTGCTGCTGCTCGGCGCCATAAAAGCTTGCCGTGCCCGTCGTGCTCGCCTGATCAAGGCTGAACACCTGCACGCCCTTGCTCGCCGCCACCGTGCGAGCCGCCGTCGTCACCTCGCGTACGCGATCAATCAGGTTCGCGTCAAATCGCGATGGGTCCGTCAGCATCTCGCCCGGCTGCGTCAGTCGCCCCTGGCCATCAACCATCCCCTGCGCAAACGGCCACACCTGCGCCGCCTTCACTTCCACCGTCTGCTGTTCACCACTGCCCGGCGCAACCAGAAACAGCGCAGCCTGCCGTGCCCCGGTCACCATCCCCAGCGTGCTCATCAGCCGCAGCAAAAAAACGCGATCATCCGGCACCAGCGCGGACAAATCGCTCACCACACGCTGCCAGCCCGGACTCTTGATGGTCGATACGTCGTTCATATAGAAGTCACGGAGTTACAAAGTGACGAAGTAACGAAGTGCTCTGCCCCGGTGCCTGTAACCAGTGCCCAGTGCCCAGTGCCTACTAACGGCTCCCCAGCTTCTCTCCCGGCTCCTTCATCCGCACCCACACCGGCTCACCAGGCAGCAGTTGCTCAGGCCCCGCAGGGTTCTTCACTTCCACACGCACGCGGCGCGTCCGGCTCGCGGGGTCCGCCGTTGGCGCAACCTCCACCACCGTGCCCATCACCATGCGTGCATCGCCTGCGACATCGCACAGCACCCACGCCGGCGCGCCAGGCGTCAATGTCAGCGTCGTCTTGTCATCCGTCGGCGCGTTCACGTCAATCCACAACGGATCAATATCCACCACGCGCACGATCTTCTCGTTCTCGTTCACGACCTGGCCCACGTCCGCGTTCACCGTGTCGACGATGCCGTCAAACGGCGCGCGCACGCGGAACTTGTCGACGCGAGCTTTCATCCGGTCCAGTTGCAGCTTTTCCTGCGTCTCCTGGTTCACGGCCACCAGATACTCAATCCGGCGCACCTCATACCCCAGCCGCGCACGTTCCACTTCCTGCACCCCCGACGCGTTCTTCGCAAACGCCTCGCGCAGTCGGTCATACTCCAGCTTCGCCAAGTCCATGCTCGCCTTCGCGCCTTCCACCTGCAAAGGCTCCGCGACGCGCACTTCCTGAATCTTCAGCAGCGCCGCGTCTTCCGCGTCATCGCCGCGCACGATCAGGTCACCCTTCTTCACGGTGAGTCCCGACCGGATCAGCACTTCCGTCACCCGCGTCGGTGCACTGAAACCCATGAACGCATCCTGCGATGGACGCGTCACCGCACGGCTCCCGCCAAACCGCAACTGCAGTTCACTCGTCAGTTTCCCGAGCTCCTGCGAGCCGTTCCCGCTGCGTGCGCTTCCATCGGATGACGCAGGCGTCTCCGCTTGCGCAGCCGCAACCGACACAGACATGTTCGAAACACTGCTCAGCGCCAGGACCGCCGCAAATGTCGGCAGCGCCAGCACCCAGCGTGCCCGGCTGGCTTGCCGGGCGTGGGGCGTCATTGGCATAGCCATGAATATACGCACGTGAACGCCGAACCTGTTGCAAACTCCCTACTTCCCCCTGTTCCCTCACCCCGATGTTCGGACCTCGTTCGTGCTCTTCCCGCGTTTACTATTCTTTGTGCCCGCTCCCGCGCAATCTCCGCAGCCCACCCGCACTTCCAAAGGCAAAGTCCTCGTCGCCATGTCAGGCGGCGTTGATTCCTCCGTCGCCGCGGCCCTCCTCCAACGCGAAGGCTACGAAGTCGTCGGCTGCTTCATGCGGCTGGGCTCCCCGGGCGAAACTCTCGACGAGTTGATGCCCTACGAGCAAGCCTGCGAACTGAGCAACCAATCGAGCAACAACGCCGCGCCAACCAAAACCATCAAGATCGGCCACCAAGGCTGCTGCTCGATCAACGACGCCGCCGACGCTCGCCTCGTCGCCGCCCAACTCGGCATCCCCTTCTACGTCTGCAACTTCAAGAAAGACTTCGGCCGCATCATCGACTACTTCGTCGATGAGTACGCCAACGGCCGCACGCCCAACCCCTGCGTCCGCTGCAACGACTGGCTCAAGTTCGGCAAGCTCCACGAGTACGCCAAGCAGATCGGCGCTGACTTCGTCGCCAGCGGCCACTACGCCCGCATCGAGCGCGACGATCAAGGCAGCCCGCGCCTCTACCGCGGCCTCGACGCAAGCAAAGACCAAAGCTACGTGCTTTTCGGCGCACCGCGAGAACGCCTCGCCGAGATGATGCTCCCCATCGGCGGACTCCACAAAACCCGCGTGCGCGAACTCGCGCGAGAGTTCAACCTCCCCGTCTTCGACAAGCCCGACAGCCAGGAAATCTGCTTCGTCCCCGACAACGACTACGCGGGCCTCGTCGCCAAGAAGCGTCCCGACGTCGTCAAGCCCGGCAACGTCGTCGACCGCGAGGGCAACGTCGTGGGTGAGCACGACGGTCAGCACCACTTCACCATCGGCCAGCGCCGCGGCCTCAGCGTCGCGCTCGGTTACCGCATCTACGTCACGCACAAAGACCCCAAAACCAACACCGTCACCGTCGGCACCGAAGACGATCTCAAGTCAACCGGCTGTACCGTCGCCGAAGCCAACTGGCTCATCGACCCGCCATCGCAGCCACGCCGCGTCTTCGCCAAATACCGCTACAACTCCCCCGCCGTCCCCGCCACCGTGACCACTCTCCCCGATGCAACATCGTCCGGCCCCTCAGGCCGCACCGGCATGTTCTCCGTCACCTTCGACGAGAAACAAACCGCGGTCGCCCCGGGCCAAGCCGTTGTCCTCTTCGACGAATCCGATCCCAACTGGATCCTCGCCGGCGGCTGGATCGCCCAAGCCATCAAGTGACTCACTTGGTGCCTTGATGCCGTATGTCTTGATGCCTTCTTCACTTCTTCGCCGCGCTTCCACAGCCGCACCGGGTATGAAAATCCCTATGCTGCCCCATGCCCCATCCGACGCCGCTCTTGCTCTCTTTCCTCATCTCGCTCTGCACCCTCATCACCCCGCTCTCCGCCCTCGCCCAGCAGCAACCCGCCACCGCCCCAATCAACTTCTCCACCCACACCGGCCCGCTCCGCATCGGCATCATCGGCCTCGTGCATGGACACGTCGAAGGCCTGCTCTGGCAAGCCTCCCAGCGAGATGACATCATCATCGTCGGCATCGCCGAACCCAACCGCGCGCTCTTCGATCGCTTCGCCGCCAAATACAAGCTCGACACCAACCTCTACCATGCCGACACCGCCGCAATGCTCGACGCCGCCAAGCCCGAAGCCGTCAGCATCATGACCTCCATCGCCGACCACCTCGCCGCTGTCGAAGCCTGCGCCCCGCGCGGCGTGCACATGCTCCTCGAAAAGCCCCTCGCCTACGCCAAAGCAGATGCCGATCGCATCGCCACACTCGCGCGCCAATATCGCGTCCTCGCTCTCACCAACTTCGAAACCAGTTGGTACGCCTCCATCCGCGAAGCCAAGCGCCTCGTCGATGACGGCGCCCGCGCCACCATCCGCCGCATGATCTTCCGCCACGGCCACAAAGGCCCGAAGGAAATCGGCTGCGCGCCCGAGTTCCTCGCATGGCTCACCGATCCCGCCGAAAGTGGCGGCGGCGCAGTTGTCGACTTTGGCTGCTACGGCGCTGTCCTCGCAACATGGCTCATGCAAGGCGAGCGCCCCCAAAGCATCACAGCCAGCGTCACCACCCTCAAACCCGACATCTACCCGCACGTCGACGACGACGCCACCATCATCCTCACCTACCCCACCGCCACCGCCGTCATTCAAGCCTCATGGGCATGGACGCACGACAACAAAGAGATGGACCTCCACACAGAGCGCGGCTCCATCCACGCTGGAAAATGGGACGACCTGCAAGTGCGCGACGAAAACGGCCCGCTCACAACGCACAAGCCTCTCGCCAAACCCGCGCACATCGAAAGCGAGTGGACCTATCTCCGCACCGTCGTCCGCGGCCAGTGCGAAGTCGATCCACTCTCCAGCCTCGAGTACAACGTCATCGTCGCCGAAATCCTGGACACTGCGCGCAACGCTCGCCGCTGACGCGCTCACACAATATTCAACCGCGGCACCCAACCCGGCCACAGGCGCACGCGCCGCTTCTGCTACGCTGCACCGAAGGAGATCTCACATGCCCGCACGCACCGCTCTCGCTCGTTGGTCCGGCAACCTCACCGAAGGCAAAGGCCACATCACCACCCAGAGCGGCACGCTCGACGCGCCCTACGACTTCCGCGTGCGCACCGGCGAACCCGGCGCAGGCAAAGGCACTAACCCCGAAGAACTCATCGCCGCCGCCCACGCCGGTTGTTTCACGATGCAGCTCTCCGCCCTCCTCGCCGCCGCAGGCCACCCCGCCGCCTCACTCGAAACCACCGCCAAAGTCCACCTCGAAAAGGACGGCCCCGGCTTCGCCATTCCCCACATCGAACTCGAACTCAAGGGCAACGTCCCCGGCATGGATGCCGCAACCTTCAAGCAATACGCCGAAACCGCCAAAGCCAGTTGCCCCGTCTCCAAAGCCCTCGCCGGCCCCAAGATCACACTCACGATCCTTTAGCCGCGTTGCTCTTCGGAGTAACGTCTGGCCGCTCATCCCGCGTACGCGGACGTCCAAAGCCGGTCACATTGCACAAAGGACGCGGCAGCCACCAAAGCGGCCCCGGTATCGCATTGCCTTTGCTGTCTTCAGCCCAGCGCCAAGTGCCCAGTGCGTTCGCTTACAGCTTCTCGGCAATCAACTCATACACCGGCGGCAACTGAATGAAGCTCGCCGGGTCGCGGCCAGCATCGGTCCACGCCTGCAGCGCTGCAGTCGCTTCATCATCAGTGATGAACCCGCCCTGCACCAGCTTGGGGATGAAGTTGTGGAAGAAGCTGTCGGGCCAGTGCCACATGGTGGTGCCAGGCCGCGCGATGCGCTGCAGCACATCCATGTGCGTGATCTTGAAGCCATGCTTCACAAGCAAGCCCGGAAGCTTGCCCATGACGTCGGTGTCACCGCCGCGGCTGCGCCAACTCGCGGCGACCGCCTGTACGACCTTGGTAAAGGCCTCACGCCGCGGCGCAAGCGTCATGCTGCGTTCGTAGTTGAAGTAATCGTGCACCGCCAGCCGCGCGCCCTTCTTCATGAATGGCTTGAGCCCGGTGATGACCGCCTCAGGATCGCTCACAAAGCAGAAGACCCATCGCGCGTACGCCACATCGATCGACTCATTGCCTTCCAGGCACTCGCCCAGTTCCTGCACATCACCCAGCACGCGCTCCACGTTGTTCACGCGCCGCGCCGACGCGCCATCCAGCACTTGCTTGAGAAATGCCGCCGACTCATCCACCGCGATCACGCGACCATTGGGGCCGACGATCTGACTCAGGTCCATCGTCGCGTGACCGGGGCCACAGCCCACGTCCATGACGGTGCTGCCCGGCTGCACGCCGGACTTCTCCCACAGCGCGTGAGCCGCCGCACTCCACAGGCGGTGCTGCAAGCCCAGGCGGAACGTTTCATCACCGCCCGTCCCGAGGATGTACGGCTTCCCCGGCTCGTGAATGCTGGGGCTGACGGAACGGGAAGCTGCGGCGGGCGTGGTCATGTGAGAAGGCTCTGGGAGAGGCGAGGCGTGAAGGACGAGCGAAGCAAACGAAGGGAACTGCTAACACATCATTCGTACAACGTCCCATTCGGTTCGGCAAGTTGGTATCCCGTGCTTTGAGTGTTTTTGAGATGTGCGCAAAGATGTCGCCATACAGGGGATTTCATGCGTTTTTGTGCATGCAGCGTTCGGGGCTGATAATGCACGTCGCGTGGTTATTGTGTGACATCTTCCCAGTCTTGTGCATCCAACAGCTTGCGGCTGACGGCTTTGACTTCCCGCGCTTCCGCACGCCACCTCGTTACGATTGCACGCTCATCGCGTCGCACGGATGCGGACGTCGAGCACCTGTATGAAGATCGCCGGCGCTCTCGCGCCATTCCAATCCATGACAGAGCCGGCCGTCCGCGCCGCGTCGTGGTTTGTTCCGGACGAAGTCCGCGCGGGCTCCCGCATCGCCCTTTCGCGCGAGATAGTCGCCACGCTTTTCATCATGTTGGCGATGGCCACCATCGAAGGCGGCGTTATCGCCGTGTTCGCCAAGCACGCTTTCGCCGACAGTGTTTCGCGCGGCACACTCAACGTGCTGGTGGGCCTGCTCGCGGCGATGGGTGAACTGGCCAACATTCTCAGCTTCTTCTGGTCCAGCGCGAGTCACGCGCGGCCCAAGGTCAACATGATGACCTGGATGTACGCCGGGGTCGTCGCGTGCATCGGTCTGATCGCGCTGTTGCCCACGACGGGCATGTTCGGTCTGGTGGCGTTGCTCGTGCTGGTGCTTGCCGCGCGCGTGTGCTGGTCGGGTGTTATCACGCTGCGTCCCACGGTGTGGCGAGCCAACTATCCGCGCGAAACGCGGATGCGTGCAGTAGGCATCATCAGCGGCATTCAAGTCGTGTGCGTGGCCATCGTCGGCATGGTCATGTCGCGTGTGCTGGACTGGAACGCCGAGGCGTATCGCGTTTTCCTGCCGGTCGCCGCGGGGCTGGGGCTGATCGGCGTGCTTATCTTCTCGCGCACGCGCGTGCGGCACGAAGCCAAGCTGCTGCGCGAAGAACTGCACGAGGGCGGCGACAAGGTGATGAAGCCCTGGCGCGGCCCCATTGCCGTGTGGGAAGTGCTCCGCAAGGACAAGTGGTACGCGCAGTTTATGTTGTGGATGTTCGTGCTGGGCTTTGGCAACCTCACGGTCATGCCCACCATGGTCATCGCGCTCAAGGAAGATCACGGGCTGGGCTACTTCCATAGCGTGCTCATTACCAGCAGCATTCCGTGCATCGCGACACTCATCGGCATTCCCGTGTGGCGGCGGTTCCTCGATCGCGCTCACGTCGTGCGATTCCGCGCGGTGCATAGCTGGACGTTTGTCATCGCCAGCGTCTTCTACACCATCGGCGCGGCGACGCACCAGTTGCCCTGGTACTTCATCGCGGCTGCGATCATGGGCTTTGGATTCGGCGGCGGCAGCCTGGCCTGGAACCTGGGCCACGTGGACTTTGCACGCCCCAGCGAAACCAGCAAGTACATGGCGACGCACGTGACTTTGAACGGGTTGCGGGGCCTGCTCGCGCCGCTGAGCGTGACAGCAGCCTACGAAGCGCTCAAGGACCGTGGCGTCGATGCCCACCTGTGGGTGCAGGTGTTTGCGCTGGTCATCAGTGTGATCGGCGCGGCGGGCTTTGTGCACCTGCGCATCAGCATGGGCAAGGCGCTGGAGAAGAAGGTGGAGAGGTGACGTGGAGAAGTGACGGAGTGACGGAGTGACGAAGTGAGTGACGGCGGAAGCGTTATGCGTGAATCAATCTTGAAGGGCTTTGCGCTGGGGCCGTTTGCGACCAATACGTATGTCGTTGGGTCTGGCACGCGCTGCTGGGTTGTTGATCCGTCGTTTGGGCCGGCGCCGGTCATTGCCTTTGTGCGTGATCGTGGGCTGACGGTGGAGGCGATTGTGCTAACGCACGCGCATGTGGATCACATTGCGGGGATCGCGGATGTGCAGAAGGCGCTAGGGCCGCTGCCTGTGTGGATTCATGAGGCGGAGGCGGCATGGCTGGGTGATCCGGAACGCAATTTGAGTGCGGCCTTTGGCATGCCTGTGAGTCTGCCGGATGCAGCGCGGCTGCTGCGCGATGGGGATGCGCTGACGGTGGGAAACCAGACATGGAGCGTGCTGCATGTGCCGGGACACAGCCCCGGATCCATTGCGCTGGCGCAAGGCGGCGTGGTGATTGGCGGGGATGCACTGTTTGCGGGCAGCATCGGGCGAACGGACTTTCCGGGCAGCGACTTTGCCACGCTTGAGGCGGCGATTCGCACGAAGCTGTACACGTTGCCGGACGCGACGGTGGTGCATCCCGGGCATGGACCGGCGACGACTATCGGCGCGGAGAAGCGATCCAATCCCTATGTGCGTCCATGATGCATCGGCTGGCGCACACGCACGAAGACTCTGCACCCCTCTGACGGAAATCACGATGGAAACCACCAACGAACTGAATGAACTGCACCCGCTGCTGGCGGCCTCGCCCACGTTGCTTGCGCGCATGCGGCGGGTGGTGGATGCATACTGGTCGCGGCATGGACATGACAAAGCCGGGCCGGGACGACACACGAGCTGGTGCGGGTTTTACCTGATTGATGAGGGCGACGCGAGCATGACGCTCATTTGCCGAGAACCCAAGCCCGCGTGCAGCCCCATCGGCGTGCAGGGCATGTGCGGGCGCGGCTGGCGCGATCACAAGACGTTCATCGTGCCCGATGTGAAGGTGCTGGGTGAGAACTACATCGCGTGTGATCCGCGAGACATCAGCGAACTTGTGGTGCCGATTTATGACCTGGATGGACCGACGCCAGACAAGTGCATCGGCGTGTTTGATGTGGACAGTTATGAGCGGGATGCGTTCGGCCAGGAGGACGCGACGGAAGCGATGGCGATGCTGCGGGAGGCGCGATTGCTTGCTCACGCAGAGATCGCGTGGATAGGCCAGAGTGCAAAGCGCTGAGCGAAGCTCACGCCAGCAGTTTCGCTTTATCGCCCTTCGCTTTGCTACCCTTGTCCATGCCCCGCACGCTCGCACTTCGCATCGCCACGCTGCCGCGTGACACCAATCACTACGGCACGATCTTCGGCGGCATCATTCTCGCATATATCGACCAGGCAGGGTTTGTGCAGGCGCGCAAGCACGGAGCGCACCGGTGGGTGACGGCCTCGCTGGACCGGGTTGATTTCAAGGCTCCGGTGCATGTGGGCGACATCATCAACCTGTACACCACGACGATCCGCGAGGGGACCAAGAGCGTGACCATCGCGGTGGAAGTGGAAGCCGAGCGCTTCACGACGGGGCAATGCGTGCCGGTGACGAGCGCGCAGATCGTGCTGGTGAGCGTGGATGCGCATGGGACGCCCATCGCGTTCCGGTCGCCCCCGACAGTGCATGAGTGAAGACGATGCGATTTGACACCAGCAATCCGGCGCGGCTGTGCTGCATGATTTCAGGCGGCGGACGCACCGTGCTCAACCTGCAGGACGCGATAGAGCGTGGCGAGGTGCCCGGGCGCATCGCGCTGGTGATTGCGAGTGGGGCGTGCGCGGGGATTGAGCGGTGCGAACAGCGCGGGCTGCGCGTGGTGACGATGCCGGGCGTGATCAGCGCGGATGCGCTGGGGGCCACGCTGCGCGAGCATGCGATTGATCTGGTGGTGCTGGCGGGGTATCTCAAGATCGTGCGGATACCGACAGGATTCTCGCGGCGGGTGATCAATATCCATCCTGCGCTGCTGCCCAAGTTCGGCGGCAAGGGGATGCATGGCATGCACGTGCATGAAGCGGTCATCGCGGCGGGCGAGAGCGAGAGCGGCTGCACGGTGCACTACTGCGACGAGCAGTACGACACGGGGCAGATCATTCTGCAGGCGCGCTGCCCGGTGGTGGCGGGTGATACAGCGGAGACGCTGGCGGCGCGGGTTTTCGGCGTGGAGTGCGAGGCGTATCCGAAGGCTATTGCGATGGTCTTGCGGGGCCTGTAGCGGTACGGAGTGTGCAGCGCCGGGCGGGGCGAAGTGAGGCTGCCAACGATGCGGCATGAATGAGCGCGTGATGGAACAGATCTCGCTGACGGGCGTCGCGTGCGTGCTGGGCGCCATGACGCTGCGGTGTGTGATTGGGACTGATCCGTTTCCGTATGCGTCCGCCGATGTGTTTACGACGGGCACGCCTGCGCTGGCGATCACACCCAAGTGGTCGTTTGTGATCGACGCGTTCATGCTGCTGGCGAGCGCGGCAATGCTGTGCGTGCAGATTGCGCAGAAACGCGGGCCGGCGTGGTGGCAGTGCGGTGTGCTGGGGCTGGCGGGCACGGTGCTGCTGGCGCACATCAACCCGCGGGCGACTGACGGGATGGACAACGCGGTGCTGGGGGTGCAGTGGCTGAGCAACTTCATCGCGAGTGTGGCGATGATGGGTGTGCTGCGAGAGAACGCGCGGGCGCGGGGACTTGTGATCGCGACGCTGACAGCCATCGCGATCGCGACGAGTCTGCGCGGGGCGTATCAGGTTTTTGTGGAACATGCGCAGACGATGGCGACGTTCAACGCGAACAAGCAGTCGTACTTCGCGGCACAGGGGTGGAGCCCGGACAGCCCGATGGCGCGGGCATTCACGCGGCGTATCAGTCAGGCGGAAGCAACGGGGTGGTTTGGCATGGCCAACGTGGCCGCGACACTGTTTGCCGCATGCGGCGTGCTGCTGGCGGGACTTGGCGTGCATGCGTGGAAAACTCGCACGTCACGCGATGCCGCACCGGGATGGATGTTGGGCAGCGTGATCGGTGGCTGCATTGCGTGCGTCGTGGGCGTGGTGCTGGCGGGCGCGAAAGGCGGATACGCGGCGTTGGCGCTGGGTATCGCCGTGCTGATAGTGATGATGCTGGCGGAGCGGCGCGAGAAGCTCGCGGGGCTGGTGACACGCGGGGCGGGTTTCATCGCACCGGCGGTCATTGCCATGGTGCTACTGGCGGTTGTGGTGCGCGGGCTTGTGGGTGAGCGGCTGGGTGAACTGTCGATCTGGTTTCGCAGCATGTATCTGGAAGCGGCGATTCGCATCGCCGGACAACATCCGCTGACAGGGACGGGGCCGGCGGGATTCAAGGATGCGTATCTGCTGGCGAAGAACCCGCTGAGCCCGGAGGAGGTCGCGCTGCCGCACAGTGTGCTGGCGGACTTGATCGCGACGCTGGGTGTGGGTGGGCTGGCGCTGGCGGGATTGTGGGTGTTTTTGGCGTGGCGAGCGGGGGCGGCGCTTGCGGTGCGAGAGGAGAACGCATCGACATTGACGGTGCGTGAGATTGCGCGGCCGGTCTTTGTGGTGCTGGCGTTTGCGGCTATTGCGGCGGGGTACTTGGAGCGGGCGGCGCCGCTGATTGACATGGTGGGGCTGCGCATTGCGGTGATTGCGATCGGGGGCGTGGTGGGTGTGGCAGCGGCGATGCTGGCGGCGCGATCGGCGCGTGTTGGGGCGGTGGCGCTGGGCGCGGCGGCGCTGGCGTTTATTGCACAATCGCAGATTGAACTGTCGGGCACGCAGCCGGGCGCGATGATGTGGGGACTTGCGCTGCTGCTGGCGGCGGGGTCGATGGGGCCGCGAGTGCGTGAGATGACAGCTCCCCCACTGCCGAGCAAAGTGACGGCGCTGGTGTTGAGCGGCAAGCACATCACGGCGCTGCTTGTGCTGCTGTGCGGGGTGTATGTGCTGGGGTGCGGGTTCTGGTGGATGAAGACGCGCGGGTGGGAAGGTTCGCTGCGGCGGGCGGCGGATGAAGCAGGCGAGGTGCGCGAACTGGTGATGCGTCGCAATGACCTTGCGACGGGAACGGCGACGCCAGAGGCGGTCGAATCACTCCGAAGTGATCTGGCAAAGTTCATCGGGCGGGCGGTGCCTGCGAACCCGGCGGGGATTGATCGCGCGTTGGAAGCGGCGAAGGCGAAGGCGCTGCCGGGCGTGGTGTCGGCGATGGATCGGGCGGCGCGGAGCAATGGCAGCCACCTGGGGACAGTGCGTGCGCTGACAACGGTGCAGATGCAGCACCTGGTGACGAAGATGGAGGCGGGCGAGGTGGCGCGTGAGGAGATGGATGTGCCGATTCTCACCATGCGGCAGTTTGGCGAGCCGCTGGCGCGCAAGACGACGTACTGGAGCTGGCTGGGGACGCTGTATGCGGAGCGAGCGGCGCGCATCACGAATGATGAAGAACTGCGCAGGAGCGACTGGCTGGCGGCAATTGACAACTGGACGCGGGCGCATGAACTTGCGCCGTTCAACACGCTGCACGCGGTGAAGATCGCGGATGCGGCGGCGCAGCTGGGCGACAACGCGGCGGCGAGCCAGTGGGCGAAGATCGCGCTGAGCGTGAGTGAGCAGATGCGGCTTGATCCTCTGGTGCAGTTGTCGGAGAGCGAGCAGCGGCGGATGCGCGGGCTGGCGGGCACGCGGTAAGTCGGCGGCTTAGCCCCAGAGCGTCGCGGGCACGTGTCCGTCGCTGCGCTTCACTTCAATGATGGGCGTGGGATCAAGCGGTGAGGCAATGGTGACGCGCACGTGCGGACGCGATGCATCGCGGTGATGGCTGGCGGCGAGGTCGGGCGTGTTGCAGTCGCGGCTTAAGTGCAGCAGCACAATGTCGCGGGCGGGACGAATCTGGCGGACGAGCTGGGCCGACTGCTCGTTGCTCAGGTGGCCGTGGCCGCCTGTGATGCGATCCTTGAGAAACGCGGGGCGCGGGCTGGCTGCCTGCATCTGCGGGCAGTAGTTGCTCTCGATGGCGAGCGTGTCGACATCGCGCAGGTGATTGACAAGCTGCGTGGTGGGCTTGCCGATGTCGGTGGCGAAACCGAGTTCGCCTGTAGGGCTTGCGATGCGAAACGCGACGCTGCCCCAATCATCGTGCGAGCAGATGAGTGGCTGCACCCGCACATCATCGCTGCCGAGCGTGAACGCCTCGTGGTACACGTCGCAGGCGTGGTGCAAGAGGCCCATGCCGCCAGCGCGGGGCTCGTGGCGCACGTGCAGGCAGACGCGCCAAGACTGCGGCAGGCCGCCGATCCAGCCTTGGTGGATGTGATCGTGATCCAGGTGGGTGAGTAATGCACCGGCGATGGGGACGTCGGCGAGATTTTGCTGCGCTAGCAATGTACGGGTGCGACGCGGGCTGAGCCCCAGGTCAATCAGCCAGAGTTCACGCTTGTCGCCGCGAGTGACAACCAGCGCTGAGCAGTTGCCGCTGCTGCTGCTGCTGAGGACGCAGAGCGAAAGAGTTGGATCAGCGGCGTGCATGGTGCGGGCAGTCGGCAAAGCGGGGCGAAGCAGAACGCGATCTCACTCTTCGTCGCCGGATGTATCCATGCGGGCGGGTGCGATGCCGCGCTTGGTGGTGGCGACGAATTCGCGCAGTTCGTTCACGAAGGGACTGGTGGCGGCCAGGGGAGCGAGCACGTCGAGCATCTCCTGGCGAGGCAGACGTGCGGCAAGGGCGAGGCGGAAGGCCTTGCGCAAGAGCGTGATGTCCTCGCGCGGCACGCCGTTGCGGCGCAGGCCCACGGCGTTGAGGCCGACAAGATCGTTGCGGTTGACGCAGATACAGAAGGGCGGAACATCCAGGCTCACGGCGGTCAGACCGGAGACCATGGCAAGACGGCCCACGCGGCAGAACTGGTGCACCGCGGCCGCGCCGCCCATCGTCACGTTGTCACCAACCTGCACGTGACCGGCGAGCAGCACGCTGTTCACGAGGACCACGTTGTTGCCGATGACGGTGTCGTGGCCCAGGTGGCTGTTGACCATCAGAAAGCACTTGTTGCCCACGCGCGTGGGGGCATCAAGTTTGCTGGCGGCGTGCACGGTGGCGTGCTCGCGAATGAGACAGTCTTCGCCGATGACGACGCCGGCGGTCGCCATGCCCATCTTGAACTTGTAGTCCTGGGGCGGAAAACCGATACACGCGCCGGGATAGAGAATGGTGCGTGCACCGATGGTGGTCGGGCCTTCGATGAAGACGTTGGCGACGAGTTCGACCTCATCACCCAGCGTCACGTTGCCGCGGATGATGCAATTGGGGCCGATCTTGACGTTTCTGCCCAGTTGTGCGGCGGGATCAACGGAAGCGGTGGCGTGAATGAAACCTTCGGTCGCGGTGGGCATGCAAAAAGTGTAGGTGAAAATCACGCCGTGACGACTTCGCAATCGCGCGGCGGCTACTTGACCAGCAGCATGACGGGCACCTGCACCAAGAGGCCCACAATCGCGATCGCCGCGGCGATGCGGGCGGCGACGGTGTGCTGATTGGCGGTGGGAAAGCGCAGCCAGAGGAGAAATTCAAACCCGCGCCAGCAGAGCGTGAGCACGATGAGGCACGCGGCGATGACCGCGATCGCGAAGCCGGTCTCGTGGCGCGGGGTCGTGCCCGGGGCCGCCGATGCAGCCGCCGATGCGGGCGCGAAGACGCGCATCGACAGGATGAACAGCAGGGCCGCCAGCGGCAGGGCGAGGGCCCACAGGGCATCACCGGTCCATCGCGGCGGGTTGGTGGGGCTGGACATGGTCCACGTTAGCCGCAGCGCGGCGGCGGCGGGCGATGGACGTGGGCCGAGCGACGCCGCGACCGGCAGTCGCAGGTTGTTTGGTGTGCAGGTGGGATTATGCGGGCATTTTCGCCGCACGTTCGGGATTTTGGAGCCCGGCGGTGTCGAAGTTGCGCGAGCGCACGCGACCTGCACGCCCGCATGAGCTCCTGATGCGGCCGCATTGGTTCCTCACGCGGTCGCTTGGGTCGTTCAAGCGGTCGCATTGGTTCCTCACGCGGCCGCTTGGGTCGTTCAAGCGACCGCATTGGTTCCTCATGCGGCCACATAGGTCGTCCAAGCGACCGCATGGATCGTTCACGCGGCCGCATAGGTTGTTCATGTGGCCGCATTGGTTCTTCACGCAGCCGCCTCGCTCGTGCCCGATGGCCCCAACACTTCCCCACCGGCCCCTTTGCGGCCCCTTCACTCGTTCGCTCGTTCGCATGTTCGCTCGTTCGCTCTTCCGCCTCCCATGCACGGCACGTTCTACATCCCCGGCTGGTCCGGTCGGCCCAAGCAACTGGCCCGGCAGGCCACGTGCGGGCAATGTGGTTACGAATTGACGGGGCTCAAGGACGCAGCGCGGTGTCCGGAGTGCGGCAGCGTGGTCATCGGCATCACGCGCGCGGCATTCGCGGGCGGCGCGATGACGGAAGCGCCCATGACGTATCTGCGCGCGTTTGTCTGGGGCTGCTGGATGCTGCTGGCGGGCGGCGTGATCACGTTCATCGTCACGCCCATCGTGGGATTTGGCGCAGAGCAGCTCGACTGGGCCGCGCTGCTGCTGGTACTGGGGCTGGCCACGTGGGTGTGGGGCGTGTGGCTGGTCACGATGCCGCGGCAACTGGGCAAGCCCGCGGGCATCAACACCGCGAAGGAATGGAACAAGGTGCGGCAGGTGGCGCGCTGGGCCCACGTGGGCGTTGCGCTGGGCGCTGCGATGTTCGCGCTGGGCCACATCATGCACACCAGCACCGTCAATGCATGGATGAACGCTCCCGGCGCGGCCAACATGCCGATCGGACAGTTGCGGGCGGGCGCGCCCGCGCGAACGCCCATCATGCTGAGTCTGCAGGTCTTCGGCGGCGCATTGATGCTCGGCTCGCTCGTCGGGCCGGCGATGCTGGGGGTGTACATGGCGCGCCTGGCGGACTGGGCCCAGGACGTTGATCTGGGCGCGCGGCTGCGCACGGCGGTTTTCTGCATGATCGGCGGACCGATTCTCATGCTCGTCTTTCTGTGGCTGGTGCCCATGACCAAGTACCCGCCGCTGATTTTTCTGTGCATCCCGCTGGGCTGGATGGGGCTGGTCGGCTTTGTCGTCGGCCTGGGCATGTTTGTGTGGAACACGCTGGTGTTTGTGAACATGGGCCGCTGGGCGATCAAGAACGCGGAGTCGTTCACGCTTTCGCAGCAGGCTGTCATGGAGAAGAAGGCCGCGTTGTATCGCAGCATGCCCGTGCCCGAGCCCGCGGCAGATGTGCCGGAAGTCATGCCTCCGCTCACGACGCCTGACACGCCGCCGCCGCCCAAGCCCAAGCTGGGAACGCACGTGATCATGCCGCAAACCACGGACGATGCGCCGCTGCCGCTGGCGGAACAGCCGAGGCGTGTGCGGCGACACCCCCCGGGCACGTGAAAGCACGTGTTTTCGCCGGTTGTCAGACGTGATCACCACGCGATGCGGACACGCGCGGAGCGATTTTGCCGCTACCATCTGCCTCCCCCGCGTGACAGACGCACGCTTTGGGGCATGAGAAAGGTCTCGCTGTGACGCAAGTTGCCCATTCGCCCACCTTCCCCCGCTCCGCCCGCCGCGATGAACGCCAGAAGCTGCTGGCCGTCAACGGCGCCAAGCCCGTGAGCGACAAGGCCGTTCCGTTCATGTCAACCGCTTTGACGGCGGAAGACAAGGCCGCCGTGATGAAAGTGCTCGACAGCGGCATGCTTCGCGCCGCCAGCCAGTGCGCTGCGTTTGAGGCCAAGTGGGCCGAGATGACCGGCTGCAAGCACGCCATGACGTGCGCCAACGGCACCGTTGCGCTGCAGCTTGCGTATGAGCCGCTCATCCAGCCGGGTGATGAAGTCCTCGTGCCCGCGTGGAGCTACATCGCGACGGTGAGCATGATCGTGGCTCGCGGCGCGATTCCCATCTTTGTTGACGCGCTGCCCGACACCATGCAGATTGACATGGCCGACGCGGCCCGCAAGGTCACCAAGCGCACGACGGCGATCGCCGCGACGCACCTGTACGGCTGTCCGGTGGATATCGCGGCGGTCGAAGCCCTGGCCCAGAAGCACAACCTCGCCGTGGTGTATGACTGCGCTCAGGCCCACCTCGCCAAGTACAAGGGCAAGGGCATGGGCGAGTTCGGCGATGCCGTGACCTACTCGATGTACGCCACCAAGAACCTCGCGACGGGTGAAGGCGGCATCATCACGTGCAACGAAGACTCGCTGGCACGCGACATTCAACTGCTTCGCAGCCACGGCGAAACCGACAAGTACCTGCACGAGCACATCGGGTACAACTACCGCATGAATGACATGGCGGGCGCGATTGGTCTGTCGCGTCTTGATCGCCTGCCGCAGCAGACGGCCCAGCGCCGCATCAACGCGGGCAAGTACGACAAGATCCTGGCGGGCATCGACGGCCTCGTCGCCCCCACCATCACCCCTGGCGCGGAAGCGGTGTACCACCTCTACGTAATGCAGCTCACGCCCGGCAAGTTTGCGTGCACACGCGATGACTTCGCGAACGCGCTGAAGGCCGAAGGCGTGCCCACGGCAGTCCACTACCCCCGCAGCCTGCCCAACCAGCCCGCGCTGGCGGAATTCAGCAACGAAGACACTCCCGTCGCCGACGGCCTGGCCAGCCGCGTGCTCGCCCTGCCCATGCACCATGACCTCAGTGACGATCACATGCGGATCGTGGGCGAGGCTCTGCACAAGGTGGCGGAAGCGTTCAGGATGTAAAGAAGGCACTGGGCACTAGGCATTGGGCACTAGGGTCGAGACAGAAGACAGAAGGGAGTTGACGTGGGTCGCTCCCTTTTTTCATGGGCTTGTGGCGTTGCGGCATGCACGATATTGATGAACAAGTTCGCCAAGTATGGCTCGCGGCGCAGGACCCGGCGGTAACCGCGCAACTCGAAGCAATCTATGCCAAGGTGAGCGAGGAGATCGCGGCGCGCGGGCCCGCGTGCTGGGCCAGTGGGCGTTGCTGCAACTTTCGCAAGGCGGGGCATGATCTGTTTGTGACGCTGCTCGAAGCGGCGTACTGCGTGCAACGGGCCAATCGTCAGGCAGAACATGCCCGTGAGAACGGTGCCTTCGTGAGTGAGCAAGATGCGGCGTCGAAGAGCAGGGATGTGTCACTGCCGCAGGCGAGCAGTTCCGCGGGGGCCGGAGCAAACACGCTCAGTATCGCGGCGATTGACGCGGCACGCGAACGTGGCGATTGTCCGTATCTTGATGGCAACCTTTGTGGCGCGCACGGCATCAAGCCGCTGGGATGCCGCGTGTACTTCTGCGATGCAACGGCGCAGGACTGGCAGCACGAACTGACAGAACGTGCGCTACGCCACATTCGCGCGTTGCACGAACAGTTCAGCGTGCCTTATGTATATGACGAGTGGCGGCGGCAACTGGCGCGATGCGTCAGCCCTGCACGCTGATGGACTTGGCGCCTTCGATGTGCGCGGGAACCGGGGCAATGGTGCCGGCACGCTCATCGGCCAGACGCTGCATGAGCAGCACCCAGGTTTCGCGTTCATACTGCAGCAGCTCGATGGCCTTGTCGACCTTCACCACGTCCTTCTCGTGCGAACCTTCGATGAGCTGGGTGTAGATGAAGGTGTAGAGACCCTTGATGTTGGCGGCGAGTTCGGGGTTGATCTCGGCGCGGATCGTCGTCATGAGTTCGAAGACGATGTCACGGCAGCTTGACAGACCCGTGAAGCTCTGCTCGTAGTTCTTCTGCAGCAGACCTTCGCGACCCTGCTGCGCGAACTTAATCGCGCCGTCGAGCAGCATGAGGCGGAGCTCTTCAGGGCTCGCGCTCATGACCTTGGTTCGCAGGTACGCGTTGGCTTGCTGCGTCTTTGTGTTGTTCACAAACGCGGTTCCGGCAGGCTTGGTCGTTTGCTCGCTGTACTGCATGGACTTTTCTATCGGTCTCACTCAGACGCGGGTTTATTGGCTCACACACTTCGACGAGCAATTTCTGAAATTCGCGCTTTATCCCAGCCAACGCGAGGGTTTACGTTGCTGGATCAACGTCGGCCGGCGGCAGCTGCGATGGTGCCAAGGCTGCTTTGCTGGGTCTGCAGGCGGCCGATGGTGGTTTCCATGGCTTGGAACTGACGTTCGAGGATGCCGCGACGCGTGTCGAGACGAGCGGTGAGAGCCTCGATGCGGCGGTTCTGAATGCCGATCTGGCTGTCAAGGCCGCGACTGCGACTGGTGAGCGTGCCCGACACGGTGCCGACGTAGCGATCAATCGCCTGCTCGAACTGACCCATGATGCCCAGACTGCTGAACTGCGCCGGGCCCGACTGGTTCACGGTGATGCCCTGCGACACGACGCGCGGACCTTCGTTGACCTGCGTGCGGCTGGCGAAAAGACGCTCAACGGCTTCGGGATCGGTCGCGAGCGCGTTGCGGAACTTCTCTTCGTCGAACTTCAGTTCCTTGCCGCCTGCCGCGACCGTGATGCCGATGTCGGTCAATCGCTGATAGCGACCGCTGACGTTCTGCGCACGCTGACCCACGAGGCGGAAGAGCGTGGAGCGCACTTCGTTGATGACGCCGTCACCCAGCAGCGGGCCGCGGGTTTCGTTCTCTTCGTCGTAGTCCGTGAGCCTATCGATGCGGCCGGACGCGTCATTGAATGCCTTGATGAAGGCGTTGACGCCTTCGAGCACGCGATCGGTATCGCCCGCGATGCTGAGCGAAACAGGCGTGGTGCCGGTGACCGCCTTGAGATCAACCTTGACACCGGGAATCACGCCGTCGAGCGTGTTGGTGCTGCTGGTCGCAACGATGGAAGTAGCGACATCGCCGCCACCCACGAAGGCCAGTGCATCCTGCCCGGCATCGAGCTGAGTGAGACCCAGATTGAACGCGCCGGGGTCCACGACCATGCGACCCGCGGAACCGGTATCTCGTGCGGTGAGTGACAGGCGGAACGGCGTGCTGCCGATGCCGTCGCGCATGACGGCGGCCTGCACACCCACACCTGCTTCGTTGATCTTCGTGACGACCTGATCGAGCGTGTCGCCCACGGCAAACGTGATCGTGCGCTCTTGCGAGCCGTCGATGCGGTTGAGATCACCCACGCCTGTGCCCGTGGCGGCGCCGGCGATGCCCAGCGAACGAGCGACGGAGCCGGTGGTATCTTCGACCTTGATGCGGGCGGAGCCGGTGCCGGTGTCGTAGAGCTCGATGCCGTCACCGTTCGCATTGATGCGGGCCTTGACCAGCAGCGACGTGCCGCCACCTGTGCCCGTGGTGGTCGCCGCATTGATCTCGCGGACGAGTTCGCCCAGCGTCTTGGTGTCTTCGCCAATGTCAATGGTGGCGATCTGGCCCTGACTATCGGTGATGCGGAAGCGGCCGATGCCGATGCCTGCGCCGCCATTGAGCGAGCTCACCTGCGTGGCTTCGCTGATGTACTGCTTCTGCAGATTGCGGCCGGTGACCGTCGTCGCTGCGACGCCTGTGAGGGACGTCTCAATACCGAGCCAATCGGCTGTGTTTTCGATGACGGTGTCGGCGGGGTTGGTATCTTCGGTGCCTCGAATGATGAGATTACCGGTGCCGCCCGTCTGGTCGACGACTTGGATTCCCGTGCCGCGCTGGTTCAGCGAGACTTTGAGCTTGGGCTGACCGTTGGAAAGCGTGCCGCTGGCGGTTTCGATCGCGCGCATCGCGCTGCTGAAGTCGCCACCTGAGGGCAATGTCACAGCGAAGGTCGAACCATCGCGCAATCGCACGTTGAGAGCGCCGTCGCCTTGAATACCAAGGCCGCCCGCGAGGCTGTTGGACAGGATGCTGTTCATGCCCGCGAGGACGCGAGAACCGTTGAGCGTGGTGCCCGAGCCGTTGAGCAGGCCCAGATCGCGTGCGGTGCTGCTTGCAAATGCGCCGGGCGCTTCACTCGCGGAGATGGTGCGTGTGCCGGTCGTGTCGACGATTTCGATGCGGTTTTCTGCGGTGTTGACACGGGCCTGCACATCGCTGAAGCCGGCGGTACTGAGTGCGGCGTTCATGCGATCGAGCACGCCCCCCACTGTCGTCGGCGCAGCGGCCGACTTGACGAGCTTGGGCGGCGTCTGCGTGTTGTCCATCGTGTACACGTCAGAGATGTTGACGTTGACGGCGGTCGCGCCGACGTTGATGACGAAGCTGGTGAAGGTCTCGCTCGCCGTGTTGAGGCGTGTGTTGACACCATTGCCGTCATTCAGCGTGCTGAGGCTTGTGTTGCGATTGATGCCGTAGACGTTCTGGCCTGAAAGCGTGCCCGTGGCGGTCCCTGCGATGCCCAGACTTTCAGCGGTGGTGCCGCCACCTGCGCTGGCGATAGTGACGACGGCGCCCGCGTTGTCCTTGATGACGAATCGGCCGCCTTCTGCGGTCGCGGTAATGTTGAGCGTGCCCGTGCCGTTGAGTGCGGTGAGTACGTCGTTGACAGTGGTGGCGCGAGAGAGATCAACCGTCGCGCTTGCGCTGCCGGCGGTAACGACGATGCGACCGCGCGAGATGCCCTGACCGTCGTTGAAGTCAGCGAGGGCCACATCGTTGTCAAGGCGGGCCTTGGCGCTTTCCACGGTGATGCTGGAAATGCCCACGCCGCTGGTGTTGCGGTCGGCGAAGCCGCGCGAAAGCAATTGCTGCGCGCTGACGAGGCGCTCGACGCGCACGCTGTACGTACCGGGCGCTGCGCTGTTGCTGGCGGTGGCGGTCAGGGCGTCTTCGTTGCTGCTGGTGGCGGCTTTGGTCTTGAAGAGATTCTCAAGGCGGAACGCGCTGGCGGCCGTCTTGATGCTGCTGAGGCGCGAGTTGATGTCGAGGTAGGCAGCGTTCTGCTGCTGCAACTGCGCGACGCGTCGCTGCACCAAGATGCGCGACCGACCCTCGACCGCCAGAATCTGGTCGATCAGGGACTTGCTGTCGATACCGCTGAAGACGCCGGTGCTCGTGCTGATGCCGCTCATGCTTCACCTTCCGTGGTCGATGGGGATTCCATCGGGAATGACAACCGAAAGTCCACGCAAAACCAGTGCCTTACGCAGCTTTGCGCGTAGGCCGCCAGCGCAAGTTGCGCGTTGCGTCGACGCCAGCCCACCGCTTGCCGTCAGTCACGGCACCGGTCCAGGCGGGCTGGACAAAGTCGTCATCCCCCGTGCGGATGCTGGGAACATGGAGGCCGTCGCGACGAAGGGCCATGAGGTCCATGGCCCATTGGCTCAGCACTCGGGCATAAAGACGCTGGGCGACTTGTTCGACTTCGGTGAGACCTTGCATGACCGACCTCCGTGTGTGGTGAAACGCGCCCATCCGTGGGCAGAGAGGAGATCGGCGTGGTTTGAGGGGCGATTGAGCGGAAGTGGTTCAGAGTCGGGTTATGTACGCATCTTGCGCGATGATTCGGACCGTGCAGGCGGTTCTTGCGCGAGAACTTTTTCCGAACCGAGGGGCGGCCGGGGTTCGTATCGACGGGACCAACGGGCGGGCGACGGCTCGCCGATACTGTTGGTCCCGCCCATGAGTGACTCCGCTGAGACAACGTCGCCCAGTGTTCCGCCGCCGCTTGCGTTAACGCGCGTGGGAGCGGGGCTGCTTGCCTTGGCGGCGTTGGTGTCGGCCCTCGGTGTGGCGGGTATCGCGCTGCTGCGCGGTGCGCAGCCTTACTGGCTGCTGGTGGGCATGGAAGCATGCATCGTGATGGCGGGCGTGTTTGGCGTGCTCTTTCTCCGACGCAAGTTTGACGCGGGGCCGGCGATGACACTGCTGTGCATCGCCGGGACGATTTTCGCCGCTGGGTTCTTGAGTTGGCTTGCGGTCCGGAGCGGCATCAAGCTGCAGGGTGATCGATCAATCGATGTGAAGATGGTGATGCTCGCACGGGTCGGCATCGCGGCGGCGCTGGTGGCACTGGCGAGCTTTGAAGTGCTGCGTCGCAACCGCCAGAGCATCGGACTCATCGGTCGCGCGGTTGCGACTGGTGTGCCGCTGGCCATCATCGTGGGCGGGCTGTATGTGGGGCGCGAGGCACTCGCATCACAGCAAGCGGTGCCCGCGTGGATCGTGTGGACACTGGTGAGCATTAGCGTCGTCATTGCGATGGGGCTGCTGTGCGCGTGCGGGCACTTTGTGATTCGCGCGTTTGAAATGGGGCGTCCTGAGAGTGCGGCGAGCAAGCCAGTAACAGAAACGGCAGGCCCGACGCCTGCCGCTTCGTGAAGACTTGCTCTGGTTCGTCGATCAATCCTGCACAACAAGATTACCGCGGCGGTAGCGGTTGTCGCCAATGGGCCGCAGCACGTTGAGACGCACGCCATCACTGAAGTCGACCTTGCTGAGGGCCTCACGCAACTGATCGATGGTGTCGTAGCCGCGGCCGTTGACGCTGACGATCAGGTCGTTCTCACGCAGGCCCGACATCGCGGCGCGGCCGGTTTCCTGGATGTTGACGACCGCAACGACAGTCTCGTTTTCGAGTTCGAGGCCGCGGATGTTCGACGCGGGCACAGCGGCGACTTCGATGCCGAGTTCGTTGAGGTACACGAAACCACGGGCGGCGCTGAGATCGCCCAGCGTGGCCTGCACGGTCCGCACTTCGCCATCGCGGCGGACTTCGATATTCACCTTGCTGCCGGCGGGCGTTGCGGCGATGGCGTTGCGAAGGCGTTGCAAGGGCAACGCGTTACCTTGGAAGCGCGTGATGATGTCACCGGTCTTGAGGCCGGCTTTGTCGGCGGGGCTGCCTTCAACGATGTTCTGCACAACGACGCCGCCGTCACGTTCGTCGACCATATCGACACCCAAGAAGCCGCGAGCGACGCGACCAGAGCGGACGATGGAATCGAGGACGTTCTTGACGGTGTTGCTGGGAATCGCGAAACCGATGCCGTCGTAGCCGCCCGTGCGGCTGGCGATGGCGGTGTTGATGCCGACGATCTGACCTTCGAGATTGAGCAGCGGACCGCCCGAGTTGCCTGGATTGATGGCGGCGTCGGTCTGGATGTAGTCTTCGAAACTCACGCCGGTTTCGCGCGGGGTGACGGTGCGGCCCTTGGCACTGATGATGCCCTGCGTGACGGAGTTGTCGAGGCCAAAGGGACTGCCGATAGCGACGACCCACTCGCCCACTTCGATCTGATCGCTGTCCGCAAAGTCGACAGCGGGCAGAGACTGGCCTTCGACATCGATCTTGAGCACGGCGAGGTCGGTTGCTTCGTCGGTACCCAAGATGCGCGCGTCGTACTCGCGCTCGTCGTTGAGCTTGACGCGGAGTTTGTCAGCTCCGCGGATGACGTGGTTGTTGGTGATGATCACGCCATCTTCACTGACGATGACGCCGCTCCCCAGGCCTGCCTGCTGCAGGTTGGCGCGGCCGACGGGCCGACCGAACCAGTCGGTGGGCGTGACGGTGCGGAGCTGGGTGATGTGGACGACGGACTTCTCGCGGCGCTCAGCAACAGTCTTGAAGACGCGCGAGAGGCGCTTGGCGAAAGCGAAGTCTTCGGCAGTCGCTGTGTCGTTTGTGGATTGCGCCAGTGCGGGGGTGCCCGCCGTGAGGGCGAGCGCGCAGGCGCCGAGAGCGAGCGAGCGAACAAGCGAACGAGCGAACGAAGGGGAACGCGTCGAAGTGATTGTGCTCATGGTGCGTTAGATTCGGTTGCGGGCGCCGGGTTGCAGGGCGTGCATCCGAGCGATGCCTGAACGCCGATGCCCAAGGCTGATTCACATGCCATACTCGGCCCACGACGAGCTGGTTTCCGTCACGCGGACGCGCTCAACCGTGAGACCGGCGGGCAGGCGGTAGACGTTGCCGTCTTTGGCCGTGAACGACTGACCAATCTTGCCCGCCAGTTCCTCATAGATGAGCCGGGCCATGACTTCCGTCGTCGGATCTTGATTGGGCACCAAGATAATGCGTTCGGCAAGGTTGCCGGTTCCCATAAAACCTTTGGCCCGATCGTCTTGCGAGTTGACGGCAAGGCTGTGGTCAAAGCGATCCACAAACTCGCTGACGGCAAGTTTGAGGGCCTTGAAGTCGCACACCATGTCGTTCTCGTCGAGGAAGGGCGCCGAGACGACAACCTCAACCCGGCGGGAGTGGCCGTGCGGGAACTTGCAGCGGCCCGGATGCTTCATGAGCATGTGGCCTGACTCGACTTCGAAGGATTTGGAGATGCGATACTTCAAGCGGGGTAAGGGTAGGGGCGAAGGCTACAGGCAAACTGCGGGAAACGCTCAGCTGACCAACTCACCCTGCAGACTCAGGTTGTTCGCGCCGGTGATGCGCGCCTTGACGATGCGGCCAATGAGATCTTGGGCGGTCGCGCCGGGCTGATCGATGAAGACGATCAGGTCGCCATCGGTGCGGCAGGCGAGTTGCACGGTTTCCGCGACGCCCATCACGCCCCCACTCCCACTCGCAGTGTCGCAGGCACCGGTGGTGCAGCAGGCGTCGTCGTTCGTGTCTTCGAGCGCTTCAAGGCTGCGACCCCCGATCGTGATGGCGACCTGGCCGGCCTTCCGGATATCGCTGCTGGTCTTGCCTGCCTTCTTGAGCGTCTGGCGGCTCAGGCCTTCGACCATCACATCGAAGGTGCGGCCGATCTGTTCGCGGCTGATTTCGTCGGCGATCTTGTTCTGCAGTGCAAGCAGTTCGTTGTTGCGGGTGCGCTTCACTTCTTCGGGCACGTCGTCGGCCATTTTGTCGTACGCAATGGTGCCGGGCCGCGGCGAGTACTTGAAGATGAACGCGTTCTTGTAGTTGCAGCGCACGAGGAACTGCTTGGTGAGCTGGAAGTCTTCGTCGGTTTCCGTGGGGAAGCCAACGATGAAGTCGCCACTGAGCATGAGCGGGCGACCGATTTCTGGCTGATCGAGAATGGCCCGGGCACGGTCGAGGAACTCAAGATACTCCGCGACGGTGTAGCCGCGGTTCATGGCTTTGAGCAGGCGGTCGCTGCCGCTCTGGGCGGGGACGTGCAGATAGCGGCAAATGCGCGGGTGATCACGAATCACCTCGAGCACATCATCGCCAAAGTCGCGCGGGTAACTGGTCACGAATCGAAGACGCTGAATCGCGGGCACTTCATCGTGAATGCGACGCAGGAGATCGGCGAAGGTGGTGACATTTGCGCCCGCGAAGGGATCGCGGCGGTGGCCACCGGCGAAACTGCGGCCTTTTTGCGGCTGGACGATGCCATCGACAGTAACGGCGGCGCCGTGTTCAAATCGGTAGTGGTTAACGGTCTGGCCCAGCAGCGTGATCTCGACCACGCCCGCATCGGCGAGTTTCTTGCACTCGTCGATGATGTGCTCGGGCGGACGGTGAACCTCGGCTCCGCGCGTAAATGGCACCACGCAGTAAGTACAGAACTTGTTGCAGCCGCGCGTGATGCGGACGTAGGCGCTGCGTTGCACGGGGCCGTCATCATCGAGGGGCGAGATGCTGCGCGACAGGTCGAGCATCTCGAGCGAATCGCCCGCGGCGGCGAGGGTCGCGCTGCGGCGGGACGCGCTGCCTTGCAGGGCGACTTGGTTGGCGGAGATGAGTTCGATCTTCCTCTTTTTGCGGGGGGTGTTGCTGGTGGCAGGGTCGCTCGCGTTGCGAGCGACATCGCCGTCGGGGACGGCGATGCCACCTGAACTCTCCAGACTCTCGCGCGTGCGGACGGCGTTGTCGAGCAAGCCCGGCAGTTTGTCGAGTTCGGCAGGGCCCACGAGCACGTCGACCACGGGCATGCGCTTGATGAGGTCCACACCGTCGCGCTCGGCCATGCAGCCCAGCACGCCCACGATGAGCGTGGGGTCGGCGGCTTTGCGTTCCTTCAGTTCGCCTAGGCGGCTCCAGACCTTCTGCTCGGCGTGTTCGCGCACGCTGCACGTGTTGTAGAGCACGACGTTTGCGTCGTCGCTGGTGGTGACGAAGCGATAGCCCAGACTGCGCAACTGGCCGGCGACCAGCTCGCTGTCGAGTTCGTTCATCTGACAGCCGAAAGTTTCGAGATAGACGGTGCGGGTGGACATAAGGAGGGAGCCAACAAGCGAAAAATGCGAGAATTCTAGCAGGCAGCGAAGGCGATCGCGCCGCGTCCGATACGCGAGGCTTTGCACGCACCGGCAAGACCCGGGCTGCGAAGAATGATCCATGCTGCAGGGCATGAGCCTCGCCAAAAAATGCCTCCTCGTGTTCGGCGGCGCCACCGTGCTCATTGTGCTGCTTGCGCTCGTTGTGCCGTGGATGCGCATGACGTACTTGATTGACGAAGGTCAGCTCGAAGTGTCGCGCCAGATGGTGGACACGTGGCAACGCGTGGGCGAGGAGCAGGGCAAAGCTTCGCTCATGGGGCCGCCCGCACCGATGCAGACGATGCGTGTTGTGCCGCGACTGGTGCAGGACATTCGCGAGGTGCGTGCAGGCGTTGAAGCACGCGAAATCTCGCGCGAGCAGATCGTGCGCGAGATGGACTCGTTCCTGGGGCGGGCGCTGGCGGCGCTCGAAGCCGATCCGTCCCTGCTTGACTATCAGGAAGCGAGCTGGGACGGCAGCCAGCGCGAGTATCGCTACGCGAAGGGCATTTGGCGAGCGAGCGAAGGCAATCGCCGACTGGCGGGACTGGTGGAGCTGCAACGCCGCAGCGTGAGCGCAACTCGACTGCTTGTGCTCAACACCACCTTCGTCTTTGTCGCGTTCGCTTGGATTTTTCTGCTGGCCATGGCTGTCTTCTGGTTCGTCACGCGGCGGCTTGTGCTGCAGCCAGTGCGAGAGCTGACCACCGCGACACAGCGCGTGCGCGAGGGCAACCTCAACATTCGCGCGGACATTACCACGGGCGACGAGTTTCAGCAACTGGGCGACACACTCAACTCGATGCTGAGCGACTTGCAGGCTTCGCAAGACCGGCTGCGCGGCATCAACAGCGCGCTGGACGTGAAACTGCATGAGCTTTCAGAAGCAAACAGCGCGCTGTATCAGGCGGCGAAGGTCAAGGGCGAGTTTCTGGCGAGCGTGAGCCACGAGCTGCGCACGCCGCTGAATTCGATTAACGGCTTTGCGGAACTGCTGCTGGAAGTAGCGAAGAACGACGCCGAGAAGCCCGACGCGCCGGCGAGCGTGCTGAAGCGCATTCGGTATCTTGAGAACATTCTGACGGCGGGACGCGGGCTGCTGGCGTTGATCAACTCACTGCTGGAAATGGCTCGCATTGAAGCAGGCAAGGTCGATCTACGGATCGAGCGTGTTGCGCTGCGAGAAGCGTGCGAAGGGTTGCTAGGCCTCATCTCGCCGCAGGCGGGGCGAAAGGGCATTACGCTGAAACTGGAAGTAGCGGATGATGTGCCGATCATCAAAACCGACCCGCGCAAGTTCCAGCAGATCGTGTTCAATTTTCTGAGCAACGCAGTGAAGTTCATTCAGCCGCTTGAGAAGACGGGGCGCGAGCCCATCATCATCTTGCGTGCAGAGCGACTGCCCGCGACAAGCGTGGATGCGGAAGAACGCATTCGCGTGAGCGTGATTGACAACGGGCCGGGCATTCCGCCTGAGCAGCAAGATCGCATCTTCGAGAAGTTCGTGCAGCTTGACAGCGGCTACACGAAAGAGCAGCAGTCAGGCACGGGGCTGGGGCTTGCCATCTGCAAAGACCTCGCGACAGTGTTGCAAAGCGAGATTCAACTCATCAGCGACGTGGGACAGGGAAGCATGTTCAGCCTGATCATGCCGGTCTCGGTCAGCACGGCGACGAGCGATGTGGCGGAAGCTGATGAAGAGCGTCGCGAGGCGGCGATCAATGAGATGCGGGAGCGGACGGGGTCGCGGTAAGGCGGGACATGATGAGTGATCAGCAGCCGATCTCGCGCCAGCCAGCTTCAAGTGCTTCTCTTGGCGGATTTTTGACAACATTCGCGGTGCCGAAACCTGTTGGCAGAATGACCCGAAGCGAGCCAGCGATCGTCTTTTTGTCCGCCTGCATGCGGTTGATCATGAAGTTGACGTCATACATCCTTTCGTCAAGCCTCGCGGGAATGCCGACGACGCGCGTCGGGAGTCCCGCCGCACGCAGCGTCGCTCGCACCTCGTCCACGTAACTGCTTTGAACGAAACCCATGACCTGCGCCGCGCGCGTTGCAGCGATGAGACCCAAGCCGACAGCCTCACCGTGCTGAATACCAACATCGTCGGTATCGAAGCCTTCAAGTTGGAGCCCAAGCAGCGTTTCCATCGCATGGCCGAAGGTGTGCCCGAGATTCAGCAGTGCTCGTCCGCCCCCGTGCTGCATTTCTCGCTCATCGCCTTCCACCACCGCGGCCTTGAGCGCGACATTGCTTGCAATGAGCTGTGATATCGCGGCTCCGTCATTTCGCACGGTCGGGAGTGTGCGTTGCAACATCTCCAACGTGAGCGAGGGGTCTGGCTTGGGCACGCTCCGTGCGATCATCGCGTGCTTGATGATCTCCGCGCACCCACATGAAAACTCTCTTGTCGGCAAGGTTGCTAGCGTCGCGACGTCAGCGAGAACCAGCGACGGCTGGTGAAACGCACCGACCATGTTCTTCTGCAGCTCATCATCGACCTGAAGATTCACCCCCGTCTTCCCGCCCACGCTCGCATCGACCATACTCAGTAGTGTGGTTGGGCATTGCACCCATGCGATACCGCGGCGGTACGTTGCGGCGACAAAGCCGGCAACATCACCCGTAATTCCGCCGCCCAGAGCGAGAATCACGTCGCTGCGTTCCAACTTCGCCCGTGCCGCATCATACAGCAGCCAGGCTGCCGTCTCGCTCGTCTTGTACTCCTCCAGCGCAGCGATCGGAGCAACGGCTACCAGAAACCCGGAAGCGTGCAGCCTCTCCCGGACCTGATGCATCTCCGGGCTGCATACGCCGTCGTACACCACCATCACGCGATTGGCTTGCGGCACGACGGCACGCACACGCTCGCCGACGCTTGCGAGCACGCCCCGCCCCACCACCACGTCATAGCTCGCGGCGACACTCACTCGCACTGTGATGGGGGCTGGAACGCTCATCGTGTGGTCGACTCCGCCAGGCATCGGGACGTTGGTGCAGGCGAATCAGTTGTTGCGGACATCCATCAGCCCCGCACGGTCGCGGTTCTGCTGGTCTTCGCGTTCCCACGCAACCTTGGGCGCATCGGCAAAGTGCATCTCGAGGTTGTAGTGAGCCCGCGTGTTGGGCTCGAAGAGGTGCACGACAACGTCGACGAAGTCGGCAAGCAGCCACGTGGCCCGGTCGTCTTTGCTCGTACGCACGGCGGGCGTGTTCATCTTCTTGCCGTGCTCTTCCAGGTGCTGCAGCACGCTGCGCATCTGACGATCGCTGGTACCGCTGGCGAGGACGATGAAGTCCACGTCTTGACGAATCTTGCTCACGTCAAGCACAAGCACGTCGTCGCACTTGTCGTCCTTGCACATGCGTGCAGCGGCGATGGCGAAGGCCCGCGCGCGGTCCATGTCGTGCGGACGCACGCCGGCATCGCGCGGCGTCGTGGCTTTCGCGATGATGTCGGCATCGAGAATCGCCGCTTCGGCGGGGCTCACGCCTCGGCCGGTGGCGCGGTCGGCATTAGCGGGCATCGCTTGGATGTCGTCCGCCGACTCGTCCATCTCGATGATCTCGGTGTCGAGCACGATGGGCTCGTTGCCATCCATGTCGCCGCGCGACTGGGCCTCGATCTCCGCGACATCGGTCGGCACGCCCGCGCGCAGTGACGGCTTGATCTTCTTCTTGGGCGCTGCCTTCACGGCGGTCTTCGCGCCAACTTTCTTCGCGGGCTTGGACGCAGGCTTGGTTGCCTTCTTTGCCTGCGGCTTGGCTGCGACTTTCTTGTTCGCCTTCTTGGCGGGCTTGGCCGCTGTCGCCTTGGCAGCGACCTTCTTGCCGACGCGCGCGATCACCTTCGCGGCCTTCTTGACGAGGGACGCCGCGCCCTTCTTGGCGGGCTTGTCAGCCTTGGCCTTGGGTTTGGCGTTGGATTTGGAGGACTTCTTCACGACGCGCTTTGCCATATCAGCAGGTTACGCGGGCTGCGTGCTGATCGCTTTGCGTCACTTCACCACGCCCGCCAGCCCCACGCCCAGCGCAATCAGCACCACCAGCGTGATAGCGACGTACAGCCAGTCGCGTTGTTTCGCGAAAATCGCCGCCGTCGCCGCAACCCGCAGCACGGGGGTCGCGATCAGCAGCACCAGCCCGGCTTGCATGATGGCAAGGGACTGCCCGCGCGACGCGCCCGCCCAAATGCTTGCCAGCGAGCGCAAATCCGCGCCTTCGCGGGGCGTGTTCGTAAACGTCGTGAACTCGCTCATGGGGGCCAGCGGTGCCGGCCGCGTCAGCAGCAGCACTACGCCCACCACCATCACCGCGGCGGCGATGATCATCATCACGGTCAACAGCCGCGCGAGCGTCACTTCCATCGCGTGGTCGCGGCGAGCGACCTCATCGGCGGGCGGCGGATTCACTTCGCTCGCGTGCGTCATGCCGTTGCTCGTTCCTTACGTGCCTTCGTCCTCTTCGGGCGCTTCAGCGGGCCGATCCGCCGCAGCATTCTCGCCGAAGATATTCGTCCCCACGCGCACGACGTTGGCGCCTTCACTGATGGCGACTTCGTAGTCCCCGCTCATGCCCATGCTGAGGATGTTGAACGGCGCATCGGTCAGCTTCATGCCGCGCATCTCCTCGAAGAGTTCGCGGGTGCGTTCAAACGAGGGCCGCGCTTCCTCGGGGTTGTCGCTGTAGGGGGCCATGGTCATCAGTCCGCGGATGCGCAGGCCGATCATCGTGGCGATCTGCTCGGCAACGGGCACCACGCTGGGCAAGGGCAAGCCGTGCTTGCTTTCTTCGCCGCTTGCGTTCACCTGCAGCAGCACTTCAATGGGCTGATCGCGCTTCATCGCAATCGCCTGCAGTTCTTCGGCGATTCTCAAGCTATCCACGCTGTGCACGAGGCGCACGAACTCCACGACCTTCTTCGCCTTGTTGCGCTGCAGATGCCCGATCATGTGCCAACGCACCGGATTAGCCGCACCGGCGGCGGGCCCGCTCGCATTCACGCTCGCCGACCCTTGCGGCTTGTTCTTGTTCACATTCCCATCGCTGGGCTTGCTGGCGCTGCTCATCAGCTTGCTGTCAAACAGCGACCCTTCATTATCCAGTCCGTTCGTGCGCGTACTGGGCAGCATCCGCCGACGAGCCATGTACTCCTCGACAATCGCCGCGTGCTGCACGAGCACCTGAGCCCGGTTCTCACCAAAGTCGCGATGACCCAGTTGCAGCAAATGCCTGATCTGCTCGGGCTCGGCGTACTTCGTGACGGCGACGAGGATGATGTCGCTCGCACTGCGCCCGGCCTTCTTGGCCGCCGCCGCGATGCGATCGCACACTAGCGCGTACCGCTCATCGAGCGTCTCGGGCAGACTGGCTTTCCCCGTGGACACAAGCACCTCCGCCGGCGCCTTCTCGGCGCCCTTCACACCCGCGTTCCCATTCGACGTTGGCTTGGCCATGGCTCCTCCTGAGACAGTCTCGCCGGACTCCGCCGGACAGCAGAGTCTAGGACGGAAAGACAGGCTCACCGCGGAGCCCGCAGAGAGCCCGGAGCGAAGGGGAGGGGTAAGTGGCCAAGTGGGCAAATGGCCAAAGAGAAATAGACGCGCGGGAGTTCCCCGCGCGCCTGCTCGTTGCCTCTCATTTGGCCACTTGGCCATTTGGCCATTTACGGACACGCCCCGCCCGCCAACACGTTGAAGAAGTCCAGCACATCCTGATCCTCGGGGAAGACCCCGTTGTTGTTGAAGTCGATGTCATTGCACTCGGCACAAGTCCCGCCTGCAAGAACCGCAAGGTAGTCAACGACGTCCTGATCTTCAGGGAAGACGCCGTTCTGATTGAAGTCGATGGTGTCGCAAAGCGTCGTGATGACGGTGAGGCGGACGAGGCCCGGGAAGTACGAGACGTTGAACGTCACGCCGGACGGGACGTTGTAGTTGATCGTGCCAAACGTTCCTTGCGAGGGGTTGAGCACGAAGGTGTTGACGATGGTGTACTCATCGCCCACCGTCGGTACGAAGCCGGGGGCGAGGCTGACGTTGAGGATCGCGTTGTTGAGCTGGTACTGACCACTCACGTTCAGGCGATCCGTGTCGGCGGGCGTGCCGGGCCGTGCGTCCAGCTCGATGTTGAGTGCATCATTGCTTGAAAGCTGAAGGTTGCCCTGCAGCGTCAGCGTGCCGCCTTCGTCCCCAGGATCGCCCGGCGTGATCGTCATCGCGGCGGTGACCAGGTTGATCGTCGCGGTGCCGCCGAGCGTGCCCAATCCGGTGATCGTGCCGCCTTGGAACAGGCTGTTGGTGATGGTCGCCGTAGCGTTCTTGCGGACCCGCAGCGTGGCACCGGGATTCTGCACGTAGGTGAACGAGCCAGTCCGCGAGAGCGTGCCCGCTTCAATGTCCCACAGGGCATTGTTGACGCAGCCGATCTCGTCGAGGACGGCGGCGTTTGCGCCGATCTTCCGGAACGTCGCGTTGTTGGTGAAGGTGTTGACGGTCGAACCAACCCGGTTCCAGTTGGTCCCATTCAACGCAAGCGTCGCATTGTTGGTGATCGCGACGGTGGACAGGCTGGTCGTGAACCCGCCGGTGGCTTCCAGCCAATTGCCGTTGTTGATGATGGCGCCGCCCGAGAAGGACTTGTTGATGGGCGTCAGGTTGCGATAGTTGGTCGCGGGGCCGATCGTGAGCGTGTTGCTGTTGAGAATCGTGCTCGCCGTCTGCATCTGCGTCTGGCCAGGTCCGGCGTTGATCGTCGCATCGTCCACCAGGGACATGCCATTGAGGGTGATGATCCCGTTGTTGGCTCCTTCGACCTCGCCCTGGAACGGGCATCCGATGCTCATCGTCGCGCCCGCAGTGATGTTGGTGATGGACGAAGCCGCCGCGGTGAACGGGAACGTGCCGTTGAACGCGATCGTGCCTTCCGACACGTTCAGCGTGCCGTTGTGATTGACCGCAATCGACGAGATCGTGCTCGTCGCCGCCCCCGTCTTGCTCCACGTCCCGTTGTTCGTGATGCTGTTGGTGCTCGAGCCAAATCGGCTGACGCTCTGGCCGACAAGCGTGTACGTCCCGTTGTTGGTGATCGCGACGGTGCTCAGGTTGGTCGTGAACCCGCCGGTGTCTTCGATCCAATTTCCGTTGTTGATGATGGTGCCGGTCGAGAAGGTCTTGTTGATGGGCGTCAGGTTGCGGTAGTTCGTCGCGGGGCCGATCGTGAGCGTGTTGCTGTTGAGATTCGTGCTCGCCGTCTGCATCTGCGTCTGGCCCGGTCCGGTGGTGTTGATCGTCGCGCTGCCCGCGAGCGACATGCCGCTCAGGGTGATGATCCCGTTGTTGGCTCCTTCGACCTCGCCCTGGAACGGGCATCCGACGTTCATCGTCGCGCCCGCCGCGATGTTGGTGATGGACGAAGCCGCCGCGTCGAACGGGAACGTGCCGTTGAACGCCATCGCCCCTTCCGAGACGTTCAGCGTGCCGTTGTGAGTCACCGCAATCGACGAGATCGTGCTCGTCGCTGTTCCCGTCTTGGTCCATGTCCCGTTGTTGGTGATGCTGTTGCTGCTTCAGCCAACGCGGTTCACGCTCTGGCCGACCAGCGTGTACGACCCGTTGTTGGTGATCGCAACGGTGCTCAGGCTGGTCGTGAATCCGCCGGTGTCTTCGATCCAGGCGCCGTTGTTGACGATGGTCGCGCCGCTGATGGACCGCGCGAATCCTCCGCTCAGCCGCACGCTCGCGAGGGCGTTCACCGTCATGGTGTTGCCGCCCCCGTTCATGTTCCCGCTGTTCCAGTTGAGCGGCCCGTCCGTCATGCCATGCGTGAACGCCCCGCCCAGCGTGGGCGTCGCGATCGTCAGCGTGCCGTTGTTGGCTCCCAGCAGCGGCCCCGCGATCGAGCCCCCGCTGATCGCCAGCGTCGCGGTGGGTGCGATGGTCGTGGTGGAGCCGGTCTGGAAGACCAGCGGGAAGGTGTTCATCGTGAGATTGAGCGTGCCGTCCAGCACATCCAGCGCGCCCGACGAGGTCACGGCGATGCTGAAGATCGTCACGCTCGCCGGGCCGGCCTTCTGAAACGTCGCGGCGTTGGTGAAGCTGTTGGCGGTGCTGCCCACGCGGTTCCAGTTGTTATTCGTGATCGTCCAGATCCCGCCCGTGGTGTTGGTCAGGTTCGCCGTGCTCATCGAGATGGTGGAGCCCGCGGTGTCCTCATTCCACGTGCCCGCGTTGGTCAGGCTCCCCGAGAGCGTGCGATTGACCGCGCCGGTGATCGCCATCGTCCCGTTGAGCGCGCTCGCCGAGCCGACCGAAAGGTTGCCCGTCGTCCACGTCAGGTTCGTCCCCGTGTTGCTCGTGATCCCCAGCACGCTCGCCCCGGCGTTCATCGTCACCGTGGCCCCGCGAATATCGGCCGTGTCCGCTGCCCCCGGCGCAGCGAGCGCGGTTCCGCAGCTTGTCTGCCCCCAGTTGTTGAATGTCTGCGTGCCACTGGGGACGCAGGCCGCGCCGGTGCAGTTGCCGGTCCAGTTCGGCGATGCGCACTGCTGCGTGAAGACAAAAACCGCCGCCCCCGCGCTGGTGGCGTGTCCTGCTGCCAAGAGCAACGCCGCCACACCTCGCACCGTGTTCATCTGCTTCACGCGCATCGCCATGTCCCTCTCCTTGTGCCCGATGTTGAACCACCACCGCCCCGCGACAACGCGCGGCGAGCCCGAAAGGCCGGGCATGCTGCCAACATCTAGTCGCGCCGAGAAGACCCGCTGACACAAAGTGCCCGAAAAAACTTCCGCCGCTCACCCGCACGCCTCGCTACTGCCCGCGCTCGCGGAATCAACAGGCGAACACAGTTTCACCGCGGAGGACGCGGAGAACGCGGAGGGAAGGCCAAGGTTCAACGCGAAGATGCGAAGGGGGCGAAGGGCAAGACAGAAGATGGGGTGGGAGGTGTGGGGGGCAAATGGCCAAATGGTCAAATGGCCAAATGGCCAAAGAAAGACAGGCGCGCGGGAGTCGCCCGCGCGCCTGTTCACTTGCCTTCATTTGGCCATTTGGAAATTTGACCATTTGGCCATTTACGGACAGTTCCCGCCCGCGAGGACGTTGAAGAAGTCAATCACATCCTGGTCCTCGGAAAACACACCGTTGTTGTTAAAGTCGATGTCGTTGCACGTGGCACACGCACTGCCAGCGAGGACATCAAAGAAGTCGATCACGTCCTGCTCTTCGGGGAAGACGTCGTTGTTGTTGAAATCAATGTCATCGCAGATTCTGACGCAACCCCAGCGAGCGATGAAGGGCGCAACAACGTCGCCGGCAGTGGTGAAACGGCCACCAGCGATCAGATCGCCATTGGGCAGCACCGCGAGCGCGAACACCTCGCCGTTAGTACCCGACCCCAAAGGCGCCCACTGCTCAGTGACGGGATTCCAACGGGCGATATTGCGGGCACTAATCCCTCCCGCGGTAGTGAAGACACCAGCGGCAATCAGTTCACCACTCGGTAGGATCGCAAGTGCGTACACAGGGTTATTGATGCCTGATCCCAAAGGCATCCACTGCTGGAGGACGGGGTTCCAGCGGGCGATATTGCGGGCACTGACCTCTCCGCCGAAGGTGAATGTGTTGAAGGAGCCACCAGCGATCAGTTCGCCATTCGGGAGCGCCACGACTGCGCTGACGACGCCGGTCATGCCCGAGCCCACAGGCGCCCATTGCGATGTGGCCGGATTCCAGCGAGCGATGCGGTTCGCGCTAACGTTGCCGGCTGAGGTGAAGTCACCACCTGCTATGACATGACCGTCCGAAAGCGTCACCAGCGCGTTCACGGTGTTATTCATTCCGACACCGAGCGATGACCACTGTCCGGTCGCGGCGTTCCAGTGCGCGATGCGATTGGCGGTAACGCCGCTGGCGAAAGTGAAGAAACCACCGGCCACCAACCCGCCGTTGGGAAGAGCGGTCAGAGCTTGCACGCTGCCAAGAATTCCCGATCCCAAAGCCGCCCATTCACCGGTTGTAGGGTTCCAGCGCGCAATGCTATTGGCAGGCACACCGCCAGCGGAACTGAAGAAACCGCCCGCGACGAGATCGCCTCTGGGAAGCGGCGTGAGAGCGAATACAGCGTCGTTCATGCCGGTACCGACTGGTGCCCATTGCGCGGTCGCAGGGTTCCAGCGCGCGATCCGTCTGGTGACGATCCCGTCGACGCTGGCGAAGCGACCTGCAGCGATCAGATCGCCGCTGGGGAGCGTCGTGAGAGCAGACACGCTGCCACTCATGCTCGTGCCCGCGTTCAGGGCGGCCCATTGACCGGTCGAGGCGTTCCAGCGAGCGACATAGCTTGCGATTACGCCGCCGGCGATCTGGAATTGGCCCGCCGCAAACAGTTCGCCACTGGGAAGCGCAGTGAGTGCATTCACGTCACCGGCATCCACCATGCCCGTACCTAAGGGTGCCCATTGTCCAGTTGCGGGGTTCCAGCGGGCGATGCGGTTGGCAGTCACGCCGTCAGCGGTGGTGAATGCGCCCCCCGCAATCACATCGCCATTGGGAAGCGTCGTAAGACTTGTTACGCGGTTGTTCATGCCTGCCCCGAAAGCTTCCCATTGCCCGGTCACGGGGTTCCGACGCGCGATGTAGTTGGCAGCAACGCCCGCCGCGTTGGTGAAGAACCCCCCTGCGATCAGACCGCCGTCGGGGAGCGTCGCCACCGCGCTCACAGTGGTGTTCATGCCAGCACCCAGCGGCGCCCACTGTCCGGTCGCAAAGATCCAACGGGCGATGCGGTTGGCGGTCACGCCGCCTGCAGTGGTAAAGGTGCCCGCAGCGATCAGATCGCCGTTGGGGAGCGTCGCAAGACTCGTTACAACGTTATTCATGCCCGCGCCGAATGGTGCCCATTGTCCGGTCGCTGGGTTCCAGCGAGCGATACGGTTGGCACTGATGCCGCCGGCGGTGGTGAAAGAGCCTCCCACGACGAGATCGCCGTTGGGCAGTGTCGCCATAGTTCGGACGTCACCGTTCATACCCGCGCCCAGCGGCACCCATTGGCCGGTCGCGGGGTCCCAGCGGGCGATGCGGTTAGCACTGACGCCGCCGGCGGAAGTGAAAAGGCCACCAGCCACCAACTCGCCGGTGGGAAGCGTAGTCAGGGCGTCTACTTGATTGTCGAAGCCCGTGCTGAGGGCGGACCAATGCCCCGACACGGGGTCGTAGGTCGCGATTCGACTTGCAGAGATGCCGCCCACCATCGTGAATGCTCCGCCGACAACAAGTTGGGGGGAGTGCGGTCCACTGCCGTCCGGATCCCACATCGTCATGGCACGCACGAGGTCGCTGGCGCCAGCGAAGGAGGCGGGGGCCGGGTCAAGGGGCTGCCACACCGGCTCACACTGAGCGCGTGCTGAGGCTGATGTCAAACCCGTTGCGACCAATGGAACAGCGGTAAGCAAGGAAATGACGAAGCCGACGATACAGCGGATAAGCATACTAACCCCTTGAAAGTGAGGACTTGCGCCGCAATATACCCTTTCGCGTGTTGTCCGGCAAGCCCCATTTCATCGGCATCGAGCGTCGCGCGTCCAATGGCTCGCGCCACTGAAGCGATAACCACAGCTGGTCTGATCGGCCGTTGGAGGGTTCGTGTCGGCGATCCCTTTTGTCCGGTTTGTGCGTCGCACTGAACTTCTCTCCGTAAAGAAAAACCCCGCGACTTATGTCGCGGGGGTTTGTTGTTACTGGGTTGCGCCCGTCCCGGAGGGGCGGGCCACCGGTTGCATCACTTGAACTTGATCTTGTCGGTGCCCATCGCGCCGTGGTCGTCCATGCCGCCGCGGGCAGGTTCTTTGCCCTTCTTCTTGGGGGCTGCGGGCTCGTCGCCTGCTTCGCCGCCGGAGCCGCCCGTGCCGCCGCTGCTGTCGCCCCACTGGGCGCGCTTGAGCGAGAGGCCGATCTTGCGGTCGCTGCGGTCGACGCGGAGGATCTTGACGTCGATCTCATCGCCGGCCTTGACCACGTCCTGCGGGTTCTCGACCTTGTGGTCGGCCAGTTCGCTGATGTGCAGCAGGCCTTCCAGTTCGGCTTCGAGCTCAACGAAGACGCCGAAGTTGGTGATCTTGGTGACGGTGCCGCGAACGACCATGCCCGGCTTGTAGTGCTCGGGGATGGCGTTGAGCCACGGATCTTCGGTGAGCTGCTTGATACCGAGGCTGATGCGCTGCTTTTCGCGATCGACCTCGAGGACCACGCAGCGGACCTTGTCGCCCTTCTTGAGGACTTCGTTGGGGTGCGTGACCTTCTTGGTCCAGCTCATGTCGCTGACGTGCAGCAGGCCGTCGATGCCCGGCTCGATCTCGACAAACGCGCCGTAGTTGGCGAGGTTGCGGACGTTGCCCTCGATGACGGTGCCGGGCGGGTACTTCTCGCCCACCAGCTCCCAGGGGTTCACTTCCGTCTGCTTCATGCCCAGGCTGATCTCTTGCTTGTCCTTGTTGATTTCGAGGACAACCACGTCGACCATCTGGCCCGTCGTCACCATCTCGCTGGGGTGGTTCACGCGGCGCGTCCACGACATTTCACTGATGTGCACCAGACCTTCGACGCCGTCTTCGAGCTTGACGAACGCGCCGTAGGACATGATGCTCGTGACTTCGCCGTGAATGCGCGACTGCACGGGGAACTTCTTCTCGATCTCTTCCCAGGGGCTGGCTTCCTTCTGCTTGAGGCCCAGGGCGATCTTTTCCTTTTCCTTGTCGATGTTCAGCACCTTCACGTCCACGCGCTGGCCGATGCGGAGCAGCTCGCTGGGGTGATTGATGCGGGACCACGACATGTCGGTGATGTGCAGCAGGCCGTCGATGCCGCCCAGGTCAACGAACGCGCCGAAGTCGGCGATGTTCTTGACTTCGCCAGCGACGATGTCGCCTTCCTTCAGCGTTTCGAGCAGACGCTTCTTCGCGCTGTCGCGTTCGGTTTCGATCAGCTTGCGGCGGCTGACGACGATGTTGCGACGCTCCAGGTCGATCTTGATGATCTCGGCGCGAACCTTCTTGCCGATGTAGTCCTTGGGCTCGCCGGGGCGGCGGACGTCAACCTGGCTCATGGGCAGGAAGACCGGCACGCCGATGTCGACGAGCAGGCCGCCCTTGATGCTCTTGGTGACGGGGCCTTCGACCACGTCGCCTTCCTTCTGCGTGTCGACGATGCGCTGCCAGGCCATCATGCGATCGGCGCGGCGCTTGCTGAGGCGGATAAGGCCTTCTTCGTCTTCGAGCTGCTCGAGCAGAACGTCGATTTCATCGCCGGGCTTGACGATGACGCCTTCGAATTCTTCCTTGGGGATCAGGCCTTCGCTCTTGAGGCCCACTTCGACGACGACGTCGTCGCCGGCGTAGCCGATGACCTTGCCCTTGATGAGCTTGCCTTCGGTCAGGTCAGCGACCTGGCCCTTCATGAGCGTGTCCATGAACTCGCTCTTGGAGGCGGTCTTGCCGCCCGCGCCCTTCATGGCGTCCAGCATCATCTTGTCGAGGTCGACATCAGCGATACCCAGCGAAGCAATCAGCGATTCATCGATCATGTGCGAACACTTTCCGATGGCGGGTGGGTCGCTCTTGGGTACCCCGGCTTTCCAAGCCGGGCCTTTGACGCCCACCACCATCAACGCATCGTTCATCGCGGTAGGACAACCCGCGACGCTCGGCGCGCCGTCAGCCTGACTTCTCCTCTTGAGAAGCAAAGCCCGCCCCGCTAACCCCGGGGCAGAGGACAAAAGCCAGTTCTCGCGGCGACCCAACCACCTCGGCAGGCCACAACGCGCCCAGCGTCCTTCTGGGATGGAAGTTTAGGCCGAAAACTGCCCGCTGTGGCCGGCCGAACAACCATAGAAAACGGGCCCGAGCAACTCGCTCGGGCCCGCTTTCATGTTCGCAACTGCCTTGCCTTCGGTACTGCGGCACTCCGCCCTCAGGCACTCCCGCCTTACTTCCGCCACCACATGTTGCCGCCGTACTGCGCTGCATCACCCAGATCTTCCGCGATGCGAATGAGCTGGTTGTACTTCGCGTTGCGGTCGCTGCGGCACGGCGCGCCCGTCTTGATCTGGCCGCAGTTGGTGGCGACGGCGATGTCGGCGATCGTCGAATCTTCCGTTTCGCCGCTGCGGTGGCTGAGGATCGCGCTGTAGCGGCTGCGCATGGCGAGGTTCACCGCGTCAAAGGTCTCGCTGAGCGTGCCGATCTGGTTCACCTTCACAAGAATCGCGTTCGCGCACTTCTCATCAAGGCCGCGCTGGAGGAACTTTTTGTTGGTGACGAAGAGGTCATCGCCCACAAGCTGGATTTTGTCGCCCAGCTTGGCCGTGAGCTTGCGCCAGCCTTCCCAGTCGTTTTCAGCCAGGCCGTCTTCGATGCTGCGGATGGGATACTTGCTGCACCAGTTGGCCCACATGTCGATCATTTCGTCGCTGCTGACAACTTGCTTGGTGCTCTTGAACATCTTGTAGCCGGTCTTGCCTTCGGCGGCGGCTTCGTTCCAGCATTCACTGGTCGCGGGGTCCAGGGCGACAAAGATCTGCTCGCCCCACTTGTAGCCGGTTTTCTTGACGGCCTTCTCAATGATCTGCAGAGCTTCTTCGTTGCTCTTGAGGTTGGGCGCGAAGCCGCCTTCATCACCCACGGCGGTTGAGAGGTGATCGTCGTGCAGCACCTTCTTGAGCGCGTGGTAGATCTCAACGCCCGCGCGCGTCGCGTCGGCGAAGTTGTCGAAGCCCCAGGGCTGGATCATGAACTCCTGGAAGTCGACGGTGTTGTCGGCGTGCTTGCCGCCGTTCAGGATGTTCATCATCGGAACGGGCAGGGTCTTCGCCGCGCCGCCGCCGAGATAGCGATAGAGCGGCAGTCCGCAGGCTTCGGCAGCGGCCTTCGCAGCAGCCATGCTCACACCCAGAATGGCGTTGGCACCAAGGTTGGCCTTGTTGGCGGTGCCGTCGAGCTGCAGGAGCAGCTTGTCGATGGCTTCCTGTATGCGCACGTCCATGCCCAGCAGTTCGGGGCAGATGCGCTCGTTGACGTTGGCGACGGCCTTCAGCACGCCCTTGCCCACGTACACACCTTTGTCGTTGTCGCGCAGTTCGCAGGCTTCGTGCTCGCCCGTGCTCGCGCCGCTGGGCACCGCAGCGCGGCCCTTGATGCCAGAGTCCAGTTCAACATCGACTTCCACCGTGGGGTTGCCGCGTGAGTCGAGCACCTGACGAGCCTTGACGTTGACGATTTCAAAGGACATGCGTGAATCCTCGGGAGCGAACGAGCGATGCGAATCGCGAAAAACAGCAGACAGCCGCGCCGCCTGCGGTCGCAGGATACCCGCGCCAAACCTGCCGCGTGTCAGCGAATCTCAATCACCGCAACGGTGCGGTCATCACTGGGCTTTCCAAGTGCATCGGCCGCCTCTGCTGCCCGTATCTCGCGAGTCCTGCCAACTTCGCTCGTCGCCAAACCAAGCATGAGCTAGTTGTCTGCCGCACACATCCGCGGCCTCCATGAACGCGCGGTCATGACGGCGAGGAGATTACTTCAAGCAACGGGGCTTCGCGCTGATGCCAGACGATTGGCTGCAACATCAGGGGGTTTTCGGCGACGTGGTCTCTTCAGCCTTTTGGGCAGGCTGACTCACATCTTGCTTCACGCGGCGCAACCGGAAAAGCACGTCCTTGAACTCGCCTGCAGCTTCCGCTTCGACAATGACACGCTGCAATTGGGGCGAACTCACGTTAATGACTCGGAACGAGGCATTCACAATCTTGAGCGCATTCTGGTCCGACTGCTCCAGCATCTCCTCGTGGCCTTCGAGCAAGTTGACACTCGGATAGTTGAATGGCTTGCGCGGGGGTGTAGGCTTCGTATCCGAGCCGAAGCCGTTGATTGTGACATCAAGGTTGAGATCCGGCTCCCGGCCCAGCAACCGAATCTCATCTTCATCGATCTCAAACTTCATCATGTGGTGCGTCATGATGACAAATGGCCCGGCAGTTTGGGCAATCTTTTTTGACTCTTCCTGTCCCAGCGTGATGTCCAGATAGCGATATTGGCCGACGCGAAAGACCGTCGCGAACATATCGGGAAGCACGGGGCCCTCGTCCGCAGTCTCGTTCATTCGCACGTGAATGTCGTATCCGTACCGCTCCGACTCCGTTACGGTGAACATCGCGGGCAAGTCCATTACTTGTGACGCGCCTTCCTCCTCGACAGGCTTCCATACGCCGACAAACTTGGGTTCGGTCTCGACAGACCTCATCAGATAGAACGGCGCGATCGACGGCCCCGTACCAGCGCATCCACCCAGCAGCATCCCACAAGATGCGACACACATCGCCACAAACGCCTTCATCAAGTTCGTCACGTTGTACCCCTTTCGCTTTGCGCCTTCCTTCACCGCCCCAGCAACTTCTCCATCTGCTCCCGATTGTGCTTCTCACGCTCATCGTTCACACCCGTCAGGCTGTCCGCCTGATGGTCCGCGTGATAGCTGCTGCGAACCAGCGGCCCGCTCTCCACCACCTTGAAGCCGCGCTGCAGGCCTTCATCCTGAAACACCTTGAACTGCTCAGGCGTCACCCAGCGATCAATCGGCAGGTGGTTGCGCGTGGGCTGCAAGTACTGGCCGATCGTCAGGATGTCGCAGGCGTCGTTGCGAGGCGAGGTGACGCGAGTGCCCGCCATCAACTCATCCATCAGGCCCAGCACTTCCTCATCCTTCTCACCAATGCCCACCATAATGCCCGTCTTCGCCACAACGCCCTGCTCCTTGCAGCGACGCAGCAGTTCGATCGAGCGATCAAACTTCGCGCTCGGACGCACCGCCGGATACATGCGGCGAACCGTCTCAAGATTGTGATTGATGATGTGAGGCCGCGCGTCGATCACCATCTGCAGCGCGCCCCAGTTGCCTTCAAAGTCCGGGATCAACACTTCGATCGACAGCCCCGGGCACGCCTCTCGCGTGCGGATGATCGTCTCCGCCCAGATGCTTGCGCCGCCGTCCGCCAGTTCGTCGCGATTCACGCTCGTAATGACGATGTGCTTGAGCTTGGCGTGTTCCCACATCAGGCGCATGCTTTCAGCCACGCGACGTGGTTCGTCCTTATCCAGCACGTTGGGCCGCCCCGTCTTCACATTGCAGAACCCACACGCTCGGGTGCACGTGTCGCCCAGAATCATGATGGTGGCCACGCCGCGGGACCAGCATTCGCCCATGTTGGGGCAACCGGCTTCTTCGCACACGGTGAACAGTTTGTGCTCGCTCAGTACGTTCTTGAGTCGCAGGTACTCAGGCCCGCCCGGCACTTTGGCCCGCAGCCAGTCGGGCTTCTTCTTCAGACTCAGCGTCTGCTTGCCTTCCTGATTGTTCAGCACCATGCTCGAAAGGCTGATCTTGGGCGGATCAATCGTCCGCAGCGGGTCGCCTCCCGCCGGCCGCGGGTGGCGGGCCAGCGTGCGAGCGAGAGCGGCATCACTGATAGAACCATTCTGAGGAGCAGCGGTCATTGTGAACCATGGTAGCAAGCCGTGACAATCATCCCTTCCGCGCAACTACCGCGCGACTTTTCCGTCGCGCTTCCTCTCTGTCAGTTTGAGGACCTGCCTGTGAAACGCCGATCATGCACTTATCGCGCCTGGCCAAGTCCGCAGAACTAGACTTGGCCCGCACAGACCGACCTCGCGTTCACCCATTTTCCCTGCTTGGGTGGACGAGGGATGTTTGCGTGGTATGTTCGAGACGCGCGGCCCTGTTGGGTCGGGCATGGCTGTCCAAGGAGCAGAACTGTGGGTTCGCACATGAACGCTACCTCCATTCGTTTCATTCGCGTTGGCCTTGCCGTCGCGCTCGCCGCCGGCACGCTCACGCTGGTGGGCTGCGGCAACACCAAGAGCTTCATGGACCCCACCATCGTCGGGTCGTGGGCCCCCACTCCCACGGTCATGCCCATCCTCGATCGCCTTGCCGCGATCGAAGACACCACGGGCGACATGGTTGAAGTGACCGACCCTGTCGCGGAAGACCTGATTCCGCGTCCCACCAGCTACCGCATCGGGCCGGGCGACGTGCTCCGCGTCACGGTCTTTGATCTCATCGCGCCCAGCGAGCGTGAAGAGTACGAAGTCAGCGTCGACGCTCGTGGCATGATCGAAATTCCGCAGTTGGGCCGCATCGAAGTCGTCGATCGCACCACTGAAGAAGCGATGGAAGCGGTCGTTCGCACCATTCGCGATCGCAACCTGATTCAAGATCCGCTCGTGCAGGTGCTCGCCGTCAGCCAGCGTCGTCAGACGTTCACCGTCGTCGGTGCCGTGCAGAGCCCGGGCCTCTACCCGATTCCCCGTGCTGACTACCGCGCGCTCGAAGCTCTCGCGGCCGCTGGTGCATTCAACGAAGCCATCGGCGAGATCTACGTCATTCGCCAGGTGCCCCTGAGCGAAGATGTCATCACCGGCATCTCGAGCGGCCCCACCTCCCGCGCCCCGCGTGAAGAAAAGCCCGCCCCCGCAAACCAGCCCAGCGGCGAAGACCTGCTGAACGTCATCGACGAAATCGCCCCCGGCGCCGAGCCCAAGCCCGCGGCTGATCCGGCAGCGGCCCCCGCTCCGGCCCCGGAAACCGCGCCTGCGGCGAACCCCGGCATGCTTCGCGCCAAGCAACAAGGTGGCGGCGGTTTCGTCGCCAGCACGCGTGAACCTGAGATCGATCTGATCAACTCCGAACCCGTCCGTCCTCAGACGGAAGACGGCTCGACCTGGATCTACGTCAACGACAAGTGGATGAAGGTCAAGTCCGCCGACGGTTCGGGCGCCATCGACCAGGCAGGCATGGATGGCGACGCGCTCATCACCCAGCGCGTCATCCGCATCCCGCTGCGTGAACTGCTCGCGGGCCGCCAATCCATCAACGTCGTTATCCGTCCGGGCGATGTCATTCGCTTCCCGGCCTCCGACAGCGGCTTTGTCTACATGGGCGGCCAGCTCGCCCGTCCGGGTCCGTACAACATGACCCCGGGCTTCACGCTCTCCCGCGCCATCATCGCGGCGGGCGGTTTCAGCGAAGTCGCCATCCCCTCGCGCGTAAACCTCACCCGTATGGTCGGCGAAGATCGCCAGGCCACCATCCTGCTGGACTACAAGGCCATCGCCGAAAATACCCAGCCAGACGTCTTCCTGAAGCCGGGCGACATGATCAATGTGGGTAGCTCGGGCTGGGCCTTGCCCTTGGCCGTCGTCCGCAACGGCTTCCGTGCCAGCTACGGGTTCGGGTTTATTCTGGATCGCAACCTCGGCAACGACATCTTTGGCCCACCGCCGGTCAACTCGATCGGTCAGTAATCCGATCAATACCAAGACGAGCTTTTCGGGCGGGGCCACAAACCCCGCCCGTTTGCTTTGTGTACCCTATTCGTGAACCGACCCGGTCACGAGCCTCGTATTGCTTGGACCCGGTCTATGACCCGCCGGGAAGAGGGCCCTGCGTGAGCACAGTCAGTACCAATCCCGGTGTCGGCACATCCCCCGTCGCCGCGGCGCGCCCACAGAGCATCAACACCCAACTGTGGGTCACGATGGGCGTCCTGCTCACTGCGTTTGTCGCCCTGTACTTCCGCTGGTTCAGCAAACAAGCCGAGTTCAGCTGGGACCGCCTCGACGACTGGGGCCACGCTTTCGTCGTCCCCATCATCGCTGGCGCCATGATCTGGACCCAGCGCGAACGCCTGCGCGACGTGAAAACCCAAGCCTTTTGGCCAGGCCTGCTGCCGCTTGCCTTGGGTGTCATGTGTTACTTCTACTTCATCGTGGGTGTAGCCAACCACATGCTGCAGGGTCTGGCGATGATCCTGTGCCTTTCAGGCGTTGTCCTGCTGGTCATGGGGCGTGATGTCTTCCGTGTCGCGTTCCTTCCATTGCTGTACCTGAGCTTTGGTATCACTGTTTCTGAACAGGTGATGATCAAGATCACGTTCCAATTGCAGTTGCTCGCCACGCAAGGCGCGTGGCTCTTGCTCAAGGTGATCAGCCTGCCCGGCAACTGGTTCATGGTCGATGCCAACGGCAACCTCCTCGAAATCTTCTACAAGGGCCGCACCATTCCGCTGAACGTTGCTGAAGCCTGCAGCGGCATGCGCATGGTCATCGCATTCATCGCCTTGGCTGGCGCCATTGCCGTGTTCGGTGTTCGTCACTGGTGGCAACGCATCGCCGTGCTGCTGCTGGCCGTGCCCGTCGCCCTCTTCATGAACATCATCCGCGTCGCTGTGTTGGGCCTGCTCAGCATCGGCGACGTCAACCTCGCCGCCGGCAACATCCACATGCTTATCGGGACGCTCCTGCTCATCCCGGGCATGTTCCTGTTCCTCGCCGCCGTCTGGGCGCTCAAGCGAATTGTCGTCGATCCGGCTGAACAGGCCGAACTCGCCAAGAAGAATCCCGTAGGCGTCAAAGTGAAGCGCCCCGTCATCAAGTCCTGAGCCCCCGCCCCACTGCCATGCAAGGCTTCTCCTGGAAATCCCCCGCCGTCCTCACCGCCCTGCTGGTGCTGCTCGCATCCGCCGGCGGGCTGGCGTTCGCGATTGACCACTACAAGCTGATGCTCCGCAAGGAAGCAATCTACCCGCGCGGTGGCGCGCTGCTCAACAGCATTCCCGACGAAACCGACAACTGGGTGCGCCAGGGCCCCGACCGGCGCGAAAATGCCGAGACGGAAGCGGTGCTGGGCACCGTCAACTACGTCTCGCGCATGTATGCCCAAAAGAACAGCGAAACGCCCGTGATGATCGACTTTCACGCAGCGTACTACACAGGCATGATCGACACGGTGCCTCACGTGCCTGACCGCTGCCTGGTGGGTGGTGGCCTCGCTTTGGGCGGCTTTGTCGGTGATGTGCCGATCCCCATGGATCAATCGCGATGGACCGCCATTGAAACCGCCGATGGCGCAGGCAAGCTCTTCTCGGTGCGCACGCCCAACTTCTCCACGCGGGCGGGCACGCGTGTGGTCCTGCCTCGCAATCCGCAAGACCTCAAGCTCCGCATCTTTGAGTTCAAGACTCCTCGCGGCAAGCCGTTCTACTCCGGCTACTTCTTCATCGCCAACGGCGGCTGGGTCAGCAACGCCGAGGAAGTCCGCCTGCTCGCTTTCGACCTGCGTACCAAGTACGCGTACTACACCAAGGTGCAGTTCACCGGTTTCGGCCTCGAGTCCGGCGAAGAACTCGCCAAGCACGCCGCGTCGATGCTGGATGAACTGCTCCCCGACATCATGCACTGCCTGCCCGACTGGCAAGCGGTGGAACGTGGCGACGTCGAAGGCATGATCCGTGCCGAATGACGGCAAACAGGCCATTTCTGCGCCTGTTCCGCTTGCGTTGACGTCGGCGTTTCACTGACTAACGTCCCCAGCCGATAAGTTCGTACTTCATCGGGGTTTTCGTTCGTTCACAGACCCTTTCCGCGTCCGTTCGTGTCTTTCACAAGCCGGACAGGCGCCTGCACCAGGTTCGGAGATTCGTATGGCATCGCGCGTCAACACCAAGTTCGTCGTCGGTCTGTCTGTGGGCCTCATTCTCATCTTCGCGGCTGTGGCAGGCACCGCCTACACGCTGGTGGTCAAGAGCGCCGACGACCTGGTGAAGGCCGGCGACAAAGCCCTGGCCGAAGGCCGCGTGGGCGAAGCCGTGACGCAGTACTCCAAGGCGGTCAACAAGGAGCAGAACAACCCCGAGTACCTGCGCAAATGGATCGAAGCCATGGGCAAGGACACGCCCGACTCGGAAGTGAAGTACGTCGACCGCTATCGCTTCTGGCAGCAGGCACGCCGCCAGCTTGCCGTCGTGCAGCGCGACAACGTCTCCGCCCAGCGCGATCACCTCGATCTCGCCTACCGCACGCTGCTGCTCTCACCCGTCTACCGCCAGGACAACTGGTCGCAAGTGCTCGACGATGCCAACCTGCTGCTGGGCTATCACGAAATCGCACCCGCGCAAGGCTGGGAACAGTTGCGTCGCTACCGCGGCTTCATCACCACGCGCATGTACCTCGAGAGCACGCGTCCCGAGGACAAGCAGCTTGAGTCCGCCGTCGCTGACTTGGAAGCCGCGCTGAAGTTTGACCCCAAGGACGAGGAAGTCGCCGCAACGCTGATCGACCTCTTCATCCGTCAGGCCCAGCGTGCCCGTGAGCGCGATCGCCTCGAAGAAGCCTCGCAGCACGAAGCCAAGGCGGATGCCATCCAGAACGCCTTCCTCGCCAGTTCGCCCGATGCCCCGCGCATGCTGCTCATTCAGATTCAGCGCGATCTCATCAGCGTCCGCGCACGCATCCAGGCCAAGGGCGCCGCGGCTGACGTCCAGAAGGAAACCCAGGATTACATCAATCGCAGCGCACCGATCTTCGCCCGCGCCTTCGACAAGGCCAAGCAGGGAACGCACCCGCTCAGCGACGGTCTGCTGGGCCAGTTCCGCGTGGTGGAGAACCTCATCCAGCCGCAGAATCGCAGCCGCCAGACCGAAGAGCTCATCCGCATGGGTCTGCGTGCCGAGCCCGACAATGCCCAGTTGCTCTTTGCGCTGGCAAACATGCTGAGCGATCGCGGTGACTACGCCAATGCGATGGAACAGCTCGAAGCGGTCGACAAGCTGCCCGTGAAGCCGGTGAGCATGGAAGGCGTGCAGCAACTTGAACTCAAGAAGGTTGCACTTGGCCTGCAGGCCCTCTGGCAGGTTCGCGTGTGGCAGCCGATGGCGGATGGCCCCGAGCGCGTCGCCGCGCTCGATAAGGCTCAGGCCCTGCGCAAGCGCCTGACTGACAGCGTCGCCGCTGATGATCTGACGCTGACGCTCGTCGATGCCCAGCTCGCGTTCATCTCCAACACGCCGGACGGCAACCGCAACGCCTCGCGTCTGCTCGCCACGTACAACAAAGCCACGGAAACGCGTCCCAACGCCGACGCGCTCTTCATGACAGCCCAGATCGCCGTTCGCAACAACGAGCCGGGCAACGCTCGCGAAAACCTCGAGCGCGTCATTCAGCTCCAGCCCAACAACCTCACCGCCATACTCTTCCTCGCGGAAGTCGAAGCCCGCCTGCAGAACATGGATCGGTCCACCGCTCTGTACCGCCAGGTGCTGGAACTTGATCCCAGCAACGAGGTCGCGAAGCGCGCCGTCGAAGTGACGTCGAACCTCGCCAACCCCGCCGCTTCCAATGACCCGGTCCTCCGCCTGCTCTCGCGCGTGGACGAAATGGGCAAGCTCCCGCCCTCGCCTGAGAACCAGGCTGCGATGGTCAAGATCATCAAGGACGCTCTCGCGAAGGATCCTGCGGATGCCCGTCTGCACCGCGCCCTGGTCGCTGTGCACGTCCGCGGCAACGAACGCGAAGCCGCCAAGACCGCTCTCACCGCGGCGCTCGAGCGCTTCCCGGAGAATCGCGACTTCCAACTGCTCAAGTCCCAGCTCGACGCCCCCGACGACATCGCTTTCCGTCTGCAGACCATTGATGCCGCGGAGAACATGGATGCGATCGAGAAGGAACTGAACAAGTTCAACGTGCTGCGCACTGCGGGCCGCGCCGATCAGGCCAAGGCCGCCCTCGACAAGGCTGCCGCCATCAACGCCGACGACCGCCGCGTGGTCGAAGTGCTCTTCATGAACGCGCTCGAAGCCAACGACCTCGCGACCGCTCGCACGTTGGTTGACAAAGCTGTTCGTGGCAACTTCGACAACGTGAACGGCGACACCTTCCGCGCACGCATGCTCGCGGGCGAAGGCAAGGCTCGCGAAGCCGCGGCGATCCTGCAGCCCATCATCTCTCGCGGCGGCGCACAGCCCGAGCTGTATCGTCTCCAGGGCCGCGTGCTGATGCTCGACAACCGCCCGGGCGACGCCGCCAATGCACTGCGTGAAGCGCTCCGTCTGCGTCCCAACGACGCCGCTGCTGCGACCGACCTGCTGCGCGCTCTCATCGCCGCGGGCCAGCAGCAGCAAGCCCTGCTCGCCGCTCGCGAGTTCGAGAAGTTCGCCAACAACGACATCGACTTCTTCAACATCTGGATGAGCCTCGAAGCCCAGTTGGGCGACCGCGCCGATGCCAAGATGCGCCGCACTCGTGTCGCCGTCGCGCTGCCCGACGAGCGTGGCAACCGCATGGCGCTCGCCCAGTTGCACATCGACGACGGCGAGTTTGATCAGGCCCGCGCCATCATTGAATCGCTCCGCAAGACGGGCGACTCGCTCGACCTGGTGGTGATGGACGCACAGATGCGTTCCACCCGCGGCACCATGGCTGACGCTGTCAAGGTGTTTGACGAGTTCGCCGCCCTGCCCCAGAATCAGACTTCCACCGACGCCATGATCGCCAAGGCTCGCTTCCTCGCAGGCCGCAACGACGCCGCCGGCGCAGTCGCGGCGCTCGAGTCGGTCCGGGCCAAGCAGAACACGGACGTCATGGAGATCGATCGGGCTCTGAGCGATCTCTACATCGGCGCTGGCATGCAGAGCGAGGCCATCGCCCCCACCCGCGCCGTCGTCGACGCGGGCAAGGACAACGACACGCGCAGCATGCAGAAGCGGCTGGTCGAGCTGCTCACCCAGACCGGCAAGCACGCCGAAGCTGACGCGGAGTACACCAAGCTCACAAGCGGCCGCGAACCCGATGCGCTCTCGCTGCTGCTTCTCGCCCAGCTCCGTGGCGCGCAGGGCAACACGCAGGCGCAGGAAGAAGCCCTGAACCTCGCCGTGCAGCGCTTCCCCACGGTGCCCACCGTCTTCATGAGCCGCGCGTCCTTCATTCTGCAGAGCAAGCCCAAGGAGAGCGTGAACGACGCCATCGCGGACCTCGATCGCGCCATCGCACTCGCGCCCGACAACACCACGTTCCTCCGCCGCCGCGCCGATGCGCACCGCACCGCCGGCAACGAAGACAAGGTCATCGCCGACCTGCGTGCCTGCCTGCGCATCAATCCGGGCGACTCGCAGCTCATGTTCGGCCTCATGGATTCGCTCTGGCGCGACGGCAAGGAACAGCTCGCGCAGGAAGTCGCCGCCGATGTCATCCAGCGTCGCGATCGCGACTGGCAGTTCCTCGTGCAAGTGGGCAACTTCTATCGCTCTCGCACCCCCGCACGTGAAGATCTGGCTCGCTCCATGCACGCACAGGCTTACGAACTCAACAAGACCGACTTCACCGTGCAGACCTACCTCGACAGCCTGCTCGCAGGCAGTATCCCCAACGTCGAAACGGCCAACCGCGTCCTGACCGAAATGGGCGACCGCGCTCGCACCAATCCCGGCTTCCAGATGGCTGCCGCGAAGGTGCGAATCCTGCAAGGCCGCACTGCGGAAGGCCGCCGCGCCGCGCTCGATCTGCTCCGCACGCTCGATGTGAATCGCCCCGAGATCATGTCATCGTGGTATCGCGACATGAACTCCGTGGAGAAGAACAAGGCTGATCTGCAGAGCTTCCTGCAGGCGACCGCCCAGCAAGGCATCGCGCCCGACTGGATGATCTTCTTCCGCAGCATGTCGATGATTGAAGACGCAACCAAGCGCAGCGAAGGCACACGCGCGCTCGAAGCCGCTATTGGCAGCTTCCGCACGCCCGCCCTCCAACTGCTCGCGTACAAGACGCTGGGCAACACCTACTACCAGTTGCTGGACTACCCCGCCGCCGCTCGCGTCTGGACCGAAGGCGCCAACAAGTTCACGACCGACGCAGAACTGGCCAACAACGCCGCCTTCATTCTCACCAAGCACCTCAAGAAGCCGCAAGATGCCCTGCCCCTCGCGCAGCGGGCCGTGCAGATCAACCCCGACGTGCCCGACTTCCTCGACACGCTGGGCGTCACGCTGCTCGAAACCGGTAACCCCACCGAAGGTGTCAAGCACCTGCAGAAGGCATACGACATCTCGCCCAACTCCGCCACCAAGTTCACTGCGGGTGTCCACCTCGTTCGTGGCCTCAAGGAGTCGGGCCAGCTTCCCGCCGCCAAGACTCTTGCGACGGATCTGCAGGCGACCGTCGACGCCAACCCCAACTTCTTCAGCCCTGAGCTTGTCGGCGAGTTGCAAGAGTTGCGCGACGCCCTCAAGTGACATTCACACCGAACCGCACCACCTGCGCACACGAACAGTGTCGTTCTCCCGCCGCTGGTATCGCATGCCAGTCGGCGGGGCGATTCTAAAGAGTTAGCGAAGGTTCAGTCATGTCCGGTCGATATAGGACCGGAAGGGCTCCGGGCTTGCCCGGCGCAGCGTATTGTTTGCCCCCTGTCAGTTACCCCTATCCGGAGGGGGTGGTCGGCCCCGCCCGCCGCACCCAAACCGTCCATGAGGTCACCAAGAGCATTGTGGCCCCCAAACATCCCCCCCCACAAACACCCGCTGCGTATGCGCCGCGTCAGGTTGCGCCACCCCAGGCTCCGATTGCGACCGCGGCGTTGGACCCGCTCAAGATCTTTCAGAAGTACAAGTGGCTGCTGGGTATCGCCGCTGTGATTGGTGGTGCGTTGGGCGTCGCCGCTCACTACACGTGGCTCATGACCTACCCCGTCTGGAAGCCTCAGGCGATCTTCGAAGTGGAAGGCGTGCGCTCCAACATCACGGAAATGCAATCCGTGACCGCCGACGAAATGGGCCGCTTCATCGCGACGCAGGCCCGCATCATGACCGGTCCGGCGATTCTGCAAGCGGTTGCTGAAAACCCGGCCCTGCAGCAGAACGCCCCCAAGTGGACCTCGCAATTCCGCAAGGGCGGAACCGGCAACTTTGACTCGGTCAATGCCGCTCGCGACCTTGAAGACATCGTCGAAGCTCGTCCGATCGCGCAGACCAACCTCATCATCCTGAGCGTCACGTACAAGGACAAGAACGAAGCGACCGCGATTCTCAAGCTCGTGCGCGAACGCTACCAGAGCGAACTGGATCGCAACGTCCAGCGCCGCCGCCAGGAAACCACCAAGTCGCTCGAAGAACAGATTCGCGAACTGCAATCCGCCATCAGCCGCCTGCAGACGCAGCGCACCACTCTCATTCGCGAAAACCAGCTCGACTCGGTGGAAGAACGCGAAAGCCAGGAAAAGCAGGCCGTCTTCCGCGCCACGGAAGAACGCGTCACCGTCGCTCAGGATCTGCAGTCCGCTCAATCACAGGTTGAGAACCTCAAGCGCAACCGCCAGCTCTCGCAGTTCCCCGACGACGTGCGCGAAGATGCCGATCGCGACCCGGTCATGATCGACCTCCGCGGTCGCGTCGCCATCGCCGAGCAGCAGATCAAGTCGCTGCAGGAGCAGCAGATCGGTCGTGACCACCGCATCTTCAAGGAAGCTCAGGCCAATCTCGACGCCGCCCGTTCGCTGCTCGATGGCGAACGCTCCAAGGTTCTCCAGCGTCTGCTCGACGCCCAGATTGAAACGCTCGATCGCGGTGCAGCTTCGCTTCAGAATCAGCTCAACGACCTCAACACCCAGATCGAAGAACGTCGCGCACGCCTCGTTGACATCACGCAGGCCAACCGTCAGTTGACCGACTTGAACACCCAGATCAGCAACTCGCAGGAGCAGTTGCTCAAGCTGCAAAGCAGCCTCAACGAGCAGATCGCCTTCCTGAGCCGCGACACCGCCAGCCGCGTGAGCCTCAGCAGCGTTGAACGTCCGCCGTCGGTCCCCGCTTTCCCGCAGCTCAAGGTCATGCTGCCCGCAGGCGTGGTCATCCTGACTGGTCTGGTTCTCGCCGGCGTCGTGCTGCGTGAGCTCATCGACCAGCGCGTCAAGGGTCCCAGCGACATCGCCATGATTCCCCGCACCCGCCTGCTGGGCTGGGTGCCCGACACTTCCGAAGATCATGCCGGTTCGGGCAACGCCGAGACTGCCTTCCGCGATCGCAGCAAGGGCATCGTCGCCGAGAGTTTCCGCCAGTTGCGCGGCAGCCTCATGAAGCGCATCGCCGCCGCGAACCACAAGGCGATCCTCGTCATGGGCAGCTTGCCTGGCAGTGGCACCACCACCGTCGTGAGCAATCTGGCGTTGGCTTTCGCCACCGCTGACAAGCGCGTGCTTGTGGTCGACGCCAACTTCCGTCGCCCCAACCTGCACCGCGTCATGGGCCTGCAGGAGTCGCCCGGCCTCGCCGATCTGCTTGCGGGTCACCGCGATCTCGGTGCAGTCGTGCAGGCCACCAGCACGCCCAACCTTGATCTGCTCAGTGCAGGCAGCAAGGAAATGCGCGTCTTTGAACGCCTCAGCGCCCAGAGCATGGCCGAACTTCTCACCGTCGCTCGCGCCAACTACGACATCATCCTGATCGACGTCGCTCCCGCCGTCGTCGCGGGTGACGCCATGGGTCTGGCTCAGAAGGCCGACGCCACCGTGCTCGTCGTGCGTGCCAACGCCGAAAAGCGCGGCATGGTCGCTCGCGTCCGCAACGAGCTGGCCGATGCACGCAGCGAATTCCTCGGTGTCGTCGTCAACGGCGTGCGTGCCGCGGCGGGCGGTTACCTCAAGGGCAACATCAAGGCCGCCGCTGAGTATCACGAAGGCACGTAAAGGGTCTGCGCTTGTCGATCACCCGCGTTCGTCGTGTCCTCGTCACGGGCGGAGCCGGCTTCATCGGTTCACACCTGGTGGAGTTGCTGCTCGCACAGGGAGATGACATCGTCATCGTCGATGACCTCTCGACGGGACGCCGCGAGAATGTGCCCCAGCACGCGCGGGTGCGCTTCGTGCACAACACCGTCTCCAAAGCCCTCGCGGGCGAACTCGCGCGCGAGAAGTTCGATGAGATCTACCACCTCGCCGCCAGCGTGGGCGTGAAGCTCGTCGTTGACAATCCCACCGCCTGCATCGAGAACAACATCCACGAGACCGGTGAACTCGTCCGCTTCGCGCTCACCGCGAACTTTGACAGCAAGCCCACGCGCACACTCATCGCCAGCAGCAGCGAGGTCTACGGCAAGAGCGACAAATCCCCCTTCCGCGAAGACGACGATGTTGTCTACGGCCCCACCACCGTCTTCCGCTGGACATACGCGATGAGCAAAGCTCTGGACGAGTCCATCGGCCTCTCAGCCCACAAAACCCACGGCCTGCCGGTGGTCATCACGCGGTTCTTCAACACCGTCGGCCCGCGCCAGGTGGGTGACTACGGCATGGTCCTCCCCCGCTTCGTCACCGCCGCCCTGAAGGGCGAAGACCTCACCGTTTACGGTGACGGCTCGCAGACGCGCTGTTTCTGCGATGTGCGCGACGTGACGGCGGCTCTGCCAAAATTGCTCGCTTGTTCGCAGGCCATTGGGAGCGTGTTCAATGTTGGTTCAGATCGCTCCATCAGCATCCGTGAATTGGCGGATCTGGTGATCAAAGTGACGTCCAGCACATCGCGCGTGCGGGCGATTCCCTATGCTGATGCGTTCGCGTCCGGGTTTGAGGACCTCCGCCAGCGCAAGCCCAATTTAACGCGAATCCAGCGGGTTATTGGGTTTTCCCCAACCATCCCGCTCGAACGGACGATTGAAGATGTTGCACGTTCGCTGAAGTCTGCAGGGGGCCGCCCGACGCCTTAAGGGCATCGAGCGAGCGATGCAGACCCACGCGGTGCGTGCCTGTCGATGAGTCTCGTTGCCACGCTCATTTTTCGGCTTCTCTCGTATTCACGTCGCGTTCTATGGCTCCTTCGCTCGCCATGCTTCAGACACTTGCCACAACGCTCGCCGGCGTGAGCGACGCTTTGCACACGCAGTCAGGGGCGCACGAGCCGCACACGCGTCTGGGCATCTTCGAAGGCTACATAGGCGTTCTCGTCATCAGCTTCGTCGTCACGCTCTTCGCCACCCCCATCATGCGGATGCTTGCCGTCAAGAACGGCATCATCGATCGCCCCAGCGACCCGCGCAAGGTCCACAAGATTCCCGTCGCCTACTTGGGTGGCGTGGGTGTCTACCTGGGCATCATGGCGGGCATCTTCTTCAGCCTGCTGGCGATCAAGTTCACCAGTCTCATTCAGTATCACCCCACCAAGTTCATCGACCCGCTGGGCGAGGCCATCCGCCTGCCCGTGCCATGGTCAGTTGTTCTGGGCATGACAGTCATCGTGCTCGTGGGCGTCATCGACGACGTCTCAGGCCTCTCACCACGCGTCAAGGTCGGTGGCCAGTTGTTCGCCGCAGCCTGCCTCGCAGTGGAGCTCGTCGGCGTGCGCGTCGCTGCGGGCCTCGTGCTGCCCTTGGCGGAAGCCTTCGGCGTCCAGACCACCACCGTCATCATGAACGGCCAAGCCGCCGAGACGGTGCTATTCAGTATCCCGTTGCCCGCGCCCATCTGGGGCTACGCCGCCATCCACATCGACATGATCTACTGGATCGGCACCGCCATGCTCGGTCTGGGTGTGGTCGCTCTCTGCAACGCCTGCAACCTGATCGACGGCCTCGACGGCCTGTGCACGGGCACCACCGCCATCACCAGCATCGGCCTGCTCGTCATCGCCCTCAGCCTCGCCCTGTTTGACGACGGCCCGCGCGACAGCCAGCGCATTATCCTCTGCATGGCCATCCTCGGCGCATGCCTGGGCTTCCTCCCACACAACTTCAATCCAGCCACCATCTTTTTGGGTGACGCCGGCAGCCTGCTGCTTGGCTATTGCATGTGCGTGCTCATCTTCTCACTGGGCGACACCGGCAAGACCCACTATGTCGCCGCGGGCCTCATCGCCTTCATGCTCCCCATCCTCGACACGGCCCTCGCCATCGTGCGCCGCAAGATGGAAGGCAAGAGCATTTCCGCCGCCGACGATCAGCACATCCACCACATCTTGAAGCGTGCCTTGGGCGTCAAGCGAGCCGTGCTGGTGCTTTACGCCATCGCCGCCGCGTTCGCCATCATGGGCGCCTTCGTCGCCATGGGCCGCGCTCGCGTCGTCTACCTCTTCGCGTTGCTGCTGGTCAGCTTCATCGGCGTCACGGCCATCAAGATCGCCCGCCGCAAGCACATCGAAAGCCAGTTGCTCCAGCGCGAAGCCATGGCCGCCGTGGGCACCGCCCCGCCGGTTGACGCGCCGACACCCCCGCCTGCTGAAAACAGCTCCGCTGCCGTGCCGCCGGGCGTCGCCAGCGACCAACGCGGTTGATGCGTTCACTTGCGAACTCGCACAGATCGAGACGCGGCGATATCTGTTGCGCCTGGCCCACAGGCCACCATCAACGCCCACGAAACCGCTCGCAAAACAACTTCACCCACCTCAGCGTTCTCCGCACTCTCCGCGGTGAACCTCTGCCTCGTCAAGGCAGATCAATCGGCATCTTCATCGCCCACCCCGCCAACGCCTCAAACGCCGGCTTCCCGAAGAACAGCAGCACCACCGCGATGCACAGCGGCGGGCCAAACGGCATCACGCGCCCACCCTCCTTGCCGCGCACCAGCTGAATCCCGAAGATGATCATCCCGACAATCGCCCCGCCAAAAAACGCGATCACCGGATCGATCCAGCCCAAGACCGCCCCCACCGCCGCCATTAGGTGCACATCTCCCAGGCCCAGCGCCTCTTTGCCAAAGCCCAGACTGCCCAAGATGCGGAACAGCCACACCACGCCGCCGCCGATCAGATAACCCAGCAGTACGCCCGTGAGCACCTGCCACACGAGTGGCACCGTCGCGTCCGTTTCCATCGCCAGCGTGTTGGGGTTAAACGCCCACGGCTCCGCCAGTTTGTACGCGAGGGCAAACCCCGCCAGCCCGAACGCGAGCGGAAAGCCGACGAACAGCAACTCCCGCATCATTTCACGCCGCGCGTGCGGATACACGATCCAGTTTTCCGGCTTGTTGGGATCCTTCCCGTCCTGTTCCAGCTTGCTCAGCCAGTCCTTCTCCCACACCCCGTAGTCCTCGAAGCTGCGGCGCAGCACCTTGAACTTCAGCAGCACGTTCGCCAGCACCAGCCCTGCCACGCCGCCGAGTGCCGCCCCCAGCCAGCCCCACCCATACTCGCCAAACGTCGCCATGCTCCAACTGTGCCCGCTTGCGGTCATCTGGAGCAAACCGCCCGGCTGCGTGGAGATGTACCACGCCCACAGCGGATACGCGACCACCGCCAGCAGCACCGGCACATTGGTAAACAGCGGCGGAATCGTGTACGTCCGCCAGTCCACCAGCGTCGCGCACGTCAGGCACGCCCACAGCATCACGATGCACACGTAGATGGGCCACGTCTGCTCAAACCCGCCATACGCCCATTCAGGCCGCAGTGGCATCACCAGATTGCCCAGCCACGTCGCGCGGTCGGTGTAGCACACGATGAACGTGAGCCCCCACAACGCCGCCATGAACGCTTCGACGATCGGATACTCCGCCGACACCGGTGATTTGCAGAAACGGCACCGCCCTCGCAGCAGCAGCCACCCGAAAATCGGAATGTTCTCCCGCCACGTCAGCTTCGTATCGCAGTTGGTGCAGCGACTTTGCGGACTCACAAAGTCCAGCCCCAGCGGGATGCGGTAGACCAGCACATTCGAGAGCGACCCCACGCACGCCCCGAACGCCATCGCGAACAGAACCTTGATGACCTCGAAGGTCATCTGCAGCGTCTCCAAAGAAGGCGTCAAATCGTCAGGCATGCTCTGCAATCATCGGCAGGTTCTCGACCCTGCCACCAACGGGCACCGCAATCAATCGGCACGCCCCGCGTTCTGCTCCGGTCGCAACAGCCCACCCCACCAGACGTATACTTCTGCCGCGTTACCCCGCGCGGATTCCCCGGAGCCCTTCCCATGTTCACCCACCTCGCCGCTGACCCCTTCCTCACACTCGCCTTCTTCAACTTCAGCGGCTGGGAACTCCTGCTCATCGGCGGCATCGGCCTGCTGGTCTTCGGCAGCCGCCTCCCCAGCGTGGGCCGCAACCTGGGCAAGGGCATCACGGAATTCAAGAAGGGCCTCAAGGACGCCGGCGAGGAGATCTCTCGCGAAGACGATCGCCCCGCCGTCACCGAGCGTGCGTACCGCGCCCCGCTGACCGCCGGCGGCGAAGATCGCCGCGTCGTCCAAGGCGAACGCGTCGAGACCCGCAACGACTAAGTCTCACCCCAGCATTTTCACTTTAACGCTTTTCACTTTATCGCTTTTTAAAACGCCGCCCTCAGCGGCGTTTGTTTCTTTCTACAAATGCTGCGTACTGCTCAGGCGTATCAATTCCGGCGACATTCGTCGCCATGGTCACCACCGCGATGCGGTAGCCATGCTCCAGCACGCGCAGTTGCTCCAGGCTTTCGATCTGCTCAAGCGGCGTCGGGGCGAGCGTCACGTACGTCCGCAGAAAACCAACTCGATACGCGTACAGACCCACGTGCCGCAGCACGCCGTGCTGTGCCGCGAGCGCGGCATCACGCGGATAAGGCACGCGCGAACGACTGAAGTACATCGCCATCCCGTCGCGCCGCGTGATCACCTTCACGATCGCCGGATTCGCAGGATCATCGCTGGCCGCGAACGGGCTCGCAATCGTCGCGACTTCCGCGCCGCTGCTCTCCACCGCGCGCGCCGCGGCATCGATCACGCCGGGCTCAATTTCGGGCTCATCGCCCTGAATGTTCACGACGAAATCGCTATCCGCCAGTTTGAGCGCATCGCTCGCTTCCGCCAAGCGACTGCTGCCGTTGGGATGATCTTCTCGCGTCATCAGCACATCCGCGCCAAACTGCTGGCACGCCGCGAACACGCGCGGATGGTCCGTCGCAATGACCACGCGCGACAGCGACGATGCCTTCCTCGCCTGTTCCCACACATGCTGCACCAGCGGCTTGCCCGTCGCGCTCGCAAGCACCTTCTCGGGAAAACGCGTGGAACCCAACCGGGCCGGAATCATGCCGATGATCGCCATGCGCGAGCGTAGCGCACACGCCTCGCACCGGGCACGCCAATACTCCCTGCGTGCCAGTCGCCGCCGTCATTCTCACGCAGTTTGCAACCGCAGCGCAGCCCCTTGCTGAGCCGGTCGCATCAGCGTTCAAGCCCTTCACGCTCACGCACGCTGTCACCAGCGGCACCTACACGCTGCTCATGATCGCGCTGGTCGCCGCGGGCTTGCTGTGGCGCAACACGCCCCGCCAGCGCACGCTCGAAACTGCCTGGTTCGCGTTCGTGCTGCTCGTGCAGCTCTTCAACATCATCTTCTGGTGCACGCCGCCTCGACTCGAACTCGCCAGCAGCCTGCCACTGCACATCTGCGACCTTGCAGGCGTCTTCGCCATCTTCGCAACCCGCACATGGACGCGCACCAGCACACAGCCCAACGCCCGCGACCGCACGCTCGCGACCATCATGTTCTTCTGGGGACTGGGCCTCTCCACGCAGGCATTCATCACACCGGTCATCACACAAGGCCCAGACACCGTCCGCTTCCACATCTTCTTCCTCAGTCACTTCACCATCGTCGCCACGCCGCTCTACGACCTCATCGTCCGCGGCTATCGCCCAGGCCTGCGTGACTTCAGCGTCATCCTGCTCGTCACCGCCATCTTCGGCGCAATCATGATTCCGCTCAACGCAGCGACCGGGTGGAACTACGGATACGCGGGGAGCACGAAGCCTGAGAACCCGACCGTCATTGACAAACTGGGTCCGTATCCGCTACGGCTGCTGTGGATGGCGGGCATCGTCACTACTGTCTACGCCGTTCTCACGCTCATCGGGCACATCATTCCCAGACGCTCGCGCTAGCCCGCACGCACCGTCGCCTTCACTCAGTTTGTCTCCATCGCCTTCCACTTTATCGCTTTTCACTTTTCGCTTTATCGCTTTGACCATGTCCCCCCTCGTCCTCACCCTCATCCCCATCGCGCTGCTCACCTCGCTCGCGGCCACATGGCTCGCTCGCTTCGTCGGCCGCAAGCTCAACGCGATGGACGGCGCAGGCGTCGCAGGACAAGTCAAGGCTCCACCCCGCCGCGTGCCCAACATCGGCGGCGTTGGCATCTTCCTCGGGTTTGCCATCCCGCTCGTCGGTGCTTTGCTGTACTTCGCGGGATTCAGCGCGATGAAAGACTCGACACTGCTCGCAGTGCCCGAACGCATGCGCGAGCATCTGTCGGGCCTGCAAAGCAAGACCGTCGACGCCTGGCTCATCCTCGCCGCCGCCTTCATCCTGCACATCCTGGGCCTCATCGACGACCGCAAACCCCTCGGCCCCTTCCTCAAGCTCTTCATCCTCGCCGGCGTGAGCCTCGCCGCACTCATGCTGACGCACACGCGCATGTTCACCATGCTCGATCCGCTCGTGGGCGGCACGTGGGCCAGCTACGCCCTCACGCTGCTGTGGGTCCTGGTCGTCACCAACGCCCTCAACTTCCTCGACAACATGGATGGACTCTCCGCCGGTGTGGCAACCGTCGCCGGCGCGTGTTTCCTCGCCATCGCGCTGCTCGCAGGCCAGTGGTTTATCGCCGCCATGCTCGCACTCCTCGTCGGCAGCATGCTCGGCTTTCTGTGGTTCAACAAGCCGCCCGCCAGCATCTTCATGGGCGACGGCGGCTCGCTGGTCATCGGCTTCCTGCTCGCTTTTCTCAGCGTGCGCATCACCTACTCGCACACCCAGCACGATGCCATCACGTGGCACGCCGTCTTCACGCCGCTCGTCGTGCTCGCCGTGCCGCTCTACGACTTCACCAGCGTGGTCCTGCTGCGACTCAAACAAGGCAAGAGCCCCTTCGTGGGAGATCTGCAGCACGTGAGCCACCGCCTCGTCAATCGCGGCCTCAGCAAGCCGCTCGCAGTCGTCACGATCTGCGGACTCGCCGGCGTCGTCGGCCTCGCAGGCGTGCTCCTCCCCACCGCAACCGCCACCGAAGCCACCCTCATCGCCTGCCAAGTCGCCCTGCTGCTCATCGTGCTCGCCATCATGGAATTTGGCGGCACGCCCGGCGTCTCGCCCATCCGTGGTAACCGCGAGCCCTGACACCCTGCCTTCCGCCCCGCCAATCTCGCGGGCCGCTCCACGACGATCCGATACTCTCCTGCATGCGCTCCACGCCCCTCGCGCTTCTGCTGACGCTTGCAATATCGCCGCTCGCCTTTGCGCAGCGGCATGACAGCGACCGACCGAACGATCGGCCCGCATCGCGCCCTGACTCGCGATCAGATGCGCGATCCGACTCGCGCGACGGCAAGCAGACGCGGGAACGCATCGCCGCGTCGGCGAAGCAAGCCGAGCAGGCCTTCAGTGTGGGTGACTGGGCGCAGGCGGAGCTGGCGCTGCGCGAGCAGATTCGGCTTGATCAGGACAGTTGGGTGCCGCGTTACAACCTCGCTATCGCGCTCGCCAATATGGACCGCGTGGACAACGCCGCGCTCGAACTCAAAGGCGCGATCGACGCAGGCTACTTCGACATCGCTCGCTTGCGCCGCGAACCTGCGCTGGAGCGCGTCCGCGAACACGCCACGATCGCCCCGCTCCTCGCCGATTGGCGCAACGTGCTCAGCAACCGTGTCGATGCTCGCCTCAAGGCCATTGAGCAAAAACTCCGCAAAAAGCCCGCTGCCACGCATCGCGACGATGAACTCCACCTGATCTATCTCTCGTGGGTCAACGACCGCAGCTTCGCCCGCGTGCGCGAAGAATTGCCCGCCCTCGCCCAATGGGCCAACGACAACATCTTCACCACGCTCACCGCACCCGACACCGATTTCATCGCTGAAAACCCCGACGTCCCCGTCATCATCGCCCTGCCCCAGGAGCGCGACTTCCGCACGTGGATCACCCAGCGATTCGGCAATGTGCAGCAAGGCGCCTTCGCCTCGATCGGCGGCGCCTACGAACCCGAGCAAGCCCGCCTCGTGACCAACGACCTCGGTGCATCGCTCCGCCACGAATTCATGCACGCCATGCACTGGCGCATGTGTACACGCCTGGGCCAGCGTCACCCCATCTGGCTGCTCGAAGGCCTCGCAACGCTCGTGGAAGACATGAACGCGCCAGACACCGACGCGTTGGAGCCCGTGCCCAGTTGGCGCACCAACATGGCCAAACGCATGATGGATTCCGGCGTGCTGCCGGACCTCGCCGAACTGCTCGCGACGGAATCCACCGCCTTCAACACCCAGCGCCCCCTCGCCAATTACGCCCACATTCGAGCCTTTTTCCTCTACCTGCACGATCGCGGCCATCTCAAGCCGCTGTGGGACATCTACACCACCGACGAACTCGTCGGCTGGCCCGCCGACCGCTCAGGCATAAAGGCCCTCGAAGCCGCAACCTCGCTCACACTCCCCGAACTCGAACGCGACTTCCGCGACTGGCTCGAGCAGCTCGACACCGTCGCCGAAGAGATCGAACCGGGCATGGCCAGCCTCGCCATCGAAGTCGAAAACGGCCCCGGCGACGGCGTGCGCGTCGTCGCCAAGCCCGACGTGCAAAGTCTGCAACGCAAAGGCGACACCGAAGCCATCGCCCGCGCCCTCGCCTTCGCAATCGGCGACGTCATCCTCGCCATCGACGACAAACCCACGCGCGACATCGCCGAGCTGGTACGCGTACTAGGCGAATACCAACCCGGCGACGGCGTGCGTGTGCTCATCCGCCGAGGTCAGACAGAACTCTCAGCCGACGTGACGCTGGCGGAGAAGACCTGACGCACACGCGCGAACGCTCTGGTGGCCGTTTACGACACTGGCGTGATTGACATCCAGCGGCAGTTGTCAACTTGGACGTGAACAACATGTCACCACCTGTCACCTGTCCCGACCGCCCCGCCTGAATCGCGTCCCGCCCCGCTCAAGCCCGCGCATTTCTCGCGTACGCTGGCCCCACTATGGCCACGGATGTCGCCCCCACCGCTGCTGCTTCCCCGTCCCTCGCCGCCGAGATCGCTGGTACCGCCTTCCCGGCTCGCGCCAAAGCCGTCGCGTTCGAATCCCCCACGCGCGATGTCATGCAAAACGCCGCTCGCTGGGAGATCAAGTGCCTCGATCACGGCTTCGTCGCCCTCGTCGATGCCATGCCGCGCCTCGTGCCCCAAGGCCAGACCGCCGACCAGGCGATCGTGCAGGCGGCGCGCGTCAGTTACGGCCAGGGAACCAAGCAAATCAACGAAGATCGCGGCCTGATTCGCTACCTTTTGCGTCACCGCCACACCACGCCCTTCGAGATGGTGGAGTTCAAATTCCACATCGCCATGCCCATCTTCATCGCGCGTCAGTGGATCCGCCACCGCACCGCCAACGTCAACGAATACAGCGCACGCTACAGCATCCTGCCCGATCGCTTCTACACGCCCACGCTCGACGCCATTCGCAAGCAGAGCAAGAGCAACCGCCAAGGCGGCGAAGAAACCTTCTCGGTTTCGCCAGTGCCCGATGCCCAGTCCCCAGCGCCTACTTCCGAGTCCGTCACCGCCCAAGACTTCCTTGCCTACCTCGATCGCGCCGAAGCCCTCTACAAGGACTACCTCACGCTGACCGACGCCGGCGTCTCGCGCGAAATGGCTCGCATGGGCCTGCCCGTCAGCGTGTACACCGAGTGGTACTGGAAGTGTGACCTCCACAACATCCTGCGTTTCCTCAGCTTGCGCATGGACAGCCACGCCCAGCTCGAGATTCGCGAGTTCGCCACCGCCATGCACGACCTCATCGCGCCCATCGTTCCCATGACCATGGAAGCCTGGCGCGATTACGACTTCGAGTCCATGCACCTCACACGCCTCGAGATCGAAGCCCTCCGCAATGGCAAGAACGGCGTCGTGGGTCAGATCAACAGCACCAACAAGCGTGAACAGGCTGAGTGGGAAGCAAAACTCACCAGCATGGGCCTGACCAAGGGCTGGTAAACGACGCCCGCGCCCCGATCAGCCTGCTTTCCCGACTCCTTCGCACCCCGCAGAGACGCCCTCTGCGGGGTGTTTTTATAAGCACTTTGTCTGTATCGGACCTCAGTTACTACAAAAAACCTAACAAATTCGGCCCCTCGATGCCCAAGGCGTCAAAAAAGTGAATTCATTCTCCAACTTTTCTGGCAGAACGCGCAACGTGATGTAGGTTTGAGTTGGGTCAGGAACGAGTGTTCGTTCTCTCCGTTCTCTCTGTCTGGGTCTTTGAACCCGCTCATATCTGTGAGGAGATTGCAATGAAGAATGTGATTGTTTCCATGGTCGCTCTGGCTGGTCTCGCTACGGGCGCGATGGCTCAGCTCAATGAAACCGTTGGCGGCCGCCTCTCGTTCCAAGTGTGGAACGGCAGCAGCTGGGCCAGCACGGTCGACGCCGCCCCCGGCTCCACCGTCCAGGTCCGCGCCGTCGTCAGCTACACCGGCACCAACACCGCGGTGAGCGCTCTCGGCAGCATCACCTACCAACCCACCTTCAGCAACGCTGACAACACCGGCACCGGCGCTCAGGCCGACCAGCTCGGCGCGTACCGCAACAGCGGCACGCAGGGCAACGCCGTCGCTGGCAGCATGCTGACCTCGGCTGATGGCGCCTCGGGTGCGGCTCTCCCCAGCTACGGCCGCGTGGTGTACGGTTCGACCGCCGCCAACTCGTCCTCGCAGAACATCGTCACGTCCTTCCGCCACGGCGGCGGCGCAGCTCAGGCTGGCGCTCCGGCTGGCAGCTGGCTCCGCGTTGCTGGTAGCTTCGTGACGACGTGGCCCCTCGCCGCGTTGCCCACCGCTACCGACGCGACCGCGACGAACCTGAACAACATCAACCGCGGCGTTCAGGCCAACCAGACCTCGGCCACCAACGCCATCACCAACCTGCCCAACACGTTCCACGTTGCTGGCACGCAGAACCTCGTCATCTTCCGCCAGGCCATCACCCTGTCGGACCTGACCGACCTGCGTCAGCTGGTGATCAGCACGGCCGCTGGCACCCTCCAGCGCGTCGGTGGCGTCAACGCCGCTGATGACACCCGCTTCATGAGCTGGCAGACCGCCGCGACCGACAACGGCAGCTGGCGCGTGGGTGTGGCGGTTGAAAACGCCAGCATCAACGTGATCCCGACCCCCGCCACGGCTGCTCTGCTCGGCCTGGGTGGTCTGGTCGCGGCTCGCCGCCGCCGCGCCTAATGCGGTGGGCGTGCAGGCCCACAGCAGTACGGAGCGACAATCGATCCCAAATTGACCGACGCACCGAGGTTCATCCCTCGGTGCGTTTTTTTACACCCACCCTTTCGGGTCCTAGAAACCGCAAAATCCGTACAAGCACCTGTCAAATGGCTCTATCCGGTGAACTCCCGACCCAATTTCATTGTTCAGACTCCAGAAATTCGTGCTTTCCGCGCCAAAATGCCCTTGCAGTCTTCTCCACGCCTCGCTAATCTATCCGTCGAGAGGCAGACCCTGTCTCGGGTTCCGGCGGCTTGTCCGGATCCGAGGTCGGTCTCGTGTAATTGTTTCGGAGGAGATAGACATGAAGAACGTTCTCGTTTCGTTGCTCGCTGTCGCGGGCATGGCCGCTGTCGCTAACGCTCAAGACACGCGCCTTGCGTTTGAAGTTTGGAACGGCAGCGCGTGGACCAGCAGCGTCAACGTGCAGCCCGGCGCTCGCGTTGAGTACCGCGTCACCGTCAGCTACACCGGCACCGCTTCGGTGTACGGTCTGGCCAGCGGCCGCTACCAGCCCGCCTTCGGCGGCGTTGACAACGAAGGCCCGTCGCAAGACACCAATGCCGCGTTCCGTAACGGCGGCGTGTCGGGCAACGTCGTTGCCGGCAGCATGCTCAGCGGCGCTGAAGGCGCTAGCGGCAGCAGCCTCGCCAGCTACGGCCGCGTGGGCTTCGGCGCCACCGCCATGAACACCTCCAGCCTCAACGTGCTCACGCAGTTCCGCCACACCGGTGGCGCGAGCGGCGCTCCGGCTGGCAGCTGGATCCGTCTCGCTGGCAGCAGCATCACCAGCTGGCCCGCTGCAAGCCTGCCCACCGGCGCTTCGGCGACCGCGGCAGCCCTCAACAGCATCTCCCGCGGCGTCGCCATCACGCAGCAGGGCAACTTCAACGCTGGTACCGGCGCTGAAAACACCTTCTACGTTGCTGGCACCCAGAACCTGGTTGTCTTCCGCGGCGCGCTGCTCCTGAGCGACAGCACCGATCTGCGCACCATCACCCTCACCAACACCGCGGGCAGCCTGCTCCGCGCCGGTGGCGTGAACAGCGCTGACGACAACCGCTTCTTCGACTGGCACACCAACCAGTTCGGTGGCAGCCTCCGCAGCGCCGCTGCGGTTGCTGAAGGTGCGATCAACGTCGTCCCGACCCCCGCCAGCGTCGCCCTCCTGGGCCTCGGTGGTCTGGTCGCGGCTCGCCGTCGTCGCGCCTAAGTCAGTGCCTCAACACCTCCGGGCCATGTGCAGATGAGCTCGTAGGGATCTGAACCTCTTGCCCGCCACGCGCGACAGCTCGTGGCGGGTTTTCTTTTTGCCGTTCACCATTTCGCTCCCGCCGCACTAACGCGCCGAACTTTGTTGCACGTTTTCGCGGTAAGCGAACGACAGTTCTTATCTGCTGCCATCGCACCCAGCCGCTAACGCCGACACCTGCCAAGCGACGGAAAGTCTCATTTTCCAGCCGATTCGGCTCGTCGCTCGCCGCTCCGCCGCCGCACCAGCGAGAAGAAATCATCAAAGGAGCAGCAAATACAGCTTTCCCAACTTTCCGTTCTTATGTACAATTGTTCATAATCAATTACCACACGCTTACGCGTCGGTTACTTCCACCCCCACCCCACTCACCGCTTCATAACACCTCGCCCAAGTCCACTTCGTCACTCTCTCCACTATCACGAACTTGAACCAGCGACTGCCGACACACCGCCTCGCGTTCTCAAGCACAACCCCGTTCCTCGTCACGCTGCCATGCTGGTAACTCGAAGTACGAGAAGGAGTACGTCATGCGTCAATACCTGCTGTCACTCTGCGTCCTCGCCGGCTGCTCGACGCTCGCTCATGCGCAACCCGTTGAGCCCGGCACCACACGCCTCGCTTTTGAAGTGTGGAACGGCAGTTCGTGGGGCAACGCAACCTCTCTCTTCCCTGGCGCTCGCATCGAGTACCGCATCACCGTGAGCTACACGGGCACGCAAAATGTCCATGGCCTCGCATCCGGCCGCTACCAGCCCACCTTCAGCAACATCGATAACGACGGCGCCAGCCGCGACGCCAACGCGCCGTTTCGTAACGGCGGCGTATCGGGAAACGCGAGCGGTGGCGTGCTCAATGTGTGGGAGGGGCCGCAATCCGATCCGCTTGCCAGCTACGGCCGCGTCGGATTCGCGGCGACAGCGATGAACAGTTCTAGCCTCAACATCCTGACCGAGCACCGCCACGGTGGTGGCAGCCCGCAGGCTGGCGCACCAGCAGGAAGCTGGCTCCGCTTGGCTGGCAGCAGTGTCACCAACTGGCCTCTCGCGACGCTCAACGCGGCCCAGGCAACAGGCACCAATCTCAACAACATCGCGCGCGGCATCCCCCTCACACAGACGCCGGCCATCAATGCCGCGAGCGGTGCGATCAACACCTTCTACATCGCGGGTACGCAGAACCTCGTCGTGTTTCGTGGCGCATTGATCCTCAGCGACAGCATTGACCTCCGCATCATCACGCTCAGTAACGCCGAAGGCTCCGCCCTGCGCGTTGGCGGCCTCAATAACGCTGACGACACGCGCTACTTCGACTGGCATACAAGCGTCGTCGGCGGCAGCCTTCGAAGCAGCGTTGTCGTCAGCGAGGCCATCATCGGCATCATTCCCAGCCCCTCGACCGCATCACTTGCCATGATGGCTGCCGGTGTGTTCGCGACTCGTCGCCGCCGTTCCAGGCGCGATCTGATCCGATCGAAAGTCGCACAGTTCGTATAATGTTTGGATCTACCCCCGCTCGCGGATGCAACTGGCACCGAGCTCCAAGCTCACAAACCACTTGGCTTGCAGCAGTGCTCCGCCTATCATCCCAACCCCACTCAGCGAGCCACCTGGCCGCTCGTGCGGGTAGGCTTGGAGTTTCTCATGTACGCGATCATCGAAGAATCCGGTAGTCAGCGCAAGGTTGCTCAGGGCGACCAGTTCCTCATCGACCTGCTCGAAGACGGCCAGGCCGCCAAGGGCAAGGCCATCAACTTCGATCGCGTGCTGGTCATCGGCGAAGCTGGCGGCAGCGCCAAGCTCGGCGCTCCGTACGTCGCTGGTGCCAGCGTCACCGCTGAAATCGTCGACCCCGTCGTCATGGGCGATAAGCTCGCGATTTGGCACTTCCGCCGCAAGAAGGGCCGCCAAAAGAAGACCGGCCACCGCCAGCGCTACACGATGGTCAAGGTCACCGGCATCAAGGGCTAATGCTCTGATGACGCGACCTGTTGGCCAACGTGCACGCAATCGCGTGTACACATCACTCGTGCAACACACACAACGCTCGCCTCGTGCGAGCGTTTTCTCTTTGGCCACTCGCAAGACAAGTGCGATGCGCCGATCAACACGCATGCGGCCATACCGCTCGAGCGGTACATCTGCCCACAGAAAAGCACAAGCAACAACCCGGCCCCACTGTTCCAACTGCCACCCGCTCGCATCGCGCCGCAGGCGAAAACGGCACGGCACATTCTCGTGGGATCAACGATTCCATAAAGCACTTCACATCAATCACTTGGAGTATTATCTCGAAGTTTCGGACATCTAGGTCCACGATTCCCCTTGACGAAACCGATATATAAGACAATCATGTCCTCTGATTCTTCTTTCAGAGTGATCCTTCATAGAGAAAGGGAAAACCATGCTTGCTCTTGCAACCCTCCCCCTGCTGGCCGCCCTTGGCGCCGACCCCGTCACGCCCGCCGCACTCTCGCTGACTGCCGGCGCCGTGCCCGCTCAGACCGAAGAAGCCGCGGCACCCGCCGGGCACGAGGCGACCTTCGCCGTCAGCAGCGAACGCTGGTGGGACTTTGAAACCCTCCGCGGCCTGCGCGGCACCGAGCACTTCTACAACCCGGTCGGCAACCCGCTCTACTTCGAAACGCCGCTCAACAACACCGGCGCCCGCTTCCTGTACCTGTACCACGGCTTCAGCGACGACAGCCAGTTGCAGGGCGGCCAGGTGAACGTGGTCGCTGTGCAAGCTCGCTTCGCTGTGACCGAGCGCCTGGGCATCATCGCGACCAAGGACGGCCACAGCTGGCTGGATACCGGTATCGGTATCGAAGACGAAGGCTGGAACGACATCGCCGCCGGTGTGAAGTATGTCTTCTACATCGACCAAGAAAACGAGCTGTACATGACCGTCGGCGCGCGGCTCATGATCGACAACTTCGGCGAGAGCAAGGTGCTGCAAGGCGGCGTCAATGAGATCAGCCCGTTCATCAGCTTTGCGAAGGGCTGGGATAAGTTCCACATGATGGGCAACGCCACGTTGCGCGTGCCGTTTGATGACGGTGACGGCAACACCGTGGGTCAGTGGAGTCTGCACGCCGACTACGAAGTCGCGAGCGGCTTTGCTCCGATTCTCGAGCTGCACGGCCTGCACTATCTGAGCGATGGCGATGCGCTGCCGCTGAACGTGGGCGGCCTGGATTACAGCAACTTCGGCAGCAGCAACGTCGAAGGCAGCACGGTGATCTGGGCGGGCGTAGGTGGCCGCGTGAAGTTCAACCCGCACACCAGCGTGGGCGGCACATTTGAGTATCCGCTCACCAACCGCGACGCGGACATCATGGGCGAGCGCGTGACCATCGACTTTGAACTCACGTTCTGAATCTCCCTCTTGGGCACGTCGCATGAAAACGGCGGCGTGCCGATTCCTTCACTCGCTACACGCCGCTACAGCGTGCGAACGAACGTTCGCGACAAGCAGCCCATCATCGCAGAACATGACCCGCGCGCGTGCGTGGGTCGTGTTCATTTTGGAGCGCACGTCTACGCTGGTGCGTGACTTCTCATGCTGCTGAACCGTACTGGTTTGACGCTCATCTTGACCTTGCATGCCTCGCTCTGCTGGGGCGCGACATGCATGCGCCGCTGGCGACGTGCGGCGGACCATGGCAGCCGGCGGCGGTGACACTACCGAGCTTGCGCGATGGGAACGTGCGGCGTGTCCTCGCGACGATCTTTACGGAAGCGGGCGGCAGTGATGCAGGCGTGAGCTATGCCGCGGGCAATTCCGCGGAAGCGCACGCGGCGGGCGTGGCGCAGCTGGGTGTGTATGACGCGTGGCTGCAGCAACATGCATGGGCGCGGGCGAGCGAGCGGGGTGAACTGCGATTTCAGTTGCTCATGGAGTGCGCGGATCCGATTCGCGAGCCTGGCGAACTGGCGTGGTGGGTCAAGCAAGGCGTGGTTGCCATCGGCCTGGCGTGGGCACGCGGCTCGCGATACGCGGGGGGCAACAGCACAGGCGGGCCGCTGACGGCGAGCGGGCGCGAACTGGTGCGTGAGATGGATCGACTGCACGTGGTGCATGATGCGTCGCACCTGAGCGATGAAGCTCTCGCCGGACTCTTTGCATGCACGAGCACTCGCGTGATCGCGAGCCACAGCAACTGCCGCGTGCTGATTGATCTCGCGGGCGATACACCTCGCCAGCGGCACCTGAGCGACGAAGCGATTCGCGAGATTGCAGGGCGTGATGGCGTGATCGGGCTGAATCTGTTCAGCATGTTCTTGGTGCCAGGCGGAGTGGATGGCGTGCGGGCGAACATGCAGCAGACGCTTGCGCACGTGGAACACATCTGCAACCTGACCGGCAGCACGAAGCACGTGGGGCTGGGAAGTGACATGGACGGCGGGCTGCGCGGCGATCAGTTGCCTGCGAACATCAACAAGCCTGCCGACCTGCAACTGCTGGCGGAGGGGCTGCGTGCTCGCGGCTGGAATGATGAGGCGGTGCGAGCGTTCATGCATGGGAACTGGGAGCGTGTCTTCGGAGCGTGAATCAGGTGAGTCGCACGGCCATGACGTGGTGCGGGCCAACACCCGTGATATCGAAGCGTTCGCTGACGATGCGCATGTCGGCTTTCTCGTAGAAACCGATGGCGGCGACGCGTGCGTTGCACCAAAGCAATGCGGGGTGTTGTTGCTGTGCATGCGCGATGAGTGCGTTGAGCACGGCGCGGCCTGCGCCGCTGCCGCGGACGGCAGCATCGCTGGCCATGCCGCGGAACTGAAACTGATGTGCTGCAGCGATGCCCTGCGCGAACGTGCGATCCGTCGCGTTGTCGGGCAGCGACTGGGCGTAGATCGTGCCTATTGCAAGGATGCGACCTGTGGCGTCCTTCGCGCCGTAGTGCGTGGTCGCGGCATCGTCGTCGCGTGGCCAGATGACCACGGCTGTGGGGTCGCCATCACGCAGCACGCGGCGACGCAGATCGTGCGTGTCGGAGGGGGTGATGGTGGTGACGACGAGGGACATGGGGGAGGGTAAGGGGGAAGGCACTAGGGATTAGGCATTGGGCATTGGGGATGAGACAGAAGCGAACGAGCGAACAAGCGAACGAGGGGGAAAGGCAATAAAGGCAAGGCGATGCCGGGGCCGTTGTGGCGGCTTCGGTGCTGTTTGGGTTTGGAGCCAGCTTTCAGTTTCCGCGTGCGTGGGATGATCGGCCCGCTTTGCTTGGGTAAGCAAAGCGGGTAAGCGGCTGGCGCACCGGAATTGGCGGGCTTGGGCTTGTCGAGCTTGCGCTCGACA
>JBKDAN010000070.1:0-2788 GCA_046316615.1 Phycisphaerae bacterium
TTAAAGCGAACAGAGGAACTTGGTGACTCGTGACGGGCCACCAGTGCGCATTTTCGCAGAATGTCTGGTGTGATGCAAGCAGAATCGGGGCCGAGGGCATGGATTGAGCGCACAAGCGTGGTCCGCGCGTGCAGATTTCGAGAGTTGTGCGCGCGCAACGCGCCGTGTTGGGGGAGGTTTGCACATCGAATCACCGCTGTGTTCTGGGCGATTGGTCGGTCGCGGCATTCGGCATTCGTGATTCGGCATTCGTGGGAACGCAGAACGGCAGGCGCGGAGAATCTCGTAGGCATCAAGGCATTGGGCATCAAGGCATCGAGTGAAGGGCGAGGGTGGTGCGTGTGGTGCGACAGCGTCACATCGCGTTGAGCGATGTGTGGACAGGTGCTGTGCAAGAGCAGAAAAGCGTCCTCGGCAGGATTCGAACCTACGACCCTCGCGTTCGAAGCACGATGCTCTATCCAGGCTGAGCTACGAGGACGACTGGTGATGGTAGCGGGTTGGGTGTGATCAGCGTGGTTTGTCTGGAGTTGTTGTCTGAGCTTCTTTGGTGGTGGACGGCTGCGATTGGGACTGCTTGGGTTGGTAGCGACCTGGGCTGAAGAGTGTGGCGTCGGTGTCGATGTGAGGGATGAAGGCGCCTTCGAGGGATTGGAGTGTGACGCTGCCGGAAGACTTGGGAGCGTCTTGAGTGACGCGGGCGGGCTCGGCGGCGGCTTTGTCGGCGGGTTCGGTTCGTTTCGCCGTGTTGCGATCTGATTTTTTCTTGGTCTTGTTGTCGCTCGTCTTGTTCTCGTTGGCGTTGTTGTCGGGGGCTTTGTTGTCTTCGCGGTTGTCCCAGCGCACGCATTGGAGGGCGGTGCCGTCGGGGGCGAGCAGGACGATCATGTCGTTGGCGTTGGAGAGGGCTTGATACTGATTCTCGCATTGCATGGTGAAGACGAGTGCGCCGTGGAAGTTGTCGTTGGCGGGTTTGGCGGCGGACTTATTGCCAACGTTGCCTTTGGGGCTGGCGCCGAAGCCGTTGAAGATGACGGCGCATTGGCCGGGGGCGAGTGTGGCTTGCGGGAGTGTGAAGTCGATGTGGGATTTGTTGTCGGCGGCGGCTTTGCCTTTAGTGGGCAGGCCGTCGATGAGGCGGTAGCCGGCGAGGTTGATGGGCTTGTCGCTCGCGTTGAAGAGCTCGATGAATTCGTCACCAGTGGCTTGGCGCGTGCCGTCTTGGTCGGCGTCGCCTTGCTCGCGCGGCGGGACGGCGTAGAGGACTTCGGTGATGATGGGGTGGGAGCGGTCGAGGGTGGGGGCGTCGGGCGTGAGTGCAATAACTGGGACGAGGACGATGGGCGGGATCATGGCAAGAATGTACACGGAAAGTGGGGCGGATGGCAACCTGACGGGGGGAAATCTCATCGTGGCGATCGGACACTTCGGATGAGAGAGTCTTGACGGTGTCGAGAGAGCGTCGGGGCGTTCGAGCGGGCGAACGGCACTCGAACGGCGTGCGAACGTCGGTTAGGAGATTGATCATGCAGGTGCAACGACTCGTGGTGGCGGCAGGTGTGGTGATGATGATGGCTTGTGCGGCGGTGGCGCAGCCCGAAACGCCCGCGAAGCAGCAGACGATTGCGGAACAGTTTGTTGAGAGCAAGGCGACACCACCACTGCTGCAGGGTGCGAATGCGGCAAATGCGTACATCGCGGCGTGGGACTCGGTGAGTTCGGATACGCGGGTGATTGCGGGCAACGAAGTTGATGAGCGACATGCTTCGACGCTGGCAGAACACCAAACCTACGTGGAGCGGCTGATTGGCGCGGCGATGATGGCGAAGTGTGACTGGGGACTCAATTACGGTGGCGGGCTGGACACGCAGCTGCCGCATTTGAAGCTGATGCGGAGCTCGGCGCGCACCCTCACGGCGGATGCGACGCGGCTCATGCAACTCGAAGGAACGGCGGAGCAGCGGACGGCGCGTGAACGCGAGGCAATGCGCCGGATTCAAGCGGTGATTCGCATGAGCACGCATGTTCGCGAAGACCGCGTGCTGATCAGTTCGTTGGTGTCGGCGGCGATCATGAATGTGGGTCGGCAGTGGGTGGATGAGCGAGTTCGTGCGGGAACACTCAGTGTGGAGAGTGCGCAGGTGGTGCTGGGCACGATGCGAGCGGTGCAGACCGACGATCTGTTCGGCATGCGAGACAGCGTGGAAGGGGAAGGGGACATCTTCGACACATGGCTGAAGAGTGAGTTTGGGGGAGCGGACGGTCCGGAGAAGCTGGGGCAGTTTATTGGCACGATACAAGGTGACGGCTTGCAACCGCCTGATGCTGTGATTTCGAAGCTGTCGCGCGAAGAGTTTGATTCGGCGGTCACGAAGATGCGACAGTTTTACACGGACAACGCGAAGATCTGGCTGCAGCCAGACGCGCCGGAGCAAATCGCCAGGCTCGCGGCGTCGGTTCGTGACAATGCGTACGGGCCTATCGCGATGCGATTGGCGGCGGTACTGGGTAACCCATGGGCATCGGACGACAAGTTGCAGCGTCAGTTTGAAGAAACGACGAAACTGCTCGAGGCTTACGTTGTACATAACGGGAAGCTGCCGGATGAGTTCAGGAGCGGTGGGGAAGGTCAGTAAGGAGCGAGTCGCTGAAGTGGTTTGAGTCATGTCCGCAGACGCGTGATCCGCATGCCGACGGAGGCGGCGGGCACGCGTTCTCTCGTGAGCGAGCGTTGTCGCTGGAGAACGACGCGGTGTTGCTGCGTGGTTTTCGGGCGGGCGTGGTGGGT
>JBKDAN010000071.1:0-5489 GCA_046316615.1 Phycisphaerae bacterium
GCTATCAACGCCACCGTCCAAGGCGCTGGCGTCCGCCAGGCCACCAACGGCAACAACTTCTTCAACGTCCAGGGCTCAGCCAGCAACACCAACGCCAGCTACGGCGCTCTTCGCTGGAACAACGCTGACCTCGGTGGCTCGGCCTCCCGCGTCTACCTCTTCCTCCAGCAGAGCAACGCCGCCTTCACCAACAGCGGCGCGACGAGCGACATCGAACTCGCTCACAGCGACAACGACACGCTCGACATCAGCGTCCCCGTCTTCCCCGCCACCAACACCAACGCCCTCCTCACCAACTTCGCGACCGACCACGCGGCTCGCCTCGCCATCACCACCTACGACTTCACTCAAGGCGCCAACCCCGGCGTCTTCGGTGACACCACTGGCAGCGGCACGACCGAAGCCTACAAGCTCTTCGACAGCGCTGGCACCAACGCCGCCGGTGGCGACGCCGTCGCTGCTGACATCGCCAGCGGCACTGGCAGCCTGACGCTCGTCCTCAACCCCGTTGATGCCGCCGTCGCCGCCACCTACGCCGGCGTGACCAACAACCGCTACCGCGGCCCTTCGCTCGTTATCTTCCCCGGCGCTCCCGCTGGCTGCGACGACATCGACTTCAACAACGACGAAGTCTTCCCTGATGACCAGGACGTGGTCGACTTCTTCAACGTCCTCGCTGGCGGCGAATGCCCCGCTTGCAACGACATCGACTTCAACAACGACGAAGTCTTCCCCGATGACCAAGACGTCATCGACTTCTTCAACGTCCTCGCCGGTGGCAACTGCCCGCTGTAAACCTTCTCACTGACTCACAAAGTCAGTGATCACACGCAAGTCCCTGCGAACCCGGCGGCTATCCGCCGGGTTCGTCTTTTTTGCAACCACCCACCGACCCGGGCATCTCACCAGCACGACACCTGCCAACAAGACGTTGCGGCGTCGAAAAGTTGTTGAAACAGGCATCGCCGCCCGGTGCGTCACCGGCCTCGTAGCGACTGCCTGCGGGCACCTCGCCCGCATGTCTCCCGGAGATTCTCCCATGAAGCGTGCCTTTGCTGTCAGCGCCCTTGTTCTCGCCGCCGGTCTTTCAGGCGTCGCCGCCCTTGGCGGTTTCGGCCACCATGCCAACCTTCCGGTCGCCAACGCCGTCGCGACCGCTGCGGTGGCCTCTGCTGACGCCAAGCCCTTCGAAATCGACGCCGTTCACTCTGCCGTCATCTATCGCATCAAGCACCTCAACGTCGCTTGGAACTACGGCCGCTTCAACAAGATGTCCGGCCAGTTCCACCTCGATGCCGCCAACCCCGCCAGCAGCGTCCTGACCATCTCCGTCGACGCCAGCAGCATCGACAGCGGCAACACCAAGCGCGACGACCACCTCCGCGGCGGTGACTTCTTCAGCGCGAAGGAATTCCCCACCCTCTCCTTCGTCGGCAAGACCTTCACCAAGAAGTCTGACACCACCTGGGAAGTCGCCGGTGACCTCACCCTGCTGGGCGTCGCCAAGCCTCTCACCATCACCGTCGAAGACACCGGTCGCGGCCCTGGCCGTGGCGGCGGCGAAGTCGCAGGCATCGAAACCAAGTTCGAAGTCAAGCGCAGCGACTTCGGCATGAACTACATGGTCGGCAAGGGCCTCTCCGATGAAGTCACGCTGATCGTCGGCCTCGAAGGCGGCCGCTAAACGCAAGCCCGCTTCGGATGGTGCAGGCCCGTGACACACACGTACTGCCTGCGCTCTTCCACACGTTTCCTCCCATCGCGCCAGCCCACCAGCTCGCGCGATGATTCCTCATGGACCCCGCTCTCCTCCAACAACTCGCGTTGGGCGCGATTCCGCCCGGCCTCTTCGGCGCACTCATCTTCTTCACGCTCTGGCTCCCCAAACGCTCGCAGTTCGCAAACGCCGACAGCACGTCCCTCAACTTCGCCGACACGCGAGGCATCATCATCGCCCTCGCCCTGGGCCTCACGCTCTTCGTGATGCACCCCTTCATCATGGCCGGGCCCAATCTGCCCACGTGGGCACTGCCGCCGCGCCGCGCTGCTGACTGGCTGCCCGTCATTGCGATTGTCGGCACGCTGCTCGCATTCACCGCCTTGTTGCTGCGTGCCCAGCGCCTGCATCCGTTGCTGCTCGCGCTTCCGGTGACGCTCATCGTGCTAGCCTTCGGCGCGCTCGCCTCCCGCCGCATCATTACCGAGACCTGGTCACTCCAGCAGTCACTCGCGCATCTTGCAGGCCTTGGCGCGTTCACCTTCGTCACAACCGCCGGCGTACTGACGCTGGCTCGCAAGCCCGGCCTCGTCGGTGTCGCCGCGCTGATCGTCATGGCAGGCACCACCGCCAATCTCATGGCGGGGCCGCTCAATAGCCTCAAGCTCGCGCAGTGGTCTGGCGTCTCCGCTGCGTTCCTCACGCCTGCCGCGATTATCGTCTTCCTGCGTCCCTCGCACGCACTGCCCGTTGCCGTCGCCGCGCTCGTCATGCTCGCTCTCAGCAGCGTCACGACGCAAGCCGTCGTCTTTGGCAGTGCAAGCCTCCGCCTGGTCGTCCTCTCGCTCGCCATGCTCGCGGCCTCGCCCTGGCTCGCCATTCTCACCGGCAAGCTCATCAAGCGTGAAGGCCTTCCCAAGTCCATCGCGCAGCTCGCTGCCCTCGGCCTCCCCGGCGCCATCGCCATGGGCATCTGGCTCGCCACACAGCAAGCGGAGTCAAGCCAAGACTACTGAACACGCACAAAGACACGTCAATGAAAAAGCCCGCGACTGCTCGCGGGCTTTTCTTCACTCCATGCCTTCGTGCCCCCGTGCCTCACTGCCTGCTCACCGCTTGTCCATCGGCGTGTAACGCACATCGTGCGGACCCTTGTAGTCCACATCAGGGCGGAACAGCCGGTTGTCGCCGAGCTGCTCGAGAATGTGAGCGCTCCAGCCGCCGATACGGCCGACCACAAACATCGGCGTGAACAGGTCAAGCGGCAGACCGATGCAGTGATACGTCGTCGCGCTGTAGAAGTCGACATTGGGATAAATGCCCTTCGCCGCGACCGCCGTCGCCATGGTCTTCTCAATCGCCGTGCTCTTGTCGTACAGAGCCATGTTGCCGGTGTCTTGCGCCAACTGCTTCGCGAGCACCTTCAGGTGCGTCGCGCGCGGGTCGTACGCCTTGTACACGCGGTGGCCGAAGCCCATGATCTTGTCTTTCTTCGCCAGCTTGTCCAGCGTGTACTTCTCCGCGGCTTCGGGCGACGCGATTTCGTTCAGCATCACCATCACGCCTTCGTTCGCGCCGCCGTGGAGCGGGCCGCGCAGGCTGCCGATGGCTGCCGTGATGGCGGAGTAGATGTCGCTGAGCGTGCTGATGACGACGCGGGCGCTGAAGGTGCTGTTGTTGAGGCCGTGGTCGGTGTGCAGGACCAGGCACACGTCCAGAGCCTTGGCCATGGTCGGGCTGGGCTTGTTCCCGCTGATCATGTACAGCACGTTGGACGCGATCGACATGCTCTTGTCAGGCGCGATGATGGGCTTGCCCTGGCGATAACGATGGAACGCACCCAGAATGGTCGGCATGACCGCCAGCAGGGTCAGAGCCTTTTCGCGCACGCTGGGAAGGTCCGTCGCGTTGGGCTTGGGATCAATCAGCCCCATCGCGCTTGCCGCCGTGCGGAGCACGTGCATGGGCTGCGCGTCCTTGGGCATGCTCATGATGAGCTGCGAGATGTACGCCGGCATGTCATACCGCGCGCGGATCGCGGCTTCAAATTCCGTCAGTTCCGCCTTCTTGGGCAGACGGCCGTTCCACAGGAAGTACACCGTCTCCTCGAACGTGCTGTTGCTCGCCAGTTCGCCGATCGGAATCCCGATGAACTCCAGAACACCCTTCTCGCCATCGATGAACGAGATCTTGGTTTCCGTCGCGACAACGCCTTCGAGACCCTTGGAATACGACATGCGTGTTTGCCCTTGTGTCCATCGACACGTTGGTGTCTGCCGACACCACTGACACTGATCCCTCGCCACCACGTCACCACAACCGGAGGCGAGTCGCCACTATAGAAACACCAAACACCAAAGCCCAGCCGCACGCGTCAGCTTCCCACACCTCTACGCTCCTCCCGTTCCCCGCTTTCCGACTTTCCCGCGCCCTTCCATGTTTATTCCTCTCTCCACCGACCGCCCCCGCAGCCGCGCCACCATCGTCACCCCGATGATCATGCTGGCCTGCTGCACCGCTTTCGCCCTGCAATTCTGGCTCAATCGCGACGCCGACCCGCGCGTTGCACCCGCCGAGAACCAGCTCTATATCTGGCGCAACTTCTTCCAGTGGTACCAGCTTGTCACCTACGCCTTCCTCCATGGCGGCGTCCTCCACCTCGCCGGAAACATGCTCTTTCTCTGGGTTTTCGGCCCCGCCATCGAGGACCGCCTGGGCCACTGGTGGTTCCTCCTGTTCTACCTCGCAGGCGGCGCCGCCGCAGGCCTCGCCCACATCGCCTTCGAACGCGCCCCCGCCCTTGGTGCATCCGGAGCAGTCGCTGCCTGCACCGGCGCGTTCCTGGTCCTCTTCCCCCGTGCCCAGGTCCGTGCTCTCGTCTTCTTCTACATGGGCGGCATCTACAACTTCACCGCTGTCTGGGTCATCGCCACCGCCATCGCCTGGGACATCATCATGAGCATCCTTGGTCGCAGCGGCATCGCCTACATGGCCCACCTGGGCGGCTACGCCTTCGGCGGCGGTATGGCCTTCTTGCTTCTCGCCACCAACATCCTCCCGCGCGAGCAATACGACCTCTTCAGCGTCGCCAAACAAGCCAAACGTCGCGCCGACCTCCGCAGCGCGGTCCAGCAAACCAGCCGCGATCGCGAAAAGTCGGCTCGCCCGCTTGAAGCCACCCAGCGCGAAATGGAACTCCGCGCCGCCGTCAGCACCGCCCTCGCCCGCCAAGACGACAACGCCGCCCGCGACGCCTACCGCAAACTCGCCGCCGAGTTCAAAGGTGCGGACGCCATCGGCGTCCTGCAGCGCGATCACCAATATTCCATCGCCTGCAAGCTCTACGAAGCCGGCGACACCCAGACCGCCACCAGCGCGTTCACCAGTTTCCTCACCGCCTACCCGCGCGACCGTGAAGCCGGCAACGTCTGGCTGCTGCTGGGCACCATGCAAGCCCAAACCGGCGACGCAGCCGCCGCCCGCACCAGCCTCACCAAGTCGCTCGATCTGCTGCAAGACGACGCCATGCGCGACCTCGCCCAAGCCGAGCTCGCCAAGGTGCCCCCGGCTGTCTCATAACGTCGCCCGCAAAGCTCGTCCAGCGTCCGCGAACGCGACTCGTGGCACATCCCCTGACCTTGCCCACCAATAGTGGACACTCGCGGAGGCGGCTATAACGGCCGTCAGGAAGCGAGGTTCATCATGGGAAGGCGATCGTTCACGGCGGAGTTCAAGGAGCAGGCGGCGCGGCAGGTCATTCAGGGCGGGCGTT
>JBKDAN010000072.1:0-14366 GCA_046316615.1 Phycisphaerae bacterium
TTCTCGCGCCGCCAAGCGCTCTCTCCGCCCAGCCACAGAACATCGCCACGTTCCGAAAACCCACGCTTTCTGCCGCGAAATGACGCCCCTCGAAACGCCGTGGCCTGACCCTCACCCCGTAAACAAAACAAGCCCCGGCTCGTCGCCAGGGCTTGCGAAGCTCCCTATGCACAACCCCCGCGAACAAATTCTCTAGCCGAGGTGGTGGGGGAGACGGGCAAATTCTCTGGTTAACTCCCGGGTTGGACGGTCACGCGGACGGCGTCGCTGCGGGGTCGTACCATGCAAAAAACGCCTCTGGCGCAGCGCCAGCGGTGTTCAGATACTCCAGCTGTTCAGTTTGCGCGGCGATTGACGCTCGGAATTGGTTAACAGCCGGGCGTCTCGACTGGCAGATGGTACGGGGTGGCGAGAGCGGTGAGGTGGTGTTGGGTGCTGAGTTCGACCCCGAGCCGTTAACCGGTGGGTTGGAGAGAATGAGGTGCATCAAGAGGCACGGGCATCCGCAAAGCCGGAAGCCCGTGGCACGAGATCGTCTGATTCTCGAAGTTATGCCACCCGCCGATCTCCAGGAGTGCCTCTTGGAACTTCGGGAGCCACGACCAGATCAACTTGGGGTGCTGTACTCCCCGATAATCGGTGCCGGACACGTTCAAAAGGAACTGCAGGCGATTCGCGTCGGCACGTCCCAGATGCTCAAGCAGCTCTTCGAAACCGACGGCATGAGCATCGATCTCGGTGCCCCAGCCATCCGGGAGGGTCAGAGCGCAGAGTTTCGTGCGGCCATTGCGTCCACTCTATCCGAGTATCGCAAGGCCGAACCGGTGATGTTCCCCTTGCTCTCTACATTGGGCGTGACAGTGCTGTACCTGCCGCCTAAGGACGGGCACGCGCAAGGGATCGATCTGGACAACTTGGCGCGCCGTGTGATTCCGCATGTTCATGCAGAGTTACGCCCTCCAAGCAATCTTGCACACACCATTCAGCTCGAGAAGTTGCCAAAGGACCTTCAGGGCATGTGGCAATCGACGTTGGAGAAGCTCAAGCGGACCCCTCGTTACCACGTGACTCGGTACCAAGTGCTTGTGCTCCAGCGGTTTGCGGGGGACCCGATCGATGGACGCGTGCGGCTTGTGTTGCACGGTGGGGACGGGTACACAGGCCCTTGGGACGAATCAGACTTGCTCCTGTCAGATTGGGCAGATTACGTGGAACGCGAGGTAAGGTATAAGTAGTGAGCGGTCGGGCGTTGACACCGCAGTAAACAATCGTTGCGCTCGCCCCTCGGACTGAGCCATTTCCCATCCCGGAAGGCCGCAAAGTTCAAATCCTCTCAGGAGTAAGCCCCCAAACGCCTGTTTGTCGTGGTGCGATTGAACCAATACAAGAGAACTGAAACCACTGTTTTACAAGGAGAAAGCCCTTCGACGTACTTGTCAGAGGGCTTTAATCTCAATCAAGTCGGGGTGACAGGACACCAGTTGAACTCTTTCTGGAAGGCGTTAGGGCAAGTCCTGTCGTCTGCGGTTCTCTGCTCGAACGACAGTGCTCGTCACACTTTTACATGCATTCCTAAGAACGCATTCTGCACTCGCAGCCGAGAACACCCTTCTCCGCCACCAAATCGCGGTCCTGCAACGCTCTGCAAAACGTCCTCGACTTCGGCGCTTTGATCGGCTGCTTTGGATGGTCGTGAGCAAGTTGTGGTCAGACTGGCGGCGGTCGCTCGTCATCACCTAGATAGACACGGTCGTGGGTCGGCATCGGGCGCTTTCCGTTTGTTCTGGCGTTGGAAATCACGCTGCGGCCAACGAAAGGTTCGCAGCGATGTCCGCGCACTCGTCTATCGCATTTCTGCCGAGAATCCCACAGGGCCGACAGGCCCGGCACGATGAGTAGACCGTCGCAGTTGTGCCGTCTGCCGACCAATTCTTGCCATCATTCATCAGGCATAGACATGGATCCACTGAGACCCTATTACATAACCGTAGCGCTTACACAGTTCTTCTATTTCCTTTGTTGGAAAACTCAAATCGGGAACCCACGTTCGATCGGCCCATATCTGTGGACATTCGTCCCACTCTATGTCGATGAGTGAAGGTTTGGCAGAACTCCACGCGACACTTATGGCGTTAGCCATCCGAAACAGTTTGATTGACACGGCGCGAGCATCTAGGTGGTGCTGGACAAAGCTGTTCCAGTCGAAGTCAGGTGACCAATCCCAATCGACGCGAACCCCTTCATGATCGAACACCCCGATCGCGGAGCCGAGGGCCCAAGGAACCAACGTCCTGTCCGGAAGCGGTGACCAACTCTGACTCATCAGCGCTTCGACAGCGTTAGTAAACACGCTGAAGCCGCTATCATCGAATGCGAGTTCGACCCACACACTATGATTCATGGAGCACCAACGATCACGGTAATGCCCTTTGAACTCAACCAACTCGCCATTTGACCTTGCGGCGGCGCGGGCATCATCAAGGCGAAGTTGTAGCCGTTCTTTCTCGCGATGGCAGCCTGTTCCCCGATTTGGGACTGAAACTTCGCGATAGACCGGCCTTTAGGCAGAGTTTCGTACGACGTGTACTTTTTCACTTGAACCAGAACGCTGTTCGCAAGGAGTCCGTCATACGCGTCCTTACCCAGCCCGGGGAGTCGCGGTGCGGGAGCCAGTCCGTACGCTTGCTTCATTGCCGCTTCATACGCAAGACCTGCCTTTCCCTGTAGATCAGGGCAGTTATGCACCAGCACCCCGTTGGCGCCAACGTGGTAAGTGTGGTGTTGTCCGACGGTGAAATTGTACACCGTTTCGCGCTGGGCGGAGAACTGGACGAGTGTTACCAGCGCGGTGCCGGTCAGGGTGCGGAGTCGGTCGCCGGGTTGCAGCAGGTCGGCGCGGACGAAGCCGGGCTTGGCGTTGGCATTCCCGGCGCCCGCATTCGCCTCGCACTCAACAAAGAAGGGGTGCTCGTCGGTCGTTTCGATGCTGGTTGATAGCCGAGCGTCCGATGGTACCGTGTGGAGAGAGTGGTGCGGTGGTGTTTGGTGGTCAGCTCGATGTCGAGCCGTTCACTGGTGGGTTGGAGAGAATGGGCTGCACCAAGACGCACGGGCATCCGCAAAGCCGGAAGCCCGTGGCACGAGATCGTCTGATTCTCGAAGTTATGCCACCCGCCACGAGATCATTCGATTGTCGAGGTAGCGCCACCTGCCCACTTGTCACTCCAAAACCAATACGGTTTGCCAAAGAAGTGATCGACATCGAATTTCGTTAATTGCGCAGATTGGCTACAAAATCTTCGAACGAGTCGGCAATCACCAGAAACGAGTCTCTAGGCAGATCTATACCGGGATCATCCCCAAAGTAGTCGTGAAAAATGATCATCACGCGACACGAGGAATCGTTCCACTGCAGGAACAACGGATCGCCACTGCCGACACCGGAACCCGCGAACGGAAGGCAGCGAAAGCGAGAGACATAGATGCCGGGTATCGATTGTGTCAACTCGTCAAGCACATGCGCTGCTGACAAAACCACGTAGGGAGCCCATTCTCCAAATCTCAGCATAGCATCGTAAGTCTTCACTCGCGACACGATATCCCAGTACTGCGACGGGACGAAGGGAGCTGCCGCTTTGAGCTGTTGAATCACGAGGGGTTCGAACACACCGCGACCTTGATGCTTCAATGCGAGTTGTTGACAAGCGCTCTCAAACCTCTCCCAGTTCATGGATGTATCTCCGGTGCTATCAGGGGGGTGAGGGAAGTCCGACAAAACGTCCGCTGTCCCACATCTCTTCCCAGTATAGTTGACGTTGATAGTCGTACGCTGCACGATCTGAGGGGGTCATGCCTGCCCAAGGCGCGGGATGATTGGCCCTGTAGTTTCCCGGCCCTCGGTGGTCGGTATACGACATCTCACGAACCGTAAACGGGTTGTTAGCATTGGGATGATGCAGCTCAATCGGTCTTTCGTCAAGTCCGATTGGTGGCAAGCCTCTGGCTTTAGGTCGATAGAGTAGCTGACTGCGCGGAAGACTTGTCAGGATGTGTAACTTGCACGGACTTCCATTATGCACCACCACCCCATCCGCACCCACGAGGTACGTGTGGAGGCCTTCGACTTCCAGGTTGTGCACCTGTTCGCGACGGGAGGTGAACTGGATCGACACGACCACCGAACCAGGGCTGAGGCCGTCGAACTGTTTGATGGCGTCGCCGGGGGAGAGTTCGTCCACGCGCGTCCAACCAGTGGGGTCGCCGTTCGCGGTCGCTTCGACGAGGAACGGGTGCTCTTCGGTCGTCTCAATCGTTGCGAGCGTGTTGCCCATCGCCGGATCGACCGCCATGAGTGTGACGAGCACGATGGGCGCGCCTTGCCGGACGTACGTCTTGAGCACTTCACGGAACGAGAGTTCGCCCGTCTCGTCGTTGTGTGCGAGGACGAAGTCGCCCACTTGAACATCGGCGATTGGCAGCAGGCCGCGATCAGTCCATACCTGCGTGGGGCCGGTGAAGCAGCCGCACGCACGCTTTAGTTGCTGCACAGCTCGCTGAATGCCATCACCACTACCGCCGCGCAACCCACCGCCAGACTTCATGGCGATGTCAACCGCCCCGTGGCGAATCTTCGCGAGCTTGCTCAGCATCGCCGCGCCAGGGATGAAGCCTGTGCCGATGTTGATCGCGGTCGTTTGCCAATCCTGTTCACCCAGCGCGTACAGGGCGAGTTCGCCCGCGATGTTCGCGCCGGGAACCGGCAGAAAGCTCGCAATGGTCGCCGCCATGATGGCGGCCGACTTCATGCCGTTGCCGACATTGCTTAGGAACGCGGCTCGCTCCGAAGCAGATGTCGTAATGAAGTCATCGACCATGTCAAACGGATCGCTCGACAGCCCCAGCGGGTCGCTGCCCATGAAGGGGTTGCCACGCAGGTACTGGTAGAAGTTCGCGCCGTCGGTGTGCAGCGTCTGCAAGTCCGCCGCCATCGCGGCGGGGCTGATCGCCGTGCCGTGGAAGGCGATCGTTTCGAGCGCGGCGATGCCCGTCGCATTCGGATCACTCTGCATGAACCGCCCCAGCCCGGGCGCGTAGGTGCGGTTGCGGTTGTGGTAGATCGCGTGCGCGTACGGCACCAGCTTGGGCGGCGTATTGGTCGTGTAGTTGCCCGCCTGCAGCGCCTGCTGCGTGTCGAGCCGATCGACAAACAACCCCTTGTGCCCGATGTCACACGTCGCGTGCGGCGCGAAGTAGTCGGCGCTGAGCACGTCGCCGTAGGCGTCATACGTCCACTGCGCGACGACACGTGCGGTGGGGACCATGACGCTGCCCTGGCCATTCGCGCGTTGCACCGGAATCGGCACGCCGCTATCGCGAATCACCGCGACAACATCTCCGCCGGCGTCTTGGATCGTCCAGTGGCCTTGATCGCGATCCTCGCCGTCGAAGTAGGCAACGAGTTCGTCGACGCCGTTGTCACCGGGTCCCCAGACATACTCGCGGTGGAGTTGCGGGACGAGGAACGGGGTGATCTCGATCTCGATTGCCTGGAGCGACTGCTCGACGATCTCCGCTTCGAGCGAGATGGGTGTAGTGTTTGCGTCGAGTTCCGCATTGGACACAAACACGCCATGCTCGTCGACGATGTCGACTTCTGCCGTACCTTCGGTGATCTCTTCCGCGAGTTGCTGAAGCGAATCACCAGAGCCCAAGGCAAGGGCTCCCTCGAGCGAATAGACTTGATCGAGGACGATCGTCTGGATGCGGCGAATGCCGTCGTAGTAGTAACGCTCACTGCGAAGCCCCGGCAACTGCTGGACCGGCAATCCGTTGTTTGGTGTATATGGGTACTGAGCGCGAATCATGCGGCCCAGGCCGTCGTACGTGTAGTGGCGAACCAAATCGCCGATGATGACGGTGTCAAGCCCGATCTGCGCGGGCGGGGGCTGCGGCTGCGGGAGCGAGGCCTTGTTGATCTGCACCAGCCTGTTCCATGCGTCATAGCTGTAGTAGTACTGGCCATCGAACGCAAGATTGCCCGCCTTGTCGTGCAGGAAGACGACGTTGGCGCTGGCGGGTGTCGAGCCATACAGCTCCTGAAGCACCGAGGTGATCTCGCTCTGCTGGTTCACTGCGTGCGTGACGTCAAAGATACCGACAGACATCGGATGGGTCGCAGCGGGAATCCAAGGCGCTTGACCACTGGTGGTGTTGAAGACGCCCCACGCCAGCGGCGATTGCGACACTGTGGATGCCGTGGTTTCACGGCCGGGCTTGGTTGGGCCGCCAGCCCAGTTGCCGAGGATGTCGAGTGTCCAGTTGTCAGTACGTAGCACTGACGTGGGATCGATCGAGGCAGCCCCACCTTGTCCGTACAACAGTGCCCCCATGGTGCTTCCGACGAGTCGGTTGAGCCTGTCGTACGTGTGAACCTGTGAGCGAGCGGGGGCGCTTCCCACTGCAAATTGGGTCACATTCTGTGACAGGCGATTGCCCATGATGTCATAGGTGTACCGCGCTCCAGCAAAGGTGGCGTGCGTGCTTCCAAAAGTGAACGCTTGCACCGACCAGAACTGATTGCGTCCGAATCGGTCGAGTCCACCCAGGGTTGCGTTGCCCAGTTCTGTATTGGTGAACAGGCTGAGCGCGGCAACGTTGGGATCTGCGTCTGGTCCTTCTGCAACGGGTACGGACATCGCGACACGGCGGGAAGTTCCGGCATAGGAGTAGCGCGCGATCGTGGTTCGAACATTGGTCTGACCAGGCACAAAAGACTCGATGCGTGAGACGCGGCTGAAACGGTTATCAACATCGTCGTGCCCTCCGTCATAGTTGAAGCGAACGACGCGAGGAACACCGCCATGCTCTTCAACCGGATAGAGCATCGCGAACAGTCGTGTGTGCCCGTTCTGTGTTGCGTCCGTTGGCGCATAGTTCCACATGTACTGCACCGACGGGGCAACTGCGGCATCAAGGTCGTACAACTCCGAACCATGCAGTTGCTTTTCTCGACGCAGATTGCCGCGCGCGTCGTAGGTGTATCCGACATCGGACACAATTTCCGACCCGCCGAGCCCGTAGGCCGTGACACGTTCAACCAGTCCTCGGGGGTTATATGAGATCGTGATTCGGTGAATCATGCTCGAGGGCAGTTGTCCGCTGACATTGAGCGTATCGGGAAGCTTGAACTGAGTGAATCCGCCACCCTCCCACTTGCCCAGTTGAATTTCGATCAGTCGATCCAGCCCGTCATAGAAATAATGGAACGCGACACCGCGTGCATCGATACGGCGTGCCAGAAGTCCATTGAACGTGTAGGCGAACGAAAGGTCCACCTTATCCGGCTCGGGCTGTCCCGGACCATCCATACTGCTGCGACGCATGCTGCCAATGAGACCATTGTGATATGACATTTCTGCGTAGTTGAGCACTCCTCCATCGGACGTGTACTCAAGTACAGACGCGCCATAGCGAATCTCGGTGACACTGGCGGCCGGAGTTTGACTCGTGCCTGTCAGTATCTTGATGAGACGGCCAAAGCGGTACTCGTAATCGGTGCGCCGCTGATCTGCGGGAGTTCCTTCCCGGTTCTCGATCACGGACTTCACGCGGCCTGCAGCATCATAGAGCGTTTCCGTGATCGTGTCGTCGGGATTGCGCACGTGCGTGATGCGGCCTGTTGCAATGTTGTGACGGTTGATGGTGAGGAGGCCACCAGAGTTCTTGATGGGTGCGTCTATGTGACGAACCAACTGACCGCCGTCGACTGAGAGGCGGGGGCGCGACTCAGTGTCATCGTCAATTGGTCGTACATAGCTGGTTGGACCGGTCAGATAGCCACCCGTCTGCTCGGTGCCAAGGACAAGCGTCGCGTCAACGCGCTTGCTGGGATCAAACCAGCTTACTGTTCGCTGCCTGACGGCATTGGCCATTGCCCCTAGGTCATCGAGCTCAATCAACGGGTCTGAGCCGAACACACGCTCGAGCGATCGCACGTCAACCGCGTTCCCGTCCGCATCGAAAGTCGTCTTCGTCGACGCATACGTCGGCCAGGTTGAACTCGCTCCCGAGCCGCGGCTGCGCATGTCAGTGCGGGTAACTCGCCCAAGCCCATCGGTCACGGAAATGGCGACAGGTGCGCCGGGCTGCTGGGAATACACGACTTGGCCACCGCCCCCGCGGTAGCTGAAGTAGGCCTGATACTGCATCTGACCTGTTGGGAGCTCTTGAAGGATTGGGTCGACCGCGAACGCAGAAACGTCGTACTCGCGCCGCTCGACAACGGAGTTGTCAGGCCCATGGTAATTGACCGTTGCTGAGGTCGGCGCATAGTTCTCAATTTGGAACAGCTCGATCCAAGGTGTGAGTTGAGTTCCTTGAACACGTGCCAATCCGTTGTTGTTCACGACGAACCATGCATCAGCATCGCCGGTGGGATCAAAGCTTTCAGGAATCGCGAGGGGATCGATATACGGAAGATCAGCTCCAAACGTGACCGTGGCGATGACGCGATCTGCGTTATCGAAGTAGGTCAGGGTCGTACGCAGTCGTCTCGGCAGCGAACTCGAATCGTCGGGATAGTCATACTCATCCACGCGAACGGGTCGCATGCGCCAGTCGTAGCTGGTCTGTGAGTAGGCGCCAGCTTCAGGACCGCTCGGCTGTTGGAATGGCTGCTCGGCCCATGAAGGTTGCGAGCGATACTTCCATGTCATTGTCGGCAGCCATGCGTTCTCAACACTCTCACCGTACGCGTTGCGGCTGACGATCACCATGTTGGAGGTGCCGTTGTTGGTGCCACTCCATGACGAGTCTTCGGTACCCACGTACTGACGTATGGGGAACCCCAGCGTGTTCATCGTGGTCCGGGTAACGGTGCCATCGATCTCGCGCTCACGGCGCATATCGATAAGTTCGTTGACTTCCTTTGAGCCGATCGCGAGCAGCCGACCGTCGGAGTCGGGTTCAAGAAGAGTTGCACTCGTGACACGACCATTTGCATCTAGCGCAAGCGGAGTGGCATTGCCTGCAACCGATGCTTCCGTGACAAAACGTGGCTGCACATCCTCCGAAAAAGCGACATCACCATCCTGCATCGGCAGCGCGTTCTCCTGCGGGCCGAATCGTGTACCCAAATCCTCCGCAAAGAACACGCGACGCACACGAATGGGGTTGATCGGTGGTGAGTTGGGGGCGTAATCGCGTACCTCACCGATGACACGTGAAAAGTACATTCCCGAGCGGAGTTCAACCTCGTTAAAAATATACTCACGCGTGAACTGCTGATCTTTAGACAAGGATGCGAGCGTCGTATACGGAACTGTCTCTGGTGTGTTGCCCGAACCAACGGCAGCGGCTGGCTGGTTCCACCACAGCGTCTCGGACGGCGCGCAGATGTTTGGAAGGGGCGGCTGGCCTGGCTGGGAAGCTTGCGGTACGCAGTTCTCGCGCCGCGAAATAGCAACCAATCGGCTCATCCATCGCCGGCCGTTGGGGTAGAAGATATCCGACAGGCGGTCGCCGTCGTACTTGTAACTTGTCACATACTTGAGCGGCGCGGTCCAACGAAGGGAGCCAGCGGCCGGTTGAGGCAGCCTCTCAATCCCGCCCGCCGGCAAACTCCAGATGCCCGGTCCGTTGGGCAAAATCGGTCCACCGTCGTGTGCAATCGCCGGAACGGTGGTCCCCGATGTAGGCTCCACGTCCACGACGACGTGTTCGGGCCTGCCGCGTCCATCGAAGAAGTACCGCGTGTAATTCCACGTCTGGAGGTATTCAGGGTCGGCAGAACTGGACGGTGCAAGCGGATTGCGCAAGAGTCCCTCAGCAGACCAAGTCTTCTTGCCACTCTCATCAACCCAGTCTCGCTGCACTGGATACAGCCAACCTTCGCCAGGCTGACCATCGGGCCGGAGCTTGCGCGGGGGACCGACGACAAACGTCTGCTCAACGGGCTGTTGGAGAGGATCAACCTGCAGATCGGTCGTGGGCCGGAACTTTCGAAGCCAGTGTGTAGCCGTGTACCCCAAGCCAGCCCAATTTGCGTCAGCTTCCACATCTATGGGCGGGGCCACGAGAGCGCAAGCCAAGGTCTCATCGCCGTTGGGCGCATGCCAATTAACCAGGTTGCGGAAATCGCCCTCGCGGATCGGCGTCGTGAACGTTACTTCAACGTCGCGTACCCACTCATCAGAGATACCTGAGCTTGGGCCGCAGAGTTGGAGTGCTGAGGGCGAAGTGGCATCCTCGCCGGAAAGCTGTGTACGGAAGTAGGCTTTGGTAATGATGGTAGTATCCGAGTTGGCGGTATTCACTTTGTAGTGACCGACCGGAAGCCATGAAGATCGGTCTTCGCCGTACGCTGCGGGTGCGTCTCTCTCTGGCAGATAGTACTGCCCCTGTCGCAGACCCTCCGCTGCAAGGGTCGGTCGCACGACGACAGCGTTCTCGGTGTCATCAGGATCGTTCGGTGTCGCGTCGAATGAATACGAAACCGGCTTGTAGTGATAGAAGTACACGAGACCGTTCGTGAGTCCGCTCGCTTGACCGGGATTACGTGTCACTGACCATCCGACCGTGCGTCGTTCCACAAGCAGCAGTTCATCGCGAATCGCCGCGTGATGGTCGGTTTGAGAAACCATCTCGAATGGAGTTGTGTTGGGATCATTCGCGTCAGTGCCCGGAGGATTCGGGATTCGAATGTGCGGATTGTTTCGCTCAAGCACGTTGACGGCACGTTCGTAGATGAACTCTTCACCCAGACCGCTGTTTGTCAACTCCACAGTGCCTGCATCAAAATTGAACTCCCAGAGGCGATCGCGTAGCAATACGCCGGATGCGTTGACTTCGACCGACCGGCGGCTCTTCTGTCCGCGCTTTGTTCCGAACTCATCATGCGCTTCACCACCGTATGAGTCGGTCGAAACCATTTCCTCCCATGTCGAGAACTCGTCAATGACGGTTAGCCAACGTACTTGAGCAAGATCAGGCGTTGCTACGGAGCTAGGCTTGCGAGTTAAGTCGTTTGATTCGTAGAACTTGTTATCGCGGTAAGCATGCCATCGATAGGGCGGGTGATGCGCCGAAGGATCGTTCGTCATCGCTTCCGAGGGTGCAAGACTAGAGGATCCCTCTGTTCGCGTCGGATCCACAGCAAGCCGAAATACCCTAAAAACTCGCTTGATGCCAGTGCCGTCTGCCAAACTCGCAAGGGCGACGGAACCACCCAGCCCGGGTGCAACGGCATTGTTGAGCCGCGTGTACAGCTTGTCCGCGGAGATCACTCCAAGCTCACGAATGTCATTCCAAGAAGGACCATCAGCTGTTCGCATTCCGTCGCCAATCGAGGCGTTGGCGTACGCGAAGCCTGCGGTGGCGTGAGATGCAGCCAAGGCATCAAAATTGCTGACGTTGCTGACCTGCAATTCACGAAACTCGGTGCCATCCACCGCTTCGGAGCGCAGCGCCAGATGATCCGGTGTGATATTCGCCAGAGTGCCATCCCGCGTCGACATGCTGCGAAGAAAGGAAGCCAGTTCAGCTGGTTCAAAGATCGCGATTACATTGGTCCCGCGCGATTGCCCGCATGCGTCAGGCCTTTGTGATAGCTCTAGCTCTACCGGTGGGTCGCCAAACGAACACCTCGTGCGGAATCTGTCCTTCTCGTACAGCACAACCCGGTCCTCAACTACGTCCGTCGAGAGCAGGCGGTTGCCCTTCTCAGCAGCCGCGCGAGTGACAGCGCTCGTCAACAATGGCTTGCACTCAGGGTCGCCGATCAGGTCAACACCAGTTGACCAATCAGGATCTCGATCCACCAGCGTTACTGACTGAAGATACCGCACTCGATACGACCACGGCACCTGCTCCGCCAATGCGTCCAGCGGAAGGAGCTCATTCAGATTGTGAGGAGCACTGCGCCAATCTCGGATACCAGGACGGCTTCGCCAGTCTTCAATTGATATGCCGTCTTCGCTCCGTCCAAAAACATGCAGCGCGGGAAAAACACTGCAGTCGGGCGCGGCCTCCAAAGCCGCCGCGTTCGTCGCGGTGACCGGGAAGACGTAGATCTGATCAAGTACTCGCGGCCCGGAAACATTTGGATACCAAGGTTCACGCTGCGGCCAGAAGTCAGCGTAATCGCTATATGTTGATACGTGAGGAATTAACGCATGAATGGGCGTAGTGTGGTCGAGCCAAATATGCCTCGAACCGAGCGTCGCCCTAAATGAGTAGAGCAACTTCCACTTCGCGTGACCGTGTACCGAGAGCGTGATGCTGCTGATCTGTCCACGTGCCGCACACTCCTGAACGCATTCGATGCATGGTGTATTTCGTGCATTTCTGAGTCCATACTGATCAGCCGAATCAGAAAATGAACCTTCATCGAAGTCGCCATTGAACTGCCGAACAGGACAATAGTCGATGTCAACCACATGGCCATAATTATCTTCGATTCGGACACAGATTGCCTGGTATGGAATTCCAAATCCGGGGTTTGCCTGCCCTTCAAATGGGTCGTGCATTTGCCACGATTCAGGGAACTGGTCGAGGAGCAGCGGCCGTGCATGAAGGTCAGATGCATACCTCTGTTGCCCAATCTCATCAGGCGGCAGAGAAGTCAAGCTACTGTTCTCGAAGACGCTAGCGTAATCGCCCTGAGGTGATACAACATGCCGAGGCATATCTTGATACAGTACGACAAACGTATAATGGAGCTGACCATTGTACAACGAAGCCTTGAACTGAGTGGGACGGGTTGACCAACCCGTAGCACCCCAGATTCCGTTGTGCGTCAGCTTTGCCTGGAATCTCGCAGGAGCTTCGTACAGCCCGTTGCTTTCAATGAATTGAAATGGAATGGTATGGTGCGCATCGAGAACGAGAAAACATGTGCGCGGCCCGTTTCCAACCACCGGTGCGTACGCCGAATCAATCAGCAGTACCGGATTTTCGCTCATCATCCATCCACCACCCGCCCAATCCCAGCCTGCTGTCCGCTTGAGAAAGCCGACTCCGTTGTGCTCTTGTAAGTCGTCCGCTTTGGTCCGCACGAGCCGAAACACGGCGTTGCCGAACGGAATTTCAAGATCCGTGATTGAAAGCAGTGGCTTCCCCGTTACCAAATCAACTTTGCCGTCAAGTGTCGGACGCGATAGGCCATTCCACGAGGTGCTCGCACTACGAAGTGCGTGAGGCAATAGCGCAGCTGAAGTCGCTTCCAGCGAGCTGCCTGGAGTCAGATAGCTGCCAATGCCGCCGCTCCAAAATGGACCATGCCTTGCAGCGTGAACGTCCCGATCCCTTGAGTCCTCGGGATTTTGAGACTCCCATTCTTGCTGATCTACCCAGCGAACATAAGTGCCCGACTCTTCACACGCTTCAGGAATGACCGGGTCGGGAGAGGTGCCTGCGTCTGGTCCAGGTCGTTGAGAAAAATCGCCGAACAAAGGAAAACACCGTGACCGCGTGCCAGATTCGGGAGTGCTCGACACGAGACCCCACTGTGAGGGCGGAACAGTCGCTGCATCATCGACGAAGAACCACTCAGCGGCACATGGATCTTGCACAGTCGGGTTGGGTAGTACCATCGGAACACGCCAATTTGCGTGGGGGCCCTGATAGTTGCCGGACGGACAGAGCACACAGAGGTCGCGATACGGGTCAGGCTCCGGCTGTGCGTTACTGGGGCTACAAAGCAGAACCGATACGAACATCACGGTGGTGGTCGCGGTCGAACGAAAATCGGGCCAAAGCTGCAATGTCATGGAGTGCCCCTTGTGTGCCGACTTGATTCGGCGTGCCGCATGCTACCGAAAGTGACGATGCGGTGCAAGAGGGTCTGACACATTTTGCAATTCGCATTGACACAAGCGCGTGTTTGCCAGAGACTTGTGCTGCGACAAAATGTGATTTCGTGTCGCGGTTGCATACTGGGCGGGCCACCCAGTGCGAGTGACTACAAAAGGACACCGATGCATTCCTCATTACATCGCTTGTGCGTTCAAGGCGTATACCCCGCAGTGACGGCCGTATGCATCATCGCGCCACCGTCTTCGGTGAGTGCGCAGTCGACTTCGCAGCCGGTCGCCTCGTCAGTGGATTCGATCCGCCTCGCCGGTCAAGTGCCGCTCGCGCGCGTGGTTGATCTCGCTGCGGAGCGCATGGGTGTGCGCATTGAGTATGATGCGTCATTGTTGACCGGTGCAGTCACGGTGCGTGGCGAGAGTGGGCTTTCGCCGCAGGAATTGTGGGATTTCATGAACCTCACGCTGGCATCGCGTGGCTTCGCGACCATTCGTACGCCGGGCAGTGAGACGCTGAGTGTCGTCAAACTTGCCGACGCCGCCGCGCTGGCGCGAGCGGAA
>JBKDAN010000073.1:0-44259 GCA_046316615.1 Phycisphaerae bacterium
CAGCCCCCTCGCCGGCTGGATCAGCACGCCCGTGACGCCTTCTAGCGGTCCCTACACCATCACCCTCACCGGCGCATGCGTGCCCGGCACGGTCGTTACTTGTGACGACATTGACTTCAACAACGACGGCGTCTTCCCCGATGATCAGGACGTCCTGGACTTCTTCAACGTCCTCGCCGGCGGCCAGTGTCCGTAAGTTTGGACACACTCACTTCCCACGCAGTCTATTGACGTGAGACCGCAGGTCGATTCTGGTCTGATAGCACAAAACCCGGCGCAAAAGCACCGGGTTTTTTCATGGATCCACCGGCAAACTAATTTTGTCTGTTTTGGGCGATTATTTGTACCATTTTCTGTACTCCCTGTACAATTTGTCGCGCGTCGGGCGTGTGTCCGACGTGTCGGGGTTGTCGTTGTCCACCGCTTTCTCCTGTCGGGAAGGGACGCAGCGACTTCTTGTGGAAATGCATCGCCGCAGCGCGATAGTGGACTCGCGCATGGCTGCTCTTGCTTGGGAAGGGAATTCATCATGAAGAACGTTCGAACGCCTTGGATGGTCGCTCTCGCGGCCGGTACGCTCACGTCCTGCGCTTTTGCTCAGGTCAACAACCCCGAAATCGAAGCCAACGAAACCAAGGCCACCGCCACCACCGCTGCCAGCGGCGGCGCAGGCATGGCCAACGGTGACACCATCTCCGGCAACACCACCGGCACCAGCACCACGGTCGCCGGCGCCACCAGCGCGGACATCTTCCGCGTGAAGACGGCCGCTCGTCCCCTCGGCATCTACCGCCACCGTCTCGCTCTGACGACCACGGGCACCGCCGGCCACGTCGGAGCCGTGCTGGGCCTCACGCAGAGCGCCACCGGCATCGGTACCGCCGTTTCGGTCCTCCAGACCAGCAGCAGCACCACCGCCCCGGGCCGCATGAACCAGTGGTACGGGTTTGGCAAGCAGGAAGAAATCTACTACCGCGTCTCGGGTGTCGCCGCCACGACCGCCGACTACGTCGCCACGCTCGAAACCATCACCGAAACCCCCATCAGCGGCCCCAACCTGCCCCCGGGCGACATCCGTTTCAACACGCTCGGTCTCACGACCGTCGATACTGACATGTGGGTCTACGACAGCAACTTCAACGCCATCGCCAACTTCGGCAATGACGATGAATCCGTCGCCTCGGGCGGCACCGGGGGGACGCTCCAGGGGCGCTTCACCCGCAACTTCGGCCCAGGAACCTACTACCTCGCCATCAGCCGCTACAACCTCGCCAACAACCAAGCCTCCGCCACCGACGACGACTTCCGCACCGGCCCCGTCCTCGACTTCCCCGACGCGGTTCTGGGCACCACGACCACCACGCCCACGAGCTTCAATGTTGAAATCGGCAGCGCAACCGTGCCGGTCAGCTACACCGATTCGTACGGCGTCTCCTTCATCCGCTTTAACGTGTCTGACGCCGTGAGCGGCGGCTGCCCCACCACGGCTCAGACCGTTGTCGAAGGCCAGACCGCCAACATCAGCGTCGTCGTTCGTCCGCAGACGGGCGTGCCCGTCAACGGCGTTGTGGTCAATGCCAGCAGCATCAACCCCGCCGCCACGTCGGTCGTTCTGACGGACCCCGACAACGACAACACGTGGACCGGCTCCGTGCAGGCCACCGTCCTCGCCAGCACCACGCCCTTCGCCCTCCCCTACGTCATCACCGATGCCATCGGTACCGCGACCGGTTCCTGCAACATCACCGTCACCTCCACCGCGACGGGCGCATGCTGCCTCACCAGCGGCTGCGCCATCATCAGCGAGTACAACTGCGGCCTGCAGAGCGGCACCTTCAGCGGCGCCGGCTCCAACTGCGGCGGTCTCGGCCAAGGCACCAGCACCAGCACCTTCACCAGCATCGCTGGCACTGGCTTTGATCTCAGCGCGACAACCAAGACAGCTGGCACCGACGATGACGGCCGCTGGACCGTGACCCTGCCCTTCGCCGTCAACTACGCCGGCGTTCCCGCGACGGAAATCAGCGTCTGCACCAACGGCTACATCCAGTTCGGCCCCGGCCCTGCGTACTCGACCGAGTACACCAACGCCGTCATTCCCGCCGCCACCGACCCCGACAACATGGTCTGCGCCCTCTGGGATGACCTGACCATGTCGACCGTCGCCCGCATCTACACCCAGACCGACGGCACGCCCGGCAGCCAGACCTTCACGGTCAGCTTCGAAAACTACCGCCAGCTCGGTACCGCCACGGACAACTTCAACTTCCAGTTCGTGCTCACCGAAAACTCCGACGTGGTCGAAGTTCGCTACGGCAGCATGGCCCCCGCCATCTCCGGCACCGACTTCACCGTCGGCGCTGAAAACTTCGATGGCAGCGGCGGCGTGAACGTCGACCCGGCCCTCGTCGGCTCGGGCGGCGTCTCCTTCACCTACTCGCCCACCGGCAACCCCTGCGAAACCGCCGGCTGCGACGACATCGACTTCAACAACGACGAAGTCTTCCCCGATGACCAGGACGTGGTCGACTTCTTCAACGTCCTCGCCGGCGCCGACTGCCCGCAGTGCAACGACATCGACTTCAACAACAACGACGTCTTCCCCGAAGACCAGGACGTGATCGACTTCTTCAACGTTCTCGCTGGCGGTCAGTGCCCGTAATCGAGCGTTCCCGATAACGCACACACGTCTCGGCTGAAGCCCCGGTGCCCTCGCACCGGGGCTTTTTCGTGGTAAGACTTGTCACAAATTCTCTAGGCAAAATCCGCCATTGACATTACACTGTCCCCAAGCCGGGGCGTGTCCGGCTATCGCGTTCACAGCCCCCTGTGCCACGTGTGGTTCGGTGTGTGCGCGTCAATGACAGACTCGATGGTGCTGCGCCGTGGGGCGGGAAGCATGCCGTCGCTTTGTGATGGAAGGGTTCAATCATGAAAGACATTCGAACAGCTCTGAAGGTCGCGCTCGCGGCCGGTACGGTCTTCGCTGGCAGCGCAATGGCGCAGCCCACCGTCTTCGACGATCTCGGCACCATCGATCCCATCGAAGGCACGACGATCACGCGCCCGGGCTTCTCCACGACGGCCTCGGGTGACACGGCGGTGGTCTGGTTCCGCTTCACGCTCGCTGCGCCAACCACGTACGCCGACCTGCGCTTCCTGAACATCTGGAATCTGGGCACCGGCGACACCGAATTCACGCTGTTTGATTCCACCGGCAACATCCTCACCGTCGACGATGACGACGGCCCGGGCGTCCAGAGCTTCGTCTCCTACGGCTCAGGCGATGCCCAGTTCCCCAACGGCGGCACCGGCACGCCCCTCATCAGCAACGGCCGCGACCTGGACCTTCCCGCTGGCACGTACTGGCTCGGCGTCGCCCACTTCTCCAACGACGCAACCGCCGGTTGGACCTACGAAACCACGACGCAAACGGTGACCGGCCCCTGGGACCTCAACATCTCCGCCGGCACCGCCACGCCCTCCAGCCCCACGGTCAGCTTCATTGACTTGGGCACGTTGGGCAGCGCCAACACGATCGTGCGCGACGACGAACCGCTCGGCGCTGCTGAGGTCAAGTGGTTCAAGATCGTCGTCCCCGACGCCGTGCGCACCGCGGGCAGCTTCCTCGACATCGATACCGAAGGTTCGCTGCTCTCGCCCACCAACGCCACCCGCTTGTCGATCTACAACAAGCTCGGCGCGTACATGGGCTTCACCGACACCACCGACGGCAGCGGCTCTCTCAGCCAACTGACCTTCGGTGCCAATCTGCCCGTCCGGCCCGCTGTCGGCAGCGGTCTGGCCTACAACGGCCGCGATGCCGCGATCTTCCGCGGCGGCGAGTACTACATCGCCGTCGCTGCTCCGGGCGTTGCGCCTTCCACGACTGGTACTTCGGCACAGTTCTGGGGTCACACCTCCGCCTCGGCCAACGCAGGCACGTTTGATCTGCGCATCACCAACGTGCCCCTGCCCACACCGGCGGGCGGCATCGGTACCGCTGTGACGATCGTCGAAGGCCAGAACGGTCTGCTGCGCGTCACCGCCACGCCCGGCGCCAACCCCGTCTCCGCCGCCACCAGCGTCGTCATCGATACCACCGCCATCGGCGGCACCACGGGCGTCACGCTCGTGGATGACGGCACCAATGGCGACGTCACCGCGGGCGACGGCATCTTCTCGCGCCAGGTCACCGCAACTGTGCCGCAGCAAGCTGTGTCGCAGTTGCCCTTCGTCGTGACCGACGACATCGGTCGCACCAGCACCGGCACGCTCGCCGCCACCGTCGGCGCCAGCCCCAACGGCGCGTGCTGCATCGCCACCAACTGCTCCATCACGCGTCAGTTCCTCTGCACCACCGGTGGCGGCACCTTCGCCGGCGCCGGCACCGACTGCGGCGGCAATGTGACCTACTCCGTCGCTCCCAACAGCAACGCCTTCGCGCCCATCGCCGCCACCGGCACCGCGCTTTCGTTCACAACGACCTTCGGCGGCGCGACGGCCACGTTCGATGACGGCATCACCGCCGTGCCGCTGCCGTTCTCGGTCAACGTCTACGGCACGCCCTTCACCGAAGCTCGCGTCGTGACCAACGGCTTCATCCAGTTCGGCTCGGGCACCAGCACCTCCTTCACCAACGGCGCGATTCCCAGCACCGCAACCCCCAACAACGCCCTCTACCCCTTCTGGGATGACTTCGCCCTGCAGAATGGCACGGCCGGCAACGTCTACACGCTCGAGCAAGGCACCGCTCCCAACCGCACCTTCACGATCTCGTGGGAAGAAGTCGGCCAGTACACCTTTACCACCGCGATCACGCCCGTCGGCAGCAACAGCTTCCAAGTCGTCTTCACCGAAGGCAGCGACAACATCGAATACCGCTATGGCGCGGTCGATGCCATCACGGCTCCGCAAAACGTTGCCACGGACATCGTGACCATCGGCGCGGAAAACGACACCGGCACGCAGGCCACCATCATCGACACCGCGACGGTCGGCACCGGCAACATCTCCTTCACGCTCAGCTATGGCACGACCGCCAACCCCTGCGTCACCACCGGCTGCGATGACATCGACTTCAACAACAACGAAGTCTTCCCCGAAGACCAGGACGTCATCGACTTCTTCAACGTCCTCTCAGGCGCTGACTGCCCCGCCTGCAACGACATCGACTTCAACAACAACGGCGTCTTCCCCGAAGACCAGGACGTCATCGACTTCTTCAACGTCCTCTCCGGCGGCCAGTGCCCGTAACACAACGTCCCCGATAATTTCCTTCATGTTGCTCACGAAAGCCCCGGTGCCCTGCTCCGGGGCTTTTTCTATCCGAGAACCACACAAACCCCGATTTCGCACTCTCTGCACGCCGATTTCACATTCGCAACGCACCCGTGTGCAGTGCTTTACACGTATGTGCGTTGAAGCCTAAGGACCACGCCGATCGGCGTGGAATACGGTGCATCCGCCGCAAGGCCGCGCGGAGGCTTTGGTCTGGTCTCGAGGATTCGCTCTCATGCAGAACGCGAAAATGCGTTTGCTCATCGCTCTCACCGCCGGCACGGCCGCCGCGGTGTCCGCTTACGCCCAGACCGATAATCCCGAAATCGAACCCAACGAGTCCAAGCTGCAGGCCACGCAGGCCTTCAGTGCCGGCCCGGGCCTCGCCTCGGGCGACACCATTACCGGCCTCACGCAAGGCACCAGCACCACCGCCAGCGGCATGGCCAACAGCGCAGACTACTTCCGCATCAAGACTGCCGCCGCGCCGCCTGCCATCTATCGCCACCGGCTCACGCTCTCAACGACCGGCACACCCGGGCACTTTGGCGGCATCCTGGGCCTCACGCAGTCAGCGGCTGGCGGCGTGCTCACCAGTCTCTCGGTCGTGCAAGGCAGTTCAAGCACCAGCACGCCCGCGCGCATGAACCAGTGGTACGGCTTCGGCAAGCAAGAAGAGCTCTTCTACCGCGTCACCGGCAACAGCAACACCGGCGCACCCTACACGGCCACGCTCAACACCACGCTTGTCTCGCCCATCATCGGCCCCACTGTGCCGCCGGGCCTGCTCACCATCTCCACCGTCGACCTCACCGCGATCGATACCGACATGTGGGTCTACGACGCGAATTTCAACGCCATCACCGACTTTGGCAATGACGACGCGCCGCCCGCGGCCTCGGGCGTGCGCCAAAGTCTCCTCACGCGCAGCTTCGCGCCAGGCACCTACTACCTCGCCATCGGCCGCTTCAATCTCGCCAACAACCTCGCCTCACCAGTCGATGACGCCTTCCGCACCGCGTCCGTCCTCGACTTTCCCAACGCCGTCGTCGGCACCAGTACCAGCTCCCCCACCGACATCTCCGTGCGCATCGGCACCAGCGTCGTGCAACTGAGTGAGCCCGAAGCGTTCGCCGTGAGCTTTGTGCGCTTCGTGGTGTCAGGCAGCCTCACCGTCTCATGTCCCTTTCCGCCCACCGCCGTCGTCGAAGGTCAGGATGCAACGATCGCGCTCGTTGTCTCTCCGGCTCCGGGCGTGCCGGTCACGTCTGTCACCGTCAATGCAAGCTCGCTCAACCCCGCCTTCACCAGCGTGCAACTGACTGACATCGACAATGACGGCACGTGGACCGGTGCTGTACCCGTCACCGCGCTCGCAAGCTATCAGCCCGCCCTCATCACCTACCGCGTCACCGACGCAGGCCAGAACATCCTCAACGGCTCGTGCGATATCAGCGTGCTGCCCACGCCGCTGGGAGCCTGCTGTCTCGGCAGCGATTGCTCGCTCATCTCGCAGTTCGCGTGCGAAAGCCAAGGCGGCACATTCTCCGGCCCCAACACCGACTGCGGCCAGTACATCATCGACAGTGCCGCCGCGCCGTTCATGTCCATCGCGGGCCAAGGCGTGCCGCTCTCCACGCAACCCTTGACCGCCGGTGATGTTGACGACGGCCGCTGGACGGTGCAGTTGCCCTTCCCGTTCAACTTTGCCGGCCGCGTGATCAGCGAAGTCAGCGTGTCGACCAACGGCATCGTGCAACTGGGCCCGCTGCCTCTGTACAGCACGGAGTACAACAACACCAGCATTCCCGATCCGTCCGAGCCTTCCAGCTTCATCGCCCCGCTGTGGGATGATCTGCTGCTCACCGGTACCTCTCGCATCGATACGCAGGTGCAAGGTCCGCCGAGCTCGCAGGTCTTCATCATCAGCTACGAGAATTTCACGCGCCTCACCTTCAACGACTCGCTCAACTTCCAGATCGCACTCGTGCAGAACTCCGGCGCCATCGAACTGCGCTACGGCTCACTCACACCCGGCGCGTTCTCCAGCGCCACCGTCGGCATCGAGAATCTCTTCGGCAATGCCGGCCTCGATATCGCCACGGGCCCGCTCGCCCAGGGCGATACGTCGCTCCGCCTGTTGCCCACGCAGTCGCTCTGTCAGCACACCTGTGACCCTATCGACTTCAACAACAACGGCGTCTTCCCAGAAGACCAGGACGTCATCGACTTCTTCAACGTCCTGAGCGGCGGCCCTTGCGACAACTGCAACGACATCGACTTCAACAACAACAACGTCTTCCCTGAAGACCAGGACATCATCGACTTCTTCGCCGTGCTCGCCGGCGGCACGTGCTGAACACGCACATTCTCAGTATCATCCTGCATGTCCGCCTCACCATGGGTCAGTGAACTTTTCGCCGCCGAGTCTGCTTCTCTCACACTCGCCAAACGCAGCGGTCGCCTTCTCGGTTTCGCTGCAGTCGCCGCGTGTATCGCGATGGTTTTCACCATGGTGCATGTCATCAGCATGAACCCGCGCGGCGCGACGATCAACATCCCTGTCGCGATCATCACCGCAGTGCTCTTTCTCATCTTCGCCATCTGGGGCGCACTGCTCCATCGCCGTGTTTCCACGCTGCGCAAGCACACGCTCGCGCTCTACGACCAGCACGGCCCGCTGACGACAGACAACACCACGCTCGCACAGTTGCAGCCGCACCTTGCCGGCTGGACCGTCGCCCGCGATACGCCGCGCTCGCTTCACCTGCTCCACCGCCGCACGACCGCACAAGCTCGTGCGATGAAGTTCGTCCAGTTCTTTGCAGGCGTCTTCTTCATCGCGATCTTCGCTGTCACCATCTGGCACTACGGCTGGGCGCTGACGGGTTTGGGGACAGGGATCAGCGCATTGAAACTCAAGCTCTTGGTATACGCTCTCGCGCCGCTCGGTGTGCTGCTCCCGCTTGCTGCCACCGTGCCCAGTCCCGTGCAGTTGCTCATCGATCGCGACACCAGCGACGAGATACTGCTCGAATCCGTCTCACTCCGCGGCGTGCGAGCACAGATGTTGCCGCTTGCGGAAGTGGACGTGTTCGTCGTCAACAGCCTGATCACGATGGCTCTTCTCACCGATCGCTCACGCATGCTGCTGCTAGAGTTCTCACCCTTCGAGATAGCCAAGACTCCCAAGGCGCTCAGGCCGCTGTATGAGAACATCACAACCGTTCGCACACAACTGCTGCACGACGCACTCACTCGCGTGACGGGCAAGAGCGTTGACATCAAGTAAATCGTCGCCCTCGCACAATCGCCGCGATCGTCATCGCCATCACCACAACTGCCGTGCCCGGACTCGGCGCTGACTCGATGCTGCCCACCTCGCGGCACGCCTGCGCATCCGCCGCGAGTGCGATGCGCAGCGCTGGGCTGCTTTCATCAATCATCAACACCGCGACCATCGGCTCGGCAAACGCGCGCACCAGCGGCTGCTGTGCCGCGAACGCACTGCTCGCCATCACGCCGCACACGCTCATCATCACGATCGCAACCCATCGCGCTCGCATGACCGACCGCCTTTCCACTCCCACGACAAGACGCGTACTCCTCAAGGAAACCGCCGCCCGCGTGAGATGCGATTGACACATCACACAAGTCTGTTCCCCTGATGAGTCCGCACGGTTGCGAGAGATGCGCTGATGCATTGCACATCGCACGAGTTGCGACCACACTCCACAAGGCTTGCATAAGTCTCATATTCACAATTGCTTATACAAATACCTTCGCAAAACCAAACAAGCCCCTTGACGGCCATTCGGTATCTGGTAAACTCACTCCGTCTTCGCTCGCGACCAGTGCCGCCCGAAGAACCGGAGGTGTGTTGGCGATGGAACGCCGCCCCCGGCCCTGCACTGTTGAAGCTCGGTGACTGATTCCGTCTCGGCGGCGTCGGCCCGACAACATAGAAAGGACGTGGCCCATGGCCGACGTCGAAGTGAAGGAAGCGCGTACGCGCTCGCGTGGCTCTCAATCCGACAAGAACACTGGCGAAGAGGCGGCTGCCTCTGGTGGCGACTCGCGCGCCAAGAAGGCCGCACCCCCCGCGCCCGCCATGGACAAGGAAAAACGCCGGGCTCTTGATCTGACGCTCGCGCAGATCGACAAGACCTTCGGCAAAGGCACCATCATGAAGATGGACGAGGATGCCTTCAACAGCATCCCCGGCATCTCCACCGGCAGCATCTCGCTCGATCTGGCGCTGGGTGGCCGCGGCATTCCTCGCGGACGCATCATCGAAATCTTCGGCCCGGAAAGCAGCGGTAAGACGACGCTCGCTCTCACCGTCGCCGCGCACGCTCAGAAGGAAAACGGCGTCGCCGCGTACATCGATGCGGAACACGCGCTCGATCCTTCGTGGGCCCGCAAGATCGGCGTGAACATCGACGATCTGCTCGTCAGCCAGCCCGACAACGGTGAGCAAGCGCTCGAAATCTGCGAACTGCTCGTGCGCAGCAATGCGGTGGATCTGATCGTCGTCGACTCGGTCGCGGCCCTCGTGCCCAAGGCCGAAATCGAAGGCGAAATGGGTGAAGCCTCCGTCGGCCTGCAAGCCCGCCTGATGAGCCAGGCGATGCGCAAGCTGACCGGCGTCATCGCCCGCAGCCAGTGCACCGTTGTCTTCATCAACCAGATCCGCGAAAAGATCGGCGTGATGTTCGGCAGCCCCGAAACCACCACCGGCGGCCGCGCCCTCAAGTTCTACAGCAGCGTGCGTATCGACGTTCGCCGCACGGGCGCGATCAAGGAAGGTGAAGTCACCGTCGGCAGCCGCACCCGCGCCCGCGTCGTCAAGAACAAGATCGCCCCGCCGTTCCGCGATGCCGAGTTCGACATCATGTACGACGAAGGCATCTCCGCCAGCGGCGACCTGCTCGATCTGGCCGTGACGCTCGACGTCATCCAGAAGTCGGGCAGTTGGTTCAGCTACGGCGACATGCGCATCGCCCAAGGCCGCGAAGCCGCCAAGGTCTTCCTCAAGGGCAACGCCGAACTCTTCAAGGAAGTCCGCGCGTTGGTGCTTGCGGCCAAGCTGGCCCAGAACACCAAGCCGGGCGTGCCCGGTCCGGGCGAGGGTGACGACGACGAAGCCCCCGATGAGGAATAAGTCGAGGAATGATCTGACATCACGCGAAAATTTTGCGTGATTCAAAAACCAGACTTCTGACCGGTGCGTTTGCTGTGCGAACGCACCGTTTCTGTTTTTGGGTGCGTTCAGAGAGATGCACAGTGTCGCTCGTATCGCCGGCGTTCGGCTATCACGCCGCGGCTGTGCCATGGACTGAAAAGCTTGCAAAGGAGATCAGCAATGCGTGCACTCACGTTCCTCGCTCTACTCGCCGGTGTCGCCCCTGTCGCGCTCGCGCAGGAGACTATCGTCGGCGTCACCACCACCGGCAATGTCGTTCGCTTCAACGCCAGCACGCCCGGCACGTTCCTCTCGAACCTGCCCATCAGCGGTCTGAATCAGGGCGATCGCATCCAAGGCATCGACTTCCGCCCGCAGACGGGCGAGATCATCGCCATCGGCGAAACGACGCAGATGTACTCGCTCAACGCCGTCACTGGCGTGGCGACGCCGATCGGCGCCGGCTTCGCGCCCGGCCTTGATGGCGGCGCGTTCACGCGGCACGCCATTGACATCAACCCCACCGTTGACCGCGTGCGCGTGGTGGGCAGCGGCGCGCAGAATCGCCGGCTGAACCCCATCACCGGCGGCAGCGCGGCGATTGACACCAACCTGAGCTACAGCCCGCCGGTTGGTCTGGGTCTCCCGCCGCGCGCGGTCGCGGTGGCGTACACCAACAGTGTGTTCGGCGCGCCGGTGGGATCGACGCGGGAGTACATTCTTGATTCGCTCAACAACGTGCTGGGTGAAGTTGGTTCACAGGCAGGCGGCAACGCGAGCTTCAATGGCGGCGTGATCGCCAGCACTTTCACGGTGCGTCTGGGAACGAGCACGCTGGACTTCGGTGACAACGCGGGCCTCGACATTTCCGCCGCCAGCGGCATCGCGTATGCCTCGCTCGATCTGCAGACTGATCCCGCCGGCGCACCGACGGGGCTGTACACGATTGATCTCGCGAGTGGTCAAGCCGCGTTTCTGGGGAGCGCGGGTGTGAGTCTGCGCGACATCACGGTGATTCCTGCGCCGGCCACGGCTGGTTTGCTGGCTGCGGGCGCACTGAGCACGCTGCGCCGCCGCCGGAAGTGATTGCAACGCATCACGAATCGGAGCGAGTAGTTCTGTCTCCACACCCGGGGCCCGATGTCGGGCCTTGAGGTGTTTTTGGGGGAGTAGGCATTGGGCATTGGGGATTGGGCATGAGGGAAAGGCAGTTAAGGCAAGGCGATGCCGTCGCCGCTGTCGCGACTTCGGTGCTTCTTGTGAGATTGGGCAGGCTGCCAACTTCCGCGTGCGTGGGATGATCGGCCGCACTTGGCCTTGAGGGGCCGAGTGGGTAAGCGGCTTGCGCACCGGAATTGGCGGGCTTGGGTTTACTTCGCTTGCGCGAAGTATCGTGGCGTGGTCCACGAGAGGTGATTGAGTGGTTGGCTCTCTCTCCCCAGAGTCATGCTTGCTGCGACACGCATGACTTTCCCAAGACCGCTGGTGGATGGTTCGGTTGTCACCAAGTCCGTGTTCACCCGATCATCGGGCGCGTCTGCTGCATTGCCGCCTTCGACTTTGCGCGCTGACTGCCGCCGCTTAAAGCGAACAGAGAAACTTGGTGACTCGTGACGGGCCACCAGTGCGCATTTTCGCAGATTGTGATTTGTGATGCAAGAAGAAAAGGGGCCGAGGGCACGGATTGAGCGCACAAGGATGGTCCAAAGTGCAGTTTTTCTGCATGTGCGTATGTTGCTCGCACGTGGCGGATGGGTGTACGCTCAATCTATACATGGTCTTTCGATCGCTTGAAAGTGTGGTTGCGCATTACGCGGCGGTTGCGGAGCATGATCCCTTTATTCGTGAGCGGGGATTGGTGCTGGCGTTGCTCGATACTCCGTTGCAGGCTGAGCCGTTTCGTGCACTTGGGCTTCCTGAGACCTACGTCGATGTGGCGACTCGGTACAGACTTCATCAGCGTCGGCTCGGACACAGTTCGCTTGCGCCATTGATACCTGGGACGGCGTCGCTGCATGAAGCACTGGTAGCGTTCGCGTCTTCGGTTCCATTTGACGGCAACGAGTACATTCCGGTTGCATCCATGGATATTGACTTTGTTGTTGTGCGCAGGGCTGGATGCGTCGATGCAGGTACTGTCGAACTGATCTCGGGGGACTCTCTGCAGTCACTTGGTCCGCTGTCTCCTGACTTTCGCACATGGCTACTGGCGGTCGCTACGTGGGATGCGTGCGTGTACGCGATGCGAATGCGTGCGATGACATCAAACGATCATCAACTATCGCGGCGAGACGCAGTCGTCTCAGAGTGTGTTCAGCACGTCACGGCGGTGTTGCCTTCGAGCGTTCACGAATTGTGGAGGCGTTTGCTTGCCGGAATGGGGTGAACGCAGCTCCTCGTCACGTGTTCGTACTGACTGCTTGCAATCAGTATCGCTCATGTCGTGAAGGACACTTGTGTTGTAATTCTGGGCGTCAGCGATTATCTCGGGCGCGAGCGAGTTGCTGCGGCGTGCGATGATTGTGCCGCGTCAAGCATCAGGCGGGCGGATGGCTCTCGTGGTGGGTTCGAGCGGGGGCCATGGGGGTGAGGGGGTGCCGCACTCGGGGCAGGTGGCGCCTTTGGGAAGTGTCGAGATGTCGTAGGCGCACTTGTGGCACTCGTGCCTGGTGATGAGTCGATCGCGCCAGTTGAGTTGTGTGATGACGATCGCGGCGATGAGGATGGCGACTTTGATAGCCAGCAGCAGGGCGACGCTGAGCAGAGCGGGCATGAAAAAGGTGTCGAAGCCGCGCCAGACGATGGCGGGCGGGACGACGGACATGTCGTCGAGCGTGAGTGATCGTGCGAAGCCGAGCCAGAGCCAGAGCAGCGGTGGAACGACGAAAGGCAGCAGCATCCACGGTGCGGCGAACCATGCTCGTGTGCGCCACTTTGTGTCTTTGATCACGGTTCGGGCGTGACGATCATGGACGAGGGCGGCGATGATGAACGTCGGCACGATGATGAACACGCTGGCGGTGTAGAACGCCGGCATGATTGCATGCCTGGCGCTTGATGTGAGAGCACTCAGGACGCCTTGGTTGCCCCAGAACGGTTCGTCGATCGTCGTGGCCCACGGCAGAAAGAGCAACCATGTGATGAGCCACCAGCCAAGCAAGCCCGCGAGTAGACACTGCACGCGCGAGGCGCGGAAGATGATCCATCGCCAGGCGCGATGGTGAAACCAGCTCGAGATGAGGCTGGGGTGTTTCAAGGTGAACAAGGTACCGCAGGGGTCAGGTGGAGCACTTGCGGCATACAGAGCCACATGCGTAAGCGGGTGCCTTTGGACATGGACCACCGAGCAAGGTTTCTGCTCACCATGTTGGCCAGCCTGTGGCACTTCACGGGGGATGCTGCTCAGGTGATGCCAGCAGCCGTCGGGATGTGCATCAGCATTCGCTGACGCTGACGGAGATGTTGACGGCGAGGCCGCCCTCAGCGGTTTCTTTGTACTTGCTTTTCATGTCTTTGGCGGTTTCCCACATGGTCTTGATGACGCCGTCGAGGGTGACTTTGGCTTGGGTGGGGTCGCTCTCAATCGCGATGTTGGCGGCAGTGATAGCTTTGATTGCGCCCATGGTGTTGCGCTCGATGCAGGGGATTTGCACGAGGCCCGCGATGGGGTCGCAGGTCATGCCCAAGTGGTGTTCCATCGCGATTTCGGCGGCTTGGAGGACTTGTCCCGGGCTCGCGCCCATCATTTGGGCCAGGCCCGCGGCGGCCATGGCGCTGCTGACGCCAATCTCGGCTTGGCATCCTCCCATGGCGGCGGAGATGGTCGCGCCTTTCTTGAAGAGGCTGCCGATTTCGCCCGCGGTGAGCATGAAGTCGATGATCTGGTCGTCGGTGGCTTGCATGAAGCACGCGGCGTACATCATGACGCTGGGGATGACGCCTGCGGCACCGTTGGTGGGTGCGGTGACGACGCGGCCGAATGCGGCGTTTTCTTCATTCACGGCGAGGGCGAAGGTGCTGACCCACTTGAGCGTGTCTTGAAAGGTGTGGGTGAGAGTGGACTGGCCATCGCGGCGGACGGCGCGCATCCATGTGGAAACATTGGTTTCGTTCACGATGGGGACGGTTGCGCCGAGTTCGTCGCCTTTTTGAGAGAAGGCGATGCCGAGGAGTTGGTGATTGAGGCGAGCGGCACGGCGCGAAACGTTGAGTCCGCCCGGAAGTGTGCCAGCGGTGTGGCAGCCGCGGTAGATGCACTCGCGCATGACGCGCCAGATGTGGATGAGACCCTCGCGGACTTGATCGTGCGTGCGCCAGGTGAGTTCGTTGCGCATGACGATCTGCGGAATGGTGGCTTGCTGCTCTTGGCAGTAGCGTTCGAGTTCGGCGGCTTTTTCGATGGGGAAAGGGAGTCGCACGCGTTGGCGCTGCTCGGCGTCGGTTTGTTCTTCTTGGACGATGAAACCGCCGCCGACGCTGTAGTAGGTTTCGGCAATTTTCGAGTTGTCGGCAAGCGTGGCTTCGAAGGTGAGGGCGTTGGGGTGATAGGGGAGGACCTGCGTGACGTGGAAGCGGATTTGTGTCGCGGGGTCGAAGGGGATTTCACGAGCGCCGCGGAGGGAGAGTGTGCGACGGGCGCGGATGTCCCTTTCGATTTCGGGGAGCTGGGCGACGTCGCAGGTCACGGGGTCTTCGCCTGAGAGACCCATCATGACGGCGAAGTCGGTGCCGTGGCCTTTGCCGGTTTTGGCGAGGGAGCCGAAGAGGTGCACGGTGATGGATGTGATGTTCGCGAAGTCGTTCGAAGCGATGCAGCGGTCAAGGAAGCGCTGGGCAGCGCGCCATGGGCCCATCGTGTGAGAACTGCTGGGACCTACGCCGATTTTGAGGATGTCGAAGACGGAGATCGATTCCATGATTGGGAGCGTAGTGAGGTGTGTGTGTGGCAGACCGTTATGGTCGCCGCCGCGAGTGTGCACGATTTATGAGAAGGGTCATGCGTCGTGCCACCTGCCGCTTCACCGCGAACGTCGCCTTGCATACGAACGTTTGACTGGCCCAGACATCTGTTCATTGACGTATGCCCATGCGGCGCGGTGTTCTGGGGTGAATGGCTTGACTTCATCCTTCCAATTCCAATGCGGCGTGCTGCGTTGCTCCAACACCATTCCCATTGCCCACACCATCCCGTCCGCGAGCGAGTGCGGCAGAGACATTCGACCGAGCAAGTACTTTCGGAACTTTCGGGGAAGTTCGATCTTCTCGACCGGCATCGGAAACCACCACGTATCCGGTGTCGCGAGCGTTGAAACCCATCCCGCGTCGTACGTAGCGGGTGTTGGCCACTTCTCGTAGGAAAAGTCATCGAGGGGACCCAACCGTCGCCACGTGCCATTTCGCAATTCGTCATTGCTTACGCACAAGTTGATGACTATCCGTTCATCAGGTTGCAGGTTTCTGACATCTTCCCAAGTGGGCCAATTGCGCCACCGCTTGACTATGCCTCCAAGAATGACTTTGTGAGCGCGGACTGCTTTTCGCAGAACCACAACGCACGCGTAGCCACCGCCGAACTCGGCCGTGAGTGGCAGTGCGAATACATCACCATCTTGAAAGGAGGTCTTCTTTTTCATCGCAGTTTTTGAGCAGATTTCCGAAAGCACGCGTGAACTTACAGCTATGGGGATTGTTGGCTGCAATGACTTTGCAGTTGGAGCCGGGGCTCTGCGGCTGAGCGCGTGCGCATGCATGCCGGTCTTGTTGACCAAGTGGTAACAGCTCCGACTCCGACGTGGCAATCGGCATGGCGGTGAGATGTGAGGCAACTCGTCACAAGCGCGAGGCGGCGAGACTGGCCAGTTCGCTGCGTTCGCTCTTGCCGAGGGTGACGTGGGCGAAGAGGCGGACGCCTTTCATCTTTTCTATGGCGTAGGCGAGGCCGTTGCTGCTTTGGTCGAGGTAGGGGTTGTCGATCTGACCGATGTCGCCCGTGAGGATGAGCTTGGTGCCTTCGCCCACGCGGCTGGCGATGGTTTTGACTTCGTGGGGCGTCAAGTTCTGGGCTTCGTCGACGATCATGAATTGGTGCGGGATACTGCGGCCGCGGATGTAGGTGAGGGGCTCCAGGACGAGCTTGCCGTCGGCCATCAGCTTCTGGACGCGTTGTTCGGCGCTGTGGCTGTCGGGTGCGCTGCCGCCGCCGCCTCGGGTGCTGAGGAGGTAGGTGAGGTTGTCGAAGATGGGCTGCATCCAGGCGGTGAGCTTTTCGTCTTTGTCGCCCGGGAGATAGCCGATGTCGCGGCCAAGGGGCATGATGGGGCGGGCGACGAGGAGTTTGTCGTAGCGTTCTTCGGCGAAGACTTTGGTCATGCCGGCGGCGATGGCGAGGAGGGTTTTGCCGGTGCCTGCGCTGCCGAGCAGGGTGATGAATTTGATCTCTTCGTCGAGCAAAACATCGAGGGCCATGGTCTGCTGGACGTTGCGGGCCATGATGCCGAAGACGGGCTTGCGCGGGCCGGTGACGGGGATGATGTGCTCGGTGTCGGCGAGGCGGCGACCAAGTCCCGTGTGCGTCTCGTCGTCGCGGTTCTTCAAGATGACGAACTGGTTGGGCAGCAGTTCGTTCTGGATTTTCTGCATGCCCATGCCGCTGTCGTATTCCTCGACGAGATGCGGCGCGAGGCGGTCGAGTTCGATGAGGCGGTCGCGGTAGAGCTCGTCGATGAGGGAGCCTTCGACGCTGGCGGTGAGGTAGCCGGTGTAGAGGCGGTCGGCGTCGACGCGCTGGTTCTGGAAGTCTTCAGTCGTGATGCCCAGGGCGTCGCTCTTGATGCGGGCGCTGAGGTCTTTGGTGACGAAGACGGTGCGCAGGCCTTTGCGATGCAGGTGGTATGCAACGGCGATGATTTTGTTGTCGGGCGCGGGCTCTTCGATGCCTGTGGGGCGCGGGTAGTCGGTGACATCGATACGGACGAAGCCGGTCTTGCCGCCCGGTCCGGTGCTGAATGCGCCGCGGCTGGGCGCGGGCAACTGGCCCCAGTTCACGCCGTCGGCGAGGGCGCCGATCTGCCGGAGGCGGTCGAGGTTGCGGATCGCGCCACGGGCGTTGCGGCCCAGGTCGTCGTCCTTGCGCTTCATCTTGTCCAGTTCTTCGATGACCTGGAAGGGGATGATGACGTTGTGCTCTTTGAAGACGAACATCGCGTCGGGGTTGTGGAGCAGGATGTTGGTATCGAGCACGAAGTGCTTGACGGCCTGCTCGGACGCGGATTCGGAGGTGCGAACGGACTTGCCGGAGGTGCCGGCACCGCTGCGTGACTTGCTGGGCATGGTGGTAGTGGACTGGGTGCTGGCCTGTCGTTTACGACCTGGCAGCGTATCGCGCGAGGCATCGCGTCGTGAAGATGAACCGCTTGATCCGCTGGATCCACTTAAGGGGGATGCAGGCGAAAACTCCGGTTCCCGATAGATCGTGTCGTCCATGACGATCCTTCGTTTGTGGCGGCCTCATCGCGGCAAAGCGAACGAGGACGCGCGACCTCCTGTCGCATCGGCCTAACCGGCTGTGTCAATCAGCCGGACGCAGCAGCATACCGCAATTCTGGCGGGTATGCACGCAGAATTCGACAGCTTCACCTACTTTTTGCGCGAGGAGTCGTAGGTTGTTCGCAGGTTGCGACCAGCGAGGGGCGGCGATGCATGGAAAGGGGCATGGTGTGCGAGCGTGGCTGATGCGAGTTGTGGTGCTGGCGGCGGCGGGGTGTGTGGGGGTGGGTGGGTGTGCGAAGCGATGGTCGGTAACGATTGAGAACCAGTCGTCGGTGGCGATTGCGGCGATGTACGTTGGGCCGCCGCCGGGCGGGTTCTACTTCAAGTACGCCCCCAGACCCAAGACCAGCACAGCGTTTCTCGCGCCGGGCGAACGTGTGACCTTTACGCACAATGCGACGGCGAGACTCGCGGGCGAGGTGCAAGTGTCGGAGCGAGCCAATGTGCTTTCGCTGGTGACGTGTGACGACCCTCGCGTGATGTATCGCATCCAGCCGACCAGGAAGGTGATGATCACCGGCGATGCGATGGACCTCGTGGTGTCATCGGGCTCGGCGGATTCGCCGCGTCGTGCGGAGATTGTCAGCCGCGGCTATGGCCAGGGGACGCAGCACGAAGCTGATGACTGGATGCGTGTGGAACTTGCTTACGTGTGCGGCAACCCCTCTGCGGCGGATGTGCAGTCGAGGCCTGCTGCGCGGTGACGGACTATTCACGGGGCGTGTCGTCAATCGCCGATATTCGCCCGTTATGCCCCGCCCTGCTCATGTCATCGCGCTGTGTGTTCTTGGTCTGCTCATGCTGGGCGTGATCATGGTGCTTTCCGCGGATATGGGCGTGAAGACGGTGACGGCGGAGGAGCCTGTTGCGCAGGCCCCCACTATCGCGGCGATGCTGACGAGCCGGAGCATGCTGTACGCGGGGATGGCGGTGGCGGCGCTGGTGTTTGCGGCGTGTCTGCCCATTCGTCAGCTTGCGGCGTTTGCGGAGAATCGCGGACCGGCGGCGACGAGCGACAACTGGAAGCCGGGCCTGCTGGGGCTGGCACTGGGATCGATTGCGATCGTCGGATTTTGTGCGCTGGTGTATGTGCCGGGCGTGGGCCGGGAAGTGAATGGCAGCCATCGCTGGCTGAATGTTCCCGGTGCGGACGGGCTGGGCTTCCAACCCAGTGAGATCGCCAAGTGGACGTTTATCGCGATCATTGCGTGGTACTGCACGCGGCGGCTGCGAGTGCTGCCGCAGTTTTGGAAGGGTCTGGTTCCTGCACTTGCGGCCACGGGGTTTGTTGCAGGCTTTATCGTGCTGGAAGATCTGGGCACCGGCGCGCTGATCGCGATGGTGGCGACGCTGATGCTGATTGCGGCGGGGTGCAAGTTCTGGCATCTTCTGGCACTGAGCCCGGCGCCGGTCGCGGGGCTGATTGCCGCCGTGGCGACGAGCGACTATCGCATGAACCGCATCATGGCGTTCAAGAATCCGTATGCCGATCCGGAAGGGATTGGGTATCACGCCATTCAGAGCCTGACGGCGATTGCGAATGGCGAGGGCTTTGGACGCGGGCTGGGGTTTGGGATTCAGAAGCTGGGATACCTGCCTGAAGATCGCACGGACTTTGTGTTTGCGGTGTTGTGCGAGGAACTGGGTATTCCGGGCGCGGCGATGGTGGTGACGCTGTTTGGCGCGCTGGTGTGGGCTGGGTTCCTCGTCATGCGTCGCGAGCGCAACCCGATGCTGCGGCTGATGGCGTTGGGCATCATCAGCACGGTGGGCGTGCAGGCGTGCATCAATCTGTTTGTCGTGACGGCGATGGCGCCGACGAAGGGTATTGCGTTGCCGCTCATTAGCCATGGCGGTACGGGGTGGATTCTGACGGCGTTCAGCCTTGGGCTGGTGGTGGCGATAGATCGCACGCAGGAGCAGCCGGTGGTGGCGAGCGGCGCAAGCGAGGCGCCCAAGACGACGGTGGAAGCGATGATTGAGGCGAAGCCGGCGGGGGAAGTGGCGGTGGGATAAAGCGCGCGTTTTGCTGGCATTTGGCGCGGCGTGTGGCATATTAGCAGTATGAAGATGCTGCATGCGATTGGGGCGGCGATGTGCGTGGCACTCAGTGCGGGGCTGGCGGCGGCCCAGACTCAGTTTTTTACGGACCCGCTAAGCGGGGCGGAGTTCTCCCGGATTGGGGCAGTGAACAACGCGGCGTATGGCGGGGTGGACCCATTTAACATCGGCGTGACAGGACGCGGGTCGGTGGGGTATGCGTATTCGATCGGGCGGTTTGAGGTGACGACGGCGCAGTGGGTGGAGTTTTATAACGCGGTGCTGGCGCGGCCGGATGCGATTTCGTTTCCAGCGCAGACGCTGTGGACGCCGACGGTGTGGGGAGCGGTGCGCGACACTTCGTATACAGGGCCGGGGACGAGGTATCGTGTGAATCCCAATGTCGCGAATGCGGCGATGCTGCCCGTTGGTGGGATTTCGTGGCGCACGGCGGCAATATATTGCAACTGGTTGCATAACAACAAGTCAACGGATGCAAGTGCGTTTTTGAGTGGGGCGTATGACGTGTCCACATTCAGCGGCGGGTTTCCTACGTTCACCGATCAGGCGTCGCGCAGCGCGGGGGCGCGGTATTGGATTCCGAGCTGGGACGAGTGGATGAAGGCGGCGCACTACGACCCGAATCGGCCAAATAGTGATGGTTCAACGGGCGGGTGGTGGCTGTATCCGCACATGAGCGACTTGGCTCCGACGTACGGGCCGCCGGCGGGATTTCCGGGTGGGAGTGCGGCGAATCAGGCGAATTCGGGATTCAACACGCCGGATGATGTTGAATATAGAATCCCGCTGGGTGCATATGCGAATGTGCAGTCGCCGTGGGGGTTGTTTGATGTGGCGGGAGGGACGGCGGAGTGGACAGAGACGATTTATACATTGCAAGGACGGATGTCACGTAACACGCCCGGGAGTGCTCGAGGAGAAGACGCCGCAAGTGCTATATTTGACGTTGGATCCAATCAACCTCAACTGCCCTTTTCCCGGCAGGGTCTGCGGATCGCAACATCTATCCCATCACCAGGGACGTCGTTGGTCTTGGCGTTGCTGACTTGCATGTCTGGATTGCGTCGTCGTCGAACAAGCTGAGTCTTGGCGAGCACCTAGAAAAATCTCGCAGAATTCGTTCACCTATCGGACGAGTTTTCAGTATGCTGTACTCGCGCGGGGGCATGTCGCACCCCGCACAAGGAGTAGCGTCATGAAGACTCGTCGTTTGGGCGTCGTGGGGGGGGGTGTTCGGTATTCTTGCTGCGGCCGGTCAGGCTGTCGGTCAGAGCGTGCAAGTCGAACTGCGTGACAGCGGAGGAGCGCTGGTTGGCACGGCGCAGAACTTCGCGAGTGGTGCGGCGATCAACTTGGGCACGATCCCGACGAACGTTGCTCGCGTGAACGTGTTCAGTGTGAGCGGTTTTGCTGCGGTCGGACCAGTTGCTCTTGATGCCGGAAGTCGCAGCTCTTCACTCGATGTTTTTCTTGGCGCCGGGTCAATCCCCAACCTTACGTCGATTGAATTGCCCGTCGTCGCCACCAACTGGGCTGGCCTCGACGTGTCTGCAGCAACGCAATCCAAACTGCGCGTCGCCGCAGGCATTTCCGGCAACATCACGGGGCCAGTGCGTGCCGCGACAATCACGCGATTGCAAGTGGGCGGGGGAATCAACGCGGAGATTGATGCGTCGGGCGAACTGGGTGCGGCAGCGGACATTGGCGTGATTGTCGCTGGCAGCGTCGGTGTGGATGGCGACATCGGCGCGGGTTCGCCGGGGAATCCGGGGTTCATCGGCTCGGTGACGACGACGACCGGCGATCTTCTAGGTGACGTGATCGCGACGAGCGAGATCGGCGAAGTGCTGGCGACCAACGGGACGCTGGGGGACGCAACGACGCGCGTGGCAATCACGGCAGTCGACGGCATCGACAGCGTGGTGGCGGAAGCGATCAATGCGGATATCACGGCGAATGCCTTTGGCGGAAGTGGAGATCTGAGGCAGTTGCTGGTGACTGACGCGGGGGGCGGAGGAATTGCTGGCACCGTTTTCGCGGACACACTCGGTGATCCGGCAACGGTCGATCCCTTTGAGTTCGCCTTCAGCGGTCGTGGAACGACGACTGGTCTCAGTATCGTCGCAAATGACATCGTCGGTAACTTTCAACTCGACGCCCAGTCCACCGGCGGACTCATTTCAGTTCAGGTGCTGGATGATTGGCTGTCGAGCAAGGTTCACCTGGACGACCTCGATGCAATTGTCGTTGGTGGAGACATGCGAGGTCCGCAAGGAACGATGGTTCAGTTCATCGCCGATCAGGTGGGGCAGATGGAGGTCGATGGCCTTTTTGACGGGAATCTGCAGATCACAAGTGCGACGCTCGTCAGTCTAGGAGCGTTCGAGGGGCTGCTGACTGGATCCGGCCAGTCTATGCTTGACTGTTCGGACGATGGAATCAACAACCCCGTTTTGCTCCTTTCGGCACCGCCGTTCATTGACCTTTTGCACATCCAAGGCGATGCGTGCGTCGCTCGCGCGGGAGTCATTGCGGTTGGTCCCGTGATGCGTGTGCAGATTGATGGCACGTTCGGCAATGTGGCCGGAGTGGTGCAACCCGAGTCCGAGCTCACTCTGCCGTGGGGGGCGCTGATCGAAGGTGAAACCCAAGTGCGCGTGGGTGGTGATATCCGGGGATTCACAACAATCGGCTGTCCGAGAATCTCTTGCACGGAGACTGAACTCGTATGCAATTCGTTTCTCTTCAGCAACATCATCTCGAATGCGTCTGGAGGCGACGAAACCACTCAGAATGGTTGGCGCGGTGTGCTGGCGTATGAGGGCGGACCCGAGATTGAGGGACAGACCTTGTGGCTGCCGCCGTCAGTGTTTCCGCTGACATCCACAGTTTTTCTGTCAGGCGCGACGGGCAGCGTGCCTTTCCGTCTCAGCGACTCCCGCAGCGCTCCGAAAAACTATGCTCGTTTTCCCGTTCAGTCGGTCCCAATGCTGACGTCGGCATTTAACGGCACCCACGAGCCTTCGAGCGTCCAACTTGACTTCCAAGGCCCAGTGGCACTTGCGGGCAGTACATCGCAACCGAAGGTGCAAGTTTTGCTGCTTGGATCGAATGATGAACCGATCCTCGACGTCTCGCGGTTCGTGATTGCAGAGCCGCAGTTGAACTCTCGAGTAATTGGCCTGCGAGCCAAGGACGGAGGGTCGGTGCCGTTGCCGTCAGGTCGGTATCAAGTCAAACCGCTCCCTGGAACTGAACGTCTCGTCTGCGCGGATTTGCTGCCCGGGAGCCCGATTCGAGAGGTTGCCGACTTTGAGTATGAGTTCATCCTGGCACCGGATTGCAACGCGGATGGAATTACGGACCCTGCGAATTGCGGCGACACGTCCATCTGCGACTCAATCGACTTCAACAACAACGGCGTCTTTCCTGAAGAAGACGATGTGACGGACTTCTTCGACGTGCTGTCGGGTGGCGCATGCAGCACGGGCGACTGCAACGACATTGACTTCAACAACAACCTTGTCTTCCCGGAAGAGCAAGACGTGATTCTCTTCTTCCATGTGCTCGCTGGGGGCGAGTGCTGAAGATCGTGCGACGCTTTCAGGCCACAAAGCCCCGCGAAACGCGGGGCTTTTTCTTCATCCAACCAGTTCCTGCGGATGATCATGCCACGTCGCGGGCGTCGCGGGCGGGCTTGTGGCGCGAGTTGGTCTTGATGACGCGGGTGAGCTGGTCGCCGAAGCGGTCGGCGATGATGCGCACGGTGTCGATCGTGGATTGATCGAACGGCTGGCGCTTGTCGCGGAAGATGGAGAGGACGGCGATGCATTCGCCGTCGCTCACGCTGCTGTTGACGATGAGGGCGTTTTCGGCCATGAAGCCGATTTGGTCGCCGATCAAGTGGGTGGCGCGGGCGGCGTCGGGGATGACGTGGAGGCCCGGGCGGGTTTCGAAGGCGGGGGCGAGGAGATTGCAGAGGTCTTCGAGCATGCCTTGGGCGGCGTCACGCGGGCAGTCGTAGTTGACGTAGGCGCCGAGGGTGAAGTCGCCGCAGGTGCCGGGAAGGAAGATGGCGGCATTGACGGGGCCGACCTTGCGGAGCATGAACTCGAGGGTCGTGCGCAGCAAGCTTTCGACGTCGAGCTCGAGGCGCAGGAGGGTTTGGGTTTCGGTGATGAGCTGCGCGGTGCGAAGCTGCTGGCTGAAGCCGGTGGCGACGTCGCGGTAGCTTTGGGCGAGGTCTTCGCACACGCCGCCGACTTGCTGCGTCATGGCGTCCTGCTGTTGGGCGAGTTGGCGCTTGAGGTCGCGGATGCGAGCGGCGCGCTTGGCGGCGAGGGTGCGGAGCTTGGCTGCGTCGCGGGTGCGGGCAGCGGCCAAGAGCAGGCGGCGCGTGAGTTCGGCGGGGGCGATGGGGAGTTCGATGATGTCGGCGGCGGACTGCTGCATGCAGAAGCCGGCGAGGTCCATCGCGCCGCGGTCGACCATGACGATGAGGGCTGCGTCAGGGTGGGCGGTGCGGGCCTGCGTGATGCGATCGCGCAGGGAGGGAGAGTCGGCGGCACCCGCGACGATGAGCACGTCGGGATCAGTCGTGTCGGCGCGCACGAGATCGACCTGGATGGTCGTCAGGGCGTGCTCGACGGCGACGAGGGTTTTGCCCGCGCAGCCGGTGACGAGACAGCGCAGCGCGCCGGAAGGCGTGGGGACGTGCGGCTCAAATGAGTCGTGATTTCGTGCCATGCTTGCAACCCGCCGATGACCCCAGCGACTGCGCGACGCGCGCGGCGCGGGGCACAGGTGCATCGACGTGGCGAGGCGGCGACTTCATCGCAGACGGCATAATCGGTGCAGGATTCATGCGCGGCATGACGGGAGAGGCGCAAGAAAAACCTCCGCCCGGAGGGACGGAGGCTTGAATTGCAAGTCTGCAAAGGAGACTTAGCGGCGACGACGCATCGCGACCAGACCGCCCAGGCCAACCAGCGCGGCAGCGCTGGGAGCCGGAACCGGGATGTAATAGATGCGCAGCGTGCCCGAATCGATCTGGGCGTCCTGCACGGTGTTACCACCGTCGTTGAAGCTCTCGTACACCTCGATGTACAGCGAGCTGGTCGACATGGTGAAGGGGCCCGAGCCGAGCGCGCCGGGATTGCCGAAGATGCCGCTGCCCGAGTAGACGCCCGAGGAGCCATCCGCGCTGGGAGCGAAATCCCAGAAGCCGCCCACGCCGGCGAACGAGTCGTTGATCGACAGCGTCATTTCGCTGCGCCAGCTGCCGTTGATCGCCGTGAAGTTCAGGCCGATCCAATCCGCGCCGACGATCTGCGTGCCCGCGGGCAGCGCGATCGAGGTGTCGGTGTTCGCCGCTGCGCCGTAGCCACCGAAGGTCTGCCAGCCAGCCAGGTTGACGTCAACGAACGCGTTCACACCTGCGGAGGCGCTGCCAGCAGCAGCGGCCAGCAGGCCCAATGCAAAAACCTTCTTCATCTCTGCTCTCCTCCCTGAGTTTTCACCCAGGAAAATGGTTCCCACGAGCGACAACGCTGCCGCACGCTTGTCACAATTTACTCGATCTAAACGAAATTGGAAGCCTGAGAGTCGGCATTTCGGACAAACAAACAATCTTTTGGTGTACTTCTCACCCCTTTGCTCTCTGCAACCCCTCCCCCCGACGAGATTTATGGCTCCTATACTGGGCACCCCGTGTAGGCTCAATCTCCTTGGTGCTCCGGCCTAGGCCCTGCCTAAATGCCGTCGCCATCGGTGTTTGCGCCATCAGAAAGGTTCGAAAGCTTCTCATGACCGCCGCCGCCACCAAGCCCACGATTCCCGCCATGGACGTTCCTCGCAACCCCACCATCCGCAACGTCGCCATCATCGCTCACGTCGACCATGGCAAAACCACCTTGGTTGACAACCTGCTCAAGCAGTCGGGCAACTTCCGCTCGGGCGAGCTGGAGAAGCTGGAAGGCGGTCAGCACGGGCTGATCATGGATAGCAACCCGCTCGAACGCGAACGTGGGATCACGATTCTGGCGAAGAACTGCGCGGTGAGTTACCACTCGCTTGCGGGGGATGACTACCGCATCAATATTCTGGACACCCCGGGCCACGCCGACTTTGGTGGCGAAGTGGAGCGCGTGCTGCGCATGGCCGACGGCGTGCTGCTGCTGGTGGACAGCAGCGAAGGCGTGATGCCCCAGACCAAGTTCGTGCTGGGCAAAGCACTGGAGATGGGCCACAAGCCGGTCATCGTGGTCAACAAGGTTGACCGTCAGGACCAGCGTGTTGAAGGCGTGATGAACGAAGTGTTTGACCTGCTGGTGGATCTGGGCGCGGACGAGCTTGCGCTCAACTTCCCGGTGCTGTACGCGGTGGGTCGCGATGGCTGGGCGACGGCCCAGTGGCCATTGCCCGATCCCAAGCCGGACAACCTGCGCGACATCTTTGAAGCGATCATTCGTGAAGTGCCGCCGCCGCCGGCTGATACGAGCAAGCCGCTGCAGGTGCTGATCACGAACATTGACTATAACGATTACGTGGGGCGTATCGGCATTGGCCGCGTTGTGTGCGGCAGCATCAAGGCTGGCCAGAGTGTGACGGTTATCAAGCGTGATGGCACGCAGGTGCAGACGCGCGTGCAGCAACTGCTGCAGTTCGTCGGGCTGAAGCGCGCTGAAGTGGAGAGCGTGACGGCAGGCGACTTGTGCGCGATCGTGGGCCTTGAGTCCATCGACATCGGCGACACGGTCGCTGATCCGGCGAACCCCGTGCAGTTGCCGCCCATTCGCGTGGAAGAGCCGACGATGTCGATGCTGTTCCGCGTGAATGACTCGCCCTTTGCGGGCCAGGAAGGCGAGTACGTCACGAGCCGCCAGATTCGTGAGCGTCTCTTCAAGGAACTGCAGCGCAACCCGGCGATGCGTGTGGACCAAGGCCGCAGCGCGGACGAGTTCATGGTCGCAGGTCGCGGCGTGCTGAGCCTGGGCATTCTGATTGAGAACATGCGTCGCGAAGGTTTTGAATTGAGCGTGGGCAAGCCCGAAGTGCTCATCAAGGACATTGATGGCGTGCCGCATGAGCCGGTTGAAGAACTGGTGATTGACAGCCCCAACGAGTACGTGGGCAGCGTCATGGAGCTGGTCGGCAGCCGCAAGGGCGAACTGAAGAAGATGGAACCTCGCGGCGATGCGATCACGCACATGCTGTTTGAGATTCCGTCGCGTGCGCTGATTGGTCTGCGCGGCAAGATGCTGACGGCGACGCAGGGCAATGCGATCATGCACCACAGCTTCCTGCGGTTTGTGCCGGAAGCGGGCGAGATTGCGCGTCGCAAGTTTGGCGTGCTGATCAGCCTCGAAACGGCGGCGATCACGACGTATGCACTGGAAGGTCTGGCGGATCGCGGCGTGATGTTTGTGGAGCCGGGCGACAAGGTGTACGCGGGCCAGGTGGTGGGCGAACACAACCGCGACAACGACCTGACCATCAACTGCACGCGCCTCAAGCACCTGACCAACTTCCGTGCGGCCAGCAAGGACGCGACGGTGGTGCTGAAGGCTCCTCGCAAGATGAGCCTGGAAGCGTGCCTTGAGTACATCGAAGACGATGAGTACGTCGAGGTGACGCCCAAGAGCGTGCGCATCCGCAAGAAGTTGCTGAACGAGAACGAGCGCAAGCGCAACGAGCGGGCGCGGAATACAGACGAGTGATCGGTCGGCGCCAACAAGGGGTGCATGATGGCTGCGACATCAACGAGGTCGCGGTGCGGCATGATTGCAGCATCGGCGTTCGTTTTGTGCTGCGCAGGTTGCATTGACGCACGTACGAAGACCGTGGATGAAGCGATCGCGGACAGTGCGCCTGATGCCAATGCAACCAGTCAGTCGACTGCGGCGATGGAGGCAACGCGGGGCTTTTGGGTGATGACGGCGCAGGGGCGCGTCACGCGGTTTGATGTGCGCCAGGGGCGAGTAGTGGCTGGCGACGTGTGGGACACGGGCGGAGCTTGCATACCCGAAACCGTGTTGTGCGGGGGTGCAGATCGCGCTGTGGGACTGACACAAGGCTTGCGACTGTGCGTCTTCGACAGTGCGAGTCAACAGGTTTCGGTGTTGCACGACACGGCCGCGAAGACACTTGAAGGACTTGGCTGCTTCGCGGGATCGAGATCACTTTCGCGGTCGGGGACGCTGGTGGTGTGGTGCAATGAGCCACGCACGGCGTGGGTGGCGCGCGATGTGATGACTCCGGGCACAGAGCTGGCATGGACGCGATGGGAGCATCCGGCGGATGTTGACTTTCGCTTCAACTTCATCTTCGCCGGGCGAGATGATGTGGTGTATCAGTCGCTTCGCCCGCGCTCGCCGATCCGGGTTGTGGAGTTTGCGGCTGGTAGCGTCGCGCGGGATGTGTTTGTACCCAAAGGAGAGCAAGTCGCGCGGGTGTTGGATCGTACCGACACGCACGTGACGCTGGGGGTACAGGAACACGTGGGTTCGATGCGAATTCAGACGGTTGACCTGCAGGGTGCGGAGACGGCATCTGCGATTGTCGTCCGCGGGCCGGTGCCCGGTTTGACCGCGCGGACACTTATCGTGGATGGGCTGCTGATTGCTGTCCCGGAAGTGCAGCCGTGGGTGGATGTCATCGACCTGCAAGCTGGCGGGGGCGAGCGAGTGTGGCAGCGAGTGGATGTGGATAACTCCATTCTCGCGGCCTGGTAGGGCTGAAAACACGCGCGATTCCTTGATCCTGCGGCGGCTTGGAATGCCAAGCCGATCCGGGAGCCCCCGCATTTCGTACAATGGCGTACGTATGTCCAGCGACGAAAAGAGCGTGCAAGAGCATCTGCATCCGGCGGAGGTCGCGGCGCGGCAGCGTCGATTGATCATTCGGGTTGTGCGGATTGTGTTTGCGATTCTGGCGGTGACGTTCACGACGCTGGCGGTGGTGAATGCGATGCAGCGCGGCGCGCAAGTGGGCATGACGCTGTGGTGGATTCCGCTGGCGGCATCGCTTGCGATCGTTGCGCTCGTGGGCGGCATTGACCGATTGACGCCTGTCAAGAAGATCTCGACCGTGTCGGCGGTGGCGATCGGGCTGCTGATTGGTCTCTTGGCGACGCTGGCGATGAGCGGGCTGATTGACCTGACGCTGCAGAGCTGGATGGATCAGACCGACGCGCAGAAGCAGCTCAAGCCGATCATTGACAGCGTGAAGATCGTGCTGGGCATTTCGCTGAGCTACTTGGCCGTCGTGACGATTCTGCAGACGCAGGATGATTTCCGGCTGGTGATTCCTTATGTGGAGTTCGCGAAGCAGATGCGCGGCGTGCGGCCTGTGCTCGTCGATACGTCCGTGCTGATTGACGGGCGCATCGCGGATGTCGCGGCGACGGGGTTCTTGCAGTCGCCTCTCATTATTCCGCGGTTTGTCGTGGCGGAACTGCAGACGCTGGCGGACAGCGGCGATGCGGGGAAGCGATCTCGCGGGCGGCGCGGCTTGGACCTGATCGGCAAGCTGCAGCGACTGGGCAATGTGGACGTGACGATTGATGACAAGGTGATGCCCGGCAAGGGCGTGGATGCGCAACTGGTGGAAGTGGCGCGCGAGATGAACGCGATGGTGCTGACGGGCGATGTCGCGCTGTCGCGCATCGCGAGCATTCACAGTGTGCCGGTGCTGAACCTGAACGACCTTGCGATCGCGACTCGCATGAGTCTGGTGCCGGGCGAGCCGGTGACGGTGCGGTTGATCAAGCAAGGTGAACAGGCAAGCCAAGCGGTTGGATACCTGGGTGACGGCACGATGGTGGTTGCGGAGAATGGTGCATCGCGCATCGGTGACACGGTGACGATGACGGTGTCGAGCAGTTTGCAGACGAGCGCGGGGCGGCTGGTTTTTGCGAGGATCAGCGAGGATGACGCTGGCGCGCGGGAGATCGGCGCGGAGTCGCCCGCGGGCTTGCTGGAAACCGGAGAAGCAGAGCGAGCGAGCGAGGGCGCTGGCGATGCGGCAGCGCCGGTAGCGCCGGGCGGTGATGCAGCGGGGATCACTGGCGGGGCTGGAAGTGCGGGAGCACGCGGGCCTTTTCCGCCCAAGCCGCCACGGACGATGAAGGCGGGGACGCCCAGGAATCCGAGGCGGTGAGCGATGAGGCAGGGGTGGCTGCAGCGATATGTGATTGGATTTTCTGGCGCTCGCGCGCTGTGGGTGAGCGGGGCGTTGCTCGCGCTGAATGTGTCCGCGGATCTTGCGACGCGAGGGCGGTTGGTATGGCAAAGGACCGCCGTCGGATCAGACTGCGATTGCCCGAATTGTCTCGCTGCGTATCCCAACTTCATTCGATTGACGAAGGGATACCCGCAGGAAGACACGCTTTATCTGTTCGGCAGGGAAACCCGCTGGTACGGGCCCGTGATTGCATATGGGCTCGCGGCGACGCTGGTTGGAGTTGGCATCGCACAGCGAATCGCCGTGAAGGCGCCGCAAGCGACGCGGCGGTGACGCCGTTATGTGAGTTGATGGACGCTTTGCGTTGCACGGTTGCAGCAGCAATGTGACAGTCTCGCAAATGACAACAGGCTCGAGCGATGCTCGAGCCTGTGTGATTCTCTTGCTGCGGACAACTGTGATTTACGGATCGAGCTTGCGGAGTTCGAGGCCGTTTTCGACGAGCTTCTCGCGGATTTCCTTGAGGCTGGTTGCGCCGAAGTTCTTGATGCCCATGAGCTCGGCTTCGGTGTGGCTGGCGAGGTCGCCCAGCGTCTGGATGCCCAGGAGCTGGAGAGCCTTGCGAGCGCGGACGCTGAGGTTGAGGTCGCTGACGCCCTTGGAGAGCGTGGTTTCCTTGCCCGTGCCCTTGTACTGATCCATCAGGGCGCGGCGGGCCTGGCGATGCGCATCTTCGAGGCCTTGGCCGAGCTTGAGGCCCTTGATCGTGAGCATCTTCTTGATTTCGGTGAGGCTGGTCTCGCCGAAGTTCTTGTAGCTGAGCAGTTCGGCTTCGGTGATGCGAAGCAGATCGCCCAGGCTGCGGATGTTCATCTTCTTGAGGCAGGTGCGGGCGCGGACGGAGAGTTCAAAGTCCGTCACGGGCGTGTCGAGCAGGGCCTTGCGCTTGAAGATATCGCGATCCTGCTCCTCCTCCACCACCATCTCCTTGCTGGCGGCGATGTCCTTCATGAAGAGCAGCGCGCGGAGGTGGTTGGGCGAGGTTTCGAGAATCTGCTTGATGCAGCGTTCGGCACTGCTGTAGTGGCCCTGATCTTCATAGGCCACGGCGAGATTCATGAGGGCGTTGATGTGCGCGGGAGCGACATCGACGCAGCGTTCGTACAGGGCGATGGCTTCGTCTTCCTCGCCCATCAGGTCCAGGTGAAAGCCGAGCTTGAAGAGAGCTTCAGGGCTCAGCGGGTCGGCGGCGACGGCTTTGCGAAGCTCGTTCACGGCCGTCACGCGGTCGTTCTGCAATTCGGCCTTCTTGGCGGCGTCGACGTGCTTTGCGGCAGCGGCGGCATCGCGGCGCGTGTGTTCGTGCGAACCAATGACAATGTCAAGCGGATCATGCGCCATAAGGGCGGGGCTCCATGGAGGTTGTGAGTCGTGATTCTAGGGGGAAGGGCGGGAGCGAGCAAGCGAGCGAGCGAGCGAGGGGGGACGGGGCGGACAGATACCGACTATTGGGCGGGAGAGCGGAGAGCGGGGAGCGGGGAATGGGGGGCGGTCGGAGGGGGCTAGCTTTTTGCCTCGCCTCATCCCCCACTCAGACGCAACTCATGCCGGCCTCATGTGCTGGCGGCACTATTGCTGGGCAATTCTGCCTGGACTATCCGAATACCTCACCATGCTTCTTGTTGCTGCCGCTTTGACTGCCGTTGCCGTCGCCGCCGATCCCGCTGTGGCCGCTGCCGTGGCCCCCGCCGTGGCCCCTGCCACCGATCCGGCGGCCCATGCCAATCTCTTCTCCGGCGCCAACATCGCCGCGTTCTTCACGCTCACGGCGATGGAGATTGTGCTGGGCATTGACAACATCGTCTTCATCGCGATCTTGTGCGCCCGGCTGCCGGAACAACAACGCGAGAAGGCTCGCCTGGTTGGCCTTGCCCTCGCGATGTTCATGCGCATCGGGCTCTTGTTCACGATCAAGTGGATCATGGGGCTGACGGGCAAGACGCTGTTCACGCTACCGCTGCTCAACGAAGCCATCGACGGCCGCGACCTTGTCCTGCTCTTGGGCGGGCTCTTCCTCATCTACAAAGCGACCAAAGAAATTCACGCGAAGGTCGAGCACGAGGAACACATTCCCGGTGATGGCAAGAAGGCCAAGACGACCTTCGCTGGCGTGATCGGCCAGATCCTCGTCATCGATCTGGTCTTCAGTCTCGACTCGGTCATCACCGCCGTGGGCATGGCGCAGAACCTGTGGATCATGGTCGCCGCCGTCGTCGTCAGCGTGGGCGTCATGCTCGCCGTGAGCGGCAAGATCTCCAAGTTCATCGACAAGAACCCCACGCTCAAGATGCTGGCCCTCGCGTTCCTGCTGCTCATCGGCGTCATGCTCGTCGCCGAAGGCCTGGGGCAGCACATCAACAAGGGCTACATCTACTTCGCGATGGCATTCAGCCTGGGCGTGGAGGGGCTCAATATGTTGGTGAAGAAGAAGGGTGGAAGTGCCGGAGTGCGGAGTGCCTGAGTGCCTGAGTGCCTGATCGCAAATGCAAAAAGGCCCGGGCGGTTGCTCGGGCCTTTGCTTTGCACTCTGGCACTTGGCACTTTGCACTCTGGCACTCGGGCACTCGGGCACTCGGGCACTTCTCCCGTCTCACGCCACCTTCTGCGTGGTCGTCGCAGCCTGCGTGCCCGCGCTCTCGATATTGATCTCGCGGCCCGGGCCGGTGCGACCGAAGCGGATGATGAAGGCTTCGCTGAGCGGGCCCGCGCTGTCCGCGCGCTGGGCCTGCACGTTGTACTGCACGCTGTCGGGGCCGGCGATGAAGGTGTTGTCCACGTAGCGGCGTTCACCAGTCACACCGATGAAGCTGAACGTGCTTTCGGTGGGCAGGCGGCGACGAATGATGTAGCTGGTGCCCGCTGCGCCCACGGGGTTCACGCACTTCCACGTCAGTTGCAACGCGCCCGTCGCGCTCACGAGCGAGACGGCGAGATTGGTGGGCTGGCCGGGCGGCGGCAACGCGCTGGGGTCCTGCCGCGGCGTGATTTCCGCGAGGGAATACACGACATCAGGCTTGGTCTGGCGCTGGGCAAACGTGCGAATGGTCGTCACGTTGGCCGTGGTCGCGCGGCGCAGGGCCGTGAAGGCCGCCGTCGCATCACGCGTCGCGACTTCCGCCGCCTGCCGGGCCGCTTCGGCATCCGCCGCGGCGGCCTGATACGCCGTCACCAGCCCGGCATACTGGGAGACGAGCAGATTGTCGAGCCCGATCTCGGCAGCATGGTCCGTCCATGGCTGAATGTGAGCCTGGGCCCACGCGATCAACGCGGGCCGCGGTGAGTAGGGAATCGCTCCCATGACACTTCTCGTTTCTTGCGATGTGCACAAAGTCCCGCACGGACATTCGCAACCAGTCGCGAGACCGTGCATCCCTCGCCGCGCCGAGCGATGCGGCACGCTGCCACACCACCCACCGCCGCGCATGCAAGCAGCATCGACGCACGGCCGACGCGACTTGCACCAACACCAACGCAAACCCACGCCACACGCCGCCGCGTCCGCGATAACGCCCGCACACCCGCGCCACGCGTTCCCTACGGCCCCTGTTTGCCGACTTTCAAGCCATGAAGTCCGTCTTTCAAGCCATGAAGACCAACTTTCAAGCCATGAAGTCCGCGATACAAGCCAGCGCCGAGGACTTTCAAGCCATGAAGTGCAAGTTTCAAGCCATGAAGTCGGCAATCTAGGCCAGCGCAAAGACGATTGAGCCCAGCGCGACCGTGTTGCAATCCGGCGAGAGAGCACGACAAGTCCGCATCACAACGATACGAGGCAGCAAGACGCTGGGCGAAGCATATCAGCTTTGCTCAGGTGGCTGATAACGAGTGCCACACTCCGGACACCGGCCGTCTCTACCGAGCGGATACCCGCAGGTGCATTCGCCGCGAGACAGCCCTGCGAATCTTGCAAGCAACTGGCGTTGCTGAAAACCACCACCGAGGGACACGATGAGCAATGCAACCAGCGGCCACGCAATCCAAGCTGCAGAGACTGTCGGATAAAAAGTCGCGCTCCAGTGAGACTTGGTCAGCAAGGTCGCAACGACATAAAGCGCGTATCCAAGAAAACTGGCAAGCAGATGACACCGGATTATCGTGGCAATGGAGGCGTGATGGGTTACTTCCCGCAGTCGGAGACTGGCATGATCCCGAGGAGAAGCGGTTCGGAAGTGGCCGAGCCTTCCGACGGCAACACCAATGACGCGGACGAGAATGACGACGCACACACCACACGCCGCGAGCAGTAGGATGAGGCCCGTTGCTCCAGGGCGAGCGACAATCTGCTGAGCCTCATCGCCGAATTTGCGAAGCATGCTCCACGCAAACCCTGGTCCTGTGCGAGCTCCAAAAGGTGGTGTTTGGTCAGGGGAAAGGACATTCAGAATCGAAAAGCAGCACCCAACAATAACGGCGGCAGCCATTGAGAGCCAACCGATTGAACTGAGCAGAACCACCGCCATAGCGATATTCGTCGCCAAAGCCGCTAACCATCGCAGCATGTCACGGTTGTGTTTCAAAGCGAATCCACAACGTCGCCGCCGTGGATTCGGAAGTTTATCGCCACCACTGTTCAACACAATCATTGCAGGTGGTGCCAGGGGTGCCGGGCAAACCTGGACCAACCGGATTGGCAGGGTTCGGAACCGCGGGCACGGCAGGTGGGTTGCCGCCCGGTGCCACGCCCGCGCACGCCCCAAGTCCGCAGTCGCAGATAATCCGAACGGGGATGGTCGTCGGTGGTACACCGCCGGTCGATGTGCCCGTCACGATGCAGACGCATCCGGGCGTATTCCACCAAAAATCATTGGGGTGCCAACCGGAATTGAAACAGGTCCACGGCCCTGGCGTCACCGGGTAGGTGCTGGGCCATGCGGGCTGCCAAGGCCACCAAGGTTCGGAATCGGTCCAGCCCGCAGCGACACCGCCGCCGCAACCGGTTGCGGTATTCACGACTTCGATGGATGTGCCTGCAACGTATTCTGCATGTGCCATCAGCAGTTCCGTCGGGTCAATGGCGGTACGAGCCGCGAACGGCCCATCAACCTGACCGTTGATGCCGTCGATCAGTAAAAATCCGCAATCACCCCGCTGCTCTCCCTTGCTTTGCACGCCGAAGGTAACGACAAGGAGTGGCAGCGAGCCGTATTTGCCGAACTGTGCGTCCACACGATACACAGTCGCATCGATGTGGTTCACACTCGCCCAGTTTGACAGTTTCTGGCTGAGACTATCGATGGCCGAGAGTGAGTCTTTCAGGAGATGCGAACTTGTCTTCATCGCGTCGTCTTGCGCGGACCAACTTGGCGCAAGTGTGCCAAGCTGAGCTATCCAAGTTGCCGTGGGTGTGTTGACATCGGTGTACTGCTTGGAACCGGGCGTTCCTGCGGTCGCGGCTGGCGTTAAGTCTTCGCTGGTCACAAGACCTTGCGAAATAGTCAAGCTTGCTTGAGGGCTTTGAGCAACAGCCTGAAGATGATACGAGCTCGCTACAGTGTCGCTCAGTGACGTGACAACGGTCGCGGACGAAAGGTAGAGCGCAACGTCTTCCGAAATCGCACCGCCATTTGCAGGCGTGAGTGTCGCACTGCCGCAGCCGCCTGTTCCTTTCGCTTCACCAATGACAGCGGCGGCGGCGCGAATCGGTGAGTACAACGGGGAATTCATCGCGGCCGAGCTAAATTCAAAACTCGACGCACCATTCGCTGGAACTCCGCTGTTCTTGAACTCGACATACATACCGCCCCAAACCTTCAGTTCGTCGAGTTGACTGGACGACGGATCCGCGTATAGCACTGACGACTGCGCAGACGCGACACCGCACGTACCCGCGCAAATCGACATGCACACCACCAACGATCGACTAAGCGTTCGGCTCAACATGACTGATCTCCATCAACGAGACAGCACAGTTTGACCGGCGATCTACACGATGCACGGTGCCGTGCAAGTCTCCTGGACACAGTCTACCAAATTGTCTCATCAACCGTCTACCAAATTGTCTCATCAACCGTTGTCATATTTTTCAACTTTGTGCAGAATTATTTCTCTACACAACTTGGCAGGTGGCACAGGGTTCTCGCGATTCTCCTAGTTCGTGCCACAGGCTGGCGGCTTTGCGACTGGCTGAGCGGTTGCGGTTTGAGGTCGTGCCATCCGTGGGATGTATCTGCTCAACCGAGCACCACAAGCCGCACCACCCATACACCCACATTGACGAGTATCGTGAGGCCCAGGCTGGCGGCTGCTGCGCCGATGAGGATGCCGATCCGTGCGGGCCGTGTGCGTGTGGGCAGTCCGTGCGATGGTCGCCACCACGAGTTTGCCAGTATCAGCATCAGCACCGCGCCGCACGCCACGTTGCACACGCCCGCGGCGGTGCCCGATGGAATGCCGAACTCGTCATGCGGCAGTTGCCCCAGCACGATGCCGGTGATGACCATCACGGCAGCCACAACCACGCACGCCCACACGGTGTGCGTGCGGAGCTGGGTGGGAGATTCCGCGACGTGCTGCACGATGCGAGTGTATTGCAACCCGGCTGCGTGCCTTTCCTGCGGTACTCCGTCTCTTCGGTACTCCGCTCCTTCGCACTCCGGCACTCAGGCACTCAGGCACTTCGCACTCGCCTCCCCGCACTACTATCGCCCCATGATCTCCCCCAGCCCTACCAGCAAGATTGATCCTTCCATCGCACGCGGCACGCTTGGCAGTGTGGTGGCGGCGACGGCGACCAAGCCGGCGTACATCACGTTCAACGTGCCCAACACGAGCTATGAGCTGCATCTGCTGCCGACCAGTGAGGTGAAGACGCAGCCGGGCAAGCGGCTCCTGGGGACGATTCGGGCGCAGGCGCGGCGCATCGATGTGGTGCAGACGGGCGGGCAGTACATCGAGCCGGTGATGGGGCGGCCGCGGCGCGTGCAGGGGACGGTGATTGCGATCAATAGCGATGCTGTGGTGGTGGATGCGGGCGTGCCGGTGCATTGCCGGCCGACGGATACACGCCAGCAGGCCGTCCAGTTCAGCATCGGGCAATTTGTGAGCTTTGATGTGCTGGATGGGTCGACGTTCACGCCGCAGTGATGAGACGAGAAGAGGCGGGAGGAACCGCCGCAGGCTTGGCACAAGAAGGCACCGCGATGAACACGCCAATCGACTTGAGCGCGCTCGATGAGTACTTGCACGATGCCGAGCGCATGGCGTGGCTGCGCGCGACGTGGCAGAGCGCGGAGCTGATTGATCGCGAGATGCATGGGGCGCTGGTGTTCAAGGGCGGTCAGTCGCGTGCACGGCATGACCCGGTGGGACGCAACGCGCTGCTCACGCATGCGATTGACTTAACGCTTGCGGGGCCGGTGTTCAAGCAGCATGGGGCGACAGGGGAGGGCGCGACGCTCTTCTGCGAGTTTGGCGTGCACAAGGGCGAGACGATCACGCACATCGCGGGGACGCTGGCGGAGCGCCAGGTTGACGCTCGCGTGCATGGGTTTGACAGCTTTGAAGGCTTGCCCGATGACTGGTTTCTGGGCCGCAAGGCCGGGCGATTCTCGCTCGAGGGCAATGCGCCGCTGGTGCCGGCGAATGTGACGCTGCACAAAGGATGGTTCAAGGACACGCTGCCGGGGTTTCTCTCGCGGCACGCGGGGCCGGCGGGCTTGCTGCATATCGATGCGGACTTGTACAGCAGCGCGAAGACGATTCTGGATGTGATGCACGAGCACGGGCGCATCGTCGCGGGCACGGTGATCGTGTTTGATGAGTACTTCAACTACCCTGGCTGGCAAGAGCACGAGTACAAGGCGTGGAGGGAATTCGTCGCGCGGACGGGGACCAAGTTCTCGTACGTGGGGTACGCGCCGTGCCATTACTCAGCGGCGGTGCGCGTGGAGTAGGCAGCGCGACAGAAAGGGGCGGGTGTGGCGTTTACCTTCACGCTGCTGTTGATCTTCGCGTTGCCGGTGACGCTGCTGTGCGCGGCGATGCTGGCGATGCTCCTGGATAAACCTCGCGGCGTGATGGCGCGATGTCGGCGCTGCCAGTATGCGATGGGCGGCCTGCCGCAGAACGTGCCTTGTCCGGAGTGTGGTGAGACAATGCGGGTGCTGACGGGGCGAGGGGAGCTAGCGCAGTGGTCACACCTGATAATGCCCATCGCCTGCGCGATGATCGTGACGGCTGTGGGATGGGGCGTTGGATCCAGCAGTGTGATTGTGGGAGTTTTCTTGGGCTGTGTCACGGGCGCATCGATGATGCTGCCGGCGATCATCTGTTTTCATCGACTGCGCGGAGCATCTCTCGAGCGGCGGGCGTGTCTCGCCGTGATGGTTGCGAGCGCGCTTGCCGCGACAACCACGACGGGCCTGCTGATGCTGATCTCGCACGGATCGGCCGGCGGGTCTGAAGAGGGCATGATGGTGATCTTCGGGCCATTTCTTGCACAGTGGCTTGTGCTGCCTGCGAGCGTCGTGTCGCTGTTCTTCGCGACGCGCATGCACCCAGCTAGCGAGTCTTGATGCAGTGATCAGGCACGGCCCGCGAGCGTGATCAGCGTTTCTTCCATGTGCGCATCGAAGCTGCCGCGGGTCATGATGTCGTTGGCACCGGCATCGCGGGCGGCTTGCAGCAGGTCTTTGGCGACATGCGGGCCCCACGCGAGGATGCGGATGCGGCGTTCGCGGTCGGTGGTGCGAGATGGATCTCGCAGGCGCGCGATGAGCGCAAGTCCGTCGGCGCCTTTGTCCAGATCCACGAGCAGCGCGGCGATCTCGGGCGTGTCGGCCAGGCGTGCTTCGAGCATTTCAAGCGTGCGCACGGGGCGCGCGGGCAGGCCCAGCGCATCGGCGGTCGCTTTGATCTTGCTGGCCCAGATGAGATCGGCGGCGGCGTACAGGAGCATGGGCGAGGGTACTCGCGAAGGGCGCAAAGGCGCGTCACTGCGGCAGAATGTGCAGCAGGCGGCCTTGGGGTTCGTCGGTCAGTACGTAGAGGTAGCCATCACCGGGTTCGCATGATCAGCTCCGAAGCAGAAGGATGACGAACGCGCCATCGGCGCGTGGTGTCGGCGCGATGTCGCGTCAGGGAGCCTTCGCAGCGCCAGACTTCTTGCTGCGAGCGTCGCGCATTTTGAGCATCCATGGCTTCGAGAAGTCCACGTCTTCGGGCGGGACGACCATGCGGTACGGGCCATCGAAGTATGCCCAGAACTCCTCGTCCAGGGCTTCGTCGGCGATGACGAACTCGCCGCGTGCTTCGCATTCTCGCAGATAAGCGGCGTATGCGCCGACGGGCTCCTGCGGGTTCATCTGCTGAAACACGACCGCGCCGCCGTACTTCTTGTAGAGCTCGCGGTCGGTCTTCCAACTGAGAACGACACTCGAGGCGAGTGACGCGGGGATGATGGGCTGCGTGGAATCGCTGTCAGACTTGGGTCGCGTCATGGCGCGGCTGAAGTCTTCAAGCTCTTCCTGCGTGGGGGCGAGGTTGTTGTCGATGGCGAACTTTTGCAGCAGTGGTCTTGCGACGACGCGGATGATCTCACTGGGCTTGACCTGGCCGGTCGCGTAGGTTTGGTGCAGCACGCGCACAGCGAAGGGTTCGCCGGAGGGGAGTGTGGTGGGATAGGTCGGCGTGTGAGGCGAGGAATCACTCGCGAGTTGCGGGGGCTGGCGCTGATCAGATGGCTTGGTGCTTTGGCAGCCGGCGCAGGCGAAAAACGCAGCGATGATGGCGACTGTCACGGGGAAGCGATGCATGGGCGATCTCCTTGGGGCGGGCAAGGGATGAGAAACAGATCACTTCTTCTTCGGTTCCGACGTTTCGTCGGCTTTCGCGGGGCTGGTGCTCACGACGGCATCGACAACTTCGTCGAGGCGATCGGGCTTGAGGCCAGCGGCGCGGATGGTGCCTTCGGCATCGATGACGATGTACGTGGGGAAGGTCTTGATACCCAGCGCGTCGGCAAGGTTGCCGCGTTTGGGATTGAGTTTGGCTTCGGGCTTGTCATCACCAGATGATGCGGCGGGCAGGACATCGTGCATGACGCTGAAGGTGAGCTTCTGCGCATTGGCGACTTTGGTGAACGCGTCCCACTTGGCGGCTGCGTCGCAGATGCCGAGGACGTTGACGTCGCTCATGGCCCACTTGTCGGCGAGGGCGCTCAGGGCTTTGGCATCTCGCGTGCCGGTTGCGCCGGGGGCGATGAAGGCGAGCACGAGGGGCTTGTCTTTGCGTGAAGCAGGTTCAAGCTTTTCGCCCAGCCAGGCGGATTCGGCGTCGAGCGCGCTGGCGGCACCGGGGATGTCGAGCAGGAACTTGCCTTCGAGCTCGATGAGTGACTTGGAGCGGCGCGCGCCGTTGACGTAGTAGTCAGGCGGGAACTCGCTCATGCCGGCCTCGCCGACTTTGGGGCCGGGCTCAGAGATGAGGATGTTGACGACTTCGCGCACGGCGTTGGGCGTCAGGCCCACGCCGCGGATGGTGCCGAACTTGTCGATGGCGATGTAGGTGGGCCAGAAGCGGACGCTGTAGCGATCGGCGGAGGTGCCTTCGCCCGCATCGAGGGCGACGGGGTAGTTGATGCCCGTGTCTTCGATCATCGCGGGGGCTTTGTCCCAGCCGCGACCGGCGGAGTGAATGCCGATGAAGACCAGGCCTTGCTTCTTGAAGTCGTTGACGAGCTTGATGTTCTCCGGGATGCTGGCGCGGCAGGGCGGGCACCAAGTGGCCCAGAAGTCGAGGATGACGACTTTGCCTTTGTGGTCGGCGATGTTGATGGGTGTGCCAACCCACTCCTTGGCGGTGATGGCCAGGGCGGGCTTGCCTTCGAGGCGCTTGTGTTCGGCATAGCGCTTGCCGCTGTCTTGCAGGTAGAAGTACTGATCAGGCAGCGGAGCGGGCTTGGACTGAGCAAGCGCGGGAGCGGTGATGAGCAGAGCGGCGAGAAGCGGCCAGCAACGACGCATGGGGACCCCTTTCGTGCCGACCGGAGCGGTGGGCGAAGAGCATTGTACAGGAAAACCCGGAGTGGCATGACACAGGCGGGCGCAGGCCCTAAAACGCCTCGGGGCGACGGGCGGGAGGCTTGCGGGCGGTCGCAGGATTCATGGCGGAAGATGGAGAATTCCGCCACCCGGTGGGTACTATGGCACGCAGTCTCTTGGTGTATCGAAAACAACTGTTTCGGCACCCGAGGGTCAGGCGTATTCCACCAAAGCAGGTTGCGCTGCGGCGCAGTCGGAGAGTTTCATGAGCGCTACAAAGAAGACGGCGCCCGCACCCGCGGGCAAGAACGGTAAAGCTCCCGCGAACGGCAAGGCCTCGGCCAAGGTCGGTGCGGGCAAGGTGGGCAAGGGCAACGAGTTTGACCACCCGATCTTCCATGAGCTGCAACTGCCCAGCGATGTGAACAACCTGTACCGCCAGACGGTGGGCAGCATGCTGCAGGCGGCGGACCTCATGGGCCTGCCTCACCAGCTCAAGATCATTCTGGCGCAGCCCAAGAACGAAATCATGGTGCACTTCCCGGTGCGCATGGACGACGGCACGTTCAAGCTCTTCAAGGGCTACCGCGTGCAGCACAACAACGCGCTGGGGCCGTTCAAGGGTGGCTTGCGCTTCCACCATGACGTGCACCTCGATGACGTCAAGAGCCTCGCCTTCCTCATGACGATGAAGTGCTCGCTCGTTGGCGTGCCTTATGGCGGCGGCAAGGGCGGCATCAAGGTCGATCCGTACAAGCACAGCAAGGCCGAAATGGAACGCATCGTGCGTCGCTTCACGACGGCGATTGCGCACCAGATCGGGCCGGATTACGACATTCCCGCTCCCGACGTGGGCAGCAACAGCCAGCACATGGCGTGGATCGCCGACACGTACGCGTTCTTGAGCGAAGTGGGCGGCAAGCAGGCGGATGCGGTCATTACGGGCAAGCCGGTTGAATACGGCGGCAGCCTGGGCCGTGAAAAGGCGACGGGTCAGGGCGTGGTTGACACGCTGGTTGAACTGCTGCCTGAAGCCGGCATCGACATCAAGGGCTGCAAGTTCAGCGTGCTGGGCTTCGGCAACGTGGGCTCGTGGACCGGCAAGATTCTGCAGGACAAGGGCGCGAAGATGATCGCGACCGCCGACCACACCGGCGCGATTCGCAACGATGGCGGCATCGATGCGCACCAGCTCGCGGATCACGTCCGCAAGACCGGCGGCGTCGCCGGCTTCAAGGGCGCGACGCGCATCGACAAGGAAGAGTTCTACAAGACCAAGGTTGATGTGTTCGTGCCCGCCGCTCTTGAACAGATGATTCAAGAGCCCGAAGCCAACATGCTCAACTGCAAGGTTGTGGCGGAAGGCGCCAACGCCCCCACCACTCCCGCGGGCGAGCGCATTCTCGAAGCACGCGGCATTGAAGTGCTGCCGGCCATTCTCTGCAACAGCGGTGGCGTGACCGTGAGCTACTTTGAGTGGGTCCAGAACAAGATGTGCGAGCAGTGGGACCTGGACGTTGTTGACAAGAAGCTCAACAAGCACATGGTCAAGGCCGCGGCAAAGGTGCGCGAAGCCAAGAAGAAGTACAAGTGCAACCTGCGTACGGCTGCGTACGCGGCGGCGCTGGAGCGTCTGAAGAGCGCGTATGAGATTCGCGGCATCTTCCCGTAAAGCACTTTCCCGTAATGCACTTTCGTCATCGGTGAAATCGCTTCAGTCCGCGACATATGTCGCGGACTTTTTCATAGGCGGCTTCGCGACGGGCGACAGGAAGCTGGCGAGCCAAGGTGTTAGCTTCAAGTTGATTGCGAACTATCGCGGCATGAAGATGTCATGTACCAACTATCATAGGAATGGAAGAGTTCCATGAGTGCACTCTTGACGCTCCTCTCAAGAGAGCTTGACCACCATCTCCGGAGCTTCGATCGCCATCCGATGGAACGAGGCCATCACTTTCACTTTGTGGATGTCTGGCCCCAGGGCACGACGTGGTCCGCGGAATTGCTCTCGGAGGTTTTGCTGCTGATCGATCATCATGTAGGGCGCACCGATGTTGTGCCGGTGATTGTCATTCAGCATCCACAGTGGCACGCACGTATGCAAACTCATGCGTCCGTTGATCTCGTCGCCGAACTACTTTCCGTAGAGCAGGATGATCCACCCGGGGTGTATCTGCTGAGCGCGTCGGATTTTCGCAGTATTGGCATGGCAACAATCGCGGGCCTGACAGCGGCGTTTGAGAGCGAGTTTCCAGGCTGGAGTATCGCTCTGCAGTCTGCTCGGACGACCGACCTCGAGCATGTCGATCCAACCGTCGTTATCTTCCCGAGACGACAGTCGCCCAGTACGCGTTGAGCACGTAAGGGCGTCGCCGGATGTTGTTTCGGCCGTGGACACAATGGTCGCGCAATGAAATCCGAAGCGAGAGCTGCGGAATTTCCTTTGCGCCTGCAACCTGCAGTGACCATCCCGGTAGAACCTTGGACCCGCGTGGAGGAATGACCATGCCCAGCTTCTCGCATCGATCGCTATCGTCCATAGGCATCACTGCATCGGCCATGCTCACACTGGCGGCAATCGGGCAGCCATCCCTGACGTGGGTGGGCACGCCTTTGCAGGTTGTGGACGCGTCGGCGGACGGTACCGCGCTCGTAGGGACTGGTGGCACACAGACCTTCACGGGCACGGACCCCGCGTACTACTGGTCGGTGACCGGCGGACTCGTGCAGCTTCCCATCAACGGCGCGGGTGGGACCGTCAACCGCGCAGGCGTCAGCGCCATGTCCGCCGACGGCCAAGCCATCATCGGCTGGCTCTACAACGCACCTACGTACAACATGTACTTTCCCGCCACGTGGAACGCGTCTGCACCGGGCGTGATCGGCACGTTTCTCACGCCCGCGAACGCGACCGGCCGCGGCATTGGCGGCGACATTTCCGCCGACGGCACGCGCATCGCCGCG
>JBKDAN010000074.1:0-37937 GCA_046316615.1 Phycisphaerae bacterium
TTCTTCTTGCATCGCAATGCACGTTCTGCGAAAATGCGCACCGGTGGCCCGTTACGGAGTCACCGAGTCTCTCTGTTCGCGAATGCGGCGGCAGCTAGGCAGCCAAGTCGATAGCGACAAAGCCCCCAGCACGCCCGATGATCGCGCGAACACGAACTCGGTAACAACCGAACCATCCACCAGCGGTCTTGGGATAGTCATGCACGCCCCAGCGCACATGACTCTGAGGAGAGAGAGCCAACCACTCAACCACCTCTCGCGGACCACGCCGCGATGTCTCGCGCAAGCGAGACAAGCCCAAGCCCGCCAATCCCGGTGCGCCAGCCGCTTACCCGCTTTGCTCCTCGGAGCAACGCAGGCCGATCATCCCACGCACGCGGAAATTGACAGCCTGCTACAACCTCAAAAAGCACCGAAGCCACAACAGCGGCCCCGGTCCTGCTTTGCCTCTATGGCCTTTCCCCTCGTTCGCTCGCTCGCTCCCGCCTTGACCCCAATGCCCAATGCCCAATGCCTTCTATCTTTCCCCATGTCCTTCTCCTCCCTGTCCCTCTCCACCTTCCTCGCGCAAACTGCCGCCAAGCAACCAACCCCCGGCGGCGGCGCGGTCGCGGGCCTCACCGGTGCACTCGCCGCGGCGCTCGCGCACATGGTGGTGAACTACTCACTCAACAAAAAGAACCTCGCCCAGCACCAACCGCTGCTCGAAGATGCCGCCAAGCGACTCGAACGCGCCCGCGCCATGCTGCTTGAACTCGCCGACGAAGACGCCGCCGCCTATGGCCTTGTCAACGAACTCACCAAACTGCCCGAGAACGATCCGCGCCGCGTCGAGCAACTGCCCGCCGCCGTGCGTGCATCGGTCGATGTACCCCTCAGCGTCGCCGCGTGCGCCACCGACTTGCTTCGGTTGATGCGAGATCTCGCCGGCAAGTCCAACGCCTACTTGCGCAGCGATCTCGCTATCGCCGCCGTCCTCGCCGAAGCCACCGCCCGCAGCGCGGCGTGGAACGTGAACATCAATATCCCCCAACTGCCCGTCGCCGCCGACCGCGAGAAGGTGACCCACCAAACCCGCGACCTCGTCGCGCACGCCAAGCAGCTCGCCGCCGAGGTCGAAACCGCCTGCGTGTAACTGCAAACCGGCCGCGAACACAAGTGGGGGAGACCTTGGTGTATCCGTTACGCAAATGACGCAACCAAGGGACTTTGCGGGCTTTCGCCACTCCTCTGCAACCTCGCCAGCCGCATGAGCGATACCTATGGTTAACCAACCATGAGTATCGCCCACAGCAATGCTGTCAATCCCCTCGGCCACCCCGAGAATCTGCCCACCAACCCCGCGTGGAAGCGCGGCAAGGGCAAGCGCCCCAGCGAAACGTTGCCCGATGCAACGATCGTGAAGTGGCTGCGCGACATGTACCTCATTCGCGAGTTTGAGAACCGCACCGCCCAGGCCTACCAGCAGGCCAAGATCGGCGGTTTCTGCCACCTGTACATCGGCCAGGAAGCTGCCGCTGTCGGCACCATCCAGAGCCTCGAGCACGATGACCCCATCGTGACCGCCTACCGCGACCACGGCCACGCCCTCGCTCGCGGCATGAGCGTGGAAGCCTGCATGGCTGAGATGTACGGCCGCATCACCGGCTGCGCCAAGGGCAAGGGCGGCAGCATGCACATGTTCGACAAGCCCAACTGGCTCTTCGGTGGCCACGGCATCGTCGGCGCGCAGACGCCCTTGGGTACGGGCCTCGCCTTCGCTTCTCGCTACGAGTGGGAAGTGCTGAAGCGCGGCCTGAACGGCGGCCCCGCCAAGAAGAAGGTTTCGCTCGCGTTTCTCGGTGACGGCGCGCTCAACCAAGGCGCTCTGCACGAAGCGATGAACCTCGCCGGCCTGTGGAACATCCCCGTGATCTACGTCGTTGAAAACAACGGCTACAGCATGGGCACCGCTATCCACCGCGGCACCACGATGTCCGAAGACCTGACCAAGAAGGCCGACGCCTACGGCATCCTCGGCGCGATCATCGACGGCTTCGATGTGGTTGATCTCTACGACCACTTCAAGCCCATCGTCGACTGGTGCCGCGAAAACCAGAAGCCCGCTTTCATCGACCTCAAGACCTATCGCTACCTGGGCCACTCGATGAGCGACCCCCAGAAGTACCGCACCAAGGACGAAGTCGAGCAGTTCAAGGGCAAGGACTCCATCGACCGCCTCGCGCACCACCTCATGAGCGAGCGCAAGAAGGCCGATGGCTCGTTCGTCATGACCGAGCAGCAGTTCATGCAGATGCAGGCCGACGTGAAGGAAGAAGTCCGCAAGGGCATCGAACTCGCCGAAGCCGCGCCCGCTCCTGACATGAGCGAGCTCTACACCGACGTGCTCCTGAACCCCATGCCCAACATGAGCCCGATGGGCGAATACACGCACGGGGCCAAGAACCCGCTGCTGTAATTGCCACACGAAGTGATATCCCACGAACCGGCGCGAGCGATCGCGCCGGTTTTCGTTTGGCTCCACCCAAGAAATTCGCTAAAAACTGACAACATTTCTTGTCCAATTTCAAGACGAATATCGCTATTGATATGAGAGGGAGGCCTTGGGGCCTTCATATCGCCCATGCCTGCGGCGGTTGTTCGCGGTTTCCGCCCGCTTGAGCTTCCGACACGCCCGCAGGCATGCGAGAGGGAAGCCGGCCCGACGTGAAAGCGTCGGGCCGGTTCGTTTGGTCCTTGCGCAAGCGGCGCGAGCAAGCGAGCGACGCGACGGCGTGGAGGGACGCAAGGCGTTCGTGCTCGCCTGCAGCGCAGCGCGACGTCTCGCCTCGCTCGCTTGTTCGCGCCGCTTGTCGCAGGATTGCTTTAGTTCAGCGTTTCGCCGATCCAGCGCACGCGATCGCGATCACAGTCGGTCGCGACGCGAAGATCAACGCTGAGCGAACGTCCCTTGCGCCAGTTGGGGCCGTCGTGCGCCTCAAAGATGATCTCTCTGTCGCACGAGCGCACCTCGCGCAACGAAGGTCGCCAGTTGCTGCCGCCTGCGCGCAGTGAGATGGAGATCGTGTCAATGTCAGGCAGTTTGCTCTTGCTGCACGCGGGGGTCAGGCGCACGCGTGTGTGCACCTGGCAGTCATCACGCCAGATCGTGACCTCGACATTCACATCCTTGCCGCCCAGTTCGATCTGGCTGCGCAGCACGATGGGGCAGCTTGCCTCGTCGTCATCATCATGATCGTCGCGGCGATCACGATCTCGATCATGGCGAGGCCGCGACGGGCGCGCGTCGCAGCCGCGGTCGGCGACCTGCACGGTTGCGCGGTTGTTGAAATCCCACAGTGGCGCGGCGTGGCAATGGCGGTGGGCACAGCCGGCCAAAAGCAGGAACGCACTGATAGCCAGGGCCGCCGGAGCGGCCTTCATCCGAAACATGGCACGATTCCTCGTGAGCGCATCAGCGCCTCAAGCGGCGCAGCGGCGGTCGCGCGACGATGCCGACCGGTTCCGCGCCCGGTGCAGACGCTCGCCGCCCGGGCAGGTGGTGAGACGCGGTTCTCAACTGCCGGTTCCGTCGCATTTTCGCGTGTTTTTCGCGTGATCAACGAACAATTACTGTAACACCGATGCTTCTTCGAGAATGAGCCGGTACTGAGGCAGGCCGCCCACCAGTTCGTATTGCAACTGACCGACGCGACCGAAGACAGTCACTTCCATGCGTGGCATGTACTTGCCTTGCTCATCGCGCGGTAGCTTGGCAACGAGCATGTAGCCGCCGCCCACGACGCTCGGGTTGGGCATCCAGCAACGCAGCGTCACGTGATCAAACTCATCGCGCACTTCTTCGATCTTCACCTGCCAGCCTGCGTCGGGCGTCCAGTGATTGCGCCACAGCGTGTCTGCGTCGTAGCGCTCCACGTCAGTCTTGGCGCGCACGAAGGGCAACATCACACTGTCGGGCAGCACGCCTTCAGGCAGCCGCAACGCATCACGCGGCAGCGTGTCGGGTGCGGGATTGGTCAGGCCAAAGAGATTCTCCGGCGGCAACTTGCCCGTGCGCGTCATGTACGTGTCAAACGCAAAGAAAGCGATGACGAGTATCGCAGTGATGAGAATGAAGATGGCAGGGGCGCGGGACATGGCAGGGGAAGTGGCAGAGTAACGAAGCGACGAATTGGCGATTTACTCGGGCGGGAGAGGCTGCATGCCCATGTACGTGCGAATGAGCCAGCGGCCTGCGTAGATTGCCGGCGTGAGGGCAAGGCTGATGACGAACTTGAGGATGTAGCCTGTCGCGGCGGTCTTCAGCACCGCGTCAAATGGCATGGGCTCGGCGCCCGCGCCGCCGCCGATGTGGCGGAAGACGCTGAAGGCGAGATAGGTGACGACAAAGCTGTCGAGCATCTGGCTGACGACAGTGCTGCCTGTTGCGCGGAGCCAGACGTACTTGCTGCCTGTGAGACGCTTGATCCAGCCAAAGAGCGTGATGTCGGCGAGTGATCCCAGCAGGAACGCAGTCATCGACGCGAGGTACATGCCCGTGGATGAACCGAGAATCTGATCAAACGCCTGTTGGCTGACGTTGAACGGCGCGTCGAGATAGGGCATGGCCTGCGCGATCTTGATGACGAAAAAGACGAGCATGCCCATCGCGAAGCTAATGATGGCGACGCGACGCGCTGCCTTCTTGCCGTAGTACTCGTTGATGAGATCCGTGATGAGGAACGTCACGGGAAAGGTGAGCATGCCGGCGGTATGCTCGACTTTGAAGTCGCCCAGGTCATACGAGAAGAGCTTGACGCCGATGACGTTGGCGATGACAAGGCACGCGACGCTGGTGGCGCTGAGCCACGCGAAGAGCGTGGCCTGGCGCGAGAGGTGCGCGGGGGCTGAGCTGTAGGCAGTGTCCATGCAGTTCCTTCGCAAGAAGTCGCCGACGCGATGAGCGTATCAAGTGGAAATGCCGCTGGCCGCGTGGTGAAACGGCTGTGCGCAGGCGCTGGTTTGCGGGCCTGTGATGAAGCCGGAGAGGCGATCCGCTGCGGCGGTTTCGCCCTTATCATTTGCCATGCCCCAAGCCACGCTGAATGTCGCGACCACGGAGTTTGAACGCAAAGACCGCTGCGCGGACCTGCCGCATCGGCCGCGCGTGCTGCTGGGCAAGATGGGTCTGGACGGCCATGATCGCGGCGTGAAGGTGATTGCCCGTGCACTGCGCGACAGCGGCGTCCACGTGATCTACTCAGGCCTGTGGCAGACGCCGCGGAGCCTGGCGATCTCCGCTCGTGACGAAGACTGCGATGTGATCTGCGCGAGCATGATGAGCAACAGCCATCTGGTGCTGGGGCCCAAGCTGGTGGATGAACTCAAGAAGCTTGGCCGGGCCGATCTGCCGGTTTACATGGGAGGCATTCTGCCGCAGGATGATTTGCCCAAGCTGCTCGCAAGCGGCGTGGCGCGGTGCTTCACGACGGGCACGGGGCTGCTGGACATCGTGGAAGCGGTGCGCGGCGCGACCAAGCTGCGTGTGGCCAGCGTGGATGGCGCGACGCCCGCGGCTCAGCTCGCCCGTGACATCTCGCTGATGCATGATGGCAAGGCTTTGCGGAGCGGCGTCAAGAAGCGCCGACCCGCGCGCGTGATCGGCGTGACGGGTTCGCCCGGCGCCGGCAAGAGCACGCTGGTTGCGCAGATGGTGAGCGAGTTTGCACGCAACAGCCGCGACGAGAAGGCCGGCTTTGGCGGCCGCTGCGCCGTGATTGCGTTTGACCCGATGAGCCCAATCACCGGCGGCGCGCTGCTGGGCGACCGGCTGCGCGTGGACTTCAACAACCTTGATGAAGCGGTGTACTACCGAAGCCTGAGTATTCGCGGCGAAGACTACCACGCATTGCCCGAGATCATCGATCTGATCGGCGGCGCATTCGAAGGTGATGATCGCGTGGACACGGTGTTTGTTGAAACCGTGGGCGCTGGTCAGAACGAGACACAGATTCGTTCGTTCGTCGATGTGACGGCGGTGGTACTGACGCCTGGCATGGGTGACGCTGTGCAGATGGACAAGGCGGGCATTCTTGAAATCGCCGACGTGTTCGTTGCGAACAAGGCGGACCACCCGGGCGAGAACGAACTGATTCGCGACCTGCGCGATGTCGCGGGTCGGCGGCCCATCGTGGAGACAGTGGCGACAAAGGGACAGGGCGTGCCTGAGCTGCTGGCCACGCTGCGTGGTGCCTGATCAGGCGTGCGGTGCCGTGTTGCCGGTACGCTACGCTTGTGGCGAAAGCTCAACACGTGTTCGCACGGATGGGCTTCCTCGCTCCACGCAAGGCGGCGAAACGCGAGTCTGCACGCTTCGGCACGGATGTTGCACAAGGCTCTGGTGCCATGAAAATCGCAAGAGTTGTGTTGTCCTTTTGCGGCGCAGGTGCGCTGTCGCTGGGGCTTATCGGATGCGCGGCCAAGCCCGTGCCGCAACGTGCGGCGGGTGTTGCTGTCGCCAGTGATGATTCGGCAAATGTGACGATCTTCGGATCGCAGCAGGTCCATGCGCTGACCGCGGGCCAGCAGCTTGCGCAAAGTGAATGGCGTGACGCATCGCTCAATATTCGCACAGCACGCACGGCGTACGAGCAGGCGGCCTGGCCTGACATCATGCGGCCCTCGCTTGGACAGACGCGGCGCGTCATCTTCTCCAATCAGCCCAACAGCGTGACGTACTTCCGCGCGGAAGGTGTGAGCGTTCGCGGCGGGCGTGAGTACGTGCTGCCGTGAGCGGAGGGGGAGTGACAAAGTAGCGAAGTGACTAGGCGTGCGATTGCGCAGCCTTCTGTCTTTTCTTCGTCACTCCATCACTCCATCACTCCATCACTCCGTCACTTCCAAAAACGAAACCGCCGCCCGGACCGTCAAGTCGGGGCGGCGTTGTCTCTCTCGTCAGTCAGACGCGCTTAGTCGAAGAGCGCGGTGGTTTGCGGAGGCTCCAGGTTGCGGAGCACCAGCGTGGTCTCGATGCGGAAGTTGCTTTGGGTGCGGTGGCGCTCAGCAAAGAAGAATCGCAGGTCGTAGGTTTCGCCGTTCTGCAGCCAGCTCAGGCGGTCCATTTCGATGGTCTGGCTGGTGGCGCCGTGCGTACCGCCGATGTCGATGACCAGTTTGCCATCGACGAAGACGAAGACGTCGTCGTCGCCCGTGAAGGTGAAGCGGTGACCGGCACCGGCCTGGTACGTGAACTCGGTGTTGAGTTCGTACGTGAAGTGGTAGTTGGTGTTGGCAATGCCGCTGCCACCAGAGTTACCGAAAAGGTCGTTGTTGATGGGGAAGAAGCCGCTGCGACTGCGGAACGCATCATCGTTCTTGTCGTCGAAGATGTAGACGTTGCTGCCCGGGTTGCGTTTCAGCGTGATGGGGATCTGCTTGGACACGTTGATGCCCGGCACGTCGCGGTACCACTGGTTGAACGAAGCTTCGCCGGCGAGGCTGTTACTCGTGCCCGAAGCCACGGTGCGAGCGACATCTCCCGGACGCGACGCGATGTAGGGCTTCTGCAGGATGGGGCGTCCTGAGGCGTCGCGAGCCATGGAGTTGATGCGCCGGCCCGTGCTGTTGAACACGGGCTTCTTGTCCTCGCCCAGTTCATCCTTCACGATCTCCTGGAAGTTGCCGTGCGAGAAGCCGCTGACACCGCTGCGCTCAAAGTCGGGGTGACCGCCCTGGGCGGCGCGTTCGCGGAAGTCGCGGACGACGCCGTTGAGCTGAATGGTCGTGGGAAGCGCGTTGACGTCCACCGTGTTCGAGCCGCCACCGGCGGACACACTGCCGCCCGCGGTCGAGAGCTGCGCGCCGGCGGTGGTCGCGAGCAGACCCACGATACTCAGGGCCAAGAGAAACGTGACTTTCATACGGACACTCCTTGCAATCGCGTCAGCCAACCCTGACGCGCCATGCGACTCGCTGGTGACTTTACAAATCTGCGGTTCATTTCCCGCCCATGCAAGCGGATGCTGTTAATTTCCCCCCGTTCGCGACGACTGTGCGGTTTGTAAGGCCTGCGCCGCCCTGGCCTCATGTGGCGCAATGAAAAACGCCCGGGCGGTCAACGCGACCAGCCCGGGCGTGGAACAACATGCTCAGGGACCGGCTGGTCCCGGCGGGGATCAGTCAAACAGCGCGCTGGTCATGGGCGGCTCGACCGCGCGGAACTGAATCGTGGTTTCCATACGGAAGTTGCTCTCGCTGGTCGCGCGTTCCGCGTGGAAGATCTTGAACCGGTACTTGGCGCCGTCCTCGAGCCACGACAGGCGATTGAGTTCGATCGTCTGTTCGCGCCGCGGGTGCAGACCGCCGAGGTCAATCACGAGCTTGCCATTGATGAAGACCCACACGTCGTCGTCGCCGCTGAACGTGAAGACCTGGTTGCCTTCACGGTCGTAGACAAAGTCGGCTTCGATCTGCGTCGTGAAGTGGAAGTTCTTGTTCCAGTTGCTGAAGTTGCCGAAGAGCTCGCCGTTGATGGGGAAGAAGCCGCCGCGGCTCTTCCAGGGCTCGTGGTTCGCGGAGTCGAAGACGTAGCGATTGGTATTGGGCGTGCGGACTAGGTTCATGTCGACCTGACGGCTGATGTTCAGCCCGGGCACGTCGGTGTACCAGCTGGCGAAGCTCTGCTCCGAGGTGATCTGCCAGTTGGCCAGGTTGTCGTACGAGCCGGCGCGGTCGCCGCGCGATGCGTCGAAGTGCGCGGGGTTGATCGGCCGGCCGCTGCTGTCGGTCCATTCGACGCCGATGCGCCGGCCCACGCCGAGTTTGGCGCCGCTTCTGCGGAGCACGGGCTTGCCGTCCTCACCAAGGGTGTCGTCGACGAGTTCGGTGGTTGCACGGCTGCTGCCGAAAGCCTGGAAGTCGGGGTGCCCGCCGGTTTCGTTCTTCGACTTGACGTCGCGAATGGTGGCTTGGAGGGTGATGACCGCCGGCAGATCGGCGTGGGTGTCGGTCGGTTCGGACTGGGTGCCAGTGGCGGTACCGCTGGGGGTCGTGGATTGCCCCATGGCCGTGCCCGCCGCGAGCACCATCGCGAGGACACCGAAAGTTTGCTTGCAGAGATTCATGTGGGACTCCTTGTGTGCTCGCGTCGCAGTCGGCTTCGGCAAGCCGCTGCAGCGGGCGCCAGCCGGACACGCGCCAGCGACGCACGACGAGAATGTCTCATTCAGATCGGCCTGCCGCAAGCGGTTTGGGCTCGCCACCTGCGGTTGGCCGGGGTGTGTATCGCCTGGGGGGAATATGTGGGCAGTTGCCGGACTTTGCGAGTTTCTTCGGGCCTTGCAGCCGCGAATGGGTGTTGTCCGATGTAGAATGGCGCACGCGGGGACGGTCGCGTTTCCGCGCACAACACGGATGTTTTCGCCGGGCTTGGTCAGACAGCCAGCTCGGCTGGCTCATGGAAGGGCTACGCATGGACACTTTCGTCATCGAGGGCGGTCATCGCCTGTACGGTCGGGTTCGTATCAATGGCAGCAAGAACGCGGCCCTGCCCATGCTGGCGGTGTGCCTGCTGACGGACCAACCCGTCATCCTGCGCGACGTTCCCAACTTGGCCGACATCAAGAACATGCTCCGCCTGCTGGGTGAACTGGGCGTCGTCCGTACCGACGCACCGGGCGAACCGTGCGATGCTCCCTTCACGAGCGGCACGATCGGTCTGCATGTGACTGACCCCAGCGCGAGCCACGCGCGGTACGACATCGTGCGGACCATGCGCGCCAGCATCTGCACGCTGGGCCCCATGCTGGCCAAGCGCGGCTTCGCCCGCATCAGCCTCCCGGGTGGCTGCTCCATCGGCGACCGTCCGGTTGACCTGCACCTCCGCGGCCTGCGGGCCCTGGGCGCGCAGATCACCCTCACCGAAGGCGACATCATCGCCAAGGTCCCCAGCGGCGGGCTCGTCGGCACCACCATCTTCCTGGGCGGCGCTTTCGGCAGCACCGTGCTGGGCACGGCGAACGTCATGTGTGCCGCAGCACTGGCCAAAGGCACCACAGTCATTGAGCAGGCAGCCTGCGAGCCCGAAATCGTTGACCTCGCCAACGTCCTCAACGCCATGGGCGCCAAGATCCACGGTGCAGGCGGCCCGCGCCTCATCATCGAAGGCGTCGAGCAACTGGGCGGAGCCGAACACACCGTCATTCCCGACCGCATCGAAGCCGGCACATTCATGATGGCCGCTGCGATGACCAACGGCGATCTGATTCTGGACAACTGCCCGATGGACGCGCTGCTCGCGAGCACCTACGTGCTCAACATGGCTGGCGTGCACGTGCAGCCCGTCGCGGCAGTCGGTGCCTTGAGCGCTGGCAGCATTCCCAACAACGGCCCCATGGCCTCAGCCCTCGCCCGCCATCGCCAGAGCCTCCTCACCGCCATCTCCGGCTCCGCCGGCGTCAGCGACAGCACCACGCGCGACGGCGACGCGATGCGCCGCAGCGTCCGCGTCACGTGCGAGCGTGTCCTCAAGCCGGTCGAAGTCACGACCCAGCCCCACCCCGGTTACCCGACTGACCTGCAGGCCCAACTCGTCGCCATGCTCTGCCTCGCCGACGGCAACAGCGTCGTCACGGAGCGCATCTTCCCCGACCGCTTCCTGCACGTGGCCGAACTGCTGCGCATGGGCGCGAAGATCGCACGCGTTGGCAGCACCGTGGTGATCACCGGCGTCAAGAGCCTGAAGGGTGCACCGGTCATGGCGAGTGATCTCCGCGCCAGCGCCGGCCTCGTCCTCGCGGGCCTCGCCGCCGAAGGCACAACCATCGTCAACCGCATCTACCACCTCGACCGCGGCTACGAACGCTTCGAAGATCGCCTCCGCATGCTGGGCGCCAACATCCAGCGCGTGGACGAAAAGGAACTTGCGACGCAGGAAGCGTAAAGCAAGCGACCAACCAGTCTGCCGAAACGACAAACGCCGTGCGATGAGCACGGCGTTTTGCTTTGTGTTCTGTGGTCGGGCGAGATCGCGCGTGATTGCACATGACATCACGATCGGCGACGACGCATCATGAAGATACCGGTTGTCGCACAGATGGCGAGCGATCCGGGCGTGGGCACGATGAAGGAAACCCCTTCAACCGTAAAGCCCGTGCGCCAAGAGCCGATGTCAGTAGCGCTTGTCTGCCAACTGATGTAGCGCGTGTCATCTGCGCTTCCCAGCCCGCCCGCACGGGCTTGTGAGCCGGGTGCGAGAGTGAAAATCCCGCCGCCACGGTCGAACGTCGCGCTCATCGTGAACGCGCCACGAAACAGCACGAGATTCTGCGTCCCTGCGACGTGAAAGGTGTTGAATGCACTTGTGAACGGGTTGATTGCGGCTTGCTGATTGCTCAGCACGCCGCGATTGATGGCATTCAGGTTGTCGACAGTTGCACCAGCCGCATCGAGCGTTGTCGCGGGCCAGTTGGTGACGGAACTGCCTGCAATGCGCAGATACGAACCCTGGGGCGCACCGGCTTGGGGCGCCCCGCCGCCGTGGCGGTGGGTAGTCAGCGTGTTGAAACTGGAGTTCTGCATCGCTGCGCCGCCGTACATGACGCGGCCGTACGAGGCCAACGGACGCCCGTCGGATCCTTCTGCAGCGCTGAGCATCGAGTTCGGGATGGCATTGCCTTGCTGACCGCCATTGCGCCAAGGGCCGGTGCTATCAACGCCGTCAGCGTTGGCGTTGTTGTCAGCACCGATAAAGACGGGCTGATAGAGCACGCTGCCCAGAGCGAAGACGCTGGTGTTGGTGCCGGTGTACGACACGACAACACGCCACTGGACAGTGCCACCCGGTATCCAGGAATAGGACGAGCCCCATGAGCTTCCATTCCACACCTGTACGCTCAGCCGTGCTGCGTTGGCTTCGTTGAGCTGCGCGCTTGCCCCGGCGGTTACGAGTAGTGCAGACGCCAGCGTGAGCGTGCGAAGTGAGCGAGTGAACATGTTGAACTCCTGAAGTTGGTTACGAGCGGCGACGACGCGTTGCCACGAGCGCAAGGGCCGCGAGCAGTGATGAAGTGGCGGGCGTGGGAATGACATGGATGGACGCGCTTTCGAGCGTGACTCCCGTGCGCCACGTGCCGTTGTCAGTGGGGGAGGTTTGCCACAGCATGAATCGCCGGTCGTCAGCATCACCCACGCCGCCCACACGTTGCTGGCTTCCTGGAGCCGTCCCCAGCGTGAGGACGCGAGCGTCCTGCAGATCGCTCAGCAGAATTGCGCACCGGAAGATAACGAGATCTTGCGTTCCCGCAATGTGTGAAGTGTTGGGTGCGCCCGAGATCGGGCTCACGGCGCTGGATTGGGTGGCAGAGACTCCGCGAGCGATCGCGTTGAGATTTACGGCAGTCGCTTCGCTTCCGCTAAGTTGAGGTCGTGGCCACGTTGTGCCCTGAGTCGTGGCGATGCGGACCCACGAGCCTGCCGGTGCGTTGGAGCTTTCGTTCGTGTGTCGAAAGAGCGAGAGCGTGTTGCTCGCACCAAACCACGGACCGAAGCGGACGCGCCCGTAACTAAACAGCGGTAGTCCGGTTTCCCCCTCCTCTGCCGTGAGCAGGGCCGGCTCGCCAGTGAGCGGGTTCTGCGTACGCCACGGCCGGAATTCGTCCTGTGTTCCGATCGTTGCATCGTTGTCGACATTGCTCAGCGTCGGCTGGTAGTAGATGCCGCCCAGCGCGCTCACGTTTGTGTTGGTGCCGGTATACGAAACAACCGCACGCCACTCAACACGTGCGCCGGGGGCGACGTTGATGGACGTTGTCCACGAGTTGCTCGCAGTATCGAAGACCTGGTAGAAGAGCCGAGCTCCGCTTGATTCATTGAGGCCCTGCGCGGAGACATTGCCCGCAACCGCGGCAAGAGCGACAAGACTGAGTGTGACGCGCTTCTGCGTAAGCATGTGGTGTCCTTTCTTTCTGCGAGGCGTTCTCAGCGTTTACGGCGAATCACAAAGAGCGTCGACGCGCCCAGCAATGCGGCGAAGCCGGGGGCTGGAATCACGATGGTGGCAGAGTTGATGGTGAACCCGGTTCGCCAGGAGCCGTTGTCGCTTATCCCGGTTTGCCAAGCGATGAATCGGATGTCCTCGGCTGAGTTAACGCCACCCGCGCGTTGCTGTGTGCCTGCTGCGATATCGAGTGTGATGTTGTCCGTGCGGGCATCCGGGCTAAGCAGGAGTGCTCCGCGGAACACAACCATGTTCTGTGTTCCCGCGACATGTGACGTATTGGGAAATCCGATGATGGCACTTTGCGCGGCGGTCTGATTCGCCTGAATCCCACGATTGATGTTGTTCAGTTCGGTCGCTGTCGCATCTACGTTCAGCGGCAACGTTGGCAAGGGCCACTGCGTCACAAACGACCCCGCCACCCGCAGCCACGATCCCGCCGGCGCCCGCGCACTCGCAAAGTTCCCGCCGTGCCGATGCGTCGTCACGATGTTCTGGCTGGATGAGTTCGCCGCCGTCGCTCCAAACACCACACGCCCGTAGCTTGCAAGCGCCGCGCCTGACGCGCCCTCAGCCGCCGAGAGCATCGAGTTCACCACCGCGTTGCCTTGCAACCCACCATTACGCCAAGGCGCAAGCTGATCAACATTGGGTCCCGTGTTGTCAGCATTGCTGAACGTCGGCTGATACGTCATGCTGCCCAACGCATAGACGTTCGTATTCGTGCCCGTATAAGAAACCACCACCCGCCATTCCACACGCCCACCCGGCGCGGCGCCCACGCTAGTGGTCCACGCGCCGATGTCGGGATTGAACACCTGCATGTCAACCCGGGTGGCATTCTGTTCGTTCAGCTGCGCCTGCGCCAGCGAAACCGGCAGCATGGCAGCAAGCACGAGAGCGGGCAAAGTGGTGGCTACGCGGCGGATGGACGTTGTCATCGGTGATTCCCCTTCATGAAGTGCGGCGGTTGTGAAAACGTGAACGGCGTGCGGTTGCGAGCGAGAGCATGGCCAGTCCGGTGAGTGTCGCCGGCGCCGGAATGACGGTGATGGTGGCGGGCAGCGTTTGCACGCCGACGCGCCAGGAGCCGTTGTCGGAAGCACCCAACTGCCACGCCATGAAGCGCGTGTCATCAGCGTTGTTGACGCCGCCGACGCGCTGCTGCGTGCCGCCGGCCGACGAGAGTTCCAGTGAGCGTGCGTCCGCGCGGTCGCTGAGTTGCAGTGCGCCGCGGAAGATGACGAGTTGTTGCGTGCCGAACACGTGCCACGTGCTCGGAAAGCCGATCGGACTCACGTGTGACGCCTGATTCGCCTGCACGCCGCGATTAATCGCATTGAGATTAGCGGCAGTTGCATCAGCGACGGTGGGCAGCGCGGCGAGCGGCCAGGAGGAGCCGAAACTCCCCGAGACGCGAAGCCACGAGCCAGCGGGTGCGCCGGCCGCAGCAAAGTCACCGCCATGGCGGTGGGTGGTGATGATGTTTTGACTGGACGAGTTGGCCGTCGTCGCACCGAAGCGGACGCGGCCATATGTGTCGAGTGGCGAACCCGACGCGCCTTCGGCGGTCGTGAGCATGGAGTTCAGCACGGTGATGCCTTGCGTCCCATTGTTCCGCCACGGCAGCAATTGATCGATGCCGCCGTCTGCGGTGTTGTCGATGTTGCTGAAGGTGGGCTGATAGGTGATGCTGCCCAGCGCGTTGACGTTTGTGTTGGTACCTGTGTACGAAACCATGACGCGCCACTCGATGCGAGAGGCAGGCGCGACAGCGGTGGCGCGTTGCCACGAGTTACTGGCGGCGTCAAAGACTTCGAAGCGAAGTTCGCCCGCGAGAGATTCATTGAGCTGTGCGTGCGTGCAGGTTGCAAGCGCGCCCACGCACATCGCCAGCACCGCACATCGCGTCACGCCATCACATCCACGCCGCATAACGCTCCCTTCCGGCAGACACGCCGGGGCGAAATCACCCAGAACGCCAATCGGAACCCCACGGCCCTGCGCGCACAAAAACCACGGGCGGTCCGATACACAAACATGCACCATGTTCGTGGCGATGCCAGCAAATCGGACAGAATTTCTGCCGGTGCGGCCTCAGCGGGTGGACGTTCCCTGTGGGGGGCGTTCGATGCTTGTTCGCTCAATCGCGGCGACGACGGCAGGCCAGCAACCCCGCCAGACCCAGTATGGCCGGGGCGGCGGGGGTGGGGATGTTGATCCTGATCTGAGCGTCTTCAATCACGAAGCCCGTCCGCCACGTGGCCAAGTCGAGGGGTCCGCGGTGCCACCCGATGAAGCGCGTGTCGTCGGGGTTGTTGGCACCGCCCACGCGAAGCATCGAGCCTGCGGCGATGGACAGCGTGACGGTGCGCTGCGCGGCGGATTCGCTCGCGATGAACGAGCCGCGAAACACAACGAGATTCTGCGTGCCGGCGACGTAGAAGGTGTTCGGCTGATTGGTGATCGGGTTGATCTGCGAGTTCTGGCCCGCAGCGATGCCGCGAGAGATGTTGTTGAGATTGGCCGTCGTGGCCTGAGCGCCGGTGGGCATGGTCGCGAGGGGCCAGTTGGTCACGCTACTGCCGGCGACGCGGAGCCATGTACCCGCTGGCGCGCCGGCAACCGGAGAGATGCCGCCGTGACGGTGCGTCGTGACAAGATTGAAGGCGGCAGCGGTCATGGCGGGTGAACCGAACGTCACGCGGCCATAGGTGGCGAGCGGACTTCCGCTTGCGCCTTCCGCAGCAGTGAGCATGGAATTGGCGATGGTGCTGGCCTGCTCGCCGCCGTTGCGCCACTGGCCCAGGTTGTCAACGCCGTCGAAGTTGGCGGTGTTGTCGGCATTGCTGAATGTGGGCTGAAAGCGCATGCTTCCAAGCGCCACGACGTTCGTGCTGGTGCCGATATAGGAGACAACCACGCGCCACTCAACGCTGCGCTGTTGCGTAGCGCTGGAAGACCGAATGTCGGTCTGAGAGCGCCACTGGTTCGATTGCGGGTCAAACACTTCCATGCGCACGCGCGTGCCGAGGGTCTCGCTGAGCTGGGCGGTGGCAACGGACGCCGTGGCAAGCAAAGCGGCAATCGCCACTGCGCCGGTGTGGGGGCTAACGCGCATTTTTCTCTCCCTCTCTTGGACGGCTTTCGCCAAGTGAGAAGGGTAGTCGAGGAGTGCTTGATTGAGGCTGTTGGTTGCGCAAACGTGGTTCTGGGACAGGCAGTTTGCCCGCACTGGACGGCGGCGAATTGACTGCTACGATGTCGGCCCAGCGCATGCCGCTGGTCATTTCGGGCTTGTAGCTCAGTTGGCTAGAGCGCACCCCTGATAAGGGTGAGGTCGGCAGTTCGAATCTGCCCAGGCCCATTGAAAAAACCGGCCTTTTGCAGGCCGGTTTTTTCATTGATCGGTGTGGGCCGGGCGATGCCTGACGTTCACCGACCGCGCGACCAATCAGGCGTCGTGCGACGTACTATCACCGCTTGCCCGGGTGTTGGGTTGCTACGGAGGGTCTCATGCGGATCGATGTTGTTGGCCGCCAATTCGAAATCACGGACGCGATTCGTCAGTATGCCGAGCAGAAGGCTGGGAAGCTGACAAAGTACTACGACGGCGTGCAAGCGATCATCGTCACGATCAAGCAGGTCAGCAAGCATCACAACACGTCCGAGTATGACGTGGAACTGCAACTGGACGTCGAGAAGCACAAGGACTTTGTGAGCCACGCGACGGGTATTGATCCCTACGCCGGCATTGACCTCGTCTGCGAAAAGGGCGAACGTCAGCTCCGCGAGTTCAAAGAACGTCTGAAGGGGCACTAACCAGCCTCCCCTTAGGGACAGCCACGCGATGCTCAAGCTCTCTGAACTCGTTCTCGAAGGTGCGATCGTGCCGCAGGTGACCGGCGCGGATCGCGATGCCGTCGTGCGCGAGCTGGTGAGCGCTCTTGCGAAGGCCGGCGCGTTTCCGGCAACGATCGAGCCGGAGATTCTCAAACGCACGCTCGAGCGCGAGCGGAAGGCGACGACGGGCTTCGGACGCGGGGTTGCCGTGCCTCATGTGAAGCATGCGGGCATCACGAAAATGGCCGCGGCGATCGGTCTGACGCAGCGGGGGCTGGATTTTTCGAGTCTCGACAAGCAGCCGGTGTACTTCGTGTTTCTACTGGCGAGCCCCGAGGACAAACCGGAAGACCACCTGAAGGCGATGGAAGTGATCTTCAAGAACCTGAACAAGGAGAGCTTCCGCCGCCATCTCCGCCAGTGCACGACGGTGGAGGAGGTTCGCGAACTGCTCCGCGACTCCGACACGCAGCACTTGATCGTTTGAGTTTGTTTCCGTTTCGACTTTATCGCTTCTCACTACTCGCTGTATCGCCTCTTCTCATGCCCACCACCGTCCGAGCCACTGTTGTCAACCGTCTGGGCCTGCATGCCAGGCCTGCGATGGCATTTGTGGATCTGGCGACGACCTTTGGCTGCAACGTCACGATTCGCCGTGAAGACACCGAGGTTGACGGCAAGTCCATCATGCAGGTCATGATGCTGGCGGCGGGACAAGGCAGCGAGCTGGAAATCACGACAGACGGCGTGGATGAAACCAAAGCCGCTGATGCGCTGAAGAAGCTGGTGGACGGCGGCTTTGATGAAGAGTGATTCGCCCAGAGGCCAGCTCATGCAAGCGACGACGCAGACAACCGACGGGCAAGCGGGCGGGCCGATGGACCCGGCGGTATTGGCGCTGCTGCGCTGCCCCGCGACCAAGGAAACGCTGCGCGAGGTGGTGAAGCCTGACGGCACGCGAGTGCTGACGAATGCGAGCGGCACGCGTGAGTATGCGTTCGTGCGAGGCATTGCGGTGTTGATCGCCGCGAAGTGATGCGCGACTGCCAAACACAAGCGACCGCAAAAACAAAAAACCCGCCGCAAGGCGGGTCGTTTCGTTTGGTGGAGAAGCGGCTCAGCCCTTCTTCTTCGCGGCCTTCTTCTTGGCAGCCTTCTTGCCGGTCTTCTTGGCAGCGGCCTTCTTGGTGGCCTTCTTCGCAGCCTTCTTCGTGGCGGGGGCCTCGGCCTTCGCGTTCTTCTTGATGTCCATCGCGTGGGCGCGTTCAAACGTCTGGATGTCCTTGAAGCTGCCGTCAGCGGCGCGAACGGCGTAGAGCTTCTTGCCGGCGGAACTGCGATGCGTCGTACGTTTGGCCATGAGTCAGAATCCTTTTGCCTGTACAGGCTGGTTGTGCGAGGCGTCGCACACGCGATCACCTAGCCAAGCGAGCAACTTATCGGCAAGTCGGGATGAATGAAATGAAATTCACGAGTTTGCCGCGGCGTCGCGACAAATCGCTGGACATGTCATTTGCGGCATTGCGTGTCAATTGCAAGGAACCTTGCGCCGCCTGCGCGCATCTAATCGAACATGGAAGCAATGTCCAAGCCCAACAACGTTCTGCATCCCACGCCTGCCACATTCGAGAACGAAGTGATGAAGGCATCCAAGCCCGTGCTCGTGGACTTCTGGGCTCCGTGGTGCCCGCCTTGCCGCGCCCTCAAGCCTGTCGTTGAGCAGTTGGCGGGCGAGATGCAGGAGGAAGCGCTGTTTGCGTTCATCAACGTGGACGAGCATCCCGCGCTCGCGGAACAGTTCGGCGTGCAGTCCATCCCCGCCCTCATGATCGTGAGCGGCGGAGACATCGTGGACAACTGGACGGGCTTCGCGCCCAAGGCCGCCATCAAGGGCCGGTTGGACGCCGTCGCGAAGTGACAGCGGCGCGTGCTTTCGCAGCGCGCGGTGCGGAACTCTTGGTGCGAGACCGTGCACTGCTGTTTGCAGTTGTCGAGGCAGCCCTTGTGGCTGCCTTTTTCTTTGGCGGCGCGATCTTCGCGTCCGTCCAGGCGTTCCACCGGAGCTTCTCAGGGTCGCGACCGCCATCGGCGTAGTACACGGCCATGCGAATGACATACAAGTAGTTCTTGCTCGTTGGATGCCCCACGTCCGCGTTCGCGCTGGTCAGCTTGTCAAACAGCCGCTCCGCGCTCTTGCCTCGCAGGTTTGCGATGCGAGTGACACCGATGCGTGCGAAGTCCTTGGAAAGCGTGCGGCCGATACCCGGGATGTCCTGCAGATCGCTTGGCATGGCTGCCCTTTCGGGCGACATCACGGCACCACGCGGAGGAAGCCGTAGCGCATCAACTTCGAGAGGAAGCGGCTGCTGGCGTCGAGGGCCTGCTGCGGGTCAACACGCTTGCGGCGGGCCATCGCGGTGATGACTTCGTGGGCGGGTCGCTTGCCTGTGAAGTCACTCAGCAGGTCAATGGCGTTGGGATCGAGCCCCAGGTCGAAGGGGAAGCCTTGCGTTTGCCGTAAGACGCCACGAGTCACGTCCCAGCCGCCGCCGTCGCCTTGGCGGACACGCTGCTCGAGTTCAACATGCTTGTCAAGCGCAAGCGCGAGTGCGAGAATGTCGTCCATGCTCGCCGCTTCGTGAAACAGCGACTCGTTGTGCATGATCGTGAGAAGCTGATCGCTTGCATCGCCTTGCAGCGTGTGGTAGTCGAGTTCTTCCGCGCGGAAGAAGTTCTCGCCCGCCGTCTTGCGCTTGCGCAGAATCAGGCAGCCCATCGTCACGTAGTTGGCGTTGAGCTTGGCAAGCTCGGCAAGCCACGCGTCAATGTTGCTGGCGGCGCCGGGTTGATGCGTGAAGTCAGCTTCACCGACCCATTTTTCGGCGTAGGTGCGAGCATCTTCGCTATACAACTTGATAAGCAGACAGTCGCACCCGTTCTGGTCGAGCCAGATGTGCGGGCGCACAGGCCAGTCTTCGTCGGTCTTGTGGTGCCAGTTGAGCGTGATGCACGCAAACCCGTCGTCCGCAAGATACGCGGGCACGCCTGCCAGCAACTCGCGCACGAGCCCGTCGCCTTCGTGCGTGCCGCCAAGGCACACCAGATCGTGCTTGGGAGCAATCACAAAGGGCGGATTACTCACGATGAGATCAAACTGCCCCTCCATGCCGCGCACCGGCTCCAACAAGCTGCCCAGCCGCGTCGCAACCCCGCTTTCACCAGTCTGCTCCGCCAGCGATATGCCGTTAAGCAGCACGCTCATGCGCGTCACATCAAGCGAACGCTGCGTCACATCCGTCGCGACCACGCTGCGCGCATGCTCCATGGCACACAGCGATTGAAAGCCTTGGCCACAGCCGATGTCGAGGACGCGCTCGCCTTGTCGGCGGACGGTGACGGCGGCGAGCAGACTGGTCGCAAGGCCCACGCCTAGCACGTGATCGCTCGTCAGGGGCTTGCCCGTGTCGAAGGGTTCCCAGTCGCGCAGCGTGAGATGTTTGCCAAAGGGAATGATGGCGTGATTGCTGCGGACAGCGTCGCCCTCACGCGTGAGCAGCGTGGCGGCGATGAGATCGTCTATGGCGATGGGGGCGATGGCTTCGGCGAGTGAGGCGACAGGTACTGACTGGGCGAGGAAGAAGATCCGTACAAGGGTGCTGGTGGGGGAGCCATCAGCGGTTTGCGCAAGTGCGCTGGCACGGTCGAGCTTTTTACCGGAGCGGTCGAAGGCGCCGAGAGAACGCAGCGTGTCGCGCGTGTAGAGGCGCTGGGGAAGGAGTTGGCCGAGGTGAGTGAGGGGGTGCATGAGGAGTCGCGCCCGCCATCGAGGGGCGGGCCACCAAAACGCGGTTGGGCGGATTCGAACCGCCGACCTGCGGTTTAGGAAACCGCTGCTCTATCCAACTGAGCTACAACCGCATCGACGCATCGTACGAAGTGCTGGCAGGTCAGCGTGCGAAGTAATGGCGGGAAGTGAACAAGGTCGGTCACGTGTAAATGCCGTTGACGAATTTGGTCGTTTTGCTCTTGACACTTGCGCGAAGATGCTGTAGTCTGATAAGAGGCCTCGTGTGAGGCCTCGTGTGAGGCCTCGTGACAAGGAGGCCTCGCATGAATTACAGACGTTGGTACCACGCGCTCGCCCACGTTGCTTTAGGTGTGAGCAGCACATTTGCATTCGCACAGGGTGAACACAAAGTTAGCGCTTCTCGCATCGAAGTGGGCTCGTGGGTTTTCCAAGCCGCATACCAGCCCAACGCAGCGGGGACCGCGACCACCATCGTGAACATCTTCGCGTTTGCCAAGCCCGGTACGGCAATCGACGAGAACCTCGTTGCGGTGTGGTATCAGAAGCAACTTGACGGCACGTGGAATTCAAAGTCGTGGGTCACGACCGATCAAGCAGCAGTGGTCAAGTCGCTCAAGCAGGACTTGAACATCCAGGACAGTGAGGACGACAAGTGGGCAACAACGGGCGTCGCTACGTCCGCGAGTCCGCCGCCTTCAGAGGGTTATGCAGGCGGGTTACTGATAGAGGATCCTTTGGCGGCGTTCGTGCATGACTCGCCGGACCCAGAGTCGATCGTGGCAGTTCTTGCGAACGCGGGTTACAAGGCGGCCGTGGTGCCAACGGATGACGAGTCCAAGTGCTCGCCTGACGCCCAATTGTCGGGCATGGCCAACGAGTTAGCTTCCATGATCAGTACTGGCGATGAGACGGTACTGACTCTCGCATCCGGTGTAGGCACTTGCGAAGCGTTCGCGGGACTTTACCCGAAAGCGCCAGGGTGGGGAACGCCCAACATTGTGAAGCCTGCAAAGCCGGCGACCGCGCCCGCGTGGACACCAGCCCCCATCGTCCCCACCGCACCGGCATGGACTCCAAATACATGGTCGGTGTGGAAGTGCACATCAACACCGATCGGTGTAGGCACTAGTACCGAGTGCATTTGCAGGCGGTCTCGTCGATGGGGTGCTTGGGAGACCAACCCGGACTGCAGTATTTGGCCCGGAAACCAGCCTTGCATTCGATGGCGCGAAGTCATCGAGCGAAACTACTGTACTGACATTGGCACTCCTGCGCCATGCCCGGCTGCTGGGCCACCGACCGGTACGAGTTGCAACTCGCTTTACTAGAAAGATTGCAATGTTCCGAATGCGGAAGAACAACCTCGTCGTCATCGCTCGGCTTGTCGGCCGAGCGATGACCTTTGCACTTGTCGCGACGATTGCGTACTGGTTCGGTTACTTTCTGGCTCTCTGGCGAATTGGTACGTTGACCAGCGTGGACGGCATGATCGAGCATCATCGCTACCCCACGTGGCTCGCGATGATCACGGGTGACTGGGCAACTGACATCGAGTATGCATCCCACCATATCGTCAACACCTTCATTTGCTTCGCCTTGTTGTTGGCCGCTGCGCTTGTCGTTGCTCGTCAACTGCCGCTCGTCCTGACGGGGCGCGGCGAGTCGAACCAGCATTCGGGCACGCAGCATCTTCGCGAGAAACATCGATGGCGCATGCTGATGCGAAGATCGCGACTTTCTTGGCACGTATGGCTGACAGGGGCCGCGATGATTGGATTGTCGACCGCGTTACTGGGCGATGTCGCGGCATACGTAGTCGGCGCCTTCGCGAACCAAGACATTTGGGAAGAGTGGAGAAATGGAATTGGGCGCAAACCCGCCTATCACATTGAGTACTTGCAACCGCTGTGCGGCCCCACCCGCGCGATCCCGTTGGCATGGCCTGAATCGATCGTTTTCACTGCACTCGCTCTCGCGATGACGGTTGGACATTCCCGCGCCGCCGCCCGAGCGGACTTGCGGCGTCGTGCGGTGCGATTGGGTCTGCGGTGTGATTCCTGTGGCTATCACATCGCGAGGGTTACGCATGGTGCCCCGTGCTCGGAGTGCGGCACGAGTCAACCGGTAGATCGAACTTTGGTGCAGCGGCACTCACCTGTACTCGCTCTCATCATGGGTCTCTTTTTGCTCTTGATCGTGCTCTTTCTAGCTGCTCCTCGCATCGCAGACATGATCCGCCTCTGACGCAATTGGTGCATCTGGAAGACGCACGTCGAGGCGTTGCGACCGGTCGACAAGCATTTTCGTCCTGCGGCACTCCTCCCCCGTGCGTGCTCGTATCATCGGGGTTCCTTCGGAGGTACGCCCATGGAAGCCGGTATCGTCGGTTTGCCCAATGTCGGCAAGTCCACACTGTTCAACGCTCTCACCAAGTCCAACATTCTCGCCGCGAATTATCCATTCGCCACCATCGAGCCCAACGTGGGCGTCGTGCCCATTCCCGACGAGCGGCTCACCACCATCACCAAATACATCCCCCCGCAGAAGCTCGTCCCCGCCGCCCTGCGTCTGGTCGATATCGCGGGCATCGTGAAGGGCGCGAGCGAGGGCGAAGGCCTGGGCAACAAGTTCCTCAGCCACATCCGCGAAGTCGACGCCATCCTTCAAGTCGTCCGCTGCTTCACCAAGGCCCCAGGCGGCGAAGAGATCCTTCACGTCGCCGGCAGCGTTGACCCTGTGCGCGACATGGAGATCATCGCGATGGAGCTGGTGCTGGCGGACCTGCAGACCGTAGATGCGGGTCTGGGCAAGGCCGAGCGCGCGGCCAAGAGCGGCAAGCCCGAAGACCTGGCGCGATACGCGGTGCTCAAAGCCCTCAAGCCCGCACTGGACGCAGGCAAGCCGGCACGCAGTGTGAAGATTGATGATCCCGATCAGATCAAGCAGCTCAAACAACTGGGCCTCATCACCACGAAGAAAGTTCTGTACGTGATGAACGTGGACGAGGATGATCTGGAAGGCAAGGGCGAGATGGCCATGCGGGTGCGCGCCAAGGCGAAGGAAGAAGGCGCCGAGTGCGTCGCAGTCTGCGCGAAGGTTGAAGCTGAACTCTCCCAGATGGCCGAAGCCGAGCAGAAAGAGATGCTGGATATGGTCGGGCTGAAGGAGCCTGCTCTGGCATCCGTCGCTCGCGCCACGTACAAGCTCCTGGGGCTGCAAAGCTACTTCACCGCCGGCGAAAAGGAAGTCCGTGCATGGACCGTCCCCATCGGCGCAACCGCTCCCCAGGCCGCTGGTGTCATTCACACCGACTTTGAAAAGGGCTTCATCCGCGTCGAGGTCTACACCCTCCCGGACCTCGAGAAGTACAAGAGCGAAAAGGCCATCAAGGAAGCGGGTAAACTCCGTGTTGAAGGCAAGGAGTACATCATGAAAGACGGCGACATCTGCCACTTCCTGTTCAACGTGTGAACGTGAAGGGCTGCGTCAGTCGCGGCTCGTGTGGAATCACTCGCCTTCCTTGGCTTCGGCCAGTTCGCCGTCAGCCGTGACGGGCTTGCGCTTGCGCACCGTGAGGCGGATGTCGGACTTCTCATCCTTGTCGGCGTGCTTGCCCACTTTGCTGGTGTCAATGGTGCCCACGCGCATGCGATCCGCGAGCTGCTGCATCGCGACATCGTCGTCGGCTTGACCCGGTCCGGGCTGCGCGAACTCGCGCGACGGATGGGGCTGCTTCAGGAATGGCTCCATGACCCATGCCGAGAGCGGCGTAGCGGCAGCGATCTGGGGCTGCGTCGCGACAACGCGGACGACAGAGGCCATGGCAGTGACAGCCACAATCGCGCTGAACGCCGCACTGGCAGCCGTCCGCGCGGGATCGAGAGCTTTGGCCAGGCCGAACGCGACGCCAAACGCAGCGAGCGTGGCACCCGCGCCTGTCGCGATGGCGATCACAGTTTCGCGGTGCGCTCCGGCGGCGTAGCCCAAATATGCGTGAAACCCGCACCAACCCAGCAGCGCGGCTGCGGGAACAAAGCACCACAGACTTAAAAAGTACTCGCGGCCAGCCCGGCCTATGCGCGGACGCTTCTGCTTGCGCATCGCATCCATGTCCACAACCTGCTGCGCAACGAAGGGATTCACATTGTCTTCACGCCGACGCGGCTGCTCGCCTTGCTGTGCAGGCGGGCCGTTCTCCGGCGGCATGGGACGAGTAAGGATGGATTCACTTCGGATCATGGCGGGACAGAACCTGACGAACGAATCGACGCACTCGGGAGAATTGCCTTGCAGGCCTGCATCGACATTCTCAAGTACAAATTCACCGTCTGCAGGGTGCTTTGTCCGAATTGCGTGAACGATCCACACCCAGTCGGAACAGGCGGGCCATATGCGGACGTTATTGGAAGTGCGGGCTACGGTCTCCCAACAATCGGCGTGCGGAGACGCACAAAGGAGGGTTCATGTCACGTCAATCTTTGGGTCAATTCGTCGCGGCTCACGCAGAGCAGGATCGCAATCAGGGGCTCTTTGAGCTTGAGTCCGATCGCGTGCTGGAGGTCAACCTCAACGGCATGATCTGGATGAAGATGGGAGCGATGATCGCGTATGTGGGCAACATCAAGTTCACTCGCGAGGGCATTCTGGAGCAGGGGCTGGGCAACCTGCTGAAGAAAGCCGTGTCAGGCGAAGGCACCACGTTGAGCAAGGCCGAAGGGAGCGGCAAGCTGTATCTTGCCGACGGCGGCAAGATGATCAACGTCCTGCAGTTGCAGAACGAGTCGCTGTTTGTGAACGGCAACGATCTGCTGGCCATTCAAGATGGCATGTCGCGCGACATCACAATGATGCGCAAGGTCTCGGCGATTGCGAGCGGCGGGCTCTTCAACGTGAAGGTCGCAGGCAGCGGCTTGATCGCGGTCGCGACGCATGGGCGGCCGCTGGCGCTGCGCGTGTCGCCCGGCCGACCTGTCTTCACGGATCCACAGGCGACGGTGGCGTGGTCTGGCAATCTGCAGCCTGAGTTCAAGACCGACGTCAGCTTGAAGACGTTCCTCGGTCGCGGCAGCGGCGAGAGCTTCCAGATGATGTTCCAGGGCGACGGCTTTGTGCTGGTGCAGCCTTACGAAGAGTTTGTGTACGACACCAACGCGTGATCGTGCTTTGAATGACGCCCGGCGATGACGAGAGTTTCGCCGGGTGCTTGCGTGCCCGCCCAGACAACCGCCAACGTGAGCGCTGCAACGCGACGAAGCCTGAACAAGGGTGAAGCCGCATCGCGCACACTCGTGGAGCTGCTTGTCATCGACTTTGCCCAGCTCATGCAGCATGTCGCACGCGTGCCCGACACGGCGCTGTTGCAACTGCGAGCAGCCCAAGGTGACGTGCGCGAAGACGCAGCAGTGCACGCGATGCAAGAGACGCTGGCCCGTGCAGGCGTGAAAGCTCCCAAGGCGTGGAAGCCGGGCACCAAGCTGGGTATCACACAGCGCATGGCGCTCGCAGGCGGGCTGCTGGCGGAGCATGATGCCAAGGCGATGAATGCACTGTCGACACATACGAGCGACACGGTGCGCGGATGGGCGGCGTATGCGATGATGCGAGGAACTGCAGCACCGCGCACGCTGAGCGGCAAGCTGACGGCGATCAAGCCATTCGCGGCCGACGACCACTCGGGTGTGCGCGAGTGGGCGTGGATGGCCGTGCGCCCGGCGATTGAGGCCGAACCGCAGAAAGCAATTGAGCTACTCACGCCGTGGACAGCAAGCCGCGATGCGAATGTGCGCCGCTTTGCGAGCGAAGCAACGCGCCCGCGCGGGGTGTGGTGCAGTCATATCGCGATATTGCGGAAGGACCCGAGCGCAGGGCTGCCTCTGCTCGAGCCGCTGCGGGCCGATGCGGCGCGCTACGTGCAGAACTCGGTGGCGAACTGGCTGAATGATGCAAGCAAGGATGTGCCGGCGTTTGTGCGCGGCGTTGCAAAGCGGTGGCAGCAAGAGTCACCGTGCGCAGAGACCGCATACATCATCCGGCGAGCGATGCGCACATTGCGTGTCAAGTGAGCGAAGTGACCTGGTCTGGTCATCACCGCTGTGCGGGCATCAAACGGTGATCGCCCGTCCACCAGTTAGTCACCACGACTTGCACAGCTTCCTCCGCTTGCGCGGTTGCTACAGCGGCGGTGCGAAAGCCGGGTTGAGCGGTGGGAAGAGGCGGCGGAGCAATGACTTCCGCGGTGAGTGGGCGTGCAGCGGGCGCTTGCGCTGTTGAAACCTGTGCGAGCTGCTGCGGTGCCGCAGGTGCAGCGGGCAGGGCGGCCATTGGCGGCACTGGCGGCAGGGGCTCCTGCGGCAAAGAGTTTTCGGGCAGCGGTTCCTCGTCGCTCTGCTGCGCCGCCATGCTGGGCAATCGCGCAGGCTTGATGTCGTCGATCGCGAGCGGGCCGGTTGCCGATGCGAGCGCGAACTCGACATCAGCAAGCATGTCGCGGGCCGAGGCGTAGCGCTGTTGATAATCCGCCATCGCTCGCCGCACGATCCACTGCACGATTGCCGGGCTCTTCTTCCGCATCGGGCTCAGCACGCCCTGCGCCGGAAAATTGTCCTCAAGCATCGTGAAGAGAACAGCACCCACCGCGTACAGGTCAAACTTTGCCCCGTCCACTTCGTGCACCTTCGCGCCTCGAAGCGCCAGACGCACCATCTCCGGATCGCGGTAGTACTCAGTGCCGTGCGTCGTCAGCGTCATCGCGCTGCGCAAGCTGCTCACAAGGCCAATGTCAACCAGCCGCGCAGCATCACCCGTCGACGCGCCAGCAGCGTCAGTCAGCGGCTCGATAATGATGTTGTCCGGCTTGACGTCCTTGTGCCACAACCCTTGCTCGTGATAGGTCGCCAGCGTTTCCAGCAGATCACGCGTGTATCGCAGCACACGCGCCAGTTGCTCTCGCGAGAGTCCCTCTTCCGGCGCCTCGCGATGAAGCTGTGTGATCGTCGTGCGCAGGCTGACACCCGGCACAAATCGCATCGCATACCAGAAACGGTCAGTCGTCAGACCGTGATCAAGAATCAGCCCCAGCCGCTTGCCGGCATCCAGACCTTGGCTCTCACGCACCAGTTGCGGCAGGCCGCCATCGCCGTCACGCCCCAGCGTGGAAAACGACTTGATGAGCACCTTGCCAATCGCATTCGCGCGAACAAGCCCAAAGTCCCGCGCAAACTCCCGGCGTTTCTTCTCGCTGGGATCCACGATGTACAGCTTGGCGCCACTGCCGCCGCCGGGAATGGTGCCGCTGATCGTGTACCCCGGAAAGAGCGCATCACGCGGCGAGATCGCATCGCCCCACGTGCCGCTCAGCACACCCGGAATGCGCGTCTCAATGTTCTCAACAGCCGCTTCAAGGCCAAAGAGTCTGGCAGGATGGGCAAACGCCATGCGATACATGCTGATGCCGATGCGCACGACTTCTTCCCGCGCCGCAAGGCCAAAGCGTCGCGCAGCCTTCAGTTGAATGAACAGCAGCGAGACCGCCGCGAGCAGACCAAACAGCGGCACGAGCACGATGCCCGCGATAATGCGCGCAAAGTCAGTGACTTCACCCTTGATAAAGCCGCCGATACGCCGACCCATCCACGCGGCCCCGCGCGTGACAGGCCCCGCGAAGACATAGATGATGCCGATAAAGATGCCAAGCCCCACGGCGCCCGAGATGATCACGAGGATGATGTCAGGCGTGCCCATGCGTGGTCTCGGAGCAGTGTACCAAAGCTATTGGGAAAGACGCGATGGGCTTTTCGCAAGCTGGTTCCGCTATCGCACGGCAAACAGCGCAATGCCGTTGGGCCACGTCGCCAGTGGGGGCCCTTGCGTCGCCGCCCAGTTCTGCACACGCGCCATGTCAAGGCGCGGATCCAGAAAACCGCTGCGCCGGTAGCGATCAAGTTCACCAAGGTTCACGAGCACATGCGTGACGCCCGCCGTTCGCAGCGCAGGTGACCATGTGGACGGATCATCATGCTTCACGGTCGGCAGCGTGAAAAGCGGATGGGTGTCGTAGGTGGTTGCGTAGAGCGTGGTACGAGCGAAGTAAAGGGGCGTCGCATCGCCCAGCAGCAGCACGCGAGCATCGGCGGGCAGTTCGCGGTTGATATAGCTTTGCGGCGGGAGCTCGCTCGCAGGCATGCGCGGGTCGGGCGGCAAGCCAGCAAAGTCGGTGGGGGTCGCAAGCAGGGCGAAAGCGGGTCCACGCTCGTGTTCGATGATGAGTGCGCGAATGAAAAAGAGCGACTGCGTGAGCAGAAGCGCGATGCCGAGCAAAGCCCGCGGCGGAGCCGAGCGCGTGAGTGCAAAGAGCAGCGCAAGCCCCAACGCGCACGGAAGCGCGAGGGGCAATAGGAACCGGCTCTGAATGTGCGTCGCGAAGAGCCACAGCAGTGCTTGCACAACAAGCGTGATGAATAACGCCGCCGCCAACGCGCGAGTACCCGGCTCTCGCCGGTGCGAAAGCACGCAGCAGACAAGCGTGCCCAGCACGCCAGCGATGATCAGTAGACCCCACTGCGGATTCGTCACGCCGCGCCAGGAGGGCCGAACCGGATCGTTCTGATCCGGAGCGACCGTGAGCTTCAGCCGGTCACGGATGCTGCCCGTGAACGTGTGCGATTGCTTGAAACGATCAACTTGCTCCGCATTCCACCAGCCGGTGCCTTTGTCTTGATTGGCAAAGACGCTCGCAGCGAAAGGAAAGACAGGATTGCGCGTGGCAGCGAAGTTGCGGGTCATCCACGGCATCAGCGTGAGAAGACCTGCGACACAGCCGACGGCGATAGCTTTCGTGAGCTGCGGCGGACCATCGCGGCGGAGCTGCGCGATGAGCACAAGGCCAGCGGGCAGGCCCACAAAGAGCAGGGCGGTGGGCTTGATGCTTGCCGCGATGCCAACGCAAATCGCCACAAGTACCGTCCGCCGAACCGCAGGCAGATCACTGAGCAGCACAAGCGCAACGCACGCCGCAAAGAATGCCACGCCTTGTTCGTTATAGCTGAGCGAGCCTGTCACAAGCGTCCAAGGCGTAAGCAGCAGCAGCGAGAACGTGATGCCCGCGGCCGACTGGGCAACGGGTACATCCGCACCCACGCGGCGTGCAACCAAGTAGGCAACGCGAGCAGCAGCGCAGGTGGCAAGCAGCCCAAGCATCGCGTGAAGCAGCTGCGCCGCAATCAGGCTCTGGCCCGCGTGGTCGAGCACGCCGGGAGTTTCGCCCGTAAGCGAAGGCTTGCGCAGCCACGCAACGTGCGTGAACGCAGCTTCGAGATAGCTGGGCAAACCGGAGTAGACATTGTGGGGCAGCGTTTCGATACGGCCTGCGAGCAGCCACTCTTTGGGCAACTGCAGGTGATAGCTGAGAGAGTCAAAGCCGCCAAACTCGCTCCGCCACACCACGCCCGGCGGAAGGCATGCGGCAGCCAGCATGACGCCCGCGGCGAAAAGACCTGGGATGGTGTAGCGGCTTGAGAGAAAGCAAGGTGGATACGGTGGACCGGCTTCACGTAGCGCCGCTTGCGCACGACGACTGTGCAGCACGATGAGCGCGAGACCAGGTGCGAGCAGCAGCCAAGCAAAGAAAGTGCCCGAAGCGCCGCTGAGCAGCCCCAGCGCGCCCGCACCGTGAGAGAGCGTGAGCAGGACGGCCAGCCCCAGTCCGACATGAACGAAACCCGAGACGCGATCAACCTTCAACCACTTCGCCAGCCAAAGGCCCAAGCCCGCCGCGCTGACGAGGTAGAAGACGCCGAACGCACCGGAAGTGAGCCATCGTTCAAGAATGGTGAACGTGCCCCACGTGACCGCGGAGCCAAGGGCCGAGAAGCCAGCGGCGCCAAGCAGCACGCACGCAAGTGCGATGGCAGCAGCCTTGGGGTGCAGGAGTGAACCTGCCTCGGTCTGTGCGCTGGAAGCGTCAACGTGTGATGGAGAACTGTCGAGTGGTTGCACGCGCTTCTACAGTACCGTGGCGGCGTGGTGGGCGAAATGCGACCTTATGGCGACCGGAAAACCACAACTTGCGTCACAGAGCGATGACTTGGCGGAAACGCTCGAGATCATCGAGCCGCTCTGCGCCGTCTTCCGCCGCAAGCTCAAGGCCGAAGGCCTCAAGTACACACCCGAACGCGCACAGGTGCTGCACACCGTGCTGAGCTTTGAGGGCCCCTTCGTCGCCGAGCAAGCGCTCGAACACGTCCGCAACGCCGGCTTCCGCGTCAGCAAGGCCACGCTCTATCGCACGCTCCGACTGCTGATGGACGCCGGCATCATCCAGCGCGTGCTGGTGACGGAGGAGCAGAGCTACTTCCAAGTCACATACGGCAAGACACCGGCAGACCTGATTATCCGCCTCGACACCGGCGAACTCATCGTGGTCGATGCGCCAGAACTCATCGCCCTGCGCGAGCGACTCTGCAAGCAGCACGGCCTTATCGCCAAGGGACACCGGTTGCATGTTTTCGCGGAAGGCAAGCAGTAATCGATTTGCAGGTACTTGTATTTGCTGGTAAGCTGTGCGTGCGCTATGGCGTGCGTGCACGCGTTGGGTGCGAGTTGTCATCGTCTGTTTCGGTTGATGCAAGGGGATTCTCATGGGGTTTACGACGCTGCCAATTGAGTTTCAGATCGTGATCGTGATGGGCCACCTCGTCGCGGGTCTTGGATTTCTGCTGTGTTTGTATCTGTTTGTGGTGGCGCTGCTTCGGCCCAAGCTGGCTCAGCGCGCGTGCTGCGGGCAGTGCGGGTACGAAGCCAGTGCAACGAACAGCACCTGTACCGAGTGCGGCAGCGAGTATGCTCGCGTGGGGCTGGTCACGCCGACGCTTGCTCGGCGGTTGCGCGTGAGGCCGTGGGTTGCGGGTGTCGCGTGGACGATCCTGGTTGTGCAGGTCGTGTCGAGGGGTGTGCCATAGCTGTCCGTGCTCATGCCGACATCCGAGGTAGTCAGCACGATCGAGCTGAACCAGACCTATGAGCCCCGAGGCTCGATGGACTACCGATTCGACACGTCCCGCGTTGACTCAGATTGGCGCGAGTGCAACATCATGCTCGATGCCGACTTGGAGCAAGGCCTCGATACCCAAGACGTTGCCGGGACCGCAAGCATTCGTTTTGTCGTTCACGACAAGTCCGATGTCGCCTTTCGCGCCAGGATCGATATGGATATGGACAAGCAGACTTTCACTGCTGTCAATGCCGATGAATCAGAGATCGCGCGAGGTACGCTCAAGGAACTGAAGGGTGAAAAGCTGGCGCAGATCACCGCCGCATCGGGCTTCAAGTTCGAGAACGAACCCGGCAAGCGGCTGATTGCTGATGTCGAGAAACTTGCCGCGGCTGTTTCCACACAACCGCTCGCGCTCACCAAACGTGAATCTCGCAACTCGTTCGAAGATTCGCCAACTGGCGAACTGACATACACAAGCGGCGGTTGGTCAACCGGCAGTCAAACCACGCGAGCGTCGAAGTCTGCGGCGATTGTTCCGGTTATGCTCATCACGCTTGCGCTCGTCGTGACCGGCTGGATTTTGGTGTACCGCCGCGCACGATAGAAAAACAGATACTGGCCTCGACGCGATCTGTCACTTTCATGGGCTCGCAAGTTTGCTTGCTTCCACGAGCGCAAGCCATTCCGCATTCCCCTTGCTCTTGCCTGCGCCGCCTGTGATGGGGCTTTTCACGCAGGCCTTCGCACCGATCTTCGCCGCGACTTCCATCGCGACGCGCTCAGCGTGGGACTCTTCGAGGACGCCACCGCGGGGGAGTTCTTCGCCCAGGTCTTTGAGTTCGTAGTGGGGTTTGATGAGGGTGATGACGATGCCGGTGGGCTTGATCCACTTGTCGGCGGCGGGCAGCACGAGGCGCTGGGGGGTCCAGCTTGCGTCGATGGTGATGAGGTCCACGGCGACATCGCGCGGCGGTTTGGCGTGGAGGCAGTTGGTACGTTCCATCACGACGACGCGCGGGTCGTTGCGGAGTTTCCAGGCGAGTTCGCCGTAGGCGGTGTCGATCGCGTAGACCTTGGCGGCTCCGTGCTCGAGCATGCAGTGCGTGAAGCCGCCGGTGCTGCAGCCGAAGTCGGCGCAGGTATAGCCGGCGATGTTCAATGCGAACTCGCGCAAAGCGTGCTGCAGTTTGAGGCCGCCGCGGGAGACGTATGGGTTGGCCGGATCCGCGCTCACGACGACTTGCCGCGCACGGCGGTGGGCAGCTTGAGTTCGGCGATGGTGTCGGCGGCGAGCGCGAGTTCGTGCTGGCCGTCGTGGGGCGGTTCGACGCCCACGATGGCGATGCCGAACTTGTCGGCGAGGCGGATCATCTCGTCTTTCTCGAGCATGATGACTTCGCCCGCGGCGAGCGCGAGACAGCCTGCGCCGGCGGCGTGCAGCGTGCGGATGGTGTTGACACCCACGGTGGGCACATCGCTGCGCTTGTCGTGGCCGAGGCGCGCGGCTTTGCAGAGCGTCCAGCCTTTGAGGCGGCAGAGGCGACCGGCGCGCTCGATCATGCGGTCGGTGCCTTCGATGGCTTCGACGGCGATGATGTCACGATCGCGCACGGCGATGCTTTGGCCAATGTCCAACCGCAGCAGGTGGCTCATGGTGGGCCAGGCGAAATCGATATCGCCGCGCTGCTCGGGCGAGGGCTGCGTCTGGGTCATGACACCCAGCGTGCTCATTTCGTCGGGAATCGGTGCGGTGCTGTCGAGGAGCTGCACGCCCCAGCGGTCGAGTTCGTCGGCGACGACGCGCAGCAGCGCGTGGCTGCGGCGGTCTTTGCGGAGCGTGCTGTACCAGGCCTTGAGCGTGGCGACATCCGGCGGATGCTTGAGGATCCGCAGCGGGTCGTACATCAGCTTGGCTTTGTCGACCTTGCCGACCATGATGGCGTGATGCACGCCCATGCGGCTGAGGGTCTTGCCCCACGCGCCCAGGCGCAGCACCCCGATTTCGCGGAAGGTGGAGCAGAGGTTGGGCAGGTCGTTGTCGAACTGGCCTGCGAGGCCCAGGCCATGCACCGGGTGGCCCGCGGAACGCAGGTTCTTCGCGATGAGCATGGGCAGGCCGCCGCCGCCGGCGATGAGGCCGATGGGGCTGTTGGCCGCGGGCAGGTTGCGCAAAATCGTGACCGCGAGCGGCGCGGGGGTGGGCGCGGGGCCACTGTCTCGGGTGGGAGGCAGCGGTGGGCGGGCAGGATTGGACGGGATTGCGCTCATGAACTGTGCCGAGGAACGGCAAGACGATTGGGAAAGATAGTGGGGACAAGCATAACGCAAGAGCGTTGCTGCTTCAAATGTTGCGAGCGCAATGTTTGGAACTTGGGAGGTATTTGGGGAGAGGGAAGCGACAATTGTGGACAAAGGCCCGCGCCTTCGGACGTTTGGACGGGGGCGAAAAAGGTGCGCAGCCTTGTGTAATCGGTCAACGCCTGCGTGGCCGATTGATTTCGGGTGAAGGAACATTCTCCATTGCGGGTGCCGCTGGACATCGTCGCAGGCGACGATGCGTTTCGACGTGGCAAGCCCGGCGAGTCGGCGGAAGGTCGCGATGCCACTGGACGACCGTTTCTGATGGTGTGGTTCAAGTGCGCGGGGGCGTATCAAAAAGTGTTTCGCAGCCTGGATGCGACGCAGTACGCCGCGCGGTGCCCCAAGTGCGGCAAGACGATGCAGTTTGCCGTCGGCAGTGGCGGGGAGAACCGGCGCATGTTTGAGGTGAGTTGTTGATGCATCGCGCGGTGCGTCGTCCGGTGCGGGCGTGGTTGCCTGCGTCTGGGTGATGGACGGCGCGGGCGCGATGCAGGAAGATGTTGGCGCGGAAGTGGCGATGGTCGCTGCCGCGGCAGAGGGCACCGCGGGTTCGGACATCTCGGGTTCGGATGCGAGTGGTTGGCTCGCCTGGGTCTGATTGGCGGCAGGATGTGGTGTGACCGTGCTGTGAGCCGCTGATGCATCGCTCACGGGCGGGACGGTTGTGCCCACCGCCGGTGATGGTGCGGGCGCGGGTTGCTCCGGCGCTGTGGCGAGTGCTTTGGCCAAGGCTTCTGCGATGTGGGGTTGGCGGGACCACCAGAGGACCTGGTAGTAACGCAGGTCGCGCGCGTACGACACGGCTTGCATGTCGCCCTTGGCGGCTTGGATGAGCTTGATCAGGTCGCGGTCGTAATCAGTGAGACGCATTTGCATTTGTGTGGCCCTCCACATCTACCCCCGTGTGGCGTGGTGCGCGCGCACAAGGTTGCTGAAATTGCGAGGGATTGGGGCGCAAGTGCTTGGAGGAACGGGAGAAGAAAATCTGGAAAAATCCGGGCGGCTGCGGCTGAAAACTGCTGGGGCGCGCGCACAAAGCATGTTCATGTTGTGTTGAGCTGTTGTGATGAACGCGGGCGCCGGGTTGGTGGGCTGATGCAAGGAGGAAGGGAAACCCTTCCTCCCTGCACCCTCCTTCCCTGTGGGAGTCGGGCGCGAGTTGCGGGATCGGCAAGACACACAGCCAGCCCGCAGAGCTGGGTAGGCGGTGGCACGTCGCTGGGGCGTTGTTTATGTTGTGCCACCTGCCGAGGACATTAGAAGCGCAGATGGCCGTTAAGCCGAAAGCCCCTGATACGGATCTATAGTTACTTTTCAAAAGTCCGCCACGCGCCTGATGTCGGTGTAGAAGTCTATCTCGAGGGAGCCTGTGTCATGTCCTTATGCAGCTTGCGTCGTTGCGCCATGAAAGCCGCAATCACCCTGTTGGCCTTGCTAGTGAGCATCGCCACTCCGCGCAGCGCGTCAGCGCAGTGTGAGCCGGAGTGGCAGGCGTTTGATCCGAGCACGGCGAGCTTTCCAGGTGTATTGACTCGCGTCAATGGCAGCGTCCGGGCTGTCACCACGTGGGACCCGGATGGTTCAGGGCCGCGGTCATCGCTGGTTGTCGTTGGCGGGGAGTTCTCAGTTGCTGGCAATGTCATTGTTTCGAACATCGCGACGTATGACGAGCTGACCGGCATGTGGTCAAGCCTTGGAACGGGACCTGGCGCACAGTTCGGTGGCGTGATCGATCTTGATGTCATGCCCAACGGGGACCTTGTTGCAGTTGGCACCGGAAACGGCATCAGCCGCTGGGACGGCTCGAGTTGGGAAGTGGTTGCAACAGGCAGTGACTTCGGCGGCTTCCTCTCGGCACTAGCAGTGCTTGCTGGTGGCGAGCTTGTCGTCGGGGGGCGATTCGAAACAGCGGGCGGGGTGCCAGCCAAGAACATCGCGAGGTGGAATGGCACGTCGTGGTCAGCGATGGGAACGGGTATTGAAGAAACTGAGTTGGGACTTGCCGATGTGCGCGTTTTGACTCCGCTGCCCAATGGTGACCTTTTGGCTGCGGGCAGATTCAATATCGCTGGAGGCGTCATCGCTGACAACATCGCGCTCTGGGACGGCATTGGCTGGCGGGACTTGGCGGGGGGAATCCCCGTGGACATCCTTTCGCCTGGTCTTCGTTCAGTCGCTGTGCTTCCCAACGGTGATGTGGTGGCGGCGGGCGATTTCATCAGCGTTGGCGGCATGAGCGCCTACTACTTCGCTCGCTTTGACGGCTCGACGTGGTCCGCCTTGGGTACTGGGCTGGAAGCCTCACTTTTCACGCGTGTGTGGACCCTCACCGCACTGCCCAATGGCGATCTTGTGGCTGGGGGCTCCTTCGTCACTGGCGACGGCTGGATCGCCAACCGGGTCGCTCGCTGGAACGGCACGGCTTGGTCGGAAATTGGGTCCGGCTTCCGTTCCGGCCAGACTTTCGCCGTGCGCACGCTCACGGTGCTGCCCGATGGTGGCCTCATGGCAGCTGGCAACTTTGAGACTGTTGGGGGCGTTGATGCCATCAACATCGCTCGCTGGGACGGCAACACGTGGTCGGCCTTGGGTACGGGGATGAACCGCACGCTATCCGCCCTCGCCGTGTTACCCAACGGCGACGTGGTCGCGGGGGGCTCCTTCAGCACCGTTGGCGGCGTGCCCGCCAACTCCATCGCTCGCTGGAACGACTCGAACTGGTCGGCGTTGGGTACGGGTATGAACGATTCGGTTTTCGACCTCGAAGCGCTGCCCAACGGCGACGTGGTCGCGGGGGGCTCCTTTAGCACCGCTGGCGGCGTGCCCGTCAACTCCATCGCTCGCTGGGACGGCAACACCTGGTCGGCCTTGGGCACGGGGATGAACGGTTCGGTTTGGGACCTCGCGCTGCTGCCCAACGGCGACTTGGTAGCGGCGGGTGATTTCAACACCGCTGGCGGGGTGACTGTCAACCAGATCGCCCGCTGGGACGGCTCGACCTGGTCGGCTTTGGGCAATGCAGCACAGCACACCAACGGTGTCGTCTCCTCGATCGCAGTGCTGCCCAACGGCGACTTGGTGGCGGGGGGATTTTTCAGCACCTCTGGCGGGATACCCACGCACCAAATTGCTCGCTGGGATGGCTCGACTTGGTCGGTTGTGGGTACTGCCGCGGGAATTGACGAACTTTTCGTCTTCGCACTGGGAGTGCTGCCCAATGGGGACTTGGTGGTTGGGGGCGTCTTTGAAAGCGTTGGAGGGGTTCCTGCAAACAACATCGCCCGCTGGGACGGCTCGACGTGGTCGGCTTTGGGTGACGGCATCACCGGGCCACTGGGGTCCCATGTAGTGGAGTTCACTGTGCTGCCCAACGGCGACTTGGTGGCGGCGGGCTCTTTCAGCGCAGCCGGGGGCGTGACCGCAAACAACATCGCCCGCTGGGACGGCTCGACGTGGTCGGCCTTGGGTGCTGGCGTGGGAGGCCCATCGCCCACGGGTGTGTCGACGATCCGCTTGCTGCCCAACGGCGATCTTGTGGCGGGCGGCCCATTCATCACTGCCGGCGGCGTCGTTGCCCCGTTCATTGCAAGGTTGGTCTGCATCGCGCCCGCATGCGATCCCGTTGACTTCAACAACAACGGTGTCTTCCCCGAAGATGACGATGTGATCAACTTCTTGAACGTGCTTGCTGGAGCAACGTGCCCGACGTGTAACGACATCGACTTCAACAACAATGGCGTGTTCCCAGAGGATCGGGATGTTGTTGACTTCTTCAGCGTGCTTGCGGGCAGCGTTTGTCCGTGATGCCACGCTGCGGCGGAATCGAGTGACGTGTTTTCGTTGTGGGTACACTTTTGCGGCGTTGGTGTTGGAGCGAGTTGGTGCTGTGGCAATCGTTTAGATATGAGCGAAAGGCGGGGTTGATCATGGGTATGGTGCACACGTTCACGCGCGGGTTGCTG
>JBKDAN010000075.1:0-12439 GCA_046316615.1 Phycisphaerae bacterium
CGACGTAACGGCACCACACCCTTGCAAGGGGACTCCATGACACCCACCGAATACTCGCCCTCGAACGCAGGTCCGCTCTCCGTCATCATCGATAACGCCACCTCAGGTGACGAGCGATCGCGCGACGCCCTGGTAATGCTCTCTACGATCACCTACGAGCCCTCGCGGCTGACCTGACCCTACTACCACATTCTACTTCCCTAGTTTGAAGTGTTCCTCTTGCCGCAGAGGCGGGCGGAGCACGCCTTTGCGGCGATGCTCGCCGACGGTCAGGGACACTCATTTACTGCATGCTCAAGTGGCGAAGAGCCGGTAACTAGCCGAGTCCCACTCGTGTGCGAGGATGTCGAACGCGCAGGTATCCACCCAGCCATATCCCAGCTCGAAGCGTTCTTGGCGCAGGATGCCGAAGCGGTGCAGGCCGAGTTTGGTGAGGACGGCCACAGAGGCTGTGTTTGGCGCCGCCGCGAATATTTGGATTCGTCGCAGGCCGAAGCCACCCTGAGACTGGGGGAGGAAGCACCAGGAGATCATGGCCGCGGCGGCGCGCGTGCAGATGCCCTTGCGCTGCTCCGAGCGGCGGACCCAATAGCCGATCTCGCCAGTGTGTCTGGAAGCGTTGATCTGGTGGACGCCGGTTCCACCGAGGAGGCGCCCGGACGATTCGGAGAAGATGCCTATCACGGAGCGCCCGAGACCGGGTTCAAGGAGATTGTCGCGCTCGCGCTCGAAGAGTTCAATGCTGGCGCGAGAGGAAGCTTCGCTGGTGTGCTGGGACTTTGCCCAAGGAAGCCATGGAAGTAGCCCATCGCGCGATTCGTCGACAGCTTCGAAGAGTTGGGCGGCGTCGGCGAGGGCATATGCGCGAAGTATGAGGTCGGGGGTGGCGAATCGGGTTGGCGTGGGTGATGGAGGCAACCAAGCCTCGTGGGTGAGCATTCCGAGGCTCCTGGTGGGTGAGCATTGGGGACTCTACATCGCATCGTGTCGCATCGAGTGTGCACCACACTTCCTTGTGTACTTCACGCCAACGAACGAATCAGCACCCTCAAATGCAGGCCCGCTCATGTTTACCCCAAGCGAAAACACCCCTCGCCGGATCAAGTCTCCGGCGAGGGGCAAGAATCTTCCGAGGGTTGCTTAGCGACGACCGATTGACACGCGCTGCTCAACGATCGTGGTGTACGGGCCACCGCCCGAGATTGCCGTGAGGATCACGTTGTCCGCGTTGACGTTCGTGGGGATGCGAAAACTCAGGGTCGCGTACCCGTTGTGGTCAGTGAAGCCGGTTCCTTCAGTCCGCGTGGCGTAGCCGCTCGAACGAGAGGTAAACGCGATCGGCACGTATGCGACGGGATGACCGTTTGCCATCAAGCGGACCCGCCAGGTGACCACGTCGCCACGAAGTCCCGTTGGGGTGTTGGTGGAGGTCAGTCGCGAGTTTCGCACGGGCGATGCCTCGGCGATCTGTGGTGAAGCTGCGACAGACAGCCCCACCAGAGTGCCGAATCCGGCGACGGACATCAAAGATGTAGGAATCAAGCAGCACAGGCCCAAACCAATCTGTCGAGCGTTCATGGTCAATACTCCATTGCCGTCGAGAAATCCAGATCGGGCTGGCAGACTCGTCGAAACACTCGACGGATCAGTCTGTCTGGCCCCTTCACAGCGGGCCGATCCCGTCTGAAACACTCGCGGCTCAACCCAAGTGGCGAAGGAATGGAATCTGGACTGCAAAGAAAGTGAATGGCCCGGCGCAGTCCTTCAACCGTTTTTGGCGTGGATCGACCCCACCGCGACGCCGCCAGCGTGACAGTCCAACCCGCGTGTTAACCAGAGAATCCGCCCGCCTCCCCCACCGCCACGGCTCGAGAATTTGTTCGCGGGGGTTGTGAATAGGGAGCTTTGCAAGCCCTGGCGACGAGCCGGGGCTTGTTTTGTTTACGGGGTGAGGGCAGTGTACTACATTTCGAGTCTGCGTGTTTTCGCGGCGGAAAGCGGTGGTTTTCGGAATGTGGCGACGTTGCGGTGTTCGACGGAGAGAGCGATTGACCGCGCGGGAAACGCGATCCGGACGCGCCAAGTTTCGGACCGACTCTCGGTTCTCCGAGAGAGAGGGGAGATTGGTTAACGGGAAGGTTGGGGAGTTGGGGTGTGGGGCTCGAACAAGATTGCCCTGGCGAACCAAACCTCTTGAAAGAGAATGCGAGCCCGCGTGCGCCCGACGCTACATGCAATATGGGCGAGAAACGACATGGGGCGCGAGCGGGCATCTGGGTGCAACGCGAGAGCGTGCGGACTACTTGCCTGCAGCGACGTATACCCGTGTGAGGGGGAAACGATGTCGCCACTCGGGAGCGAGGCGTTCGTAGTGCTCCAAGAACAAATCAACGAACCGCTCAGCGTCCAAGAGCACCAGGTCGGCGTCGTTTTGCTGGACGTGGCGGGCATCGTTGCTAAAACCGCCCAATGACACGAGGATGCTTTTCTCTGGGCCGTTGAGTAGGCCGCGGAGTTGCTTGACGGCGGGCGCGCCGACGGTGCTGGTGCCGCTCTTGCATTGAATCTTGAGGATCGGCGGTTGCACGCCCAGCGGGTCGGGGTGGGCGATGACATCGACGCCCAAGTCGTGCGTGCCTTGCTGCGTCGTGGCGGTGTAACCCATCGCGCGGAAGACGGCGGCGACAACTTCCTCAAAGTCGGTACCCGTGCGTGACCATTGGCGGAGCAGGTAGTCCTTCGTCTCTTCGACGGCACGCTCGGCGAGGTTGAAGGCGTCGGCGGGAGCGTCGGCAACCGGGGCGGCGACTTCTACCTTCGGTTTGCTCGCGCTCTCGGAGACGGTGACGGGCAACTCCGAGCCATACTGCGCTTTCGACGGCGCGACCTTGCCTGTGACGGTCGGCAACACGGTACCCTCGTGCTTCTCCAGAACGGCAACCACTTCTTCGAGATGCTCGTCGGACGTGGAGACGGAGGAAAATGAGCCGAAGCTATGAATCGCCGCGTCAGAGAAGGCAATTCGGGGCACCGTCTTGATCCACTTGACGGCGCGATAGTTGCAGTAGTCGCCGTCAACGAGTTCTCGATCATCGCTCGCCCAGCGATACGGGCCGGACACTTTGCCGATCATGATTTCGCGCGATCCCTTGACGGGGTACACGATCGGATCGCCGACTTGCATCTCGTGGGAGAAGCGGAAGACTTGGCCGTACGAAGCATTCACGCTACCGCTCGACCAATCCGGATACGCCTTGTGCATCGCCGCTTTCATCTTCTCGCGTGTGTCGTGCGGAGCGAGGTTGCCCATCTTCGTCCAGCCGATGCAAATGAACCCCTCGCGCTGGGCGCGGGCAGCGATCTTTGCACTGTTGGAGATGTGGACGACCCAGAGGCGGGAGGAGGGTGGGAACATGGTGAAGACGGTACGTTGCGGCTTTCGGGGAAGAGGGGAGATTGGTTAACGGGAAAGTTCGGGAGTTGAGGTGTAGGGCAGGAACAACTGGCATCCCGTTCACGGCGCAGTCTTAGGCACCGGACAGAATTCGCTGAACTCTCCCTAGTCGTCTTCGTCATCGGAGCCGTCGAGCGTGTCAACACCATCGACGAAGCGACGCCAGGTCGGCATGGCGACCGGTTCGAGTCCGATCTGCTCGAGGAACGGGTTGCACGGCACCAAAGCTGCTGCGGCGGCGTACCGCACGTCTTCGAGTATCCAGTCGAGTTGGCGCGGAGTGGTGGCTTCTCGGAACGTCATCGAGAGGATCTCACGCAGCGAGCGGATCGCCGGGTCAGCCGGGATGTGCTTGAAGATCTCAATCAGGGGCTGCCGCTGCCCGCTGCCCTTGACGTGAACCCGCCTGCGGAGCTCCTTCGCTCGCACAATGTTGTACTGGAACACCTGTGCGGAGCGGTCGTGCTCGAACGACCGGTCCGCATCGACGCGGAGCAGCTTTAGGGCTTCGAGTTCGGTCCCGAGCTCGCCGAGCGGCTTGATGGCCAAGGCCCGAATGTCGAGGACGCACATGTCGCTCGTGCGTTCGAGCGAGTCGAAGTACGTCATCGACATGATCCGCCGGAGCGCCGTGAGACATGGGTCGGCGATTGGAGGCTGAAGGAGTTCGTACAGCGTTTCCGCGTCATCAACCTGCTCGTCATCGTCGAGCTTCACGGCGTCGAGATCGCCGTTGTGCACGAAGAAGAACCTAACCCGATTCTCGTTTGACGCTTCGTTTGCCATCCCATAAGTCTACGGAACGGCGACCGCTCTATTCCGCCGAGGGCGACACGTCGAGCGGACTGGCGACGCCAACAGCGTTACTACAAACGCCGTTCGACCCGGTGTAGTTTTTCAAGAAAAGCGAGGCAGTTGCTGCGCGCGAGTCAATCCACTTTCGCCTTTACGAGACGTGCCGTTTCGGAGTCGTACCGGTAGTCGCATATGCTCCCATCAACCAATCGGCGCATGATCTCTTCAATCGCCGTCAACGGTACAAGGAACCACTCGCGCGGTTCCACACTATCTCCGAATCGGTCCTTCAGTTCCAAATCTAGCCGTACGTGACTTAGAAAATTGTGAAGGATCGACTCCATGGACTTGCGGTTGATGTTCGCGAGACGGAAGGTCGCAACCAACTCGACATCCGCAAGCAAGTAAGTTGGGTCCTTTTTTGCATGTGCGATCCGCGCTTGCACGCTACCCCCGGTCACGCCGATTTTGTGGATCAAGTCACGATGTTCCGCAATAAATGGGTGGACTGACTTGCTGCGGAGGACATATATGTATCCGGATTCTCGGTCTCCGACTTCATCCACGTCTGCGAACAGGGGATCAAATAGGGGACGACTGATCCGCCGTCCATTCGCATCGGCCTCTCTGGACATGGAACGCTGCAGGGAACGAATCAGCATTTCGCTTTCAGTTCCATTGTCATAAATGACTCGCACACGTCCATTAGGGCCGAACCGCTCCAAACGCTCAATGACCTTTGCGACGAGAACCTTTTGTCCGCCGATGATAAAGAGATCACCCTCGCAGATCTCCGGGCTGCCACCAATGTACTTGCTGGTCGTCCGAAGACCTGCGTCGAGATCGCGTTGCACCTGTTCGAAGATGGGCCTGAACTTCTCAAAGTCCGCACACGGCGTGCGCTGCGCGATCTCCTCGGCAGCTTGGCGTTCTAGGTGCGTTCGCACGTGGACTAGCTGTGTGACATCATCCCCCACGGCGTAGTCGCTCAGCGCGGAAGCAAGCTCAGCGTCGTCAGGATCATCTGTTCCCGTGGCACCCGCGTCGAGAGCCCCGCCCAAGATGCCTTTGGTGTCAACATCCTTCAGCACTGCACGGCATTCTGGGGAAGAACGAAGGCGATCCAAACGCACGGCGTATAAACGCTCAAAGATGTCGCGGCTGTCCCCGTGCGTCGGGAGCCGTCCATGCTGCTCGACAAATTGCTGGATCTCCTCGAAACCAGCGAGAATGCGCTGTTCAAGTGCGGAGCGACCAGATGGCTTGTCTTCAACGCCGAAATCCTCAGCGAGTTCGCGCATCAGTGATTCGTCATCGATTTCGCTCATCGGCTTGTCACGCTTTGATGCCATAGCGTCCTTCTTTCTGATATCGCATGTACGCCATCGCGCCCTCGGCGAGCTTTCTCTCCCATACGTCCGGTGACGTTGAAGACGGCGCGTGGCCGCGCTCCCTTTTCCACTTCACAGCTCGTATCGCATGCTCTCGGGCCTCTTCAGGTGTCATCGTTGACCGCTTCGCCGCGATCACATCTGCGATTGCACGCAATCGCGTTTCCCCAAGCGACTTTGCCATGATGGAATAGGCCGCCCCGAATGGATTGACAGAGTCGATCAAGTCGATATTGAGTTCCCGAACCGACATGCAGTAACGCCGGATGCCATCAATCAGCGCAGTGTTTTCGGATTTCTCGACACCTGCTCCTGCCTCAAACAACCCAGCCATTGCCTCTTTGCCTTTTTGCACAAGATTAATTGCGGCAATGGCTTGCTGGCGAATCGCTTCTTGGTCTTCGTCGGTAAGCGCAGGATACTTCTCTTTGACGATCTTGCCCATCCGCACCTGCGTGATTTCCTGCGGAGGAGCTTCGCTGTCGAACATGCCAAGCTGCACTGTCTTCTCGTCTTGCACGAATGCCGTGACGAGCTCGCTCAGGTCTTCGCGGCAAATGCGCTGCCCTTCCTCGCTCTTGGGCATCGCCAGCCCACGAATCTCGAGCTGGATAGCGCCGGTCTGTGGATTGAAACCCACGTTCTCCTTCCCGGGCTGATACCCGCTGAGCCCATAGTCCACTCCGGGCTGCGGGCCGCTTTGAGTTTCCTTGGGCCGAAACTCAAAGCGCGGTGCCAACACCTGCTCCATGAGCAAGCTTGCCGCGATGGCCTTGAGCGTGTCGTTCACGGCTTCCACGACGGACTCCTCGCTCGCGTCGGGCTCGGCAATGAGATTGGTAAACCGTGCCCTCGTCTTGCCCGGCGCATCCCGAGTCGCCCGCCCAATGATTTGCACGATCTCCGTGAGACTTGATCTGTACCCAACGGTCAACGCGTGCTCACACCAAATCCAGTCAAAGCCTTCTTTGGCCATGCCCAGCGCGATGATGATGTCAACATGCTCGCGATTGTTCTTGTGCTTTGCGTCCCGGAGCGATGCTGCGACCTTCTCTCGCTTGATCTCATCATCCACAAGGTCTGCCACTCGCAGTATCTTGCCGGACTTGGTCTTGATGAGTTGAAACCCGGTCACGAGGTCTACGCCCTGCCACTCACCCAGGCCGCTCAGGATTGCGTTGGCCTCGTTGATCTTGTCACGTGTACTCTCGCGCGCGTTTACGTTCGGAATGTGAATAATTGTTTTCTCATCGGGATTGAGCACATCGAAGATGCTCTTCTTCCCCTCACGTTGATCCAAGTACGAGCCGGTATAAAAATAGTATCCAATGTCGAGCTCTTTCAGATACTGGTACCCATTCAGCTGCTCGTAGTAGGTGTACGTGACGGTGCGAAACTTCTCTTCATCCTCTGGGTGCAGCACCGCCGCGGCATCGCCGCGAAAGTAGCTTCCGGTCATCGCGACGATGTGCGTCTTATCACGCTGAATCAGCGCCCGCACAAACTCGCCGAGGCGGCTGTCTTGGCTGGAAGAAACATGGTGAAACTCATCCACAGCGATCAAGCGATCGTCAAAGGCTTCCACACCAAGCTTCTCGAACGCAAAGCGAAACGTCGCGTGCGTGCAAATCAGCACTTTGTCTTCGCCAGCGAGAAACTTGCGAACCTGCTCCACCTTGCTGCCGTTGTCGCCCCCCGGTGCATCGCACAAGTTCCAGCGTGGCTGCACTTTCCAGTCTGCCCAGAATCCGTGCTTGCTCAGCGGCTCATCGTGAAAGCTTGCCCCGATCGTTTTCTCAGGCACGGTGATGATGGCCTGCCTCAAACCCTGATGACGAAGCTTGTCCAGCGCCACAAACATCAGTGCCCGACTCTTGCCCGACGCAGGCGGACTTTTGAGCAAGATGTACCGCTCACCGCGTTGCAGCCAAACGCGTGCTTGCATCGGCCGCATACCAAGTGCGTCCGCCGAAGCGGATCGCCCATCATGGGCATAGCGAACCGACACAGATGGAATCGCAATCTGCTGACTCATGAACGTCCTCCGTCCTCGGATGTATACAGGATGATGTCGCTCACTTCTTGCCCCGCTTTCCCACTGCCCCTAATCTGGCGGTTGGCTTGGCGCTCTTGGCCGTCATCTCGGTGTACATCTCAAAGAGCTTTTCGAGGCGCTCGGTGTCGTTGCGGAAGCGGCGGCCGATGTAGATGCGTTCGAGGGTCTCGTCGTTGCGTTCGTGCGCGGCCCGCACGGCGGGGAACTCGGCGTCCATCCGGTCGGGGTCGTACATGTCGGCGATGGTCGCGGGGAAGTACGACTCGCGGGCGAGCAGGATGTCCTCGGCACAGCGGGTGAGGGCGGCTTTGTTCTCGTCGGTCAGTGTGGGGACGGGAAAAGAGTTCCATCCGAGCGAATTTGAATACCGGTAGTCGGTCTTGAGCTTGCCGCACACGGTATCAATCCATGCCAAATGAGTCTTGGAAACCAGAATGGACATGCTCCAGAGCGGGGCGTCTAGCAACTCAAAAACGGTGTCGGCCCCAACTACTCGATGCGGAATCACGCCTGCGGGCAAGTATGGCCGGAGTGCCGACGAGACACGCGGCATCACTACTGCCCAGCGGTTTTGCTTCCTTGCACGGTGTTGAAACTTGTGGGGAGTGAAGGCGAGATGCTCGCGAGTCTCGCGTTTCTTGCTCGCAAGCCTGAGCTCCTTTACGCGCAGCAGTCGTGCGGCAATGTCGCCGTGGGCCCTTGCTTCCTCAAGCCGAGAGTCTTGAATCTCAATAACGAAGCGAACATCACCTTGGATGAAGTCTTGCGAGCTCAGGTACTGTTGAAAGAAATCTGCTGCTACGCCGTCGCGCTGAAGTAACTGTCGGGTTGCTTGGTCGACGATAAGGTTCCCACCGTCGTTGACAACACTGCCCGTCAGCATCTCGGGTAGCTCACGACTGATTGGATGTGGCGACCGATCGACGTAGATCGTCGGGCCGGGAAGGAGGTAGGGGTTGATGTTGGCGACGCGGCGCTGGCTGTCTCCGTCATAGATGACTTTGGGTCCATCACTAATGGGTCCGATGCCAACGATCACGCAAATGACACCCGCGTTGTGGCTTGCGAGATTGGACCACTTGAAAGAACGATGAGCAAATCGAATTTCGAGGTTGTCTGAAAGGACCGGTGGCCACAGTTGTAGAAGCTGCTGCCCTTGGCATATGGAATTCGTCGTCACGAATGCGGCGGTCCCCGCTGCGCGAGCGAGGTATTCCGATGCGCGGAGCAGCCAGCATCCCGCCAAGTCTACATATCCAATCGAGTTGGCCACCCGTTCGAAGACATGGGCCATGTCAGCACCGACCGATTCCGTCTTCTTCCCCTTACCGGCATACGGGGGATTACCGCAGATGTATGTTTCTCCAGCTGCGTTCTCAAAGTCGATCTCCGCCTGATCCTTCGGCGTATTGAACAGATCATCGCTCGTGAGCTTCACGCCAGTGCCGGTCGGTGGGCAGACGCTCAGCCAATCAATCCGCAGTGCATTCCCGCACGTGATCCAGTTCTCCGCATCCAGCGGCAGAAACTCCTGCCGCGCGAAGAGCTCGCCGCTGAAGAGCACGTTGCACTGAAACTCCGCGATGATGAGCGCCAGCCGGGTGATCTCCGCCGGGAAGTGGCGAAGCTCGATGCCGCGGAAGTTGCTGATCGGGATCTCCGACGCGCGGCCAACCTCGCCGCGCCGCTGGTTGATCTCCGCCTCGATCGCCCGCATCTCCTTGTACGCGATGACCAGAAAGTTGCCGCTGCCGCACGCCGGATCAAACACGCGGATGCGGGCGAGGCGATTGCGCAGGTTCAGCAGCTTCCGCAGACTTCCCTGCGACTTCCCGTCCCCCGCCTCCTCCAGCTTGGCCCGCAGGTCGTCCAAGAACAGCGGGTTGAGCACCTTGAGGATGTTCGGCACGCTCGTGTAGTGCATGCCCAGCGCCCCGCGCTCCTCATCGTCCGCGACGGCCTGGATCATCGAGCCGAAGATGTCCGGGTTGATGAGCTTCCAGTCCAGGTTGCCCACAAACAGCAGGTAGTTGCGGGCGCTCTGGTTGAACTTCGGGCAATCCGTCGTGCCGCCGAAGAGGTTGCCGTTGACGTACGGGAATGAATCCGCGTAGGGCTTGGTCCTGGCCGCCTCACGCTCCTTGATCTTCGTGTCCATGGCCCGGAAGATCTCGCCGAGCACGATGTGGACGTTCGAGCCGTTCCGTTCGGTCATCTGCTCGATCGTGCTCGTAAACAGCCGCTGACCGATGAAGATGCCCGTATCCTCGGCGAAAAAGCAGAAGATGAGCCGGGCAAAGAAGTGGTTCAGGTCCTGCCGCCGGGCCTCGATGTCCCAGTCCGGATTCTCCTTGAGCAGCTCGACATACAGCTTGTTGAGCCGCCCCGTCGCCCGGATATCGAACGCGTTCTCGTCGATCCGCTTGACGGTGGAGATGCCCGCGAGCGACAAGAAGTACGCAAAGCGGTTCGGCAGGTCGGTGTATTCGCAGGCGAGCACCTCGCCGTCATCGAAACGTTCGGCCTGCAGCGTCTGCCCGTCGGTCGCGAGGATGAAGCGAGCCTTTTGCTTCGCAGTCGCCGGGCTGCTTCGCAGAGTTGCGAGCGACTCATGCACGGTGCCCGCCGCGCATGCGATGAGGTGGATGTTGTTCTTGCTGCGCTGGAGCACTGCGCCCAAAATGTCGGATTTGTTCGCATCGCCCTTTTGCAGCTTCTTCAGCGTCGCATCGTTTTGGCCATACGCGCGCAAAAACTCGTACGGAAAACTTTCCCGGTCAAATGGTGCTTCCACGAGCTGTGAAACTGCTTCTTCAATCTCAACTGCGTTCATGCCTTGGCTCACTCGAAACGATGAACAGGGTCAAGACATTGGTGTGACCCACCGGTCATTCGAGAGTCTATGTCCCTGATTGGAAGGTGGGGTGAACGTGCAGAGTCGTGCACAACGCCGCGGAGGAATTGCTCTTCACGAACGCGACCCGTGAACAACTGCGGCGCTGGCGGCTTGTACCTGAGGCTCTGTGGGCAGATCGTGTTGTGGTGCATGCACCGATGCCCGATCTGCACCGTGGCCTGTTTCGGGACATTTCTGGCGTTGTGACAATTTATTCTGGATTCCGCGCACCACCCACCCCGTAGGCGCAGAGATTGAGTAGACGGAGGCCCTATGCCCCGTCACTTGATCTCTCGCCCAACCCAGCCCGCACCCCGCATCCCCGCCACCGCCGTCGCCGTGCTCGCCACCGCAGCGTTGCGGCTCGTGCATGCGCGTGACGGCTCTCCGCAGCATGCCGATCGTTCACCACTGGGCCTTGAAGAGAGCACGCATGGCGGCATCAGTGTGTCAACCGAGAGCGACTTCCGCTCGTCGGCCGTGACCGGAGATGCAGCGTGACCACATCGATCCACTCATCCCAAGACGCGTCTGTTGACGCGCAGCTCGAAGCCTTGACCGACATGACGGTCACGCAGCTGCGACGCCGTTACGCCGAGGTATTCGGCGAAGAAACGAAATCTGGCAACAGGCAATGGCTGTTTCGACGCATCGCTTGGCGGATTCAAGCCATTGCATTCGGCGGCTTGTCCGAACGTGCTCGCCAACGAGCAGCCGAACTCGCTCGTGACGCCGACATCCGCGTGCAAGCCCCGCGCGCCATCGTGGTGCAACGACCAAACAACACGAACGCCCGTGTGCTCACGCTCACCGGCAAGGTGGTCGCCAGCAGCGATACACGGTTACCACCACCCGGCAGCGTGCTGCGTCGTGGTTGGAAGGGCGTTGAGCATGAAGTGACGGTGTTGCCCAGCGGCTTTGAGTATCGAGGTGCGGCGTACAGGTCGTTGTCGGCGGTTGCAACGGCGATCACCGGCAGCCACTGGAACGGATTCGGATTCTTCGGCCTCATTGGAAAGGGCTCCAAGTGACCACATTTGCCACAGGACGCGATGCGCGCCGTGATGTTCGTCAGCGTGACAGCGTTCGCACGACGCAGCGATGCGCGATATACACGCGCAAGAGCACGGAGGAAGGGCTGAGCCAAGAGTTCAACACGTTGGACGCCCAGCGGGACGCTGCCCTGGCATACATCGCAAGCCAGAAGTCAGCGGGCTGGATTGCTCTCCCTGAGCGATACGACGACGGCGGCTTTTCAGGCGGCACGACCGACCGGCCTGCGCTCAAGCGATTGCTCGCCGACATCGAGGCTGGCAAGATTGATGTCGTCATCACATACAAACTCGACCGGCTGTCTCGCTCCCTGCTCGACTTCGCGACGTTGATGGCCACCTTCGAGAAGCACGGCGTGGCATTCGTCTCGGTCACGCAGCAGTTTGCTTCGAACACTTCGATGGGCAAGTTGACCTTGCACATTCTGATGTCGTTCGCCCAGTTCGAACGCGAGGTCATCGCCGAACGCACACGGGACAAGATCGCAGCGACGCGCAAGCGCGGTCTCTACGTGACCGGAAAGCCGGTGCTCGGTTTCGACCTCGCGCCTGCTCCTACACCCTTCAGCGGCCAGCGGATGGTGGTGAACGAGCGTGAAGCTGAGATCGTGCGTGAGATCTTCCGGGCGTACCTAGAACACAAGAGCTTGCTCAAGGTCGTCAAACTGTGTGAGCAGCGTGGCTGGAGGACGAAAGCATGGACCGCATCGAGCGGGCGCGTGATGGGTGGCCAGCCGTTGGCAAAGGCAGAGGTCAGCCGGTTACTTCGCAACGTGCTGTATGTTGGCAAAGTCG
>JBKDAN010000076.1:0-31752 GCA_046316615.1 Phycisphaerae bacterium
CCGCTCTGGCTCGCCCGCTCCCATCCCGTACCCTCCCCCCCATGCCCCTTCACGTTCACGCCGCCATCGCCCTGGGTTCCAACCTGGGAGATCGCGCGGCCACGCTGGCGAGCGCGACGGCGGCCATCGCCAGTCTGCCGCTGACCAGCCTGGTGGCCCAGTCGCGCCTGCACGAAACCCAGCCGGTGGTGCCGGTCGGCCACGCGGCCAGCAGCGCAGCGCAGGGCCCGTATCTCAACGCCTGCGTGCGCGTGGCCACGCTGCTCACGCCGCGCGGCCTCTTGAGCGGCTTGCTGACAATCGAGCAATCCCACGGCCGCGACCGCACGCGCGAAGGCCGCTTTGGATCACGCACGCTCGATCTTGATGTGCTGCTCTACGGCGATGTGACGCTGCGCGATGAAGTGAACACGCCCCACCTCGTGCTGCCGCACCCGCGCCTGCACGAGCGACTGTTCGCACTCGAGCCGCTGGCCCAGGTCTGGCCCGATGCACGCGTGCACGGCACGAGCGTGCAGGAACTGATCGCGCGGCTGCGGGGGTGAAGGCGTCGCGGAGGGTCGGAGGAGGGCGGAGGGACGCGGAGCGGGGGCGTGGGTGTTCAGTGCATCGGCATTGGGCATTCGTGATTCGGCATTCGTCGCAAGCGTGGTGGGGCGACAGTTGGGTCAATCGAGCCAGCGCCAGCACGAATGCCGAATCACGAATGCCCAATGCCTGGTACACCCCTCTCGCCCCCGCTCCCTTACCCTCCCGCATGGCCCGCGAATACGCACCCGGCGTTGTCGTCTTTGACCATCCGCTGATTCAGCACAAGCTGTCGTACCTGCGTGACAAGACGGTCAGTCACCGTCCCTTCCGCGCGTTGCTCTATCAGATCGCCGGATTGATGGTGTACGAAGTGACCGAGAGCCTGCCCACGCGCGACGCCATTGTGCAGACGCCCATCGAGTCGATGACCTGCCAACGCCTCGCGGCGAGCGTGACTGTCGTGCCGGTGCTTCGCAGCGGCCTGGGCATGGCCGAAGGCATCATGGAAATGATGCCCGAAGCCCGCATCGGCCATCTGGGCCTTGCACGCGACGAGCACACGCTCCAGCCGCGCGTGTACTTGCAGCGCCTGCCGCGCGACATCGCCGCCGGCCCGGTGATTCTGGTCGATCCGATGCTCGCCACAGGCGGCAGCGCGAGCGCAGCAGCCCAGATATTGAAGAACGAAGGCGCACGCGACATGCGGATGATCTGTCTGGTCGCCAGCCCCGAGGGGTTGGCGCGTCTGCGCGGCGATCACCCCGACATGACGATCTACACGGCGGCGGTGGATCGTGAGCTCAACGACAAAGGGTTCATCTGCCCCGGCCTGGGCGACGCGGGCGACCGCATGTATGGCACCGAGTGAAGCCCGCCGCAGCACGCGAGCGCTGCGCAGGCCCTGCAACCTGAGCCGCGGGGCACGTGGCGCGGCACGCAGGCCATGATGCGGCCCGCGCGTGCCTGCCTGCACGCCAGCGATCACTCCTCCGCGCTGCTCGCCGCCCGCGGCGTGATGATCTTGACGCCGTGCGGCAACGCATCAAGGAACAAGCGGCCATAGCGCGTCGTCAGCACGCGATCATCAAGGATCACGACACGTCCGTGATCGTCCTTGCTGCGGATGAGACGACCGAAGCCCTGCTTGAACTTGAGGATGGCACGCGGCAATGCATCTTCCATGAACGGACTGCCGCCGCGTTGCTGGATGAGTTCGCCGCGGGCCTGCACCAGCGGGCGGTCGGGCGGATCGAAGGGCAGTTTGGTGATGATGACATTGCGCAGCCCGCGTCCACGCACGTCAACGCCCTGCCAGAAGCTGGCCGCGCCCAGCAGCACGCTGTGCTCGTTCTCGCGGAATCGTTGCAGGATCGCCGTGCGGCTGCCGTCCTTGCCTTGTGCGAGCATCGGGTAGCCAAGCTGCGCACAGTCGCGGCTGAGCAATCGGGACACAGCATTCAGCGTCGCGAAGCTGGTAAACAGCACGAACGCGCCGCCTTCTGTCGCCACCACGTGCTTGAGAATACTGCGGTACAACGCTTCGTTGTAGTTGAATTTGTCCGTCTGCTCACGCCCGCGCTGGCTCGCACCACCGGATCCCAGCGCGGCGAAGCTCTCGTCGTCGGGCACAAATCGCCGTCCGCCGCCCGCAGCTTCATCGCCGCCACGTCCCGCTCGCGATGATGGCGGCGCGCCAAGCTTCTCGACAAACACTTCGACCTGCTTCGCGTAGTCAAACGGGCTGCCCACACACAACGTCGACGCGCCTTCGCACCCCAGGCTGCGAGCCGTGTGCATGAACGCCGCTTTGGCGGTCTGTGATGCCGCGCTTGCAACGGGCTCGTCAAACTCGGCAGTGGGGGATGCCTGACGATCCTCACCTTTGGCCACCGTCTTGGTCGCCAGCGTTGCGCTGGTCAGTATCACACCGTGCCCGGCGCCGAACAGTTTCTCTTTCAGCAGCGGCGCAACCTCAATCGGCGCACACGCCAGCGTCACGCGCTTGTTCCCGCCGGCTTCATCACCGCCAGACACCTCAATCCAGTACGCACTCGCGGGCTGCGTCTGCTTTACGAGGGCCGCGGCATCAGCACTCACCATGTCGGCACGCTGGTGATAGGAATTGAGCTCGTACTTGTCAGGCTCGTGGCGTGCCGTGTCCTTCAGGCCCTTGAGTTGCAGCGACAACTGCGTCATCACCGGGCTCAGCACATTCTCCACAAAGTTGGGCTCACGCAACCGATGGATCACCGGCTCGCTGCGCTGGCTTTCGTTCCCTCGCTGCATCCACGCGCTTTGCCCAGCCGCCTGCCCCGCCCCATACCGCGGCGTGCGCTGGGCGATGCGCTCAAGGTCTTCAAAGAACACCCGCGTCGCTTCCTGAGCACGAATGACCGTGGCAATCGTCTTGTCCACCGTGGCCGCAGCTTCACTCTCCAGCGTGTCGAGCTGTGCCAGGTAGCCCTTGTTGGTCTTGGGCTGGTACAAGCTCGTCAAGAGATGCATCACACGTGCCTCGCTCATCGTGATGCCGAAGTGTTCGCCCGCCACATCTTCCACGTTGTGCGCTTCATCAAAGATCACTTGGTCATACGCCGGCAGGAATCCCACATCCTGCACACGCAGCGCGAGATCACTAAAGAAGAGCGCGTGATTGCAAATCAAGAGGTTGCTCTCGCCCATCACCTGCCGCGCGGCTTGATAGAAGCACTTGTCGTACGTTGGGCAGCGTTTGCCCATGCAGTTGCCGCTGTCGCTCTGCACTTTGTCCCACACGCTCCAGCGTTCGATGTTGGGCAGACTGCTCAGCGTGCCATCGTCGGTTTGCCCGATCCAATCTTCAATCACATGCAGGCTGCGCCGCGCTGCCGCATCGCCAAAGAGCTTGTCCTGCCGCTCGCTCGCAAGCTTGAGTCGCCGCACGCTTACGTAGTTGCCGCGGCCTTTCACCAGACACGTCTTCAGTTCGCGATGCAGCCCATCGCTGGTGGCAGCTTCCGGCAATTCGCCATTCTGCTTGAGCATGGCGATGACACGCTCGATGATCGGAATGTCCTTATGCACAAGCTGCTCTTGCAGACTGATGGTGTGCGTCGCGATCACGATGGTCTCGCCATAGATCACGCACCGCAGCGCGGCGGGCAGCAGGTACGCAAAGCTCTTGCCCGTGCCCGTGCCGGCTTCCGCCAGCAAGTGAGCCTTCTGCTGCATGGCCAACGCCACAGCTTCAGCCATCTGCTGCTGCTGCGGTCGCAGCTCAAAGTCGCTGCCCAAGGCCCGTTCTACAGGCCCGCCGCGCGCAAGCAGACGCGAGATGATCGACTTCCCTGTCATCGCGTGCAACCGTAGCGAGCCCTCGCCCATCGCACGCGATGCCGCACCGCTGCCGCCTCACAATCCCAGTCGTTTTTCCGGGTTGGCGTACACGCTGGGCTTGCCGTTGCTGTTCTCCGCAATCACGTCGGCCACGACATTGCTGCCGCCCAAGCTGCGCGGAAACTCCTTGCCACCAAGCCCGGCCACGTGGCCATCAGCAAAGGCCGCGTTGGCCGTGCCGTTGCTTCCGGGGTGGCGATAGCCGATGCGCGAGTTGGTCATGCCAATCTGGTTGTCACGCTGGCGGCCCGCGTACAGCCCATCGGCCAGCGCGATGAGCTGGCTGGGCCGCACAATGGCCGAGAGCCGCGTGGGCTTGATGAACTCACCCGTCGGCGTGGGCCCATAGCCCACCGATGCGGTGTAGAACTCATCGGGCACCACCGCCGTCGAACCGCCGATGGGGTTAGCCGCGTTGATCCAGTATGACACACGAATGGTCTTGGTAAAGCCGCGATCTTCAATCAGTGTCGTCACGTTCGCGCTGCCCGTGCGGATGAACGGCCACTCCAGCCAGCCCTTGGGGTTGCGCGGGTCAGTCCCCGTCTGCCCGCTGGCAACGCCTTCTACATCCACGGTCTCCGGGCAATAGAACGGATTGCTCTTCGCGTACGCCCCGCTGCTCATGTAGCCATCGCGATCAAGAATCGGGCCCCATCCATCCAGCGGCGATGCGCCCTTCGTGTCCGTCATGTTGTACGACGGAATCACAATCTCCTTGTGATCGTTGTTGTACAGCACCAGCCCCTGCCCGCTGCCGCGCAGGTTGGCGGCACACGCCAGCGTGCGTGCGCTGCGTCGTGCGTTGCCCAAGGCAGGTACAAGAATGCCAATCAGCACCGCGATGATGGCGATGACAACCAGCAGTTCAATGAGCGTGAACGCGCGGCGATGCATGCCGCCAGCATACCGCCAAGTGTCCTGTGATGCAAGGCGAAGTGACCACCTGCGACGCTGGATCTGTCATGCCGCTCAACTGGTGCTGCTGCCGTCTCGCGCTGCGCTGAGTTGCCCTCACGCTGCGCTTACTTGCCCTCGCGCTGCGCTGACTGCCTCTCGCGCTGCGCTTACTTGCCCTTGCGCTTCGCATCCTTCGTGTGCGAAGGTTCCACGCGGCTGCCCGTCTGGCCCTTGCTCGTGGGCGAGCGTTGTTTGTTGCCGTTCGCGCTGGTGGTGTTGCCGCGCTGACCTGACTTGTTGTTGGGCGTGGTCGCCATGTGCAAAGCTCCTGAGCCCGGCGACCTGCCGAGCGATTGCAACATGCTACGGGCCCGTCGGCCATGGCACGCCGCACACCCCATAAACAAACAAGCCCGCGTTGCACACGCGGGCCTGCTTCAGGTATTCAGATGTGCCGAGCTTACTTCTTGTCCTTGGCTTCTTCAGCGGGCTTGGCAGCCAGCTTGGCGGCCAAACGCTTGCGCTCGTGCTCGCGGTCCTTTTCCCATTCCTTGACATCCACCAGGCCACGCTTGGCGAGGAGGTCGCGGACGGTGTCGCTGGGCTGAGCGCCAAAGGCCAGCCAGTGCTTCACGCGGTCTTCGTTCAGACGCACCTGCTTGTCCAGCACCGGGCTGCAGGGGTCGTAAAAGCCCAGGTTCTCCAGGCACGCGCCGTCACGGCGGGTCAGGTGGTCAATGGCGACCACGCGGTAGAACGGACGGTTGCGACGACCCAAACGCTGCAAACGAATCTTGACCATGAGACAAAAACTCCAATCCGCCTGAGAGGGCAGGCGACCACGCGAAATGTTCCCACCAGACGGTTCCGGTGGGGCCCAGATGATAGGCCCGGTGGCGAGAAGTGGCAAAGTGGTCAAGTGGCAGGGTGGCAAAGTGATAGAGCTCGCAAGACGGCCGCGACGACTGAGCGATTGCCACCTCGTGCTTTATCACACTTTGCTATTCCGCCACTTTGCCACTTTGCCACTTCTCCCGTACCGTCCCCCCATGCACAAAACCCCGCTCTTCGACTTCCACACGCAGCACAAAGCCCACATGGTCGATTTCGCGGGGTGGAACATGCCGCTGTATTACGGCTCGCCCAGTGATGGCGGCGGGCTCACGAACGAGCACGTGCAGGTTCGCAAGAGTGGGGGCCTGTTTGACGTGAGCCACATGGGCCGCGTGAAGGTGAGCGGGCGGCACTCGCGCAAGTTCCTCGAGCGGCTGTGCACCCGCAAGATTCACGACATGGTTGCCGGTCAGTGCCGCTACAGCCTCGTGTGCAACGAGCAGGGCGGCGTGAAGGACGATGTGATTGTGTATCGCTACGACGATGATGACTTCATGGTCGTGGTGAACGCCAGCAACCGCGAGAAGCTGCTTGCCCACATGGAGCAGGTTCGTAGCAATGGCGATCTGTCGTGCAAGATCGTCGATCAGACCTTTGACACCAGCATGGTCGCGCTGCAGGGGCCTGCGATCATTCCGCTGATCGGCAAGTTCAGCAAGGAGATTCCTTCGCTCAAGAAGTACCGCTTCGCGGTCAAGAACCTCATGATCATCAAGCTCACCGTCAGCCGCACCGGCTACACGGGCGAAGATGGCGTGGAAGTTGTTCTGCCCGCGGGCATGACGGGCCTGGCCATGAAGTTCCTGCTGCAGGACGTGGATGTGAGCAAGCCCGATGCGATCATCAAGCCCGCCGGGCTGGGTTGCCGCGACACGCTCCGTACCGAAGCTGGCATGCCCCTGTACGGCCACGAACTGGGCGAAGAAATCAACGCCTTGGAGTGCGGCGTCGACTTTGCCATCAGCCTCGATAAAGCTGACGATGGCAAGGGCGAAGCGTTCGTCGGCTACGAAGCCCTCAAGCGGACCGCAGCCGCTGGCCCCTCCCGCAAGCTCGTTGGTTTGGTCATCGATGGCAAGCGTGCGGCCCGCCAAGGCGCCACGATCATGCAGAACGGCAAGCAAATCGGCGTCGTGACCAGCGGCTGCCCCAGCCCGACCATCGGCTCGTGTATCGCCATGGGCTTCGCAGCCCGCGACACGGCGAACATCGGCGAAGCGGTGGAAGTTGACACGGGCAAGGGTACGCTCGCCGCGAAGGTTGTGGCGATGCCCTTCTACAAGGCGCCCAAGCCCGCGTAAGAACGACCGGCAGCCAGGCACGCACGAACGCACAAGCCGTGCGGCTACGCTGCGCCATGGCCCTCCGCTGGAAGCTCCTGCTATGGATCGGCATGCCTGTCATGCTGATCTATCTCTTGGTGCTCTGGCTGGAGTACCGCCACCTGCGTTCCGCCGCGCTGGAGCACGTCAGCGCACGCTGCACGCTTGCTCTGGCTCGTCAGGCTGACAGCATCAACACGCAGTTGCAGCTCACCAGTCGCTCCATCGAAGCGACAGCCGATGTGCTCGCCCGCACCAACGCCGACGAAGCGGCTCTTCGCACCAGCGCTGAGCAACTGCTGACTGCCGCGGCCCTCGTGACAGAAGTGGAGATCGCGCGAGACGGTTCGCAGCCCGCCCGCATCCGCCTCGCCAGAGATGGCACTGGCGTGCGCGCCGTGCCCCTTGATCGCACACCACCGTTCGCTGCCGGCTGGACCACAACCCGCAAGACCGACGGCCCGCGCCTGCCGCACTACGCGACCAAAGCTGTTCACGACAACATAACCATCACCGTGCGTGCGACCCTCGCCCCGCGCGGGCTTGCGGCATCGTTGAGTGAAGTGCTTGCTGGCCAAGGTCAGCCAAGCCTGGTGGATGCAGATGCTCGCTACCTGTGGCACGCCGATGCAAAGCTGCTCGCGTCCGACACGTCCATGCTTGAGCATGCCGTCCAAAGCGGTCACGCAGAGCTCGTCTCGCCGCTGCAGACATCACTTACGCAGGCCCGCACCGCCGGCCCGGTTTCCGCCAAGCTTCCCGCAAACTTCACGCGGCGTGAGCCAACCTTGTTCGTCTACGCGCCGCTCCCCGCCGCGGGGTGGACAGCCGTCGCCATGGTGCCAGAGCAAGCGGTCCTGGGACCCGTCTACGCCCACGTGCAGCGCACCGCGCTCATCATGCTCGCTGGCGTTGCACTCGTGCTCACTGCTGTCTGGCTCACCTCGCGCCGCCTGACGCAGCCGCTCTCCGAACTCGCCCGCCAATCCAAGCTCTTGATGCCGGAGGCAAATTCTCTGCCCACCGCCTCCTCCACCGCGCGCGATGCATCACGTCTCACGCTGTCACTCGACATGATCAGCAACAACGTGCGCGAAGCCAAGATGCGCATCGCCAGCGAAACCGCACGCCGCGAAACCGCCGAAGGCGAATTGCGAGTCGCTCGTCGCATGCAGGAATCCCTGCTGCCCCAGCCCCTCGCAGCCGACACGCTGCGCCCATTCGGCCTGTCGCTCCACGCCGTCAACCTGCCCGCCGCAGAAGTCGCAGGCGACTTCTTCGATCACTTTATCGACGCCCGTGGCCGTCTTGTCGTGTCCATCGCCGACGTGAGCGGCAAGGGGGCGTCCGCCGCCATGCTCATGGCAGTGACCCGCACGGCCCTGCGCGGCGCCGCCGACGGCGCCGAGGGTCCCGCCGACATCGTCCGCAGTATCAATCGCTTCCTGCTCGAGAACACGCACGACACCGTGAGCTTTGTCACGATGATCGTGCTGCTCATTCATCGCGATGGAACCATGGCCTACAGCAACGCTGGCCACCCGCCCGCCGTCTGCCTGTGCGACCAGCGTGCCCCGCTCGACATCGCTCCAGGCACAGGCACCGTCGTGGGCATCGTGCCAGAAGATGAAGCGCCCGCGGGCCAGGCGTCGCTCACGCTTCCTGCCGACTGGACACGACTGGTCTTCGTCACCGACGGCGTGCTCGAAGCAGCACACGCCAACGCACGCCAAGCGACGGCGCAGCCGCGAGACATGTTCGGCCTCGCCCGCCTGCACACGCTGCTCGCATCACACAGTCGTACACCCGCCAGTGAGATCTGCGATGCCATCGTGCGAGCCGTGCAGACCTTTGAAGGTGCAAACAGAGGCGACGATGTCACCGTGCTCGTCATTGCCCGAGAGTCCACCCCTTGATCTATGCCACTCCTGAGTGATCGCATCCTGGGTGTGCTTCGCGTCGTTGCGATCTGCGCTGCAGCCATCGCCTGCGGCGGCCTCATCATGCTGCATCCGGGAGTCATGATGGTCGGCATCATTCTCGCGGTGCTGTGCGCGTACCTGCTCGTCATGCAGGCGTCGCTCCGCCGTGCAACATTACTTCGTGCCGACCGCGGCACATGCAAACGCTGTGGCTACCAGCACAATCTCACACTGTCGGCTGCTGGCTCATCTCCGACGAAGTGTCCCGAGTGCGGTGCGACGACTGCATGAGTTCGCTTCGAGTCTCGTAAAGGGATTGGAGCATCCACGCCACCTGAGACGGGCTTTGCAGGCGATGCGTCGCCCGCGTCTCCCCGTCGCCCACCTTGATCATGACATCACCGGCCTGCGCCGTGATAAAAACCGCTTCGTCGGCTTCGCCGTCACCCACAAAGAGCGCCGCTGATGCCTTCGTCCGCCGTCGCAGCGCATCCACCGCCAGCGACTTGTCGGGCGCATACGCGCACCACTCGACGGCCTGCACGCCCCGGATGGCGCGCAGGCCGTACAACGTGGCCAAACTGGCCCGGGCAACCGAGAGCGCAATCCCCGCCATCGGTTCGCGCACCTTGCGCACATGCATCACCACAGCATGACGCTTGCGCTCCACCCAGGCCCCTGCATATCGCGCCGCGATCTCCTCCAGCATCGTCGTCGCGTCGTGCAGTTGCTTGTACCCCGCGGGCGAGATGCCACTTCCCGTCACCAGATCTCGGCCGTAACTTCCTGCAAGAATCAACCCCTGCGGATGCGCCATGCGCTCCGCCAGATCGTCCGTCTCTCGTGCAGAGACGACAGCGCACGTCGTCTCCGGGCACGATGTCAGTCCCAGCAGCGGTGCCATGATGCCCGGCGCTGGCTCCACCAGCCGAGGTTCATCAACAAACTCCGCGAGCGTGCCGTCAAAGTCACACGCCACAAGCAGCCGCTCGCACGCCGCAAGCCGCGCGATGTCTTGCGAAAGCTCCAGTCTCATGCCAACGCCTCCAGAAAACTCGATGCCCACTCGTGTACGTCGTGTCGACGCACCTGCGTTCGAAGAATCGCCATCCGCATCCGCCGCTCACGCTCCGGCATCCGCAGCGCGAGTCGTATCGCCACCTTCATTGCATCCAGATCACGCGGATTCACCAGCAGCGCCCGCCGCATTTCCGAAGCGGCACCCGCAAATTCGCTGAGCACCAGCATGCCGCCATAATCGTGCCTGCTCGCGACGAACTCTTTAGCCACCAGGTTCATGCCGTCGCGCAGGGGTGTCACCAGCATCACGTCCGCCGCGAGGTAATACGCAACCAGGTCCCGCCGCGGGAGATTCCGCCGGAAGTAATGCACAGCAACCTTGCCGGGCTCACTGAACTGACCGTTCACCCGCCCGACAATCTCTTCCACTTCGCGCCGCACATCGGCGTATCCCGGTGCATCCTCGCGGCTTGGCACGGCTACCTGCACCAGCACCACATCGTCACTGTCCAGCCGCTTTTCGCGCAACAGCTCCTCAAACGCCCGCAGTCGATGGGGAATCCCCTTGGTGTAATCCAGCCTGTCAACGCCTAGCAGAAGCTTGCGGTTCCCTAGTGAGGCTCGAATCTCCTTCGCGCGCTCGCGCACTTCCGGGTCTTGCGCGAGCGTCATGAACTCATCCGCGTCAATCGCAATCGGTGCAGACCGAACGTGTACCGGCCGATCACCGATGCTGAGCTCACGATCTGTCCCTTCCGCCGTCGTCCACCGCCGTGCCGCTCGGGAAAAGTTCTGGCTCGATGCCTCTGTCTGAAATCCAACCACATCCGCCCCCAGAAGCCCGGTCAGAATGGCCTCGCGCCAAGGCAGCCACGCAAACAGCTCCTCAGGCGGAAACGGAATGTGCAAAAAGAAGCCGATGCGCAGATCGCTGCGCAGCGTGCGCAGCATGTTGGGCACAAGTTGCAGGTGGTAATCATGCACCCACACCGTCGCGCCGCGCTTTGCCGCTCGTGCAATCCGCTTCGCAAACCGCAAGTTCACAGTCTTGTAGGTGCGCCACCAAGCGCGGTGCAACTCAGGCACGACAATCGCATCGTGATACAGAGGCCACAGCGTGGAATTCGAAAACCCCTGATAAAAATCAGCAACTTGCGTTCGGTTCAGACCTATCGGAGAAATCGATAGACCGCTCACCGCCATATCTCCCGACGCAGGCGACGTCGTTCCATTCCACCCGATCCAGTGGCCTCCACGCCGCGCCGAGATCGGCGCCATTGCCGTTACCAGTCCGCCCGGACTCACCTGCCACGTCGCTCTTCCCGGCCCCTCCACACGATGGATCGGGAGACGATTCGCGGCGATGACAAGTCCGTGCTTCATGCGGAGCTCCGAGGTGGTGAAGGCGGCGAATGAAATGAACGCGGTGGAGAAGATGAAATTTTTACAATGATCATGGGTGTTTGGCGCGTACTTGGGTGTTCATCGCTCCCCTGACCAAGGCGTACTGCACGCGCGATCCGGACAAACCGCCGGCGCCGACGTGCTGCTTGAAGCAAGCGAACGCGCAGCGACTCACGTGCAATCAGCGTTGTCGCGATCGGCAACATGGTGTAGTAGGCGTTCGGATCCAGCACATCTCTATCTTCGCTTCTTTCCGTCAGCGCGCCTACAACAACGTCCATATGGCGGCAATCGGAAAAACCGATATAGCAGAGCAACTCGCTCACACGAACCTCAACCACCTGCTGTACTTCTGGGCGGTCGGGCAAACAGGCAGCGTCACCGGCGCGTCCAAACGGTTAGGTGTCTCGCAGTCATCTGTCTCCGAACAGGTCCGCATCCTCGAGACACGCCTCAAGGCCAAGCTCCTCGAACGCACATCGCGCGGCGTCGTTCTCACTCCTTCGGGCGAGCTCGTGATGCGCTACGTGCAGCAGGTGGTCGTGCTCTGCTCGGACATGTTCCGCGCTCTGCCCGACGCTGGCCGCGTCGAGATTCCCCCGCTCGTCGTCGGATGCGCCGACTATGTGCCCAAGGTCGTCGTCCGCGCGCTCCTGCAACCCATCTTCGGCCAGTCCATCAAGTCGCGCGTCATCTGCCGTGAGTGGCGTTTCGAGCAGATGCTCATGGACCTCACCATGCATCGCCTCGATCTGCTTGTCGCTGATGCCTCGCAGGAACAGAGCGGCTCGGGCATTCGCTGGTTCGATGCCGGCAGTTCGCCCTTGTCGTTCTACGCCGTGCCTGAACTGGCTCGCAAGTATCGCGCCACCTTCCCGCAATCACTCGCCGAGGCGCCGCTGCTCCTGCCCGCCGAGGGCGCCGCCCTGCGTGCCACCCTCGACCGCTGGTTCGCCGCACGCGGCGTCACTCCCAACGTCATCGTCGAAGCCGAAGATCGCGCCCTGCTGCATCACTTCGCCGAGATCGGCATGGGCCTCACGCCCGTTGCCAGCGTCACCGCTGCTGAAGTATCGCGCCAGTTCAACCTCGTCAAAGTTGGCGAACTCAAGCAAGTCTCCGAGCGCTACTACATCGCCATCGCGCCTGGTCGGGATGAACACCCCCTTGTTGCCAGCCTGCTCGAGCGACTTTCCTCGGGAAAAGCACTGCTTCGCGTGCCTGCCACACGGTCCGCCGTCGCCCACGATTGACTACGATCGAAACGTGCAGCGACGTATCTATCTTGACAACGCAGCGACGAGCTTTCCCAAGCCGCCCGCTGTCTTTGATGCCATGCTCCGCTATGGCACCCAAGTCGGCAGTTCTCCCGGTCGCGGCCACTACGCCGAAAGCCGCGAAGGTTCACGCCTGATCCGTCAGTGCCGCGAACGCATCAATGCGTTCATTGGCGGTTCCAGTCCCGATCACGTCGTCTTCACGCTCAACACCAGCGACGCGCTGAACCTCGCCATCAAAGGTGTCGTCCGTGCCGAACGGCTCCGTCGCGGCCCGTCCGTGCCCATTCGCTTGGTAACCACGGCCATGGATCACAACAGCGTGCTGCGCCCCTTCGCTGCGCTCGCTGAGGAAGGCGCACACGTCGTACACATTGCCGCCGACCCCATCACAGGCATCGTTGATCTTGCGTCACTCAAGTGCGCCCTCACGCCTGATACCACTCTGTTCGCCGTCAACTGGGTCAGTAACGTCACAGGCACGATTCAGCCCATCGAAGCGATGTGCAACATGGCCCGCGCCGCCGGCGTGCCGACCCTCATCGACATCGCGCAAGGACTGGGCCACGTTCCTTTCGATACGCGCACGCTCCACGCCGATCTGCTCGCCTTCCCAGGTCACAAGGGCCTCTTGGGCCCGCAAGGCACTGGTGCCTTGTACATTCGCCCGGGCTTTGAGCCTCGCGTCGCCACCACACGCGAAGGCGGCACAGGCAGCATAAGCGAACTCGACGATCAACCCACCAGCATGCCCGAGCGCTACGAAGCGGGCAGCCACAACACCATCGGCATAGTCGGTCTGAGCGAGGGCGTGCACTACCTCGCCCAGCGCGGCATGCCCGCCGTGCGCGAGCACGAAGTGGAACTGATGGATTGCATGCTCGAAGGCCTCCGTACGCACGGCTGCGGCCTCGAAGGCACCGATGGCATTGGCCCCATGGCCGATCTGCGCCTGCTGGGCCCCGCCGCGAGCGAGTCGCGCGTGGGCACGTTCAGCTTCGTCCACGCCACGCTCACCAGCGCCGAGATCGCCGCCATGCTCGAGCAGCACTTCGGCATTCTCGCTCGCGCGGGCATCCACTGCGCTCCGCGAGCTCACCAAACGCTCGGCACGCTCGATCACGCCGCGGGTCGCGGCGCACTGCGCATGAGCCTGGGCCCCTTCGTCACGCGCGACGACATCCTTGCGGCCATCGACGCGCTGCGTGAAATCTGCCTCGAAAGCCGTGCAATGCAGGCGACGACAAGCGAGCAGCAGCTGGTGCGCCCGTGATGATTCCCTCACTCACGCCAACATGCAGTGTCTCGCTCACTGGTCTCGCGCTGCGTCCCGCCGCGCCCTGGGGTGGCGATGCACGCGCCGCCCTCGCATGGGCCTGCGCCTCGGGCGTGCAAGCTGTACAGATAGACGCTGCCATGCCCGGCACGCGGCCGCGCGAGCTCGACACGTCCGCTCGTCGCGACATTCGCGCCCTCGCCCGTCGCCAAGGCGTCGGTATCTCCGGCGTGGACCTCTTCATCCCGCCAACGCATTTCATCGAAGCAGCCAACATCGACCGCGCCATGCACGCCGCCCGCGCCGCGCTCGAACTCGCCCGCGATCTCGCCGAAGATGCCTCCACCGCACAAGTCGCGATCGAACTGCCGGAGAAACTCGCCGAAAGCACACTCGCCGACCTCCGTTCCAGCGCCCAGCAAGTGGGGGCCTCACTTGCGGATTGTGCCTGGCCGCCGCGTGCGATCGCGTCCAGCACGCACGCCGACGTGCGCATTGGCATCGACCCTGCTGCTGTGTTTGCCACCGGGCAAGACCTGTTGGCATCCATCGCCAAACTGCCAAGCACGCCAGTGCACGCGCGCCTGAGTGATCTCAGCGCATCAGGCCGCGTCGAAGCCGGCAAGGGCCGTCTCGACATCATGACCTACTACGTCACCTTGTCAACCAAGGGTTACGCAGCCCCGCTTGTTATCGATCTGAGAGGTCTCCGAGATCAAGCATCCGTGCTCGACCGCATCATCGCACGGACACGCCAGACGTAAGTCGCTGACCGTCGCGAGCACGTGCAATAACCCCGTACACCCAACTCACTCGTCGGCAAGTTCAGCGTTCGTGTATACCTTCTGCACGTCATCGATATCTTCGAGCGCCTCCAGCAGCTCCGACACGGTCTGCGCGTTCTCGCCCGACACAACCACTTTGTCGTCCGGCACCATGGCCAGGCTCGCTTCCGCAATCGGCAGCTTCGCCTTCTCGAGAGCATCCTTCACTGCATTAAAGCTCGGCACATCAGTCAGCACAATCCACTGTGCTTCTTCGTCCGCCTCGGGCAGCGGGTCAGGGCTGCGGACATCTTTCGCACCCGCCTCCAGCGCAGCCTCGATGATCTTCTCATCATTCAGGTTCGCGCCTTCAATCAGAATCTGCCCGCAGAACTGGAACATGTGCGCCACGCACCCGCTCGCGCCAATGTTCGCATCATGTTCCGTGAACGCCGTGCGCACCAGCGTAATGGTCCGCGTGCGATTGTCCGTCAGCGCATCAACCACCACCGCCGCGCCGCCCGGTGCATACCCCTCGTACCGCACCGCTTCAAAGTTGCTCGTGTCGCCCCCGCCCGCACCCTTCGCAATCGCTCGCTCCACCGTTTCACGCGGCATGTTCGCGTAGCGGGCTTCGTCCATGGCATAACGCAGCGTCAAATTGCTGTCAGGATCGGGCCCGCCGTTGCGTGCCGCCACCATCAGCGCCTTGCTGATCTTTGTCCACACCTTGCCGCGCCGCTTGTCCACCACGGCCTTGCGGTGCTTCACCTTGCTCCATTTGTTATGCTTCGCCATGTCACCTCGATGGTTGGCCGCTCGCCGCTGAAAATCCCATTACTGCTCCAACTGCCGTTGCCGCTCCCAAATCTCATCAATATCAATCGGCGCAGGCTCAGGCCGAGGTGTGAACGTCGCAGGAACGCTCATGGGCGAGACAACCGGCGAGCCGCTCGTCTTCGCCGCCTCCGCTTTCTCCTCCAGCCGCTTGCGATGGGCTTCCATCTCCGCCAGTCGCGGTAGCCCGGGCATCTCAAGATTGCGCCGCGCCAAGATATCGCGCGACAACGTCGATGCCGCTCGTGCCCACATCTCGATGGCTCGTTCGCGGTCATCTCTGGCGTTGCGCTGCCACAATGCATCACCCAGGTGGTCAAACAGTTCGGCGTTCTCGTTGCCCTCCGCCGCCACCATGCTCACCGCGCGTTCAATCAGTGTCACAGCCCCTTCGCGCACCGTGCCATCGGCTAGCGTCACGTCGTTCAGTTGCCCCTGCTTGTATCGCAGCCAGCCAATCGTGTCCGTCACGCTCGCTTCTTCAGGCAGTGACTCATGCGCCATGATCACAAGCTGCTCGATGCGCTGCATGTCGCCGCCATGTTCAAGCATCAGGTAGCCAAGGTTGTTCGCCGCCCACGGGTGGTCCGGCTTGATCTCCAGGCACCTCTCCAGGCTCGCCTTCGCAACCACATCTCGTATCACGCTCGTGGCGAGGTTGCTCAACACGTACGCAACTTCCGCCTGCGCCGCACTCAGCTCCTCAGGCGTGCCATTGTCGGCAAACTGCCCGAGGATCACATCCGCCAGCGCCATGTCCTTCACGTTCGAGATCAGATGCATCGCATCATCAACAGTGCCGCGCACCGCCGTGCGAACCATCCACTCGCGCGCAAGCAACGCATCGGGCTGAGGAGAAGCCAGAAGAATCGCGCCCACAAACCGAATCATGGGCGAGTGATCACTCCGCTTGCGCAGCGTGTCCGCCACACGCACCATCGCCAGCGTCGCAATCTGTTCACTCGTCGTCGCGAGCGCTTTGCACGCCTCAAACAACTCTGTCGAAGCCATGGGCCGCGCCTGCGTCAGTAGTTGCACGCGAGCCAGCTCCGCTGCTGGTGCGAACCGCTGTAGCTTGCGTGCTGCGTCCATCAGCCCCAGCAAGCCCTCGCTTTCGCCTTGCGTCAACTCCTGCAGCAATTCAGGCTTGTTTGCGCTCACGAGCGCCACAATCGCCCGTGCTTGCGCAGCCTGCATCGTGCCCGCCAGCCCAGATGCTTCGCTCAGATCACGCAGTGCCTCGACAGACTTGCCCTGCCGTGCCGCGATCTGTGCCGCTTCCAGCCGGTTCGCCAGTGTGGGCGGTGCCAGCGCCAACCGCTGCTTCACCATCATGTCGGCCTGCTCGGGCTGCTTGAGTCCCTCCCGCAGCACAAACTCACGCTGCCGCAGCAGAATCTCACTTTGCAGCGTGTCCGCCGCCTTCGTCAGCAGATCGTCTGCTTCCTGCGCACGTTCTGCTCGCAGCAGCAGGCGAGACAGTGCAAGCGTCCAAGGCGTCGACTCAGGCCGACTCGCCAGCCGCTCGCGCACCAGCGTCTCCGCCTGCGTGCGTGTCGCTTCGTCGCCATTGCGCTCCCACACGCGTATCAGCGAATCCAGGGCTTCCGTCGGCTGCCCGCGATCATTCGCCAGTGCCTGCAGGTTCGGAATCGCCTGCCGCCACAGCCCGCGCTGCGCCTGATCCTGCGCGATGATCAATCGCAGCAAGTGACTGCCCGGCACCGCAGCGCGCAGTTCACGCATCGCCTCGCCCAGCAGTTGTTCATTAGGCATCGGCCCCGTGGGGCTGTACAGCGCGGCGAAGGCCTCGTGCACACGCTCATCCGTGGCATCCAGCTCCCGCGCCTTCAGCAGCAGTGGGGCAACCGTCGCAATGGCGTTCTCACGCACCGCCAGATCCGCCTCAAGCAGATAGTCATCAACCGTCACGCCCGCCACACGTCCGCTCGTCAGCGGCTCCAGCGCCGTCCGGGCATCCGCCACGCGTCCAGCTTGCACCAGACACAACGCCCGCGCCCGCACGTCCATCGCGCTGGGAGCTTCGCTCTGTCCCGCCGCCAGTTCATCCGCAAGTGCCGACGCGACATCAGGCATTCCCGCCGCCGCAGCGTTCGCCGCCCGCGAAACGGCAGCCCCCAGCTTCATCGTGTCCGCCAACGCAGAATTGTCGACGCCTTCCAGCGCACGCTGCGCATCACGTACGCGTCCCAGTCGCCGCATCGCCGCACTCAGCACAAGTTTGCTGGCCGCGTCGTTTGCATTCTCCGCCTGCTTCAGCGTCGCTGCAACATCACGTCCTGTTTCAAGCAGAGCTTCCGCCACAGCGTCACTCGCCAGTGGGTCACGCTCCACCATCGTGCGAACCGCCGCCAGTCGCTTGCTCACATCTCCCGCCGGATACGTATCCAGCAGCGTGGCCGCGGTCGTCACATCCATGCCGGCCTGCGCAAGCGCGCGTTGCAAAGCGTCTCGCGCCACCGTCACATCACTGGCCGCACCCGCTGCAAGCCGCGCCAAGCGATGCTGCACGCTCGCGGGCCGCTTCACATCCGGAGACTGTGTCAACGCATCAATCAACAGCGTCGCCACTTCTGTCCGCCGCGCCAGCAGCGTCGCCGCGCCTTCGAGTGACGGATCAACCACACCCTGTCGTGTATCGATGTGTCGCAGCAGCACCGTCGCAGCATCCGCGCTGCGGCCCTGCCGCAAGTGCGCCGCCAGCAGTTTGGTAAATGGCGTCGCCGGATCAAGCCCAGGCATGCTCGCCGCTTGGGTGTACGCCTCGATGGCGCCTTCATGGTCACCCACGCGCGACGCAATATCCCCGCGCAGCATCGTGAGCGCCGGTCGATCGCGCATCACTTCCCCAAACTCTCGCGTGTCAATGCTCACCGCAAACTGCTGCACAGGCGCAGCCAGCGAACGTGCCAACGCCTCATTCGCCGCGGCCACATGCCCGCTGGCAAGCAGCGCACGCCCCAGCTCCGCATCAATCGCCGCAGCCAGCACAGGTGAGCCAGTGGCATTCACATCACGATGGGCTGTCAGCAGCAGTCCCAACGCCGCCGCCGCATCGCCTTGACGCAGTTCCTCTCGCCCCAGCAGCCAAGCGGCCCGAGGTGGCAGCGTGCCCAGAGCCGCCGCCTTGCGAAGTGTCGACACGCCTTGCAGCCGCCGCCCAGCCCGCAGTTGCACATCACCCACTTCACACAGCAGTTCCTGCGAAGTTGGATCAAGCCGCAGCGCAGTCTCAAGCGCCTGCAACGCCTGCCCGTTTTCACCCGCCAGCAGCAGCGTCTTGCCGCGCACGAACAGCAGTTGCGATTCCGCCAAGTCGTTGGACGCAATCGTGCGTTCCTGCGTCACGGCGACCCGCGCGGGCGCGCCAGCCACCAGCGTCGCCAGGTCCGTCATGCGATTGGACTCATCGCCCATCGCAACATCTTCCATCGACGTCGCATCAAGCCCCGGCAACTCGCGCCACACCGTCTTCGCACCAGCATCCGGAGATTGCACTTGCCGCGTTGCAAGCTCCGCCAGTTTCGCGCGAGCGTTCTGCGCGGCTGTCGCTGCGTCGCCGGGGGTCTGCTGCGCATCGCCGCGCTCCGGCGCACGCGTGCCGCCCGCACATGCCACGAGGCTTACAGCAAGACCCGCACCCAAACTCAGCATCAGCATCGTGCGTGCGAACGTGCGCACAGAGCCCATGCCAGACTGCTCACCACTCACCTGCCGCGATGCATGCGATTTGGCTTCCATTCCATTCCTTTTCGCTTGAGCACGCCGGTCCGTTCACGACCCCGCGGATTTGGGCGACCTTTTCTTCGCCTTCACGCCTTCGCTCTTCCCGGATTTGCTCTTGGTCGCACGCCTGGTCGGCGTACCGCGTGCGTTGGCCAGTTCCGCCACCAGTTCCGAAGGCTCAGGCCGTGCGGGCGTCTGCCCTTCCGCGTCCGACCACGCCTGCAGCAGCATCGCTGTCATCGGGCCGTCATCCGCAGGCACATTGTGCTCCAGCCAGCTTGCCGCGTGGTGGCAGTCGGTCTCCGTCGTCAGCACCTTCGCTTCAATCAGCAGTGACAGCAGCCGATCATCCACAGGCAGCGCGTGCGTGCCCATCGCCAGCAGAGCCACGCGCTGGGCCGCGAACCAAGGCATCCCATGCAGCCCTTCCAGAAACTGCCGACTCTCGCGCTTGGGCATCGTCAACACAGGATCAAGCGTGGGCTCGTGAAAGTGCGAAACCAGGTCGGCAAACACGCAGCGAATCCGCATCGCCCGCTCTCGCGCCAGCGGATAACGATCACCCAGCACGTGTGCCAGATCGTCAATTGCGCACACACGCAGTTCGTTCAGATCCACCAGCTCCTCGCGCACACGCTTCAGCGCGCTGCGGGCCTGCGTCGACGACGCTTCCCACAAAAGCAGTGAGTACACCAACTGCTGCACCGCCAAGCCGCTGAAGGGCACTTCGTGCGGACGCGGCTCAAAAACCTCGGCAGGCGTCAACGCCGCCAGCGGGTCAAACGCGGCATCCTTGGCCTTGGGCCCGTATGCCGTCCGGAGCCTCTTCAGGAGCGCCGCCAGCTTTTTGGCATCACCCATGCTCACGCCTGCGTCCCTTTCTCGTCGTCACTCGTTTCTTCGCTCTTGCCCCACGTCGGCTTGCTCGTGTCCTCAGTCTTGATCTTCTCCAGAGCCCCCATGATGCCCGCCTGCTTCTTCAGGCTGTTGTCCTCGATGAAGCGAAGCTCCGGCATCGTGCGACTTGCAACGTTGTCCATGATCTCACGCCGGATATGTCGCGCGGCGGCTTCAAGTCCGTGAAGCGTGAGCGATTGCTTCTCCGCCGGCAGCACGCTCACGCCCACATCCGCGAACTTCAGGTCCTGCGTCACCTTCACCGTGGTGATGGTGATAAGCCCGCTGATTCGCGGATCATGAAATCCGCGGGAAAATCGCTCGCGGAGGGCGCGTTCAATCGTGGAAGCCAGTTGATCTTGCTTAAGTGTCATGGAAGTGGGCGATTCTAGCAGAGGCGACGAGAGCGGAGCGTGAAGAACGCAGGCCGGGTACTGCTTCCCCGCCAACCCCTGCCGTTCCCCGCTCCCCGCTCCCTCTTCCGCGTCCCCCGTAACCTTCCTCATGCCCGATGCGTCTCGCTCGCCAGCCCCTTCCAGCTCGGCTCCCCCAGCCGCCCAAATTCTCATCGTCGAGGACGAAGTCGACCACGCCGACGTCATGGCCGAAGCCCTCAAGAAGTACGGCCACGTCTGCACCGTCGTCGAAGATGTCCCCCACGCCATGGAAGAACTCCGCCTGGGCGCTTTCGACATCATCATCTCCGACCTGCGCATGCCCGCCAGCGCGAAGTTTGATCCCAAGACCCAAGGCATCGACATCGCCCCCGTCAGTGCCGACGGCGGCGACGCCGGCATGCGCGTGCTCGAAGCCGCCCGCAAGCTCCAGCCCAGCAGCGCCACCATCATGGTCACCGCCCATGGCGACGTGCCCACCACGCGCGATGCCTTCAAACTCGGCGTCTACGACTTCATCCAAAAGCCCCTTGACCTCGACATCTTCCGCAACCTCGTCAACCGCGCTGCCGAGACCGTGCTGCTGCGCCACCAGAACGCATCGCTCAACGCCAAAGTGCAGGAGCAGATCGAACTCGCCGGCTTCGAAGGCATCGTCGCCAGCAGCGAGCCCATGCGCCGCATCCTTCGCCAAGTGAAGATGATCGCCCCCAGCAACATTCCCGTGCTGGTCACAGGCGAAAGCGGCACAGGCAAGGAAGTCATCGCCGCCGCCATTCACCGCAACAGCCGCCGCAGCGCGAACCGCTACGTCACCTTCAACTGCGCAGGCCAGAGCGAAAGCCTGCTCGAAGACCAGCTCTTCGGCCACGTCCGCGGAGCCTTCACCGGCGCCGACAAAGATCGCGCAGGCGTCTTCGAATACGCCCACGGCGGCACGGTATTCCTCGACGAAATCGGCGACATGCCCATGACCATGCAGGCCAAGCTCCTGCGCGTCCTCGAAAGCGGTGAAGTCATCCGCCTGGGCAGCAACGAAGCCAAGAACGTCGACGTCCGCTTCGTCAGTGCAACCAATCGCGACCTCAAAGAAATGGTCAAGCAGGGCACCTTCCGCGAAGACCTCTACTTCCGCATCAACGGCAGCGCAATTCACCTGCCGCCGCTGCGCCAGCGCCGTGAAGACATCCCCGCGCTCGTCAGCCACGCTGTCGATCGCTTCGCCGAAGAACTCGCCCTCGATCCCAAGAACGTCACCGTCCCGACCATCACCGACGCATCGATGATGCGACTGACCGCGTACGCCTGGCCCGGCAACGTGCGCCAACTGCTCAACGTTGTGCAGAACATGGTCGTCAGTTGCTTGAGCGAAGATCGCCCCAAAGGGGCACAGCCCGCCATCGACACCCGCCACATCCCCGACGACATCCGCAGCGACGCAGATGATGTCAGCGAATCGATGGCAACCACCGACGCCGCAGGCGGCGCACTCGCCGGCACCACGCTCGAGCAGATCGAGAAGCGTGCCATCCGCGAAACACTGCGCCTGACCGCCGGCAATCGCGAACACGCCGCGAAGCTCCTGGGCATCGGCGAACGCACGCTCTATCGCAAGCTCAAGGAATATGGTCTGCGTTAAAGTGTTTTTACCTCCCGCGCGCCCGTCCCTCCGCGAGTATGCTCTGCCCATCGCCCTGTCGCGATGAAGGAGTGTCTCATGCCCATGTACATCGACGGCTTCATTCTGCCCATCCCCAAGAAGCGCCTCGCCGACTACAAGAAGATCGCGACAGCCGCCAGCAAAATCTGGAAGCGCAACGGCGCGGTTGCCTACGTCGAAGCCGCCGGTGAAGACATGAACGCTCCGGGCATGATTGAGTATCCCACGCTCGCCAAAGCGAAGAAGGACGAAGTCGTGATCTTCGCCTGGGCCATGTTCAAGAGCAAGGCCGCCCGCAACAAGGCTAATCAAGCCCTCATGACAGATCCGCAGATGATCAAGCTCATGGAAAGGATGAACGCCAACCCGATCATGGACTGCAAGCGCATGGCCTACGGCGGCTTCAACGTGATCGTGAAGGCCTGACGCCGCGACTTTTCGTTCGGCTTCAATGAGGTTGTGCATCGACCTATCACGCCTTCACTCACGTCACTGCGTGAATGCGTGTACGCTACATCATGCGCACGATTATCTGCACTCTCATCCTCTTCGCCGGCTCCGCCCTCGCCCAGCCCGACCTCTCAGGCAAAGACAAGATCGAGCGTCAAGTTGCCGAAAAGCAGGCAATGGTCGACGCCGCCGTCGCCGGTGCCGCACCATTGAGCGACACTGAACGCGCCAAAGCCGACGAAATGGCCAAGAAGGCCATCGCCTACTTGCGCACGCAGCAAGATAAGGAAAAGGGCGGTTGGCGCATCAACCCCCAAGGCCCCACCTTCCCGGCCATCTCCGCCCTCGCCATGTGGGGCATGCTCATGCAGCCCGGCATCGACGCAACCGACGAATCCATCGCCGCAGGCACCAAGTTTCTGCTCAACCTCCAGCAAGCCGACGGCGGCATCTACGACAAAGCCCTCCCCAGCTACAACACCGCCATCTCGCTCAGCGCACTCGCACGCCTGCCCCGCACCCCCGAACTCGCCGAGCACATCCGCAAGGCCCAGGACTTCATCCGCGCCCTGCAATACGGCGAAGGCGCCATCGAGTACGACGGCCTCGCCGAATCCGCCCAGAAGGTCGATCGCAACCACGCCTACTACGGCGGCGTCGGCTACGGCAATCGCGGTCGCCCCGATCTCAGCAACCTCAGCTTCGCCATCGAAGCCATGGCCGCGAGCGGCGTGCCCAGTGACGACCCCTTCTTCGAACGCGCCATGGTCTTCCTCCAGCGCTGCCAAATGCTCGAAGAAGTAAACGGCAAGCCCGTCAACGACATGCCCTACGCCGATGGCAGCACGCAAGGCGGCTTCATCTACGCCACAGCTGTCAACAAAGACACGATCGGCCAGGGCCAGAGCTTCGCCGGTGAAGTCGCCGAGAGCCTCTCCGGTCCCCCGGGCCTGTCAGCCGCTGTCACACTCAAGCAGAAGGGTGCCGATGGCAAGCAAGTCACGCTCAAGCGCGACGACATCATCAAGCGCGTGCAGGAAGCCATCAGTGCGAGCACCGACACCACATTCACCAAGACCGAATTCATGGTCGTCATGGGCCCAACTGGCGATGGCGTAAGCGTCAACGCGTTTGAAGTCCGCGCCGGCACCACCAACGGCACCGAACTCCGCTTCGCCCTCGCCAAAGCTTTCAGCAACGACCTCGACGGCGTGGGCGACATTAAGCTCACGCCCGTCTCCGCGTGGAAGGGCATCAGCAAGCTCCGCGCCTACGGCACCATGACCTACTCAGGCTTCAAGAGCTACGCCTACGCCGGCCTCAAGCTCGACGACCCGCGCGTGCAGGCCGCCCGCAAGTGGATCACCAACAACTACACCCTCGCCGAAAACCCCGGCATGGGCACCGATGGCTACTACTACTACCTCATGGTCTTCGGCCGCGCCAACCACGCCAGCGGCGAAGCCATCCTGCCCGTCCGCGAAAGCGAAGGCACCATCTCACCCCGCAACTGGCAGCGCGACCTCATCAATCGCCTCGCCGAACTGCAGGCCGAAGACGGCAGCTTCAAAGCCGTCGACGACCGCTGGATGGAAAACGACCCCGTCCTCATCACCAGCTACAGCCTGATCGCGCTGCAACATGCGATTCGGTGAGTGAGTGCCAGATCATGAGTGCCTGAGTGCGACGTGCCCGAGTGCGTAGGAGCGGAAGGAAGCTCGCTTGGTCACTGCGCAAACATCGTCCAGCAGCCAGCGGCGTCCATGCACTCCGTACTCCGCACCCTGGCACTTCTGTCTTGCTTCACTTCTCCCGCTCCGCCATCACCGCCGCCGCCACCCGCAGCATCGCCGCCTTCTCACCCAGCGGCGCCAGCGCGGCGTTCGCCGCTTCATGCAGGTGCCGCACCGCCTCGCGCGTGCCTTCCACGCCAAGCACGCTCGGATACGTCAGTTTGCCCGCTTCCGCGTCTTTGCCCGTGCGTTTGCCCGCGACTTCGCTCGATTGCGTCACATCAATCAAGTCATCCACCGCCTGAAACATCAGCCCCATCGCATCGCCATACGCCGTCAGCGCCGCGAGCGTCTGTTCATTCGCGCCGGCGGCCATCGCTCCCATCCTGCACGCCGCGCGAATCAACGCCCCCGTCTTGTTGCGATGCACAATCCGCACACGCTCGAGAGCATGCAGTTGCTCAGGCGTGCCGCCCAGCGTGTCATACACCTGCCCGCTGATCATGCCGCTCGTCGCCCACGCCAGCTCATGCAACAGCCGCACGCGCGTCGCGCTGTCGCTCACTCTCGCATCACCCGCCACCAGCAAGAACGCATCGGTCAGCAACTGGTCGCCCGCAAGGATCGCCATCGCCTCGCCCGCGTGCCTGTGCAGCGTGGGCTTGCCGCGGCGCATGTCGTCATTGTCCAGCGCGGGCAAATCATCATGCACCAGGCTAAACGCATGCACCAGTTCCACCGCGCACCCGCCCACGAGCGAATCCTCACCGCGCCCACCCGCCGCGACGCACGCGTGCCACGCCAGCACCGGCCGCAGCCGCTTGCCCGCCCCCAGCGCGGCGTACTGCATCGCCGCCCGCAGCGCAACGGGCCGGTCCGCCGGCAGCCCCGCGAGCCACTGCTCCAAAAACGCTTCGATCGTCGGCAGCGGCGAGAAGATGTCAGCAGCGGTGGGGGGCATGGGGGGAGCGGAGAGCGGAGAACGGAGAACAGAGAACGGAGAGCGGGAAAGATGTGACAGCGCGGGCCGCCCACACGATAGCCCAGCGCAAGAAAAAACGGAGCCCTGGCATGCTCGCCATCGCTCCGTTCACTCTTCACCGTTCTCTGTTCTCTGTTCTCCGCTCTCTTACTTCTCCTGCGCCCGGAACAGCTCAAACAGCTCCTCGCTGCTCGTCGTCGCGTACGCCTTGTTGCGGAAATCTTCCATGTTCATCAGGCGGCTGATGCGTGCCAGAGCCTGAATGTGGTCGCTCTGCTTGTCGGGCGGGCTCGCCAGCAGCACAATCAGCTTCACGGGCTGGCCATCGATGGACTCAAAGTTCATCGGCTCGCGGGGCTTGCCAATCGCCATGGCCAGGCCGCTCATGCCCGCACACTTGCCGTGCGGAATCGCCAGCCCCAAGCCAATGCCGGTCGTGCGCGTCTGCTCACGCGTCCACACCGCGTCCTTGAGCGACTGCGCATCGTTCACCTTGCCCGCCGACGCGAGCATGTCGACCAGTTCCTCAATCACGCCACGCTTTGTCGTGGCCGCAAGCGGCACCTTCACACACGCGGGCGACAGAATATCAAGCAGATTGATCACGCCGAGAAACTCCGAAAGTGGTTGCGGCGACTGTAGACCGGTTGTTGCAGGCGCGGAAAGGCGGGTTCACCGCGGAGCACGCGGAGGCCGCGGAGAGAAGGCATGCGCTCGTCTGGCATCGCATCTCCTTCCTCGCGCAAGCCCTTCGCTCTGTGTCTCCCACGCTCTCGCCAGATCGACTCATCCACGTCCGCCCCGCAACCAGCACTCGTTTCATTCCCTCGGCTCTCGCGTGTCTTCCTCCGCGTCCTCCGCGTGCTCCGCGGTGAGCCATGCCTTTCACGCCGCCGCCCGCAGTTCGCGCGGTGCGGGCTCTGCGCTCACTTGCGCAAAGAAGATGTCGGACACTTGTCCGCTCACTTTGCCGCGCTGGGCCTGCACGGTGTATTGCACGCTTGTTGTTCCGGCGGGCAGTGGCGTGTCGCGTGTGGATTTGTCGCCGGTGATGGCAACCACGTTCCATGTCGCGCCATCGTCCAGGCTGCGGCGCACGACATACGTCACGCCGCTGCTGCCGCGCGGATGCGTGCAGCTCCACGCAAGTTCGATCTTTCCACTCGCAGGCTCGATCGCGATGCCCAGCACGCGCGGGGCTCCAGGCGGCGCGAGCGGGCTGCGCGACTGCGGCGCGGGCAGCCCCGCCGCCACAAGCACCTCACGCGGCTCGGCCTGCTCCTGCGCAAAGGCCTTGATGGATGCGATGGCCCGCGCCAGCACGCGCCGCGCATCAGCCTCGGCCTCATCCTGCAATGCCTGCGCGCCGCGCAACGCTTCCTCCGCCGCGAGCTTTTCCATGTATCGCTGCTTGATGACCGCCGATGCTTCCAGCACCGCCGCCAGTTGCTGCTCGCTGAGCCCCAGCGCAGCCGCGCCCGCCTGCTCCCACGTCTGCGCATGCAGCTGGGCCCAATCAATCAAGTCCTGCACACCGCCGGGCACAATCGCCATACATCACCTCGCGTGAACGTGTTGCTCTGACTGCTCCTCTTGATCGCCACGCCACGCCCACCGCTTGAGCGCACATGCCTGTTTGCCCCGAAAATCATGCCATTTCGCCGCGCGACGAGCCTTCACCGCGCAGCAATGACCGATGTCGCCCACACAAGCACCGATCAACGCCACGCGCGCAGCGATGATCGCCGCGCGACGAACGATCAACGCGTCACGTTGATCGATGCGCGCGAGGCGAAAACCGGCATTCGGCATTCGTGATTCGTGATTCGTCGCAAGCGAGGCCCGTTGCACACGCGGGCCACCGAGCCTGCGCCAGCACGAATGCCGAATCACGAATGCCGAATGCCGGTCTGTCTTTCACGAATGCCGAATCACGAATGCCGAATGCCGATGTGTTCTCCACAAATGCCGCGCCTTCACATCTCAGGCCGCTTGCGCCGCGCCGCACTCGGGGCAGCACGCACCCGCCGCCAACCCGCGCGTGTCGTAGCCGCAGTTGGGGCATGCACCTTGCCGTACGCGTTTGATCTTGCGGCCCGCGTACCACGCCAAAGCTCCGAACGCGACGGGCAACGGCCAAAGCGGCACCTCGAACTCCTGCGTGATGAATGGCGAGCCGTTGGGTTCGATGCGAGAGTTGCCCCACCGCGGCACCAGTGAGGGCCAGTGCCATGTCACTTCGCCCTCGTACACAGTCTCTCCATCAAAGCCGGATCGCTCGTCGACGTAGAAATTGTCTTCATCGCGGAACGACACGCTGCCATGGCTCACTTGGAGTATGGGCCCCCAAAAGCGATACGCACCCATGCGCACCGCACACGTCGCGACCCACAAGACCACGCTCAGCCCACACAGCACCATCGCCACATGCTTGATGCGCCGCCAGCGAGCGATTGTGTTGCGTGTCCCCGCCATGCGATCAGCATATCACACGCTGCAAGCCGTGCCGCACTCGGGGCAACACGCGCCCGCCGCCAACCCGCGCGTGTCGTAGCCGCATTTCATGCAGAGCATCGTGGAGAGGTGCCGTGTGCGGCGGTGGGCGTAGAGGGCGAGCAGGCCGCATGCGGCGGGCAGGGGCCAGAGGGGCAGCGAGAGGTTGGTGGAGACGATGACGGAGGAGAACATGCCCGCTTTCGCGCGGGAGAAGGCGGGCGCGAGGCGGGGCCGGTCTGGGCTCCATGCGAGGCTGGCGGGCGCGCCCTGGACGCGGCTGTGCGGGCTGTGCTGCACGACCAGCATGCCTGCTGTGAGTGTGATGCGGCGCTTTGTGCCCAGCGGCACCGAGGCGAGCGTGAGTGTGGCGAAGAGCCAGAGGAGCGCGGCAGCGATGCACAGCGCGAGCGCGAGGCGTCGCGTGCGTTGCCAGAAGGCCAGGGTGTGGTGCTGCCCCGCCATGCGTGCAGCGTACGACGCTGGGCCGTGCGTGGTGTGACGCGGTGAGCGGGCGGGCATCTGAGATGTATGACTTTGGCGACACATCATCATCTGTTTCTTGCGGGCGATGGCAACAGTGTGGCGGCGGTGCCTGGGCAACGCACGCTGCTGCTGCTGCATGGCACGGGCGGGGATGAGACCAGCTTGGTGAAACTGGGTCGCATGCTGGATGCGGGCGCGAATGTGCTGGCGGTGCGCGGCAATGTGATGGAAGGTCCCATGCCGCGGTTCTTTCGGCGACTGGGTGAAGGCGTGTTTGATACGCCCGACATGATCGCGCGGGCGCATGCGTTGGCGGATTGGCTGGAAGCCGCGCAGCAGCAGTATGGCATAAGTCCCGCGTCGCTGGTCGCGGTGGGGTATAGCAATGGCGCGAACATCGCGGCGGCGATGATGTATCTGCGGCCGCAGGCTCTGCGGCATGCGGTGCTGCTGCGGGCCATGAGCGTCTTCCGCACGCGCGAGCATCCTGCGCCGCAGGCCGACTTGTCGCACGCGCGCGTGCTGCTGGCGAGCGGTCGCAACGACCCAATCACGCCCGCGCGGGATGCGCAGGGGCTCGCGCTGTCGCTGCAGGAGCGCGGGGCGAACGTGACGCTGACGCTGGACGATGGCGACCACGCCTTGACCCAGCAGGCGGTGACGGCGGCCCGTGATTTTGTGCTGGCAACGCCCTTGGCGTGAGGCCCGCGGCACGTGCCGCAATTTGCTGGGCCCGCCGCGTTTAGATATGCCGATTGCCGCGGCCGCTGCAGGCCCGTGACTCTCGGCCGCACGCCGTCTATACTCTCCACCCACGCCGCAAGGCCGTGGCGACAAGTGCATATTGCTCGTATGGGGCGGTAGCTCAGCTGGTAGAGCGCGTCGTTCGCAATGACGAGGTCGAGAGTTCGATTCTCTTCCGCTCCACTTCATGTCCAAAGCCGTAGACGATGAGTCTGCGGCTTTATCTTTTGGGGGTGGGTTGGTTTGTGGTGGGCTGTTTTGGAGTGGGTTGTTTTGGAGTGGGTTGTTTGGGGGTGGTTGGAGCGGGGGGAGGTAGCAGTCGGGGTGGAGGCGTGGGGTCATGAGCATTGCGGCGATGTGCGGGGTGCTGGCCCACGTGAGCAGCTCGTTGTAGGTCATGGTGCGATCGACGCGGCAGAGTTCGCGAAGGTCGCCTTGCAACTCGATGAGCCAGAAGATGCGGCGCAGGTCCATTATGTCCAGGTGGAGGAGGTGCGCGGGGGTGATGGCATCGGTAGTGGTGCTGTAGTCGTTGCGCTCGCACATCGCGTGGAGATGCTCGTGGGTGGTGGGGATGAACTCCAGGTGTGGATCGATGTAGTGGGGCGCGGCGCTGCGCGCGGGTGTGAGATAGGGCACGCCGGGCTGGGCGTAGAAGAGGGTGATGGTGGTGGCGGGCTGCTGCGCTGTGGTGGCAGATTGTGATGGTTGGAATTGGCTGAACATGGGTGGCCCCCTTCGTGTGCGCTGCTGTGCAGGTGGAGTGGCGCGCGATGCGTCCCTCTATATACAGGGCCATGTGGCGTGGTGCGCGCGCACGAGTCTGCTGATTTTGCTCGATTGCGGCGTGTAAGTGGTTGTGAAGACGGGAGAAGAAAATCTGCAAAAATCTGGCCGAAAGGGAGTGAAAACTGGTGGATTGTGCGCGCGGGTGGACTTGGTGGGGGTGATGGGAAGCGAGCGGGTGCGAGCGTGGACGATGACGCAATCGCGCAGCCGGCCGGACGACCGGCGGGATGCGGTGCGAGCTACGGATGGTGTGGAGGTGGCGGCTTCGGTATGTTGTGCCACCTGCCACACGGGAGTGGGGCCGCTGCGTGACCGTCCACATCAGTTGGCATTCGCGACGCGCGATCAGAAAAGCTGCCTGAGCATGATTACTTCCGAAGGAGAAAGCGGTGCCTCGCGAGTGAAAGAGACTTCGTAATCGCCGGGCGCGATTGGTAGACGAATGCACTCGTAGGGATGGTCGCTCTTGGGACCGAAGTATGCGTCGAACAAAACAGGATCGGGTCCGACGCGATGGTGGAAGGTGTGTTCCCACACGTTCTTTTCGATCGTGCGTGCGGCGTGGGTCAGCACTTCCTGCTCGTTGTCGGCAGCGACCCATCGCACAAAGGCGATGCCGCGATGACACTTGATCCATGTGGTTGTGAGCGGTTCGTCGTTCAGGACGAGGCATTCTTCACCATGCGCCGTGACCACGTCGCACGTATATGCGACTCGCTCAAGGGCATCGCAATCTGCATCTGGGTCCCACAGATCGGTCACTCGCTTGCTGGCAAGGACGAGGAAAGCGGAGCTCTCCAACCATTGATTCGGCACGCGACTGCTCCGAGGTTTGAAGACGGCTTCCATCGCCATCCGGAGCATACTCCGCAACGTTATGGCGTGGCGTGCTGGTGATTGGCTCGGTAAGTGCGTCACGGGACGAGGGAAGTTGTGTTGCTTGGCGGAGAGGGGAGGTGATCGGGGAAAGACGAAGGCACACGGGTGGGCTTAGAGCAGGCAGGCCGTGGTACGGGAGTGGTGTGAAGTTGTGCCAAGTGCCCCAACTTCACTGTTTACGTGTTGCATCATCCCGAACATCGTCAAACAGGGAGTTCATTGGCTTGGCTTCAGCAATAGTCGTTGCCTTGCGTTCCAGTGCAATTGCTATTTCTCGACACTTCTGCCGATTCTTGAAAAGCGGGGCGAGGTAAGCGTCAATGTGTTCATTGTTGAGATACTGGATCAATTCTCCAAACACATCTGCAGTGGCTTGTTGAACAGCAGCCTCAAGTTGTTCGTTACGATGAATATTTGACTTCGCAAGATCCTTAACTTGTGGAACCTGAAAGACGCGATGCAGGATAAAGCGATTCGCATGCACTGCAACGAGCTCCGACCGTTCTCTATAATCGCTCTCCAGTCTTTTCAGGCATTCATCGACCGTGCGCATCACTCGCACACGTCGCCACAACTCTCTGGCGTCCGTTTGGTCATTGAAAAGTATCGTGTACGGTGGGGCGAGAAGTGTGTCAAAAATACGTCCAATTTGATTCTTTACTTGCACAGCCAAGCTTGAATCTTCTTGTGCGCAGGCTTGGGCCACAGTTGCATCCAGCAAGGTAAAGCCCGCACTGTTATCAGGTGTCGGTTCCCCGGTTCTAACGGCGTAGTGAATGCCGTCGAGTAGGAGTTCTGACGCTAGGCGACGCTGCGTCAGATCTAGCGAAGCGAAGTCGTGGCCTTCGATTCGATTTTGTGTATTAGTTGCCCGCGTAATTCGAGAGTCAAATCCCTGTGGCGCATTCTCGAGAGATATCAGTCTGACTTGCACCTTTGCGTCCGCATTCATGATTCCAGAATTCAAGTATGAAC
>JBKDAN010000077.1:0-56775 GCA_046316615.1 Phycisphaerae bacterium
ACGCACATCAGCGTCTCGGGCGAGTTCGGCTGCACGTTGGCGTGCACGCTCGGAGAGTCCGCCGTACGCGAGTGCTTGGACTCGCCACGCGACGCGGCGGTACAACCACTGCCTGTTGCCGGATGTGGTGGGTTCGCCGAACACCTCGGCGTAGCGGGCCCTGAGCTGAGTGACCGTCATGGTCGTCAGGGCGTCGAGCTGCGCGTCAACGGACGCGTCTTGGGATGAGTGGATCAATGTCTTCACGCGGCATCTCCCGTGATGGCCGACGAGCGGAAGTCGCTCTCGGTTGACACACTGATGGCAGCATGGGTGCTCTCTTCAAGTCCCAGTGGTGAACAGTCCGCATGCTGCGGAGAGCCGTCGCGGGCATGCACAAGCCGCAACGCTGCTGTGGCGAGCACGGCGATGGCGGTGTCAGGGATGCGGGGTGTGGGCTGGGTCGGGCGAGAGACGGGGTAACGGGGCATGTGGGCCTCCGTTACTCAAATCTCTGCGCGCGGGGGGTGGGTGGTGCGCGGAAAATGCTGGTTTCCTAAAAAGTCTGTGTGATGAGTAAGATTCAATCGGGCTTTTACCCGCCTGACGAGTGTTTGTTTTAGGGAGTGGTGGATGGGCTGCTCACAGCAGCACCAACGGGCGCATCATGCAAGAACTCACGTATCCACTGCAGCCGATTGTTGTGGGGTTCCTGCGCTCTCTGGCAGATGAGTTTCGTCAAGAGCTCAAAAAGCCGGATATTGCCGGCTCGGCCCTCGTCAACGCTGCGAAACTGGTGGCAGTACTCGAGCGGCTCCCGTTGGCTACTCCGGGCGTTGCGCTTACAGCCACCCGTTCAATGACGAGCGAGTATGGTGCATTCACCGTCGAATTGCGTGTGGACGAGGAAGCCTTGGTACTTGATTCAACGGAGTCGTTTTTTGGCGAGTACGGCACAGATCACGAGACTCGCGTATTCCTGCGTGTAGAGGTCGGCGGGCGTTGTTACAACGACCTCTACAACGTGCGCGACGCGATGGCAATGTGGTCGGAGCACTGGCGAATGCACGCGGAGTGCGGAACCGGCTTTAGAGACGAAGCGAACGAGATCAACTGGTCAACCGACGAGAACGACGATGTCGGGTGAATGGTGATCGGCTGTCTGCAAGAGATCAGGCAAAGTGGCTTGCATTGTGGCGCTTGGCGAGGACTTGGCTAAGTCCTTCCGTGTTCAGCTTGCCGGAATGACCCGATCAGCAGATACACGTAGCGCCCCTTGGTCACATGCGATTCTGAGTGCATGCATCAGCCGCGTGCGATCGTTCGCGCTCACTCTGCGCTGGCCGAGCACTGATCCAACCTCGGTCGCAACGGCATCAAGCGGAAGCCCAAACTGCGTGCGTACGACATGGACCGCGGCACTGGCGAGTTCTACGAGCGGAATCTCACCAACACTCCGCGTGTCGTCTTCGTGAGGCCCCGGTGCGCGAACAGGCCATGGTCCAGTGGTCGAGGTGCTGAGCGCAACGGCGTCTTCAAACCGCCGAGCCATCCCTTGATCAATTGCGTACTGGGTGATCTCCGCAACTCGACCGCGAAACTTCTCCGTGACACGTTGCAAGTCACTCCACGACGCCAAACGCTGCACAATGAGCTCGTCGACAATTGGGCCTTCATGCTCAAGCAGATGACGGAGGCAGTTGACTGCTTCGCTGCCATCGCGGTACACGTCGAGCGTGCGACTCGAAGGACTCGCTGCAGCTCGGTAGATCAACAGACCCGAAGGTACACGAGCCGTCTCGGTGGAAGCGCTGGCACTCTGGAACTGCCGTTCTTGCGGCTTTTCAACGGCTGGAGATGGAGGCGGCGCTATTAAGGGCACTTCAACTGCGGTCTCATGCTGCGCGATCGCTTGTTGGATGGCTGTGTTGAGCCGTTCGATGCAACGATCCGGTGCCTCCCACCAATCGGTCGACCACACGCGACAGATGTTCCAACCAAGTGACTTCAGTACCGACTCGCGCAGCCGGTCACGATCGCGAGCCGTCTTGGCACTGTGATATGCCGCACCATCGCACTCGATTCCAAGCACGTAGTGACCGGGCTTCTGAGGATGCTTGACACCGAGGTCGACGCGATAGCCCGCACAACCCACCTGAGTATCCACCTGCCAACCGCGCGAGCGGAGCGCGGCACAGACTGCCTGCTCGAAGCCGGAATCGAAGCGGTCATCTCGGCTCGCGGTCAACGCCTCCGCAATGGCGCGTGGTCCACGGCGTGCGTAGTCCAGATACCGGCGGAAGTGCTGGAGGCCGGTCGAACGAATCCGCCGCGGATCAAGGTCGTCCGCCGTGATGCCGGAGAAGACAATCAAGCTTCTGCGGGCTCGAGTCACCGCGACGTTGAGGCGCCGCTCGCCACCACTTTGATTTACGGGGCCGAAGTTCAGCGAGCACTTCCCAGTCGCATCTTTGCCGTAACCCACGGAGAAGATGATGGTGTCTCGTTCGTCACCCTGGACGTTCTCGAGATTCTTGACAAAGACAGGCTCTCGCTCTTGTGTGAAGTGGCGCTCGAGGTCAGGCATTTCACGACGTTTGGCATCAAGCAGGTCCTCGATCAGCGATTGCTGTGCCTGGTTGAAGGTGACGATGCCGATGGAGGATGGGCCGGTCGCATTTGTGAGTTGACGCACCACTTCATCAACAACCTGCTGGGCTTCGATTCGGTTCGTACGCGAGCCACCCCGGTCGTAGACACCCTCGGGTATGTGGCGAAACGTCACGCCAAGCGCGGAGGATCGATCAGTCGGTGAGGGGAAGGTGTTGAGACGATTCTCGTAGTAATGGTGATTGGAGAACGCGATCAGGCTCTCGTGCTTGCTGCGATAGTGCCATTTCAACCACATCGATGGCACACCGGACGCAAGACACTTCTTGAGAATTGACTCCATTTCCTCTGTCGCATCATCTTCTTCATCTGCCACATCGTCGTCGGAACTTGTCGAGACATTGAAGAAGTTCGTCGGCGGCAACTGCTTTGAGTCACCCACGACGATCGCGTCTTTCCCACGGGCGAGCGCGCCGATCGCATCCCAAACGGGGATCTGTGAGGCCTCATCAAACACGACAAGGTCGAAGGGCGGCAGCTTCGCGTCAAGATACTGCGCAACCGACAGGGGGCTCATCAAAAAGCACGGTTTCAGGCGAGCGATCAGGTTGGGCGCGGATTCGATCAGTCGGCGCGTCGGAAGCAACCGTGTTTTCTTCTGCAGTTCGCGGCGAAGTACCCCAAGTTCTGATTGCGCTGCGGCATCCACACTCGCATCGGGCCACTCGGATGTGACCCGGCCGGCTACTGCCAAGGGTGTCAACGATGTCACTTGCTGGTCGTGCTCACGGAAGCGTCGAATGCGTGCTGAGTGAGCCTGTTCGGTGAAGTCGCGAATTGCCGGAATTCTGTCGGCGACCGAGTTGAACCAGAGCCGTCCGTAGCCACGCTCGAAAGCGTCTGACAGCACGTTGCGAGCCGCGCCCTGCTCATGTACTGCAATGAGTGGCGCGAGGCCTGCGTCAAGCGCTCGTGCGCGGACATCTTGCCACGCGCACCAGTCTCGAAGGCTGTTCACACCCGATTGCCATCTTGAGATCCGTCCAGCCACCGTACTGAACCAAGGGGACCCAGAGGCGAGATCCTCTGTTTCGCACGCCGCGACACCAAGCAGAGCGTCCAAACGATTCCATGCCTCTGTCCACGCACTCAGAGCCTTGCTGAATCTGGCCATTGCGTCGACCAATGCAGTTCGACGACTGGAGTCCGCCGACGCGTGCGTCAAGCTCCCAAGAAGGCGTACGGCGTACTCATCGTGAGCATGAGCTGCCATGAGGGCCTGCATCCGTGAGCCTTTGTCGATTATGCGATCCAGTTCGCCCCACGATGGCTTGGAAGCGCCCAAGCTCAGGCAGGTTCGGGCGTTGTTGTACGTGGCGAGTGTTGCCGCCTTGCGACGCATGGTCGCGATGCTCTCCAAATCGGTAGCGGCTTCCTGCAGTTCCGGAGTTCGATCACGACAGAGGGGGCGCAGTCGCTTTTTGGCGGCCTGACGAGCGAAGAACGAAAACAGACCGCGCTTTGTGGACGCGGTGCGAACCTGATCGAGCAGTTGGAGCACGTCTGAGTCGAGCAGTTCGTCGCGATAGACGCGAGACAACCGATCTCGCTCAGTATCGACTTCTCTCCCGAGTGCCACGAAGGAACGACAGTCCTCGATGCTTGACGACGCATTCGGTGCCGAGGTGAGCGCAAGAGGCATCGGCGTAGATGCGTCGACGAGCTCTGCACAGCTCGCAAGCATTACGACGCAGCGTCGTGACACGTCAGCAAGTGAGACGGTGGCCCCGATTGCTGAGTAGAGTCCTTCGAGCGACGCACGCAGATTGTTGAGCGTGAGGGCCGCATTCTCTGTTGCCGTACGCACCTCATCGCGGAGCGTCATGCTGGATGTTCGACGCGTTACCTCGCGCAATGGATGCTCACGCACCGGGTCAACAGGTGCAGCCATAGTCGCGACTTCTTGCACCAGCGCTCGCATCGCCGTCAGCGTCGCCTCCGAAGTGGCAGAGGGATCAGGCAGATGCGGTGCGGCAGCTGGTCCGTCCCCCAGTCGGGAAAGGCGACCAAGCACTTGGTGAAGCGTTTCGCCAGAAGCACGCGGCTTGTGAAGCTCTCTGACATACGCATTGAGTGCGTTCCGCTCGTTGGTCAGCGCGTTGCATGCAGACTTCCAGCGGTCGGTGATGGGCGCTGAGCGTGCTCCCATGGCACGCTCTAGCTGCGCGATGACCTCTCGCTTCGATGCTTTAGCCGAGTGCAGTTCAAGGCAGAACGCACCAAGTCCGTCCTTTTCGAGGCGGTCCCTCACGACAGTGAGCGCGGCCATCTTCTCGGCGACGAAGAGAACCCGCTTGCCGCGTGCGATTGAGTCAGCCACGATGTTCGCGATTGTCTGACTCTTCCCAGTGCCCGGTGGCCCCTCCAGAACGAACGAAACTCCCTGCGAGGCACTTCGCACGGCAGCAAGTTGGCTTGAGTCCGCATCTCGCGTGCAGAAAAGATCTTCGGCTGGGATGTCGTCGTCAAGAGTTTCCGCGTTCGCGAACGGAGGATTGGGCAGATCCTGGCCCGGTTTCTCCAGCAGGTGATTGACGAGCCGGTTCTTTCGCAGCGTCTCCAGATGCTCTTGGAGGTCTCTCCACATCAGAAACTTGCTGAACGAGAACATGCCCAAGGTGGCGGTGTCGACGACTTCCCACCGTTTCATGCCGCGAATGACTTCTCGAGCCCGTCGCAGCAGCAGGTGAACATCGACGCCATTCTCGTCCTCGGGAATCACGCCCAAAGGTGTCACATCAAGTCCAAACTCCATCCGGAGTTTCTCAAGAAGTGTGACATTGACGCGAACTGGCTCGTCCGTCATCTGCAGTTCGTATCGATAGCCACCGCCGTCACCGTGACGCACGAGTTGAACAGGCAACAAGAGCAGTGGGGCGAATCGAGGCTGCTCGCTGGCATCTGATTCGTACCACTTCAACTGGCCCAACGTGACGAACAGTGGGTTCGCGCCAGATTCCTCGATCGCAACCCGGTGCTCGCGGTAGAGCGTGAGGAGGGCGTTACTCGTCTCCGCGGCAGACTGCCTGGTGTGAATCACGCCGTCATCGAGTCTCGTGCGAAGCGACTCTTCGTCAAGCGTCGCCTGAGGCTTGATGCTGAATCGCGCTTCGTTCCAAAGCCCATCCTCGAACGCAGCGAGATCCGGCACGTTCAACTGGAGCGTCTTGCTGGTCTGCTTCAGATTGATCAATCGGTTATGCAGCGTGAGATCGAGCAGCTTCATCTGCCACTCGGCAACGCGCCTCGAAGGCAGATCGCTACCGGTACCAGTTCCTGCGACTCCTGCCTCACGATCCGCCGTCGCCACGGCGTCAAGGTGTGTTTGTGATAGATCAGCTGCCTTGACGCGATCCAGATCGATCTCGGCAACTTCACCCGCGTTTCGTAGGGGGAGCGGTCGTGCGCCATTGCGGCGGGCGGATGCGACATCGATACACGCAAAGAAGTTCCCCGGGTTGTCGAGTTTGCGGTTGGCCGCCTTCACCCATTCGTCCTGCGAAGTGCCGTCATTGACGATCAGAGTCGACTCGTAGACAACGATGTCGCCGAGTTTCACCAGGTTGCGAATGTGTGCGGGGTCATCATGGACGGGTTCGGCGAGCAGGCCTGGCTTCGTCCAGAAGCCGCACATGGCATGCCCTTCGACTAGCACGAGTACAGGTCGAAGTCCCGCGCACTCCCACATGGACGCCAAGAGAAGCGAGAGGTCGAGGCATGAACCGAGTCGGTCTCGCAAAATGCGATCCGCGAGTCGGACCCGCTGACCGAGTTTCTCGAAGGACACCGGAGGCTCCGCGTAGCCAACTCCCAACCCCTGTACAGCACAACCGCAGGCATGAGCGATGCTGACAGCACGTTGACGCGAATTGGATTGATACCCGTCGAATGCATCGCGGCCGCTCAATCGCTCCAGTTGCGGCCGCGCGATGTTCAGCAACTCTGCGATGCGCTCATGGTTTGGCGTAACGAAAGACGTGAGCAGCTCAAGCGGGGCAGTGGTCCCGGGCCAGTAGTCAAAAGGGACCAACTCGACAGGGAACGATCTCTCGTGAGTTCCAGCATCGGTCACGATGCGGACGACGAGTGCTGTTGGTTCCTTCTCAGTTTGTGATGCCAGTCGGGATAACGACAACCCAAGCGTCGGAGCGATGGTCACTGTCGCATCGGGATCAAGGTTTCCGAATGCGGTCTCGAACACCTCGCCGCCGTCATGTTGCCATTGAACAGATATGCGACCGCCGGAAAGCGCCGTGTCGCCACGATTCGTGATGCTTACCTCACGCACGGGCTTGTCGCCGCTCGTAAAGAGAGCGAACGTGATCCTCTCTGCCACAACGGCACCGATCTCAACCCGAGACCTGATAGCCGTTACCACATTTGAACTCGGGTTTGACATGCCCCCTTGTGCCTCCGGAAGCCGCGTTCTGTGTTGAAACGAGTGACGAAGCAAATGTAGACAGCGCGAGTAGGCGTCTACTCGGTGCGGTTATGCGCGTGCTGCCGGGGGGCTCGACATCACAAAGGACTCGTCGCCAGTGGCGTCGATTTGTTCGAGCCCCACACCCCAACTCCCCAACCTTCCCGTTAACCAATCTCCCCTCTCTCCCCGAGAACCGAGAGTCGGTCCGAAACTTGGCGCGTCCAGAACGTGTTTTCCGCGCCACTTATCTCTCTCTCCGCCAAGCCGTACGACGGAGCCGCCTTCCCAAACCCCTCGCTTTCCGCCGCGAAAACACGCAAATGTGAAATGTGGTACACTGCCCCGCACCCCGTTAACAAAACAAGCCCCGGCTCAACGCCAGGGCTTGCAAAGCTCCCCGTGTAGGACTCGAACCTACAACCTACCGGTTAACAGCCGGTCGCTCTACCATTGAGCTAACAGGGAATCTGGTTGTTGCCGCCCTTGCTTTCGCGGGACGGCTGGGACCCAAAACATACCCGCCGTCCGGGCAGTTGTCCAGTGAGATCGGCGGGGGATGTGCAGGATCCTAGTGAATTGTTCGGGGGGCGTGCACTTGGCCCATTTGGGTGCCGATTACGCGGAATGTGCCGTATACGCGACGCTGGAAACTGGACTTCGGCAACGTCGTGGCGATCGGTCCCTTTGGGAAGGGCGTGCCTCGGGTCGACTGGGGAGGCGGATCTCACTCGGACACGGTAGATCGTGAACTCAGCCCGCACCATGCGGTGGGGGCCTCGGCGCGGTGGGTGCCTGGCGCGTTGCGGGCTCGGCCTTGAGGCGTTTCGCTGGACCCAGGCTTGTTCTGTCAGGCCGATGATCGTGCCGGCTCCCCGAGTGACGCCCTGCAATTGAACCAATGGCCATCGGGAGTTCATCGAGAGCATGTTGAAAACTTCTCCGTATGCGGGAGACTTCTCAGTGTTCGGTCTTCGTCGTGTTCGGTCTTCGTCGAAAATCCTGCAAGATGTCGCTGATGCCGCAGAGAGCCAACCGAACGCGGCGCTGCGTGTGTTTCGCTTCGGATGACTTGCCCCAAAATGCTGTGGAGACGAGCGGCTCGCGATGGCCCGGGCTCGCGTGCCACGAACATGCAGTGCCAAACATCTCGGCGAAGGACGAGGCCTTGCGCGACGCGAGTGATGTTCGGCAAACTCTTCAATGTTGCATCGAGCGATACGTCATGGCGTTGCCTCAAGACGCACGCCGCGGCGGGTGCACAACACAGCACCTCGCAAGTGCCAGGGGGAACTTCGGGGCACTCGCGTCGCGCGGTCTCTTGACGATTTGAGCGACCTTGTTGACAAACCAGCAGGCATCAGCTATGTTCCTCTCATGCGTAACGTTGCCCAGCATCATCATCACCACCACATGATTCGTGTGGCCGGGTGATGGTGCGCAACGTCTGAATCGTTCGCTAACCAAGTCAACGCCGGCCGATGGGCCGGCGTTTGTGCTTTTGCAGACGCACGTCCCCATTGCCGGCTCCGTCGATTGACAGGAGTCCAGCATGAGCATCATTGAACGAAGTGTGAAAGTGGACCGCGCGTGTACAAGCAACTGCACGCAGGGAACGACGACAGTCAAGCTTGCTCTGCCCAAGGGGCGTATGCAAGATGGTGTTTTCCGGTTGCTTGCCGAGGCCGGCATCAAAGTACGCAGCAGCGCTCGCGGCTATCGACCGCAACTCTCGCTGCCCGGCATGGAAGCCAAGATTCTCAAGCCGCAAAGCGTCGTGGAGATGCTTGATGCAGGATCGCGAGATGTGGGATTTGCCGGTGCTGATTGGACGCGCGAACTGAAGGCCGACCTGATTGAACTTGTCGACACCGGGCTGGACGCGGTCCGACTCGTCGTCGCTGCACCGATCGCATTCCTCGACTCGGCTCGCAAACTCCGGCCGCCGCAAGATCGCCCCTTGCGTGTTGCGACGGAATACGCAGCCATCGCGGCGACTTGGATCGCTCAGAATCATCTGAATGCCAAGATTGTTCGAACGCACGGCGCCACGGAAGTGTTCCCTCCTGATGACGCGGATTGCATCATCGACGTCGCAGCCACGGGTGACACGCTGCGGGAGCAAAATCTGATCGTGTGCGATGAGATCATGATGTCTTCAACGCGGCTCTTCGCCAACCGGCAAGCGATGTGTGACCCGGCAAAGCGAGAGGTGATCGAGCGACTCGTCATGTTGCTCCAGTCAGTAGTGGAGGCCCGTACCCGCGTGATGGTCGAAGTGAATGTGGGTCGTGCCGACCTCGAACGCCTTGTGAAGACGCTGCCCTGCATGCGGGAGCCGACCATCGCGACACTCCACGGCAATGTCGGCTTTGCGGTGAAGGCTGCGGTGCCCCGCGACACGCTTGCGACGCTCATTCCTCAAATCAAGGCGTGTGGCGGTACCGACATCGTCGTGAGCCAACTCAGCCAGATCGTGCCATAACGACGTCGATGGTCAGGAAGGTGGAGCACAACCCATGAAGGCAATCAGTCCATCGATTGAGCAAACTGGCGTCAGGCCATCTGTTCGATTCGCAGACAGTGTGAAGTCGAGTGCAGCATACAGCCCGCCCAAACTGCCGGGGCCGATCGACCTGCGCCTTGATGCGAATGAAGGTCCGTTGCACCCTCGCGTGCGACAGGTGCTTCAAGAGTCGTCGCAGCCCGATGCGGTACGCTGGTACCCATCGACAAGTCGCGTTGCGATGGCTCTTGCCGCCAGCCACGGAATCGATGAGTGCCGCGTCATTGTCACAGCAGGTGGCGATGAACTTATCGAACGTGCATGTCGTGTGATGCTGCAGCCTGGGCGCAACATCGTCTTGGCGGTGCCCACATTCGAGATCTTCGCTCGTTGCGCAACGCAAGCCGGTGCACAAGTGCGGCAGTGCCTGTGGAACGGCGCTTTCCCACGTCAAGCGATGCTCGACGCAGTTGATGCGGGCACCGCGATGATCGTCATTGTCTCTCCCAACAACCCGACGGGAGAGGTCGTGGACTATCAGATCATCGAGCAGATCGCTAAGCTCGCGCCGCAAGCACTCATTATGCTCGATCTGGCCTACGTGGAGTTCGCAGACAGCGATCCGACGTCGTCTGCACTGCAACATGACAACGTGCTGGTGCTTCGAACCTTCAGTAAGGCATTTGGGTTGGCGGGCGTGCGAGTCGGGTATGGCCTTGCGTCGGCTCGTGTGATTGCGGCGCTCAAGAGCGTGGGCCTCCCGTACAGCGTGAGCCAGCAGAGTCTTTCCGTCGTCGAACGAGTGCTGCCGGAGCGAGACATCGTGGCGAAGGACATCGCAATGCGTGTGCGAAGCGAACGTGGCGATATGACGAGACTGCTCGCAAGCATCGGATGTTCATGCACGAAGTCTCAGGCGAACTTCGTGCTGGCACGATTCCCCAGCAAGCAACTCGCTGAGTGGACGTGGCGAGCACTGGGGTCAATGGGAATTGCAGTGCGGTGGTTTCCTGCAACCAAAGGACTTGAGGCATGCCTGCGAATTACGTGTCCTGGCGATGCAGACGAGTATGCGCGCCTCGCTCATGCGCTTCACACCAGCGTGCGACCGCAAGCCGTGCTGTTTGATATGGATGGTGTGCTCGCAGACGTGTCGCAGTCGTACCGCCAAGCCATCATCGCGACGGCAAAGACCTACGGCATCACCGTCTCGCGTGCTGATGTAGCTGCAATCAAGGCAGCAGGCAACGCGAACAACGACTGGGTTGTCACGCAGCGGATTCTGCAGCACGCCGGCATCGATGCGTCGCTGGAAGAAGTGCGTGCTCGCTTTGAAGCGATCTATCAAGGCACCGATGATGCACCGGGGTTGCGATCCACCGAGAGATTGATCCCGGCGCGAGAAGTGCTCGAGCGGTTCGCTTCGCGTCTGCCGCTCGCCATCGTCACTGGGCGACCGCGTGCGGACTGCGAGAGATTCCTGCGTGAGCATGGACTAACGGATCTGTTCCCCGTGCAAGTGTGCATGGAAGATGCCACGCCGAAGCCAAGCCCCGCGCCGCTCGCACGAGCGATGAAACTGCTCGGCGTCACACGCGCATGGATGCTCGGCGATACACGCGACGATATCGACGCCGCTCGGGCGGCTTCCATCGTTGGTATTGGTGTGCTGCCTCCCGGTGCAGACGAAGGCTTAACCCAGATTCTCGAAAGAGCTGGCGCAGCAGCCGTCGTTGGTTCGCTGGACGGCGTGCTGGAGGTGTTGCCATGACGACGCAATCCGAGTCTGTACGCTCCGCAACCGTTGAACGCAAGACCAGCGAAACGAAGGTGACGGTCGCGATCACGCTTGACGGCACAGGTCAATCGCAGGTGCAGTCAGGGATCGGATTCCTCGACCACATGCTCGTGTCCTTCTGCAAGCACTCACAGTGCGACCTCCAGCTTGCATGCGAGGGTGACTTGCACATCGATGATCACCACACCGTCGAAGACTGCGCGCTCGCACTGGGACAGGCAATTGACAAGGCGTTGGGTGATCGCGCTGGCATCACCCGCTTTGCGAGTGCCTACGCCCCGCTCGACGAAAGCCTGGCCCGCGTTGTCATTGATGTGTCAGGTCGTCCAACGTGTTGCGTGAGCATGGAGTTGCAGCGAGAACGCGTTGGCCAGCTTTCATGCGAGAATGTGCCGCACTTCTTTCGGTCATTCGCGACAGCTGCGCGTCTCACTCTTCATGTCGACATCATCCGCGGTGAGAATGACCACCACAAGATCGAAGCGGCATTCAAAGCTCTCGCGCTCGCACTCTCACAAGCGTGTTGCCGATGTGAAGGTCGTGCTGACATTCCGAGTACCAAGGGGGTGTTGTGATGCGAGTGATCTGTGTCAACACCGGACTTGCAAACATCGCTTCCGTACGACAGGCGTTCGAGCGCCTTGGCGTATCGCTTGCTGATGCGCACGATGCGCAGGACATCGTGAAAGCAGATGCTGTGATCATGCCTGGCGTTGGCGCCTTCGGCCCCGCGATGAGATCATTGCAACAACGCCAGCTTGTGACACCATTGCGAGATGTGATTCTGGACGGTCGTCCGTTGCTGGCTATTTGTCTGGGACTGCAACTCTTGTGCGAAGGCAGTGAGGAAGGTGCTGGCGAAGCCGGACTTGGGATCGTGCCCGGTGTCGTGCATCGCTTGAGGGAACGTGAGGCAGATCGTGTGCGTGTGCCGCACATGGGCTGGAATCGGATCACGCCGACGCGCGGCGCAAAGCTGTTGGGCGAAGACTTCATGTACTTCGCCCATTCCTTCGCCATCAGCCATGTTCCTCCTGAGTGGCAAGCAGCGACAGTGACCCACGGCCAGTCGTTCGTAGCAGCCATCGAGCGTGGGAATGTGCTTGCTTGCCAGTTTCACCCCGAGCTTTCTGGCCGGGCCGGCGCAGAACTGCTTGCACGCTGGGTAGACGCTGCACACAAATGTACTTGCGCGGGAGGTGCTTCATGCTGACTCGCCGAGTTATTGCGTGCTTAGACATTCGTGCCGGACAAGTCGTGAAAGGAACGCGCTTTCGCGATCTGCAGAACATGGGCAACCCTGCTGAGCTGGCCGCGCTGTACGAGAAGCAAGGAGCCGATGAGATCGTCGTGCTCGATGTGTCAGCAACGCTCGAAGAACGGGTTGCTGCGATCGAAGCGGTGAAGAAGGTGCGAAGCAAACTCAGTATCCCGCTCACTGTCGGTGGTGGCGTTCGAGAAGTTGGCGATGTCGCGAAGCTGCTCGCCGCCGGTGCAGACAAAGTGGCGATCAACTCCGCAGCCGTCAAGACACCGCAGTTACTGACGTGGGCCGCAGATCAGTTCGGCAAGCAGTGCATCGTGCTCGCTATCGATGCCCGCCGTGACAGAGGCGGCAGCGGCTGGCAGGTAGTCGTCAGGTCTGGCTCTTCACAGACAACCCTTGATGCAGTCGCGTGGGCTCGCGAGGGCGTAGACCGTGGGTGCGGCGAGATTCTCCTCACAAGCGTGGACCGAGATGGAACCGGTAGCGGCTATGACGGTGATCTGATTGAGGCAGTATCCGCTGCGGTCAGTGTGCCTGTGATTGCTTCGGGCGGCGCTTCCAATCCTGCGGACATGCTCGCCGCGATTGATCGCGGTGCTGACGCAGTCCTGGCAGCTGGTATCTTCCATCGAGGTGAGTGGACCGTCGTGGACGTGAAACGAGAGTTGCAGCAGAACGCTGTGGAGGTGCGGGCATGATTATCCCATCGATCGATCTCATGAATGGCCAGACGGTGCAACTGGTTGGCGGACGAGAGTTGAAGCTGCAAGCGGGTGATCCGCAACCGCTCGCGAAGAAGTTCGGTCTCGCGGGCGACGTTGCTGTCATCGATCTTGACGCCGCCATGGGCTCAGGCTCAAACGAAGATCTGATCTTGCCGCTGCTGCGATTGGCGAGTTGTCGCGTCGGCGGTGGAATACGAGATGCGGCAGCGGCACTCCGATGGCTCGATGCCGGTGCGTCCAAGGTCATCTTGGGCACCGCGGCGACGCCCGAGGTGCTCCGCGAGCTCCCATCACAGCGAGTCATCGCCGCTCTCGACGCGTATGACGGCGAAGTTGTCGTGCAAGGGTGGCGTACGCGCACGGGCGAATCGATCCGCGACCGCATGCAAAGGCTGAATGGGCTGGTGGGCGGCTATCTCATCACATTCGTCGAGCGCGAAGGTCGCATGGCCGGCACAGCGATGGATCGTGTGCCCGAGCTTGTTGAGCTTGCGAGGCAAGCTGGCGCAACCGTCACCATCGCCGGTGGCGTCACGACACCGCAAGACATTGCACAGCTGGATCGCATAGGAGCTGACGCACAAGTGGGCATGGCGCTTTACACCGGGTCACTCGACTTTGCTGATGCAGTGACCGCGCCACTCGTCAGTGATCGGCCCGATGGACTCTGGCCCACGGTCATCGTCGATGAGCTTGGCACGGCCCTGGGTCTCGCCTACTCAAGTGCGGAGAGTGTCAGAGAGGCCGTTCGCACAAACATGGGTGTGTACCACAGTCGTCGCCGTGGCGTGTGGGCAAAGGGCGCTACGTCAGGTGATACGCAGCAACTGTTGCGTATTGACCTGGACTGTGACCGCGATGCGCTGCGATTCACAGTGCGTCAAGCAGGGCGGGGCTTCTGCCACACCGGCTCGGCGTCGTGCTTTGGGCATCTGAACGGTCTTCCCGCTCTTCAGCAACGTCTTGTTCTTCAGCTTGGTGGCAATGACGAGCGTTCGTATACGAAGCGGCTTGTGCGCGACGAGCAACTGCTCAAGTCAAAGCTGCTCGAGGAAGCCGCCGAACTCGCTTCCGCGCGTGATCGCATGGACGTGATTCACGAAGCAGCCGACGTTCTGTACTTTGTGTCCGTTGCCATGAGACGCGGTGAGGTCACGTTCGCCGATGTGGCGGCTGAACTCGATCATCGCGCAAAGAAGGTTTCGCGTCGGCCAGGAGACGCCAAACCAGTCCAACACAGCACGAAGGAAAACACATGATGAACACGACGACGAACTCCACCGTGCTGCTTCGCACAGCCACAGTGGAAGAAGCGATCGCAGCAGCAGTTCGCATCTCGCCGCTCTCGCCCGATGCAGTGTCGCACGCGCACGCAGTTGCAAGTGATATAGACCAATCTGGTGAAACTGCAGCCAGGCGATGGGCTCGGCAGTTGGGAGACATCAAGAGCGAGCACGAACCGATCATCGTGTCGCGCAAGGAACTCTGTGCAGCACGGGATGAACTCGATACGGAAACGCGAGGACTGCTGGAGCGCACGACAGACCGAGTGACCGCCTTCGCCCGACTCCAGCGCGAAGCTGTGCGTGATGTCTTCATGCAAATTGACCAGACCGCCCGTGCAGGTCACACGTTCGTTCCCGTACAGGTTGCGGGCTGCTACGCACCGGGTGGTCGCCATCCATTGGTGTCGTCTGCCATCATGACGGTCGCGACAGCCCGCGCGGCCGGCGTTGAACACGTTGTGCTTGCTTCGCCGCGACCTGGCATGCTGATGAAAGCTGCCGCAGCCATCGCGGGTGCTGACTCGCTACTCGCGCTTGGCGGGGCACCCGCGGTCATCGCTCTTGCACGCGGCATATGCGGCGCACCCAGATGCGACGTCATCGTCGGACCAGGCAACAAGTACGTCACCGCGGCCAAGCACCTGGTGAGCGCGTCTACAGGTATTGACATGCTTGCTGGCCCTTCCGAATTGCTCATCGCGGCGGACGAATCGGCTGATCCTGTCGTGGTCGCGGCGGACCTGCTCGCGCAAGCGGAACACGATCCTGACGCGCGTCCACTTCTGGTCACGACAGATCCCTCGTTGCCTGAACGAGTGAACCTGCAACTGCTGCGACAGTTGCAGACGCTACCCACAGCCAACGTCGCCCGGGAAGCGTGTGCAAACGGCTTCGCCTGTGTTGTCCAGAATTGGGAGCAGTTGCTGCATGTGATCGATGTCCTTGCGCCTGAGCACTTGGAGCTACAGCTCTCGACTGCGCGCGAAGTCGCTGAACGTGTGCGCAATGCAGGTGCAATATTCATCGGTGCGGGCAGTGCGGAGTCGCTGGGTGATTATGGAGCGGGTCCCAATCACGTGCTTCCCACTGGCGGAACTGCTCGGTTTCGCGCAGGCCTCAGCGTGCTCACCTTTCTGAGGGCCCGAACTTGGCTCGAAGTTGATCGCGCGAGCCCGGTGCTGGTTCGCGACGTCACGAAACTTGCACAAATGGAAGGACTCCCAGCTCACGAGCGTGCCGTGACAGTGCGCACGCTGTCATAAGCGGTCTGTCGAAGATGTGTCGCCAAGACCGATGAGTAACGGTCCTGGTGTGGCGTGCGTCGTTGACTTCGCACCGCGGCAGCCCCATGAGGCTCGGTGTATCGGTTACGCCAAGCTGTGGCCGCCATGTTTTCTGCGTGGGCAGGCCGCCGCTCACTACGCTGTCTCCCACGCACGTCGAACGCTCGTTCATCCGCAGCATTCTCGGGATCGATCTTGTGAAGGCAGAAGTCGTCCGCCACAATCTTCGTTGTTCCACGATTGATGGCTTGTTCTACATGTTCATGGTCGGGTTTGCGGAGACGTTCTTTCCGTTTTTCATTCTCAACATGTTCGGCAGCGAGGTCGGTAGCGGCCTTGTCGCAACCGTGCCGGTCATGTTCGCCACCATCTTGCAATTGCTCGCTCCACATCTCGTCGAGAGAATGCGGAGTTATCGACGGGCAGTGGTGCTGTGCGCAGCCGTACAGACCGTCGCATGTCCAGCACTTGCCGTCATCGCTCTCATGGGCACGGCACCGATCTGGCTGGTGTTTGTCGTCGCTGCGGTTTATCACGCAGGAGCAGTCGTGGGGGGGTCACCATGGACAGCAATGATGGGTCGCCTCGTGCCAGGGCCCATCCGACCCAGCTTCTTCGCCAGGCGCAGTCGCACACTCCAGCTCGGTGCAGTTGGTGCTGTCCTCGCTGGTGCTGCAATGCTCGATTCTGCCGCCAAGGCGGGTCCGGCCATCGCGAACTGGCTAGAGTGGTGGCCGTGGTTAAGCACAGCGCTTGCCGAACGCCCTGTTCTCGTGTGCTTTGCGTTCCTGTTCTTCCTCGCAGGTGTGATGCGATTGGTCAGCACGATCTATCTGCACAAGCACATTGAACCTGCGGACATGACTCGATCACACCGATCGCTGAGTCTGCGCGAGTCTGCTGCGCGACTTCGCCACGACGGACGTTGGCGTCTGTTGGGCGTTCTCGCACTGTTCAGCTTTGCGATGATGATCGGCTCACCATTCTGGGCGGCGTACGTCAAGAAGGTCGCCGAACTGAGCTTTCTCAGTTGGGCGGGTCTCATCGTCATCTGGTATCTTGGCAAAGCTGTGGCCGTCAGTTGGGCTGGTGAGATCGCACAGCGTCGCGGCCGTCGCCGTCTGCTCATCTATGCCGCGATCATGATGACCCCCGTTCCACTGCTTTGGGCGCTGAGTACCGACGCGATCTATCTCGCCGTTGCCCAACTCATCGCCGGCATGACAATCGCATTCTGGGAACTGGGAGTCATGCTCGCAACGCTCGAGCTGTTCGACGAGGACGAACGAACAACGCTGCTCAGCATCCACACGCTGGGCCAATGGTGTGCCGGAACTGCAGGCAGTCTCGTTGGAGGAGCGTTGCTGGGACGCTTCGAAGCCAATCTGAGTATGGCCTACTTCATTGTCTTCGTCGCCTCAACCGTCGCCCGCGGAGCCGTCGCCGCTTTGCTCGCCACCACCCATCGCTCGGGCCTGCCAACCGCCAGCGGCAAGCCAGCGCCAACGCCCGAGCCGACCACGCGCAAAACGCCTTCCACAGGTGTATAATCGCTCCCATTCGGAGAGGTGCCAGAGCGGTTGAATGGGCTAGTCTCGAAAACTAGTATGGCCTCCGGGTCATCGGGGGTTCGAATCCCCCCCTCTCCGCTTCAAGCAGCCCTTGCTCGCGCAAGGGCTGTCTTCGTTTTGTCTCACCGGGTGAGTCGGTGGGGCGTGACCTGCCGGATCAGCGAGACTAGTGCAAGTTATCGCCATTGAGAATCAGCCGAGCGAACGCAGCGATGTGCCGATCGCACCGCTGTCAAGCTGCGATAACTTCGTATGCAACGCCGCGAAACCGTCGCCGATGTGCAGCACGACGTGTGTCGACGCTGATTGCCGTCAAGTTTGACAAACCCTTAGCGCAACAAATCAGCTTGTACAACACTCTCGCAGCTAGTGTTCTCCCATCGACACGGAAGTACCCCGTGATCGCACGCAACGTGGGCGAAAGCCTGCAATGGAGAGAGAATCATGAAGACTGTTTTCGCATTGGCCGCCATCGCGGTCTCTGGTAGCGTTGCCTCTGCTGCCGTCGTCACCCAGTGGAACTTCAACAGCGTGATCAGTGACGGCAGCGCCGCCACCGGCACCACCCTGCCCTTCGTTGGCTCCGGCACCGCCAGCCTCGTCGGCGGCGTGACCAGCCCCAGCTTCAACGCGGCTGGCACCGGCACGACTGCACCGCTCAACAGCAGCGACCCCAACAACACCGACGACAGCGGCTGGCAGACCACCAACTATCCCGCCCAAGGCACTGGCAACAAGACTGCCGGCGTGCAGTTCGCCGTCAATACGACCAACTACGAAGACATCATCGTCACCTTCGATGTTCGCCACAGCAACACCTCCTCGAGCGTCCTTCGTCTCCAGTACACCATCGACGGCACTTCATTCATCGATGCCGACCAGTATGTCATCACCCCAACTGCGACCTCGGGCGATAGCTGGTACAACCGCAGCGCCGACCTCTCGGCCATCACGGGTGTTGACAACAACCCCAACTTCGCCATCCGCATCGTGACCGAGTTCGTGCCGGGCACGGGTGGCTATCTCGCTACCCGTTCCAACACGCCCACGGCCACCACGTACGCGGGGACGGGCACGCTCCGCTGGGACATGGTCACCATCAACGGCACGCTGATTCCCACCCCCGGCGCCATTGCTCTCGCCGGTATCGGCGGTCTAATGATCGCTCGCCGCCGCCGCGCTTGAGTTTCTCGCTTACTTCTTCATCACACACACACGAAGAGCACGACCCCGGGTGAAAACTCGGGGTCGTGCGTTTCTCGTTGCACCCGCTCGTACAGTGCCCCATGCTAGCGGGCGTCGCCGAATCCCCACCCAAGACACTCGACGACCTGCTGGGCCCTTCGCTCGCAGCGCAGCTTGATCGGCTGGACATTCTCAGTCGCAAGATGCTCGCTGGCAAGCTGCCCGGCGAGCGTCGCAGCAAGCGGCGCGGCCGCAGCGTCGAGTTTGATGACTTCCGTCAGTACGTGCCGGGCGATGACCTGCGCCACATTGATTGGAACATTCTTGGCCGCCTCGACAAGCTGTTTATCAAGCTCTTTCGCGAGGAAGAAGATCTCGCCCTGCACATCATTCTCGATGCAAGCCCGTCGATGGACGTGGGCAATCCCAGCAAGCTTGTCTACGCCGCGAGACTCGCCGCCGCGCTGGGATACATCGGCCTCGTGAACCAGAACCGCGTCAGCCTCGCGACCTTTGGCCTGCCGCGCGCAGATTCGTTGTCGCCTGTGCAGCAACTCGCGCCACTCCGAGGACGCACCAATGTTCGCCGGCTGGCCGACTTCGTGCTTGAGATGCTCTTGGCCAGTTCTCGCCGTACTGCCGCCTCGGCGACGCGCGTGCCCGCCGATGACTTCCTTGCCGCCATGCGCACGCTGGGCAAAGCATCCGCTGGGCGAGGCGTCATTGTTCTCATCAGCGACTTCTTGATTCCGGGCGACTTTCACCAGGGCCTGAGCTACCTCACGGGCTCTGCCTTGGGCACATTCGACACACTCGCGGTGCAAGTGCTTTCGCCCGGCGAGCTCGATCCCGCTCGCGAAGCGGAGGCAGGGTTGGTGGGGGACCTTCGCCTGACCGATGTCGAAACCGCACGTGGTGTGGAAGTAACGGTCAGTCCTGCATCGATTGCGATGTATAAAGCATCGCTCTCTCGTCACCAGCAACGTCTACGTGAAGAGTGTGCCCGCCGCGGCATTGCGCATTTCCTTGTGCCTACCGACACGCCCGTCGACAAACTGCTCACAACCACGTTGCGTCGTGGTGGGCTCTTGAAGTAGCCTGAGTCGGCCCGGGAGCAACCCGCCCGACCTTGCGCACACAGCAGCAGCCAGAGCAACAGGCCCCGGGCTCCCGCTTTTCACGGTATCGCTTTCCGCTTTATCGCTTTCCGTTTTGCCCCTACCCTCGCGTCCCTATGTCTACATCTGCCTCGCCGGTCATCTCGAACACGCGCAAGGGCGCAGTCGCCCGCTGGTCCAGCACCCTCATTCCCACCACGCGCGAAGCTCCCAAAGACGCGGAAGTGCCCAGCCACGTGCTTTTGCATCGTGCGGGCTTCATCCGTCCCGTCGGTGCCGGCATTTATGACTATCTCCCGCTCGCGCTCCGCGTCATTAACAAGGTCTCCGACATCGTGCGCGAAGAGATGAACGCCGCTGGCGCGAGCGAACTGCTCATGCCCGCGCTCGAGCCCTTCGAACTCTTCAAGGACACCAAGCGCGACGAGGCCTACGGCGACAACCTCTTCCGCGTGAAGGACCGCAAGGGCCGCATGAACGCCCTCGCGCCCACGCACGAAGAAGTCATCACCGATCTCATGATCGGCTGCGTGAACAGCTACAAGCAACTCCCGCTGAATCTCTATCAGGTCCAGACCAAGTTCCGCGACGAAGCCCGCCCCCGCGCCGGTCTCCTGCGCTGCCGCGAATTCATCATGAAGGATGCCTATTCCTTCCACGCCAGCATCGAAGGCCCGGGCGGCCTCAATGAAACCTACGACGCGATGTATCGCGCGTACACCAACATCTTCACACGCTGCCAGCTCGATTTCAGCGCTGTCGAAGCCGAGAGCGGCCCTATTGGCGGCAGCGCAAGCCACGAGTTCATGGTCAACTGTGCCAGCGGCGAAGACACCATCCTCAAGTGCCTCAAGAGCGGTTACGCGGCCAACGTGGAGAAGTGCGAAGTCGGCCCCCGTTCCGCGCCGAGCAAGGGCTACTTCGCGGGCGAACCCACTGGAACGCTCGAAGAGCATCACACGCCCGGTTTGCCCGGCATCGACGACGTCGCCAAGTTCATGAAGGTCAAGCCGGAGAACATGCTCAAGACCATCGTCTTCAAGGTGCAGAGCAGCGCCGAAGACCTCGCCAAGTACGGCGAAGAGTGGATCGTCGCCGTTGTGCGCGGCGATCACGATGTGAACGAAGGCAAAGTTCGCGACGTGAGCGGCTGCAAAATCGCCCTCGCCGACCCCAAGGAAGCCGAAGCCAAAGGTTTCGCCATCGGCTTTGTCTCGCCCCGCGCCTGCGTCGGCAAGACTGGCGTGCTCATGATCGTGGATCGCGACGCCGCCATCGGCTTCGACGACGCCAAAGGCAAGTCCATGTTCTGGGTCACCGGTGGCGACAAGAAGGACTACCACGTCAAGCACTTCAACTGGCAGCGCGATCTCGGCAAGGATCCGCTCGACGCCCAGAGCTTCGGTGCCGACAAAGGCTTCCCCGCCGGCGGCCTGCGCAGCGGCGACAAATACATGGTCGTCGCCGACATCCGCAACGCGATGGTCGGTGATCCCTCGCCCAAACTCCCGGGCGAGAAGCTCATCGCCAGCCGCGGTATCGAAGTCGGTCACATCTTCAAGCTCGGAACCAAGTACAGCCAAGCCATGGGCCTGCAGGTGCTCGACGACAAGCAGCAGAAGCACACCGTCATCATGGGTTGCTATGGCATTGGCGTCAGCCGCACCATGGCTGCATGCGTCGAGATGAGCCACGACGAAAATGGCATCGTGTGGCCGAACGCCATCGCGCCCTATCACGTGATTCTCTGCGTACTCCAGCCGGGCGATGCGAACCAGCAGCAACTCTGCAAGCAGCTTTCGGCGCAGCTCAGCGCAGCGGGTATCGATGTGCTTGTCGATGACCGCGACGAGCGGCCGGGTCCGAAGTTCAAGGATGCCGACCTCACCGGTATTCCTCTTCGACTCACGCTGGGCGACAAGGCCCTTGCCGCGGGCGGCGTCGAGTTCAAGCTCCGCAAGGACAAAACCGGCAAGGGCGAGATCGTGCCTGTTGGCGACGTCGTTGCCAAGTGCGTGACCACGTTGAACAGTTGATGCACGAAAACACTGCGGGCCTGCCGTCCGCAGTGTGCACGCGTGTCCAAAAGAACAATGAAGATGTGCGATGCGCCGCGATCAGCCAACTCGGTTGGCTGCGCCGCGCTTTGACTTTTGGTGACTCGTCGGCGTCAAGTGAAATGTCGCAGAGCAGCGACCGACTCGGCGTTCCTTTGCCGCCAGTTTCGCAAGCAGGCGATCATGCTTCTTGACCTTCGCGAGTGCTTCAGGCACCAACGCCTGCTGAATGACATCAAGCTCCAGCGTGATGTTGAACTCTTTGCCTGTTGCAATCAATGCAGGCAGATCTTCCTTCGGGGTGATCTTGTACAACGCCGGTCCGAAACATGGCCGCAGGAAGCGGTAGCTCAGCTCTTTGCACACGAGCGTGTAGTCGCCGCCCGTCAAGCCCATGATGTACATGCCGCCGGCGATCTCGCTGTTCGCCAGGAGACTCGCCCCCGCCATGGCGTTGTACCAGTTGCGATTGAATCGCTTGAAGGGCAGAACAGCCTGAAACGTCGTGCCGTCCACGCGCTTCATCTGAATGCCGCTCTTGAACGCGTAAGGCAGCCAGATCATCGAACACACGCGATGCCAGAAATTGTTCCGCGTACTCAACCGCGCCATGAACGCTTCAATGCGCTCGCGCAGGGTGAGTGCCACGGGCTGCGACTTCTCGGTGTTTGCCTGCATCACCGCCCGCTCGTCAGCCTCGTCCGCAGCCGCTGCGGCTTCAATCGCCTGCATGGCACGTGTATCGTCGTCCATCGGCTTCTGACCGCTGACGTTCGATGCTGAAGAGCCAGAGTTGGGTGGGGCCGCTTGCGTCAACGGAGTAGAGTAGTTATCCATGTGCGGGAGACACAACTGTTACCCCATAAATACGCCGCGTGTTGGGGTTTGGATCGGTCTTCTTGAAACCAGCAGGGCAAGAGCCTAAAGTCTCGACCCTGCCCACCGGGTTTTCCGGCGGGTGACCATGTTTTGACTGAGGCCTCCTATGCCCAAGAACAAGAGCCACAAGGGTCTGCTGAAGCGTATCCGCATCACCAAGACCGGCAAGATTCGCCACCGCACGGCCAACCGCAAGCACTTGCGCTCGGGCAAGGGCGGCAAGAAGCTGCGCCAGTATCGCAACGATCCGTTCATGAGCAGCGCCGACGCGAAGCGTCTGGAAAAGCTGCTGTTCCGCCGCATCCGCGGCCGTGAGCAGAGCCGTACCGCGATTCGTCGCAGCCCCAGCCCCGCGCAGCGCAAGGCTGCCAAGGAAGCCGCGGCCAAGGCCAAGAAGGATTAATTCGTTCGTGCTTGCCCGCGGACGCGTTCGCGTCGTTCGCTGTGGTGAGCCTGTTTCTCGCACGTGCTTGACGGGCCAGCAAGTCGCTGATCGCCAGCGCCCCGGTCAAGCCATGAAGGTTGGAGTTTCCCATGCCTCGCGTTCGTAAGGGTGCAGCCCGTACCCAAGCCCGTAATCGTGTTCTCCGCAAGGCCCGCGGTTACTACGGCAGCAACAGCACCAGCAAGTATCGTGCAGCCAATGCGGTGCTCCGCGCTGGCGTGTACGCCTTCCGCGACCGTCGCCGCCTCAAGCGCGACTACCGCAAGCTCTGGATCACGCGTATCACGGCTGCCTGCCGCATGCGTGGCACCCGCTACAGCCTGTTCATCAACGGGCTGAAGAACGCGGGCAACATCCTCAACCGCAAGATGCTGAGCGAAATCGCGATCAGCGATCCCAAGCTCTTCGACACGCTCGTCGCCAGTGCAACCAAGGCCAGCAAGGCCACGGCTGCCAAGGCGCCCCGCCACAAGGTTGCCTGAGCACGCACGCAACTGATTATCTGAAAACCAAAGCAAGCCCCGGCGTTTCGTCGGGGCTTGTTTGTTTCATTGCGTCGGTGCAGAAATCTCACTCGCGACTCAGATCGCCGCGTCGTCGCTGCTTGCGGTCGCTTTGGGCCGGTGGGCCTTCGCGGTAATGCCGCGCACGAGTCCCGGCTTGTTCTCAAAGCCGGGGTCTTCACGCGTGATCCCGTCAATCTCAGGCGTTCGCCACGTCAGCATCACAAAACCCACGATGGCGAGCATGAGGCTCAGCACGCCAAGACCGATCTGTGCGCCGAGTCCTTCCGCACTGGGGTTGCTGCTGCTCTTGCCCGCGACGTACTCGCCAATCGCGCCACCCAGCAGCGCGCCCAGCGGCATACACCCAAAGCTGACGGTATTGCCAATCGCCAGCACACGCCCTCGAATCCGGTCGGGGATCAGCAGTTGTAGCGCCGCGAACGCAGAATTGAACGCCCACATCCACACGATACCGACTAGGAAGATCGCGATGCCCGCAAAGTACAGCGATGTCACCGCGCTGAAGAAGCACAGAAACAAGCCGCACAGGGTGATCGACAGCGGCACGAAGTGGTGCTTGGGATACCAAAAAGGCACAAACCGAATCGTCAGCGCACCCATCACGGCGCCCATGCCCATTACACCCAGCAATGCCCCGTACCCGCGTTCCCGATCAACGTCACTCGCCTGAGGCATGTAGATCTGCTTCACCAGGATCGGCAGAAAGCGAATGAGCGGCGTCGCCAACGCGCTGAAGATCGTGATGCCCAGAATCAGATTCCGCGTGCCGCGATTGTGCCACGCGAAGTGCGCGGCTTCCTTGATCAATTGCCAAGGATGACCGCGCTGTTCCGTCGGCACAGCGGGTGACGCCGGCGTGCGTGCAACCGCGATCAGAACCGCAAGGTAGCTGATCGCATTCAACAGAAACAGCAGTGCGGTGCCCTTGATGTCGTAGCTGCTGTACGTGTGCAACCAATTCAAGAAGTTGGCTGAACCCGGCACCCAGTGCGCCACATGGTCAACCAGCGCAATGACGGAAAAGCCCAGCAAAATGCCGCCCAGCGCAGGCCCCAGCGCGCGAGCGAGATTGAACTGCAGCCCGTTCAGGGTGATCGCAGCCGTCAGGTCTTCGCGCGGCACCAGTCGAGGCGTGAGCACCTGCCACGCTGGAATGTTGAACGCCATGGCCACACCGTCGAGTGCGCCCAGCAGAATCAGCATGTAAGGCGAGATATTGCCCCGAAAGGCGACGATGAACAGACCGATGGCGATCAGCATCCGCGCGAACTGCGTCACCAGCAGCAGGCGCTTGCGATCCACCATGTCGGCGACAACGCCGCCGATCAGGCCGAAGACCAGCTGGGGAGCAAGCTGTGCGACAGCAAGGTACGCCATCATGATCGGCGCACCGGGTTTGTTCTGGCTGACCCACGATTGATCAAGCGTGGCCTGGGCCATCGCCCACTGCACGCCCACAACTTCCATCCAGCCGCCCATGCTCGATACAAACGCAGCCAGCCACACATTCCGAAAATGGCGGTGGCGAAGTGCGTTCCAGATGGAGTTTCCCGACGACATAGCGATTGGCCGCGTGATACGCCGCGCAAGCCGAAATGCTACATCGGCATCTGTATGGATTCGGCACGAAAACACAATCACCCCGGCTCGCGGGATGATCCCTGCGGATCGAGCGGGGTGACCTGTGCGTGTGTGGACGTGGCTGGAAAGCGCGGACGGGCAATTCTCTCGCACGTCCGCACGGGGAAGGGGGTCAGTACAAGGTCCCAGTTCGCTCGCTCGCCCCGTGAACGTCACGTTGCCTCTGCACAGGCGTGGGGAGAAGGAAGTGGGGTGGCGGTCGGTACTCAGCGGCGGCGACGCGTCGCGACCAGGGCACCCATGCCCAGCAGCGCAGCCGCGCCGGGCGAGGGAATCTGATCAATGAAGATCACGGCCTGCACGTTGCCCTGAGCCAGTGAACCCATCGCAAACACGGTGTACACCACGTTGTTCTGCAGCGTGATGCCAGGCAGAGGCAGCGCGAGGCCGTTGTTGCTGTCGAGGAACACGCCCAGGTCGTACGTGCCGCCGGGAACGTTGATGTAGCCTTCATCAGCCGCATTGCCAAAGGCGGTGTTGTCAAACAACACGCCACCGCTCAGCAGGCCGACGTCAACTGCGGGCACGTCAGGAGCAGCGTGCACGAACCGCACGCGGGCCGCATTGGGGTTCTGTGTGCGATTATCCACGAGCACGAGGGGGCGGATGTTGTTGAAGAAGTCGATCGCTGCGATCGTGTAATCGGTGTTGCCATCGATACCGACGCCCAGAGCGCTGATGGCGACAGGCGTCGTCGCGTTCGCGGGCGTCACGCGGAAGTCATACGTACCGGTCGGCAGCGGCACGTAGCCCGTGCCCTGCGTGAACGCCAGATCTTCGATCGCCGGGTTGCCGCTGCCTGGAACTGTGTTCACGTACACATCAACCGCAGGCGTGTTGGGCGAGGCGTGAATGACGCGGACGCCGGCAAGGGCGGCGGGTGCAACAGCAAGAGCCGTGACAATCCCCGGAACAAGAAGACGATTCTGCATATTTCCTCCGACATGCGTCTGGGAAGAGAGCGGCGCGACGCAACGCCGGCCCGTCGTTTCGCTCGTGGAGAGTGGGAGAGAGCTGCCGCGGATCACAAGACTCGCGGGACGAGAACGAACACAGGCGGACGCGGAGAGGTACGCACGTAGTACTGAGAGCGGATTCTCAACATTGCGCAAATCTGCGAAATGATTCTCGATTCTCAAAATCTGCTTTCGCGTTCAGAAATTCCCGCAATTTTGCTTGCGTAGGTCAGAATCGTGTTGCATATTCCTTGCCCTCGATGCGGGTTCAGCCGCATCGTTACCCGTCGGTCATGGCATGAATGAAAAAACGCACAGGCTTTGCAGCTTGTGCGTTTAGTGGGGCTCACTCTTCATCCGTCATCCGCGAGCTTCTTTGTCCTTGCCGCGGCTTGCCTTCATCACATCCAGCGTCCGCATCGCGTCCATCTTCGCCAGCGTCATCGGCTGAGGCTGATTCACTTGACCGCAGTTGGGACAGAAGGTGCCATGCTCACCACGGGGCTGGCCAGCGAGCGATTGCCCGCAGCCCAGACACGCATCCGCGTGCAGCTTGCTCGAAATCGTGTTGACCGCGAAGACAAGCGTTGCGACAGCAACGCCCACCACAGGCCATGCCGGCAACGTCGTCCATGCAATCACGCTCACCGCAGTTGCAGTGATCGCTACAACGACCCATAGAGCTCGAGTACGGATGCGGTCAAGCAGTCGCATAGACGCTCAGTGTAGCGAAAACAATCGCCCCCGCAACCTGCTTTGGCAGCAAGTTCTCGGTTTCGATAATCTTCGCCGCCAATTAGCGTGAGCGATCGCGCTGGCCGAACGGTGGCTTGCCCGCCTTCTTGAACGGACGCTTGCCGTTCTGGAACGGGCGTGCAGGTCGCGGGCCCAGGTCGTTGCGTGGCGCGTTCCGCGGCTGGCCGGAACGATCATCGCGCTGTACAGGCCGTTCGCCACGCGGTGCCGCTCGCTCGCCTCGAGGTGCCGGGCGGTCATCGCGCGGCATGGGCCGGTTGTCGCGAGGCGCCGGACGATCGTTGCGAGGACCGAACCCGTCGTTTCGCGGTCCTGAACGGTCGCCACGCGGCGGATTGTTCCCATACTTCTCGGCGAACTTTCCGCCGATCTTCCGCTCACCAGAGGGCCTGCCCTCCATGCGCGGACGATCACCCGACATCGGCCGTTGCGGCTTGGCTGTGCGAGCTTCCTGAGCCGCCCGCTTCGCGATCTCGTGCCGAGGTGTCCCGTGCCTTGGCTTGGGCGGCTGTTGATGCGGCCGCGGCGCAAACGCGGTGCCGTGGTCATCGCCGTGGTGGCCCGACGCATGCGCCGGGCTCGCTTCGCGATGCACATCAGGCATCCGACGTTCGCGATGGGGCACGATCGGATCAACCGGGTTGTCCGTCCGCTCATTGCGCGGGCCACGACGCGACTGATCGTTGCGCTCTTCATACAGACGAGAGTTTTCATCGCGTCCGGACCGGCGCATCTGGTCGCGAGGGACCGGCTGGCGGATCTCAACGCCAAGTTCAGGCAGCTGAGGTGTGGGCTTCAGCGGAATGCGCTTGCGCATCAGCTTCTCGATCTGATTCAGCAAAGCCTGCTCTTCACGGTCACAGAATGCAATCGCCACACCCGTCGCGCCTGCACGCCCCGTGCGACCGATGCGGTGCACGTATGCCTCGGGTTCCATGGGCAGGTCAAAGTTGATGACGTGCGTCACGCCATCCACATCCAGCCCGCGAGCAGCGACATCGGTCGCCACAAGCACGCGAGAACGCCCGGCGCGGAACAGATCAAGGGCGCGTTCGCGTTGGTTCTGGCTCTTGTTGCCGTGAATCGCAACCGCGTCGATCCCCGCCCGTTCCAGCGCCGTCGCGAGTTTGTTCGCGCCGTGCTTGGTGCGAATGAACACCACCACGCGCGACATGTCTTCGTTCTCGAGCAGCAACCGCAGCAGCGCGGGCTTGCTCTTCTGGTGCACCATGTACAGCGACTGCTCAATCAAGGGAGCCGCGCTCGCCACCGGCGTCACCGAAATCTTGACAGGATCACGCAGCAGCGAATCTGCCAGGTGCATGATCTCCTTCGGCATCGTCGCGCTGAACAGCAACGTCTGGCGCTGCTGAGGCACCGCCGCCGCGATGCGACGAATCGGTTGAATGAAGCCCATGTCCAGCATGCGGTCGGCTTCATCGAGAATGAATGTGTGGATGTCGCGGAAGTCGGTGAGCTTCTGCTCCATCAGGTCCATGAGGCGGCCGGGCGTCGCGACGAGCACGTCCACGCCGCGATGCAGCGCACGCACCTGGTGAAACTGGCTCACGCCGCCGAAAATCACCGTGTGATTCAGGCCGGTGTGCTTGCCATACGTCGCGAAGCTGTCGCCAATCTGCGTTGCCAGTTCGCGAGTGGGGCTCAGGACGAGTACGCGGGGCCGCGCGTTCCCCACGCGTGACTTGTCCCGTCCCTGCGTCAGCAACCGACTGAGCACGGGAAGCGCAAACGCGGCTGTTTTGCCCGTCCCCGTCTGAGCGCAGCCCAGAAGGTCACGGCCTTCGAGAATGACGGGAATCGCCTGCGCCTGAATGGGCGTAGGCGTGTGGTAGTTTTCATCGACAAGCGCGGCTTGGACGGGCGCTGCCAGTCCCAGCGACGCAAAGTTCACGCCGCTCGCCGGGGGCGTCGTGCGGCCAGCGTCAGCCGACGCTTCATCAGGCGTCAATACCCGAGGCTGCTTCTTCGCGTGCTCATGCGTGTTGCCGCGAGCGTGTGAGGTGGGATCGAGAACAGGTTGCAAGTACGGAGACATATCCAAACACGAAACTCCTGCAGTGACCGCGCAAAGGCGTTCACCGACCAAACGATCAGGCGCAGCGAGAACCGGTCTGCCGGTGCGCTTGCGTCCGAACAAGATGTGCGATGGATTGGGAGCATCCGTGTGTGAAAACACAACGGAAAGTCGGGCCCATCGGCTGGAACATCGTCGTGCACGGCTGGAACAGACCAGAACCGGAGAGGAGCGATGTCGCCGAAGAGTTCTCAAAAATCGCGGAAAAACGCGAAACGGAGGCCGACGGCGTAAGCGATTGTAGGCTCCGTTATTGACTCAGGTAGCAGTTCATCGCAGATTCGCACCACAGCTCGCGCACTGCACGTCCGCTATGCCTGCTCGTCGGAGGCAATAGCCGCATGTGCGATGGTCCGGGTGCACTGCGCCGTCATGATCGAGCGTGGTTTCAGTTCCGCGTTGCCAGGGCATGAACGCCAGAAACACAATCCACACGCCCAGTAACGCCACCCCAGCGAGCATCAGTCCGAACACGATGCCAAGAACGCCGCCGCTTGCGAAGAGGTTCAGTGAGAAGCGACTCATCGAAACGATGCATGCAAGCCCGCCCGCGAAGAGCATGAATCGCTGAACGAAGACAGTGAGAATGCCGCCCACATCCGTCGGCTCATCATTTCGATTGGACATCCGCTGCCCCATGTCGACTCTTTCGGCTTCTGCCCGCACCCGTTTCAGTCACGCGCAGGCCTCTGCTGTGCGGCAATCTTCTGCCACTCATCTTCCTCAAAACCCAGCAATCCCTTGGCCACGGCCAGCTTCACAACCGCCGCACGTGAGTCGATGCTGAGCTTCTGGTGAATCGCCTTGATGTGATCGTTGATGGTGTGTGTGCTGCGGAACAGCCGCTTCCCGATCTCCGGCGCGTCGTATCCCTTCGCCAGCAGATACAGCACTTCCAACTCTCGCCGCGAAAGCACGCCCAGTTCGCCGTACTCGGGGCTCACGACCATGGGCCGCGTATCCGTCTCATCCGGAGCAAGCTCAGGCGTCAAGCGAGCCAAGATGACAAACAAGCCTGGCGTACCAAACACAGTCGCATCAAGCGGAAAGCACCGGGTCAGCCATCGTGCCCCGCGCCACAACTGGTAGTATTCAGTCACCACGCCGCTATCTAGCGTGGGCTGCATCAGCTTTGCTCGTTCCTCCGCGTGCGCCTTGGGCAACACGTCGTACAGGCTCTTGCCCGTCATCTTCTCCGGCGTCGTGTTGTGCAAAGCCGCATACTCCTCGCTGCACCACAGTTGCACAAGCTTCGGGCAGCGAGCCAGCGCGCACAAACCCTCAATGCCTTCGAATGCGGCAAAGTCGTTTGGACCGAGCGGACGTGATGCAGGCGTGTGAAGCATGATCTCCCGTGATCTAGTGTATCAAAATTCCCGAACCTGCGGGAGCCGGGGGATCGCGACTTCTCCGGGAAAACAGAAAACGCGAGCCAGTACGGCTCGCGTATCAAGATCTGTTGCCATTCGATCCGGGGATGGGAGCCTGTCGTTGGATCAGGCGTTGTCCAGCAATTCGATGCTCTCAAACTGCTTGCCTTCGAGCAGTTCCAAGCTCGCGCCGCCGCCCGTGCTCACGTGGCTCATGCCGCCTGCCAAGTTGAACTTCTCAACCGCCGCCGCGCTGTCGCCGCCGCCCACGATGCTCGTTGCACCGCCCTTGGTGGCCTCGACAATCGCCTTCGCGACTTGCTGCGTGCCCGTGGCAAACGGAGCCCATTCAAACACGCCCATCGGTCCATTCCACACGATGGTCTTGGCTTTCCGCAGCGCAAGAGCGTACTTGGTCTGCGTCTTGGGGCCGATGTCCAGACCCATGAAGCCGTCCTTGATCTGATCATCGAACACCTCGATGTCGCCGGCGTCCTCGCGGAAGTCCGTCGAGCACACGTGATCGACGGGCAGCAGCAGTTCGCACTTGCTGCGAGCCGCGTGATCGATGATCTTCTTCGCATCGCCCAATCGATCCTGTTCGACACGGCTGTTGCCGACTTTCTTGCCCAGCGCCGCGAGGAACGTGTACGCCATCGCGCCGCCCACGATGATCATGTCGGCCTTCGGCATCAGATTCTCCACGCACGCGAGCTTGTCGCTCACTTTTGCGCCGCCCAGCACCACCACAAACGGCTTGGCGGGGTTCGCGATCGCGCCGTGCAGGAACTTCATTTCCTTCTCAACCAGGAAGCCCATCACGCGCGGCTTGCCGCTCATCTGCTTGGGAACGCCCACCATGCTGCCTTCCGCGCGGTGGCTCGTGCCGAACGCGTCGTTCAGGTACACATCGCCGTAACTGGCCAGACGCGTGCAGTAGCCGACTTCGCCCTTCTTCTCGCCCGCCTGGAAGCGAACGTTTTCGAGCAGAATCACGTCGCCGTCCTTCATGCTGGCGACCGCGCTCGACGACTTCTCGTCGGTGCAGTCGGTGCTCGGGAAGCCAACCGGCTTGCCCAGCAGTTGGCCGAGCTTGTCAGCAGCGATCTTGAGGCTGAACTCCGCCTGATAGCCCTTGCCTTCGGGCCGGCCCAGGTGACTCATCAGAATCACCTTGCCGCCGCGGTCCACGATGTTCTTGATGGTGGGCAACGCCTCACGAATCCGCCGATCATCCGTGATCTTCCCGTCCTCGATCGGCACATTGAAATCCACACGCATCAGCACGCGCTTGGAACGAACGTCAACCGCAGCAATAGTCTTCTTCGCCATAGTGGCCGAGGGTAGGAGCGTGACGCAGCAAAGCCAGTTCAGCCGTGCTTCCCGCCCCGTCCATACATAGAAACGGCGACACCCGCGAAGATCAGCAAAAACGCCGCCGCGTCCTGCCAACGAAGCTTCTCCTTGAGCACGAAGAACGAAATCCCCGTAAAGACAACAAGCGTGATCGCCTCCTGAATCACCTTCAGTTGCGGCGCGGTCAGCGTGCCGCCGTGGTCGATGTGTCCCAGCCGGTTCGCCGGCACCTGCAGCGCATACTCAGGCAGTGCAAGCAGCCAGGAGAACATGATGACCCCCGCGATCGCCACGAACGTGACCGTTGCGCCGGGCTTGTGCGGAAACCACTTGAGGTGTCCATACCACGCCAGGTTCATGAAGATGTTGGACAGAACGAGCAGACCGATGCAGGCAAGAGTGCGGGTCGACATATGACAAGATAGAACGCAACCCGCCCAAAGTCGTGGAGCGAACCTTTAGTGCGCGTTCATCCACCGCGTCCAGTCACGAATCTCCCGAGCTTCGGCAACGATCGGCGCGAGTTTCGTCTCCGCTAGCAGGTAGGTCTCAAGGTTTGAGCCGTAGATGATGATGTCGGTTTGATGAATAGAGAAGACCGGATTTCCGCTCATGCTTGGTTCTGCCGGCATGTACCGATGCCCGTAAATCTGAATAAGTCGTGGTGCTGCCGCCACAGCCTGCGTGACAACGCGGACGCGTTCCGTACGGTCAATGGGCCGCACGCCCCATGTGGTGTCCCAAAACATGTTCTCTTCGACATCGAACACCATGCCGTCAAGCGGCCACTTCAACATCTCGCGAATCCGCTCTGCCTCGATCGCGTTCGATAGCGCCTCGGTCCAGTTTGGCCACCTTTCGCCAGTCGGAAGTCCTGCCTGCAGGAACTGGCGCAAATCAGGCGGAAATGTAATGTCGAACATGTCTTGAACCGCCACGACTTCGGAATCGCTGAGCCCGCGCTTGATCGTCGCCCCGATGCGGCTCGCGAGATCATGCAGCGACATACCAGAGTGTGACGACATACTCACCTGTTCGCCGAAGGTCCGCTGCTCACGTTGTCGGGGCCTGTGCCGCCGCGGGCTCTTCCGATGGCGCCATACGCAGCAGAATCGATTCACTGCCCTTATCCTGCCGCACCTTCACCTTGCCGTTGCGAACAAGCTCAAGCAACGCAAGGAATAAGCCGACCATCTCGCCGCGTGTCTTCTTCGTCACGAACAGATCGCGCATGTCTAGTTCGCCCGCCTGATCCTGTGCGACTTTCGCGTGTTCATCGAGTCGCGTCAGAATGTCCGCCGCATGCAGCTCAATCGGCGTGTCGTCATACGTGACCTGGTGATCGCCCAGCCGCTCAAAGTTCACCGTCTCCGCGATCTTCTTGAATGCTTCCACCAGATCGATGATGTTCAGATCCTCGACCTCGACGTTCTCGTCGTCTTTCACCAGAGCTTCAAGGGCGGCGTTATCAATGCCCGCACGACCCGAGCCAAACCGCCGACCCCATTGCTCGCCCCGGTTCTCCAGCGCATCTGCGGCATCCCGGTATCGCTTGTACTCAAGCAACTGCCGCACCAGCTCCGCTCGCGGATCTTCCGCTGGCGTGAGCGTGGTCTCACCCGCATTCTGACTGACAGGCGGCTTGGGCAGCAGCATGCGACTCTTGATCTCCGTCAGAGTCGCCGCCATCACCAGAAACTCACCCGCTGCATCGATATCGATGCGGTTCGACGCCGAGGAGTGCAGCTGCGCAACAAACGACAGATACTGGTCGGTGATCTGCGCGATGGGAATGTCATGAATGTCCACCTCGTTCTTGCGAATGAGGAAGAGCAGCAAATCCATCGGGCCTTCGAACGAGTCAAGTTTGACGCGATAGTCGTCAGTCACGGTTGGAAGGTAGGAGCGAAGCAGCCGCTTCGCGAACGAAAGGCAGGACCATCCGATCACGCCGGCATCCAACTCTGCCACTCCGTGACCTCAAAAAAGAAACAGCCCCGATCCGTGTGGCAGATCGGGGCCTTGGTTGACGAGCGCGGTGTGTGGGCGCGCTCGCCAGAGAGTCGTCCCCGCTGATCGTTCCTTCCGCTCGCGAGCCGTAAAGGGTTCCGACCAACTGGGCGTGAGGCGAAAGGAAGACTTACTTGCGGCGGCGGCGAGCCACCATCAATCCAGCAACGCCAGCCAGGCCGAGAGCACCGGGCGTGGGGATCAGATCACCCGTGATCGTGATGTTGTCAAAGCGAGCATTGCCCGTGCCGGTGAAGCTGCGCATCGTGATCTTGACGAAAACCTGGTTGTCGTTGTTGAGCGTCGTGTTGCCCGTCAGATCGACGTTGCGCGTGCGGAAGGTCGAGTCGCGATCAACGCCAAACGCGCCGGCGTTGGTGTAGCTCACGCCGTCAGAGGACGTGAGCACGTCGATGATCTGCGGGCCAGTGCTGGTGTAGCGCTCATCGAAGATGAGGCGGAGATTCTGGAAGTTGCTGGCGTCGAAGGTGAGGATCACGGACTTACCTTCGGTGAGGTTCTGTGCGCCGCCCGAGATGTTCAGGTTGCGGAAGCTAAGCGCTGAGCCCGCGGCGAAGGTGGGCTGGGCGGAGAGCGTCGAGCCAACGAAGTACTGGCCAGCACCTTGCTGCACCGCAGTGGGAGCCGGCGAGCCGTCGTACTTGAGCGCATCGGTATCGAGGGTTGCGGCGCCCGAGTTCGCCTTCAGATCCGCAGCGATCGGCCAGCTGATCAGGTAGTTCGAGCTCGAAGAAGGAACGGTGCCGGGGAAGGCCCAGTAGGCGACCACATCGGCGTTCGCGGCGCCAGCAGCGCCAGCGAGAAGGGCCACGATCAGTGCACGTTGCATCACAAAAACCTCCTGCGTGGACACGTGCATGCCGCATTGCAGCGCACGCATCGCAGTCGGCGCTGAGCCGAGCGACATACGGGCGCAGGTTGCGACAGGAGGTGTCCTGTCTCTCTCCAAATCCCGCTCGCTCCATGCGCTTGCGGGGTCTCTCTGCCATCAGGATAGCCGGAACCACCCATCTTCACAACGGAAAAACCGCTGAAACTCGGTCCTAGAACGCCGAAATGCCTCCAAATTGCCCGTTCGAGGACGCACCGGCATACAAAACTCCCGTGATTTCCACTCGCTCCCAACTCGTTGCTGCTCGCAAAGTTGTGATCAAACTCGGCAGCGCGGTCATCGCGCCCGACGGCACGCTGTCACCCGCTCGCGTCGCCGCGATCGCTGCCGACGTCCAATCCGTGATGGCAGTTGATGTGCAGGTCATCATCGTCTCCTCTGGTGCCGTCGCTAGTGGATTCCGCGCGCTCGGGCTCGCGAACAAACCCAAAACGATCGTCCAGAAACAAGCCGCCGCGGCAGTGGGGCAGCAACGTCTCATGCGTGCGTGGGACGATGCCTTCGCCGCCGGTTCCAACCCGCATCCGGTCGCCCAAGTCCTGCTCACCGCCGACGACTTCGACCATCGGGCCCGCATGCTCAACGCCAAACGCACACTCGGCGAACTCGTCGCGCGCCGCGTGGTACCGATCATCAACGAGAATGACTCCGTAAGCTTTGACGAAATCAAGCTGGGTGATAACGACCGCCTCAGCGCTCTGGTCGCCGGGCTTATGCAGGTTGATGCTCTTGTCATCCTCTCCAGCGTCGATGGCCTCTTCGACAAGTGGCCCGCTGGCAAGCGCATCTCGGCGATCGCCGATGTCGCCGCCGCTATGCAGCATGTCAGCAGCGCAGTCTCGAACGTCGGCACGGGCGGCATGCAAACCAAGCTCGAAGCGGCAGGCGTCTGCGCCGATGCCGGCATCGCCACCGTCATGACCGCCGGCTCGCACGATCGTCCTGTCTCTCGCGTGCTCGCGGGCGAAGACCTCGGCACCTTCGTCGCCCCTGCAGGCGCAGCCCGCGTCCGCCGCTCACGACAGCGATGGATCGGCTACGCCACCCGCGTCCGCGGCACCATCATCGTCGATGATGGCGCCAAGCGAGCCATTCTCGATCGCGGCGCAAGTCTGCTTCCCAAGGGCATTCGCGACGTCATCGGCTCCTTCCCCGCGAACAGCCCCATCGAGATCGCCGGACTTGACAAGCAGCCCTTCGCTCGTGGCCTGACACCCTACGACGCAAACGAAGTTCGCGCCATCGCTGGAAAGGCCAGCGACGAGATCGAGAGCATCCTCGGCTCCTGCATCGCTGAAGAGGTCGTCCATCGCGACGACATGGCTGTGAAGTCACCCGCCAGACAATCTCCCAAAGCTGAACAGGGCGGTGAATCGTGACCGACATTCGCTCCGTTGCACAAGCAGCCAGCTCCGCATCGCGCCACCTCGCCGCGATGTCAACGCAGTCCAAGAACGCTCTGCTGCACGCGGTCGCTTCGCGAGTTGAGCAGCATCGCGATGCGATCCTTGCAGCAAACCAGCTCGACATGCAAGCCGCACGCGACGCTGGGCTTGCAAGTGCCAAGCTCCGTCGCCTCGAAGTCACTCCGCAGTCGCTCGCCCAAGCCATCGCGGGTATCCGCGAGATTGCTGCTCTACCCGACCCGGTCGGCCAAGTGACCAGCGACATCACGCGCCCCAACGGCCTGCACGTCCGCCGCGTGCGCACGCCCCTTGGTGTCATCGCGATGATCTTTGAAGCTCGCCCTCTCGTCACCCTCGATGCCTTCGCCCTGTGTTTCAAGAGTGGCAACGCCTGCATCCTCAAAGGCGGCAAAGAGGCGGCACGCACCGCCGAAGTCCTCGCCCAATGTGTGCGCGACACCCTCGACGCACATCACATGCCCATGGGTGCCATTGCTGCGGCGAATCACTGGACACGCGACCAGGTCGCTGAACTTGTCGCCCTCGAAGGCCTCGTCGATCTCGCCATCCCTCGCGGCGGACCCGAACTCATTTCCTTCGTTCGTCAACACGCCAAAGTCCCTTGCATCTTCCACGCTGCTGGCGTGTGCCATGTGTACATCGATGAATCCGCCGATGTCACAATGGCGACCGACATTGTGCTCAACGGCAAGACCAGCGCCCCCGCAACCTGCAACGCAACGGAGTGCGTGCTTGTTCACACCGCCGCAGCGTCGCGCATTCTCCCCGTTCTCGCCCAGCGCCTCACGCAGGCCACCGTCCGCGTCCACGCCGATGAGCGCGCCATGCACTTCATGCCCGGTGCCCACCCCGCGTCCTCCGCCGACTGGGGCCGCGAGTACCTCGATCTCGAACTCGCCGTGCGAGTGGTCGATTCACTCGAAGATGCCCTCGCCCACATCGCTCAGTACAGCAGCGACCATACCGAAGCAATCGTCACGCAAAATCCCGCCATCGCCGCCCAGTTCCAGCAGCGAGTGCGCAGTAGTTGCACCGTCGTGAATGCAAGCACACGCTTCAATGACGGTTTCCAATTGGGCCTCGGTGCCGAAGTCGGCATTTCCACCAGTCGCCTCCACGCATACGGCCCCATGGGCCTCGAAGAACTGACGACAACCCGCTTTCTCGTCGATGGGACCGGGCAAGTTCGTTCTTGAGTCTCAGCCAACTCTGAAACCGCGATACCATGACTCCGAACACCAGTTGCGCGCAGCCGGTTTTTCACGGCTCGCGGGAGGGTTGAAGCATGAGTATGTGGGACAGTATCAAGAGCCGCCTGAAGCACGAACTGATTGACATCGTCGAGTTCCTCGACGATTCAGGCGACACGCTCAGCTATCGCTTCGAGCGCTTCCAGAATGAAATCAAGAACGGCGCCAAGTGCATCGTGCGCGAAGGCCAGGCCGCAGTCTTCATCAATGAAGGCAAGCTCGCCGACGTGCTGCCGCCCGGTACCTACACGCTCGACACCAAGAACATCCCCATCCTCGCGACACTGCTGGGCTGGAAGTACGGCTTCGAGAGCCCGTTCAAGGCTGAAGTCTACTTCGTCAGCACGCGCACGTTCACCGATCAGAAGTGGGGCACCATGAACCCCGTGATCGTGCGCGATCCCGAGTTCGGTCCGGTGCGTCTGCGTGCCTTCGGCACCTATACGCTCCGCGTCAAGGATCCCGGCGCATTCATCAAGAACGCTGTCGGCACCGACAATCGCTTCACGCTCAGTGAAATCAACGTCCAGATGCGCAACGTCATCGTCAGCCACCTGGGCGATGCGCTGGGCGAAAGCAAGATTCCGCTCCTCGATATCAGCGGCCGCACGCTCGAACTCAGCAAGTTCCTCAGCGACAGCCTCGTCGAAGAGTTCAACAAGTTCGGCCTCGAAGTGCCGACCCTCCTGATCGAAAACGTCAGCCTGCCGCCCGAAGTCGAGCAAGCTCTCGACAAGCGCAGCAGCATGGGCATGCTTGGCAACCTCGACAACTACGCGAAGTACCAGGCCGCCGAGGCAATTCGCGATGCCGCCAAGAACCCCGGTACCGCCGGCACGTTCGTGGGCGTGGGCGTGGGACAGGTGTTTGGCAACATGATGGCGGGCACTGCGGCCGGCGCGGCCGCTGGCGCTGCGGGTGTCGCGCCGCCGCCGCTGCCTGCGTTCTTCCTCGTCATCAACGGCATCCAGGCCGGGCCGTTTGATCAGGGTGGTCTGGTCGCCAAAGCCCGTTCGGGCGAACTGACGACCAGCACGCTCGTTTGGCGTCAAGGCATGCAGCAGTGGTCTCCCGCCGGCAGCGTCGGCGAACTTGCTCAAGTGTTCGGCAGCGTTCCGCCGCCGATGCCGGGCGGTCCGCCGGCGATTCCGCTCTAATGCGCAAGTGTCTTTAGACCGTCCGTCCGTGGTATCACATGTTCCCAGCCGACAAAGCTCACCTCGCATCCCTGCGGACCCTGCATCCACACGGTGTCGGTGGGTTTGTCGAACTGCACATCGATGTACTCGGTCGACGGCTCTGGCTGCGGCGGCAGATGCCGCTCAATTCGTTGCCCGTTTGCGCATGTGAACGCGAGGTACTGATCGCCATTGCGCCGCTCCACCGCGAATATCGCTCGCGTCGTCGACCCAGGCAGTCGGCACGCCAGTACGGAGGTGTTCGCCTGAAAGATCAGCATGTCCCACTTCGAATAGCCCACCCCGTCACTGCAACTCGTGTCCCATACCCACGGCATGATGAATCGCCGATCCAGAAGCCCCGGTTGTTTTGTCATGATGCAGTCGATGTAGTACCGCATGAAGCAAGGCGGCAGGAACATTGGAAACTTGTCCGCATGCGCCTCGCAGTATCGCGCCAGGTGCAATTCATCTCGCTCCACATGCCGCGCGGGCAGCAGCAGCGGGTCATAATTCGTCGCAACAATGCTGTCAACCCCGCTGTCATGTTCGTTCGCCAACGCCAGCACGAACTCATGATGACTCACCCCGCGTCCGAGTCGCACAAGTGCGTCTTCCAACGCAGCTTCCCCTCGTTGCTTCGCGGCATCCATCGCCTGCACGTAAAACTCGCGCGGCGTTCGCGGGTAGTATCGCAGGGCCACGTCAGGCGGCAATTGCAGGTTAAACGGCATCTTGCTGGTGTGATGATCACCCCATGTGAGCCGGTTCGGGCTTTCGCAGACCACCAGCACGCCGTCTGGCTTCAAGTGCTCTCGCGCCACGCGAAGGACATCTATCCGCTCCTGTGTCGTCATGTGCTCCAGAACGGCGTACAGCATGAACACGTCGATGCCGTCGGGGAACTTCTCCACCGCGTGCAGTATCGACTCGCCGGGCATCGCTTCAAAGCGGGCGTTCGTGACGTCCTTGTGAACTTGTTTGTCGTTCGCGACCCTCACCGCCGCCTCGTCAACGTCCACGCCGTACACGCTTCGCGCTTTTTGCGCCAGCGCCAGCCCCACGCTGCCTGTGCCGCATCCGAACTCCAGCACCTCACACCCCGCGAGCGGCTTGGTCTGCTCGATCCACGGAATAAATCGGTCCAGCGTCACCCGGTATCGGTTTTCCCAGTCGTACATGCCGACGAGTATACCGGCCCGCGATTGACCCCAACACACACCTCCAACTCGGGAGGATCGCTTGAGCGCTGACAGTCCATCTCCCTCTGACATTCGAACGGCACAGTCCGCCGATCAACTGCGCTTCCCCTGCAAGCAATGCGGCGGGACATTGCAGTTTGAGCCCGGCACGACCAGCCTCAAGTGCCCGTATTGCAGCACGATCAATGAGATTGATACAAGCGACGCCGTGGTGCTGGAACTCGATTACGGCGAGTACATGCGTAAGTTGCAGTCCGCCGCTCCCGTTGACACCGTGCTCAGCGTCAAGTGCACCAGTTGCTCTGCCGACATTGATCCACCCAAGAACATCACGAGCTTCGCTTGCCCCTTCTGCGGCTCGAACATCGTCGCCAAAGCTCGCGAGTGCAGTGTCATCAAGCCCAACGCCGTCCTGCCATTCAAGATGACTCGCGACCAGGCGACGACCAGCTTCCGTCAGTGGATCCAATCACGCTGGTTCGCACCCAACGCCCTCAAGCGCCAAGCTCTCCTCGACGCCGCGCTCCATGGCATCTACCTCCCTGCATGGACGTACGACTCCTTTGTCACCACGCGATACTCGGGCCAGCGCGGCGAAGCCTATTACGTCACCGTTGGAAGTGGCAAGAACCGCCGCACAGAGCGCCGTGTGCGTTGGTACCCCGCCAGCGGCGTTGTCCAAAACAACTTCGACGATGTCCTGGTGCTCGCCAGTGAATCGCTGCCCCGCGAGAAGGTCGAAGACCTGACACCGTGGGACCTCAAAGACGTGGAGCCGTACAAAGAGGCATTCCTCGCCGGGTTCACCGCCGAACGTTACCAGTTGTCACTGCCCGACGGCTTCCAGCAGGCCCAGCAACTCATGCAGCCCACCATCGACGCGACCATTCGCCAAGACATCGGTGGCGATGAGCAGCGCATCACGGGCAAGCAAAGCAAGTACGACAACATCACGTTCAAGCACGTGCTGCTGCCCATCTGGTGCAGCGCCTATCGATACCGCGGCAAAGTCTACCGCTTTCTCGTCAACGCTCGCACAGGTGAGGTCCAGGGCGAACGTCCGTGGAGCCCATGGAAGATCGCTTTCGCCATTGTGCTCGGCTTGCTCGTCATCATTCCCATCATCTGGTTCATCGTCGTCAACAGGCAGTGACACGCCGCAGCGTCCGTACGCTCCGGCATGACCTCACCCCGCGTCGCGCTTATCACGGGAGCCGGTTCAGGCATAGGCCGTGCCATCGCTATCGCATTCTCACACGCCGGCTACGCCCTCACGCTCGTCGGTCGCCGCGAGGACAAGCTCCGTGAAACCGCCGCGCTCTGTCGCGGCACCACGCAATGTGTCGCTGCCGACATCACAACCGCCGACGCAGCGACTGGCGCAGTCCGTTCCTGCCTCGATCGACACACACGCCTCGACGTGCTCATCAACAACGCAGGCGTCGGCGTTGTCGCCCCCATCCCGCAAACCTCCGACGATCTGCTCGAACAAACCTATCGCCTCAACGCCTTCGCTCCCGCGTGGATGACGCGCGAGGCCTGGCCCGCCTTCGCCGCGCAATACGCCGGTGCAGGCATCGGCGGCTGCATCATCACCATCTCCAGCATGGCCAGCATCGATCCGTTTCCTGGTTACTTCGCCTACGCAGGCAGCAAAGCGGCCGCGAGCATCATGGCCGCTAGTATCGCAAAGGAAGGCGCCGCCATCGCTGTCCGTGCCTTTGCACTTGCGCCCGGAGCCGTCGAAACATCCATGCTCCGCGCCGCCTTCGACGAATCCATGATCTCACGTGAGCAGACGCTCGATCCCGCTCAGATCGCAGAGATCACGCTTGCATGCGCCCAAGGCAGACACGATCACCTCAACGGTCGCAACATTCCCATCTTGCCTGAAGCGTTCAAGCCCTGGTTTCGCGATTATCAAGCCGCCAATCCCCCCGTCGACGCCATGTGAAACGCTTTCACAACTTCTCCGTCGCCGCCGCTCCCAGAATCATCGGTCGCAGTGCATCCTCACCTGCCACCATCTGCACTTCCAGCACGGGCCGCACAACCGCGCATGGCCACGTCGTCGCAGCAACGCGAGCAAGTTTGCTCCAGTCCTTTTGTGTGCACACGATCACTTGCGCCCCGCTTCGCTTGGCCACATCGATGATGCGCTGCACCGTCGCCGGTTCATACGGGTCATGATCTGGCAGCACCATCGCTTCCGCCAAACCGCCGGCATGCTGTCGCACGCTCTGTACAAACGCATCAGGGTTACCGATCGCGCACACAGCCAGAACCTTCTTGTCACGCAGCGACGTAACCGCAAGTTGCTCATCGGCCTGCCCACCCGCCACGCTGCGTTTGAGCCCGGCCCAGTGATGTCTGCAACTCGCAACGACAAGCCGCTTCGAAATCGCCTGGACGCGTGCGGCCAGCTTCGTCAGTTCGTGTGCCGCCACTGCTTCCGCATGCGTCAACACCACTGCATGCGCCCGCGCGAGCGATGCGGGTAACTCCCGCAGAAAGCCCGATGGCAGCAAGCGATCCGCAAACGGATCGCGCGTTGCGTCAATCAGCACAATGTCAAGCTGCCGCGCGATCTGGCGATGCTGAAACCCATCATCAAGCACAACAATGTCGCTGGCTCGCCGCTCGCCAACTGGCTCGTAACTGCTGTCACTCACCTGTCGCTGCTCAAATTCGTCACTGAACAGTTCAAGGAGTCCCTGCGTTCGGTCCGGCTGCGCCACAATCGGCAGATCGCTGAATGCGCTCAAGTACTCCCGCGCCTCATCGCTCTCAAGCCCGCGTCCCTTGGGCATGCCATAGCCCCGCATCGCCACGCAAGGCCAATATCCCTCGCGACGCAGTAGTTGCAGCAGCCACATCGTCACAGGCGTCTTGCCTGTGCCGCCCACCGACAGATTCCCGACGCTGATCACAGGCCGATCAAAAGTCACCACACCCTTGCCGCGGTCAAAGCTCGCGTTGCGATGGGCGATGACTTTGCCATACACCCAAGCCATCGCACGTCCCGCCGCACCCGCGACGGGCGGCTTGGCCTGCATCGCCATGGAGTCGTGCGTTGCCATCTTCACATGGTGGGGGACATCGTGGGGGCCGCTCATGAAGCGGAAGCGTTGGAGGCCTGCCGCGCGTGTTCCAGCAGCAATTGCCTCGTGCGTGCCGCATGTTTCAGGGCCTCACGTCGCACATGCCACAGTTGCACGCTCGACGCCAGCACATCAATCATCGCGAGCAGCATCACTAGCGAAACCAGCCCCGTCGCCAGCATCCAGGTCAGTACAAACTGCCGCGTGTTCTGCGGATCAATCAGGCCAAACCCTGCTGCCAGCACCGGAATCGCCAGCATCATCACAAGCCCATTGGCTGTTCGCAAATTCTTCCGCCAGCGAGGCATATCTGCCTGCGCGAGCGCCGTCCAATGCACCGCAACGACTACCAGTGTCGCAAACGCCAATGGCAGCACCGCCCACACCGGCGCAATGGGACCACTCTCAGGCTCTTGCGAAAGCCCGAGCGACATCGCCCCGGTCATGGAGAGAAACTGAATCATCTCTCGTGCATCGGCACGTTCACGTCGTCGTCGCCATTTCTTGCAGCAATCCGGTCAATCGCTGCATGGGCAGGCCCATGATCGTCGTTTGATCACCCTCAAACTCAAGCGGCCAACCAGCAGCCAGCCGCTCCGACAGGTTGTACCCGCCCGCCTTGCCCTGCCACTGTCCGCTTTTCACATAACTTGCGACTTCCGCGTCACTCAGCGTGCCCATGCGCACGCGAGCCGTATCCACCAGCACGCGCCGCCGCCGCTGCGGCACCGACGCAGGGTCACCGCTCCAGCCGCGTAAGTCGACGATCGCCACGCCCGTCAGCACATCATGCTGCACGCCCATGAACGACCGGATCATCGTTTCGGCTTCTTCGGCGGTGGTGGGGGTGCCAACCAGTTTGCCATCAAGCAGGCACGCCGTATCCGCACCCAGAACAACCCGCCCGCCCACTTCCCGCGCGCTGGGCAACGTCGCGCCCGCAAACGCCTTGAGCGAGGCTAACGCCGCAACCCATTGCCGAGGCGACACCTGCCCGGGCGTCAATATGCCATCTTCAAAGCCGGGATGCTCCGCCACATGTTCAAACCCCGCCTCCGTCAACAGCGCGCGCCGGCGTGGCGAGCGACTGGCGAGCAGCAAAGGCAACCCGCGATAGGGTCGTCCGCTGACTGGCGGAGTTGTTGTTGGCGAGAAGCTCACCATATTCGCACGCGTACTCGCATCATTCACCGGTTGCGCACCTGCGCACCCGAATCTTCCTGAATCTTCACGTCCCACATCCGCAGCACCCATGCTCTCAGACGTTGACGCGTCGTTACCCGTTCGCTCCGCAAGCACAATCACAGCAAATCCTTCCCGCATGCATCTTCACGAGCATCCATGCTCATGATGCCGCATCTCAATCAGCACACACGCCCCGCCTTTGTTCGGAGGCCGCGTCGCTCCGTTTCCGCAGTACCCTCTGTTTGACGCTGCGGATTTCGTCAGTTTCCGTCCGCGGCGAGCATTCTTTGTGTCAAATTCGTAAGTGTCTGCAATACAGTGAGTTCCAATGACGCCCTCCACGCCCGCTGCCGCTCAAACTCGCCTGCCTCACGCCCACCTTGTCCAGTTCGATATCACCTGGGAAGATGCCCCAGCCAACCACGAACAGGTACGCATGATGCTCGACAAGGCCGACGTGCACACGGGCGACTTCGTGCTCCTCCCAGAGATGTTCGACAGCGGCTTTTCCTTCAATGTCGAGAGAACAAACGACAAATCCGGACGCACACTGACATTTCTCCTCGAACTCGCCGACGATCTGGGCGTCACGGTTCAGGCTGGCCGCACTGTCGCCCCCTGCCACCGTTGTGCCGCCAAAAACGTCATGACCGCCGTCGCCCCAGGCCAGCGTCTCTTGGCTGAATACGCCAAGCAGCATCTCTTCTCACCGGGCGGCGAAAATCAGCACTTCGAAGCCGGTGATGACATCGCCACGTACACGTGGGATGCAACAGGCCTTCGCGTTATGCCGGCTGTCTGCTACGACCTCCGCTTTCCCGAGCTGTTCGGTCGAGGCCTCAAAGCGGGCGCACAAGTCATCGCGCTGGGCGCTTGTTGGCTCAGTGTCCGCGCGGCCCACTGGCGCGCTCTGCTGATCGCGCGAGCGATCGAGAACCAGGCCTACGTCATTGCGGTCAATCGCGTCGGTCAAGATCCCGTCAAGTCCGATGGGACCCCGGGAGCAAACTACTTGGGCGGAAGTCTTGTGATCTCCCCAACTGGTCAGATTCTTGCCGAAGCTGCTGACACGCCCTGCGTGATCAGTGCCCCGATCGACGCTGACGCATTGCACGCGTGGCGGAGCAAGTTCCCCGCCTGGCAGGAACGCATCAGCGCCATGCGGTAACTCGTGAGGCCACTGGCGATGGGCCGCCGCGCCTCTACCCTGCACCATGCTCTCTCGCGTTATGATCGCGCTCGCATTCCTGCTCGTCCTCGGCGTGCCGCTGGGCCTCAAGCTCGCGTCGCCCGCCGCGACCATTCCCGCTGACGCGCGCACGCTCGTCGTCGTGACGCCCCACGTCCCGCAGATTCGCGCCGAATTCGCCGAGGCCTTCGACCGCTGGCACCGCAAGCACCACGGCGCGCCCGCTCACATCGACTGGCGCACGCCCGGCGGCACCACCGAAATTCTCAAGGTCCTCGCAGCGCAGTATGCCGCCAAGGGCAAGGAAGTCATCGAAGAAATCCGCAAGACGGATCCGCAGCGACTGCTCGCCAAAGACCTCTCGCTCGACAACGACATTCCGCCGCGCAGTATGCCCTTCGACATGATGTTCGGCGGCGGCACGTTCGATCACGGTCGCCTCAAAGTCCCGTCCACCGCAGGCATCACTTTCGCGCCCTTCACCAACGCCGGCGTGAAGGAAGTACTCCTTTCACGCGTCAATCGGTCACAGACGGTCGCCGATTTGCTCGCCGCCCGTACGCTCGAACTCGCCCTGAGTGTCGATACCGTCGCCTTCACCGCTCGCATTCCCGCCGAAGCCTTCGTCGATGGTGTCGAAGTCCTGCGCGGTTTCGACGAAGGCAAGCAGACCATCACGACTCGCATCAACCTCGACAAAGTCCTGCGTGACGCTCCGCTGCGCATCAGCACACCAGCAGGCCTGAGCGACGAAGACCTCCGAACCAAGTGGTTCCCGCCCGATGCACAAGGCCGCCAGAACATCATCGGCGCCCAGCAGTTGTACGACCCCCAGCAGTACTGGATTGGCACCGCACTCTCCGCCTTCGGCATCGTCTACAACAAAGACATCTTCCGCGAACTCTCGCTGCCCGAGCCCAAGGGCTTCGTCGATTTGACCCATCCCAAACTCCAAGGCCTCATCATCCTTGCCGACCCGCGCCAATCCGGGTCCATCACCACCGCCATCGACGCCATTCTCAACGCCGAACTATGGAACACCGCCCAGCGCGAAGGCTGGTCCACTGAACTGACCGCCGCGTTTGACAAAGAAGCCAAAGAACGCGTGCCGTGGGAACGCAGCCTCACTGCTGAACGCATGCAAAGCGTCGATGCCGCCTTCGCCCGCGCATGGAAACTGCTCCGCGAGGTCGGCGCGAATGCCCGCACCTACACCGCCGCCGCCACCAAGCCGCCCGTCGATATCTCCGCAGGTGAAGGCGCCGCCGGCCTCGCCATCGACTTCTATGGCCGCGGCCAAGCCCAGTTCGTCCTCGCCGAAGGTCAAGACCCCGCCACCGCACGCGTTGGTTACGTCGATCCCGAAGGTGCTGCCTACATCGACGCCGACCCCGCCAGCGTCTTGCGCAGCGGCCCCGATCCCGAACTCGCCCGCCGATTCATCGAGTTCTGCCTGACCGATGAAGCCCAGGTTCTCTGGCAACTACCCAGCCAGCGCAATCCGCTGAGCAGCGCCAACCCCACAGGCGAAGACGGCCAGAAAATGGGCCCGCGCCGCTACGAACTGCGCCGCATGCCGGTGCGTGAGGCGATGTACCGCCACCCCGCCGCCGCCAACTTCATCGACAAGGTCAACCCCTTCGAGATCGCCGCCGCCCACCGCCCGGCCAACTGGCGTGCCGCCATCGGCGTCATGATGGGTGCATTCTCCATCGACGTGACCGACGCCCAGCGTGCCGCGTGGCGCGCTCTGTGCGAAGCCCGCGCCAACCCCAACTTCAATCCGCAAACCCTCGCCGCGATGGAAGCCGCCTTCTACGCCTTCCCGCCCACACCCACCAAAGACGGCGGCGAACTCACGTTCACCGCAAGCAACTTCCGCGCCATCCGCGAGACCTGGCGCAACCCCCAGACCCAATCGCGTCTCGAGATCGCCTACACCAACTTCTTCCGCGAGCAGTACCGCGAGGTGGTGCGGTTGGCCGCGGCCGGAGAGCAGTGAACGGAGAACGGAGAACGGAAAGCGGGAGCGGGGGATGTGCGGGCCGAGATGATCCAACAAACCGCGCGAATGGTCCAGCAAAGTGCGCAGTTGGTCCACCAAAGCTCGTCCTTGGTCCACCAAAGCCCACGATTGGTCCACCAAAGCTCGCCGTTGGTCCACCGAAGCTCGCCGTTGGTCCACTGAAACCCGCCGTTGGTCCACCAAAATGCGGCCGCGTCCACCGATCTGCCCGATCGCTTACCGAATTGCTGCTCTAGTCTGGCCGACAAATGCCCGATATACTTGCCTGCATGACACGTGCTTGTGCCATTGCCACGGCTTCTCGCCGAATTACCTGGCCCCTCTGAGGGCCCCGTCGCGGCATGGACGCCACCGCAGCATGACTCGCTGCGTCCGCCGCTTCCACCATCAACCCGCTTCGCCCACTTTTCCGGACGCCCCGCGTCCCCGCTTTCCTCTATCATCGCACCCGGCACCGCGAGCCTGTTCACCGCTCTCGTCTCCGCTCCCGGTTCCCCGCCCCCCGATCCTAAGTCCCGGACCTCCCCATGCTCACTCACCACCACCCCCTTCTCCTCTCCGACGCCGCCGGCACTACCGCAGGCAAACCCAGTTCTGAAAAGACTGGTCCAGACAAGGCCGCTGACAAAGCCAAGGACGAGAAGAGCAAGTACCGCTCCACCCTCAACCTCCCCCAAACGGCTTTCCCCATGAAGGCCAGCCTCGTGCAGAACGAGCCCGCTAGTCTCAAGCGCTGGCAGGCGATGAACCTCTATAGCAAGCTGCGCGAACAGCGCGCCGGCAAAGAGAAGTTCGTCTTCCACGATGGCCCGCCCTACGCCAACGGCAGCATCCACCTTGGGCACTTGATGAACAAGATGCTGAAGGACTTCGTTGTGCGCAGCAAGACCATGCAAGGTCTGGACGTTCCCTATGTGCCCGGCTGGGACTGCCACGGCCTGCCCATCGAGCACAAGGTGATGACGGAGATGCAGGAGAAGGGCAAGCTCGCCAAACTCAACACGCTGAGTGATGACCAGCGCAAGGTCGTCGTGCGCCGCGAGTGCCAGACCTACGCCGAGAAGTACGTCAAGCTGCACAAAGACCAGATGCAGCGGCTGCTCACGATGGCCGACTACGAGCATCCTTACCTCACGATGGTCCCCAGCTACGAAGGCGCCACGCTCGAAGTGCTCGCTGGCCTCATGGAGAAGGGCCTGGTCTACCGCCAGCTCAAGCCTGTCCACTGGAGCCCCACCAACGAAACCGCTCTCGCTGACGCGGAGCTCGAATACCACGACCGCGAAGACCCCAGCATCTACGTTGACTTCGAAGCCGCCGACACCGACGCGGTGTATGACGCGTTTGGATTGAACGCAGCCGCGGAGGACGATGAGGAGAGCGGAGATAACGCGGAGGATGAGGCAAGCGAGCCCGCAAGCGAGGGCAAACCCAAAGCCGACCCCTATGCCAAGAAGTCGCGTTCACCTGCCGCGGGCGTACGCCCGCACCAGCGTCCCACGTTCATGATCTGGACAACGACGCCCTGGACGCTCGCCGCCAACCTCGCCATCGCCGTCAATCCCAAGTACGAATACGCCCTCGTCTTCGTCGATGGCAACATCAGCGTCATGGCCAAGGACGCGATCGAGCGCGTGACGCAAAAGGGCCGCAGCGAAGAAGTCAGTGTGCTCGCAACCACGACCGGCGACAAACTCGTCGGCCTGCGCTATCGCCATCCCTTCGTCGCCACCACGCCCACCTTCCCCAAAGAAGCCGGCGGCAACCCCGCCAACTGCTACAAGATCGTCGCCGCTGACTACGTCACGCTCGAAGACGGCACGGGCCTCGTCCATACCGCGCCCGGCCACGGTGCCGAAGACTACCAAACGGGCCTGCGCGAGCAGATCCCCGTCTACTGCCCCGTCACCGCCAACGGCACCTACGACAACACCGTGCCCGAGTGGCTCCGTGGCAAACTCATCTGGGACGCCAACAAAGTCGTCATCGATCACCTCCGCGCCAGTGGCCACATGTTCCACGATCACATGTTCAGCCACAGCTATCCCCACGACTGGCGCAGCAAGACGCCCGTCATGTTCCGCGCCACCGAGCAGTGGTTCGTGGGCGTGAACAACGCCAACGTGCCCGTGGGCGGCCAGAAGATGTCCCTGCGCGAGATGGCCCTTGAAGCCGTGAGCACCGACGACACCACACGCACCAGCGGCGTGCCGGGCGTCAAGTTCGTCCCCGACTGGGGCCGCAACCGCATGCGCGGCATGCTCGAAAGCCGCCCCGACTGGTGCATCTCGCGCCAGCGCGCCTGGGGCCTGCCCATCCCCGCCTTCTTCACGCCTGAAGGTCACTGTCTCATGACAGCCGCGAGCGTGCGTGCCGTCGCCAAGCTCTTCCGCGAGCAAGGCAGCGACGCGTGGTTCACCAAGGACGCCACCGAACTGCTCAAGCACTACGACTGGAAGTCCGACAACGAACTTGCCAGCGACGTGCGTGCGCATTTCACGAATGCCAAATCACGAATGCCGAATGCCGTCTTCGCCTCCCTCCGCAAAGGCAACGACATCCTCGACGTCTGGTTCGAATCCGGTTCCTCTTGGAACGCCGTGATGCGCGAACGCAATCTTGGCTACCCCATCGACCTCTACCTCGAAGGCTCTGACCAGCATCGCGGCTGGTTCCAGCTTTCGCTCCTTCCTGCGCTGGGCGTCACCGGCCGCCCGCCCTTCAAGACGCTCCTCACGCACGGCTTCATGGTCGACCGTGACGGCAAGAAACTTAGCAAGAGCCGTCCCGACGCGCACCGCTACGAAGTCGACAGCCTCTGTACCGAATTCGGCATGGACGTCATGCGCTGGTGGGTCGCCAGCCTCGCCTACGAAAACGACGTCAAGGTCGACGTCGAACTCTTCGCCCTGGCTGGCGAAAGCTACCGCAAGGTGCGCAACACCCTGCGCTTCATGCTCAGCAACTTGTACGACTTCGACTGCTCCAAGCCCGGCGCAACGGGACACTGCGTTGATCTCAAGGCTCTGCCTGCCACCAGCATCGACCGCTGGATCCTCGCTGAGTTTGACCAACTCGCCGAGAAGGTCGTCGCCGCGTACAACAACTTCGACTTCCAGACGGCCCAGAAGGAACTCTTCAACTTCTGCAACGACCGCCTCAGCGCCACCTACCTCGCCGCGGTAAAGGACCGCCTCTACTGCGACAAGCCAGGCAGCGACCGCCGCCGCGCCACCCAGACCACACTCTGGGACCTGACCGACGGCCTCTGCAAGCTGCTCGCGCCCATCCTCCCCCACACCGCCGACGAAGCGTACCGCGCCCTGCTCAAGGTTGACGCCAAGGACACGTCAACCTGCGTCCACCTCGAGTCGGTCGCCACGACCAGCGGCAAGCCCGGCTTCGGCATCACCGCCGACCCGCGTTGGGCCAAGGTCATCGCCCTGCTCGAACCCGCCCAGCGGGCCCTGGAGCAAGCCAAGTCCCAAGGCATCGACAACCCCCTCGACGCTGGCCTCGCCCTCCCCGCTAGCGACGACCTCAAGGGCTTCGACCCCGTCGACATCGCCGACCTGCTGGGCGTCTCGCTCGTCAAGTTCGATGCTGGCGTGCAGGCTCCGGCCATCATCGACCTGCGCTCCCAGCCCCGCTGCGAACGCAGTTGGAAACGCGACGGCACCGTCAAGCAACGCAGCGACGGCGGCCTGCTGAGCGACCGCGACGCCCTCGCCGTCGGCGTCGCCTAATACCCTCACTCACCTTCACCCCAACCGATCCGCCCTCCGCGGATCGGTTGTCATTTTCCCTAATGCCCAGTGCCCAGTGCCTAGTGCCTGCTCCATACGCTGCGCAGCCCATGTTCCAAGCCCTCCTCGTCCGCAAGTACCTCTTCTCCAAGGTCATGCCGCTGCTCGCCTGCACGGGCGTGCTGTTGTGCGTCGCCATGGTCATCGTCATCTGGAGTGTGATGGGCGGCTTCCTTGATCTGCTCATCCGCAGCGGTCGCACAACCACAGGCGATGTCGCCATCTCCTGGCCCAACGTCGGCTTCGCTTACTACGACGATCTCATCCAGCGCCTCGAGAACGATCCGCTCATCGAAGCCGCGGCGCCCATCATCGAAACATACGGCCTCATTCAACTCCCCACGGGTCGCCAGGAAATGGTCTTGGTGCGAGGCGTCGATGGTCCCAGCTTCGCTCAAGTCACTGCGTACGACGACATCCTCTGGTGGCGCCCCACAACCCAGCCGCTTCGCAAAGACACCAACCGCGAGGACATCCGCCTGACGCCCGAGTACGCGCAGAACCTCGCGACGGTGTTGCAGCAAGGCCGCACACTCACTCGCAACGATCCGAGCACCGGTGAGCCGCTGCCCGCCATGGTCATGGGCATCGAAGTAAGTCGCATCAACGCGCGCGAGCCGCAAGGCTTCTACTCACCGCGCATGTACAGCGTGCGCCGGCCCGATGGCACTATCGAGTCTCGCGATGAGTTTTTGCCTTATACGGGCGAAGTTGTCTTGAGTCTGCTCGCGCTCGACAAAGACGGTGCAGTGGTGGAGCAGGCGACACGAAAAGTTCCGATTGCCAACGAGTTCAACAGCGGCTTGTTCGAAGCCGACAGCAAGATCGTCCTCGTCCGCCTCGATCTTGCCCAGCGCATGCTCCGCATGCATGCGCAGCAGCGTCGCGTGAAAGCCGACGGCACGCCTGCGGACACGAAGCCTGCGGGCGCTGACGAAGAGGACGAGGGCTTTATCGGCGGCGCCCAAACCAAGCTCATCGACGAACCCGCCCGCGTCACCAGCGTGCTCGTTCGCGGTAAAGGTGATCTTGGCGAGCTCGGTGCCTCCGATCCGCTCAAGGATCGCATCTTCGAGATCTATCGCGAATTCGCCGCCGCCCGCAAAGGCGACGTGCCCGACGAATTCACCATCAGCATCAACACGTGGGAAGATCAGAACCGCACCATGATCAACGCGGTGCAAAAGGAAACAGGCTTGTTGCTGTTTCTCTTCTCCTTCCTCTGTATCGTCGCCATCTTTCTCATCTTCGCCATCTTCTGGTCCATGATCGCAGAGAAGACCAAAGACATCGGCATCATGCGAGCCCTCGGTGCGAGCAAGCCCGGCGTCGCAGGCGTCTGGATCGGTTATGGTCTTGCCATCGGCATCGTCGGTAGTGCACTCGGCGCCACGCTCGCGATCCTCATCGTCAAAAACATCAACGCCATCCACGAGTTCCTCGGTCGCGCGTTCGGCCTCGAAATCTGGAACCCCGAGGTCTACTACTTCACCGAGATCCCCACTCGCCTCGACAACACCAAACTCATCGCCGTCATCATCGCCGGCATTCTTTGCAGCGTCATCGGCGCCGCCATTCCCGCCATTCGCGCCGCCCGCATGGATCCCGTCAAGGCCCTGCGCTTCGAGTGATCGTTAGGAACGCACCCCATGCTCCTCACCGCTTCCAACATCCACAAAACCTACACCCTCGGCAAAGTCCCCGTCCCCGTCCTCAAGGGTGTCTCCATCTCCGTCGCCGAGGGTGAATGCGTTGCCGTCCTGGGCAGCAGCGGCAGCGGCAAGAGCACGCTCCTCCACATCCTGGGCGGCCTCGATCGCGCCGATGCCAACCCCACGCCGCAGCTCTCCTTCGATGGCCGCGACGTGACGCGCTTTTCCGGCGCTGAGATCAACCACTATCGCAGCCACGACGTCGGCTTCGTCTTCCAGTTCTACCACCTCTTGCCCGAACTCACCGTCCTCGAAAATGTTCTCATCGGCGCCATGATCCGCGACGGTGCAAGCTACACAACCAATGTGAGTGACCGCACCGCGTGGGCCAAACAACTGCTAGATCAAGTCGGCCTCGCGCACCGCCTCACACACAAGCCCACCGAGCTCTCAGGCGGCGAACGCCAGCGCACCGCAATCGCGCGAGCTCTCATCAACAAACCGCGATTGCTCCTCGCCGACGAACCCACCGGCAACCTCGACCGCAACACCGGCGCAGCCATCCTCGACATGCTCGACAAGCTTCGCGCCGATCATCGCTACACGATGATCATCGTGACGCACGACACCGCGACCGCCAGTCGCGCCAACCGCGTCGTCCGCCTCGCCGATGGCTTTGTGGTGCAAGCCTTCGCCGAAGCCACCGCTTGACACGCCCGCTAACGCGCCCGCACCCGCCGAATCCCCACCCAATCGCGCGAAGTGCAAGCCGCCCGTTCTCAGCTTTAACGCAATCCGCTTGGCGCATCTCTCTCCGGCAAGTATGATGCTCGCACGAGGAGAGACTCATGCTTCGCACCACCATCGCCGCAATGGCGCTCTGCGCCCTTTCCGCCACCACGCTCGCCAACGTTGTTTACAGCGACGGCACATTCAACAACGCCGACTGGGGATTCGAAACCGTCATCGTCGGCACGGGTGGCAGTGCAAACGCCAGCCAGTCCGCCGCCTCCGGCAACCCCGGCTCAGCCCGTCGTGTCAGCATCACCACCGGCAATGCCGTGGGCGATGCCACCTACGCCATCCATCGCTTCGGCACGACCAACGCAACGCGATACGTCGCCAGCGCACAAGGCGCGGTCCAAAGCATCAACATCAGCATCGATGCTCGCTTCGTGACCGGCACCTTCACCGGCCAAGGCCAAGGCGTCTACGCCCAGGCCAAGCAAGGCACCAACATCTACGTCGCCGGGCTCGGCATCTCCACCAGCACTGGCAACTGGGTCACGCTCAGTGCCTCAGGCCTGCTGGCCACCGACTTCATCCAAATCTCGGGGAGCACCACCCCGCTCGATTTCTCCGCTACCGGCGCACCAATCCGCTTCGGCTTCGCATCCGCCAACAGCAACGGCGGCTCGCCCTACAGCATCACCGCTGACTATGACAACTTCACGCTCGAGGTTGTCAGCGTGCCCGCCCCCGGCGCGGTTGCCCTCACGATGCTCGGTGCAACAGGCTTCATGCGCCGCCGCCGCACGTATCATCGCGCATGAGTGTGAACGCCGCCGCAATCGCCGCCGACAAAAAACGATCAGGCCCTCGTGGTAAGCGCCCGCTGTGGATCACGGTGCTGCTGGTCATCGGCGCAGGCGTTGTCTGGTTCCTTCAGCAGAAGGGTGTCCTGCCGCAGAGCTCCAGTACCGCAAGCAGCACGCAGCAATCAAGCTCTCACCCCGCAGAGACTCCCTCATCCCGCGGTAGCGAGCCCCAACGTGCAGAAGCGGCAAAGCCGGTCGCTCAACCGGCGAGCAAGCCTGCCAGCAAGCCAACCGACAAACCCGCCACCGACGGCGGCATCGCCGACCTGTTCAAGAAACAGCAAAGCGACACCTGGGTCGAAGCCGAAGGCGTGATCAAGAAGATCCTTCCCGACGACAACGACGACAGCGATGGCAGCAGCAAGCACCAGCGATGGATCGTCCGCGTGCCCAGCGGCATCGAGATTTTGATCGCCCACGCATTCGACGTGAGCGCACGCGTCCCCGTGGAAGAAGGCGACACCATCCGCTTCCGGGGTGAGTACGAGTACACAGAAAAGGGCGGCACTGTGCACTTCACGCACGCGCCCAAATTCAAACGCCGTGAGCCCGGCGGCTGGATCGAACACAACGACAAGCTGTACGAGTGACTTGCCTCACGCCGCCAATCGCCGCTCCGCGTCATGAACCGCAGTACGTGTCACCGCTTCCAGCAGCTTCGCGCGGTCAATCGGCTTGGTAAGCCACGAATCACAGCCAGCCTTCACATACGCATCCAGCGATTCTGCAACTGCAGTCGCGGTGAATGCGACGATGGTGCCGCGATATCCCTCCTGCCGCAGCATCGTCGCCACACTCGCGCCGTCCATGTCGGGCAGGTTCATATCCAGCAGCATCACTGCGAACGGATCCGCCGCCTTCTGGGCTGCCAGCGCTCGCTCCAGACCTTCACGCCCGGTGGGGCAGGTTTCGACGCGATAGCCCGCCTTGAGCAGGTGATGCTTCACCAGCCGCAGTGTGTCTTCTGCGTCATCCACCACGAGCACGCGCACCTCACGCGTGTTGATCGTGCCTTGGGCGCGCCGCTCCTCAATCGGCACATCACTGAACGTGCCGGCTTGCGCACTCGCGCTTGCCGGAAAGTCGATGATGATCGTCGAGCCGTCATCACGCAGCTTCGCGATTATGCTGCCGCCGTGTGCGCGAAGGTGTCGCTTCGCCAGTGCCAGGCCCAGGCAGCCGCTGCCCGCCGGCCGTTCTGACAGGAACCGCATCGCGTCATCATGCTGCAACAGCAGATCAACGATCGCATGCGATGCGGTCTGTCCCTTGTGCTCAATGGTCATTGACACAAGTTGCCGTTCCGGCACGTGCGTCAGCGTCACCAGCACCTTGCCATCACTGGCCTGTTCAGCCGCGTGACGCAAGGCATGTGCCACGCCGCACATCATCGCGAACACGCTCTCGCCGCTTGCATTCGGAATGTCATTGACGCAGGCCACACGCAGATCGACTTTCCGGTCACTCTCGTGCGTGATCTGCGAAACCGCCTGCTGCAGACAGCCGCGCAGGCTTCCCGTCTTTGTCGTCCATGTGCCGGCGGAGAGCGACGTGATTTCATGAATCTGGTCGATCGTGCTCAGCAGCCGTCGCGCATTGCGCGTCATCGCATCCACGCTCTGCTCGCGAGTCTGCGCGTTGGCATCTGCATCCCGCAATACGTCCGCAAAGCCGAGAATCGCCTGCAAGGGCGTTCGCAGATCATGGCTCGTCGCATCCATCAGTTTCGTGCGAGAACCCAGTGCCTTCTCAAGCTCTTCGTTCTTGCGATGTGTCGCTGCCAGATCGTCCGCCAATCGCTTCGCGCGACTTTGCGCAAACACATACGCCCCGCCGCCAAGCGCCGCCGCGCCGCACAGCATCAGTGCCGTCCCGACGCCCGCACTGTGTGCACCCGCCAGGTGCATCAGTGCGGTCGCCGCCCCTGCGCACGCCACAACGGCACCCGCGCAAGCAGCCCCCGCTGCAAGCACATGTGCCACGCCATTCCCTGTCTTCTTCATCTGCGTCTCTTGCAATGCCATGAAGCGACTCCCCGTGCGTCCCATCATCATGAGACGCACGATGGCATCATCGGACACTCATCCTGCTCGCCGCAATGTCGCATGAGATTCACCCATTGCGTGGTGCTGTCGCGTCGTCGTAGCACCATCAGCCTGCGGTCTATGCCGTCTGTAACGCCGCCCCTACGTCCTCATTCCGCGTTCTCCGCTCAAGTCACTGGCATTCCGCCTGGCCTGTGGCATGTTCCAGTCGTGAGCCGCTCACCACGGCCCACACCACACACGCGAAGAACGGAAGGAAGAGAAGACATGATTCGCAGCACCATCGCCATGTTGGGTCTGGTC